>JBCCYE010000184.1:0-1501 GCA_039190425.1 Pseudomonadota bacterium | reverse complement strand
AGTAGAACGTTGCGTGACTAAGATACATTTTTCGCACCTAACACGTTCGCGCCTGACGTAACCAGAGCTCAACACTGTGATCCATTAATAAGCCCATTCCTTTAGCGGAGGCTATATTCAGGCGTCGGTAAACGATTGCTTCGCCACTGCCTCGGCGCGCTGCGGGGCGAGGTCTTCGGGCGGATCGCTAAAGTCATCGGTCCACACCCAGTTGCGAATTTCGGGCAAGTCCTGCAGGTGTTCCCGCGTGTAAACCTCATGCGCTTTGAGCTTTTCGCGAAGCAGCAGATCGAGCTGTCGACTATGGCTATCTTCACGCCCCAGGGACTTCAAGGCATCCAGCGCAAGCTGAAAACGGCTGGCCCGATTCAGCACTACCATATCAAATGGAGTGGTTGTCGTACCCTCCTCCAGATAACCACGCACGTGAAATCGACCCTCATTGGGCCGGCCGTGCACTAGATCATGAATCACTCGAGGATAGCCATGAAAGGTGAAAACCACATGCTTATCGGCAGTAAACAACTCCTTGAAGAACAATTCGTCGATGCCGTGCGGGTGTTGATCCGGATGCGACAAGGCAAGCAGATCCACCACATTGACCACGCGCACGCGAATGTCGGGAATGTGTTTTTGCAGCAGCCAGGCCGCGGCGACGGTTTCAATAGTCGGTACATCCCCGGCGCAGGCCAGCACAATATCCGGCTCGCTGCCGTCGCCCGTTGAACAAAACTCCCATATGCCTAGACCTTTGGAACAGTGCGCCCGCGCGGCCGCCATATCCAACCACTGCAGCTGCTCCTGTTTGCCGCAAACAATCAGGTTGATGTAATTGCGGCTGCGCAGGCAGTGATCAGACACGCTCAGCAGGCAGTTGGTGTCCGGCGGCAGATAGATGCGGGTCACGGTACTCTTCTTATTGAGCACCGTATCGATAAAGCCCGGCCCCTGATGGCTGTAGCCGTTGTGATCGTTGCGCCAGGCGTGGCTGGTGAGCAGATAGTTGAAAGAGCTAATATCGCGCCGCCAGGGTAGCTCGTTGCAGGTTTTCAACCACTTGGCGTGCTGGTTCATCATGGAATCTACCACCTGGGCAAAGGCCTCATAGGTCGGAAACAGTCCATGCCGACCCGTGAGCAAATAGCCTTCCATCCAGCCCTGGCAGCAGTGCTCAGATAGCACCTCCATCACACGCCCGTCCGGCGCCACATGGTCATCGATACCAATCGTCTCTGCGACGCTATTGCGGTTAGTCACCTCAAACACCGCGCCCAGCCGATTAGAGTTGGTCTCGTCGGGGCAGAACAGCCGAAAATTCGCTTCTTTTTCATTCTTCTTAAATACCTCGCGCAGCATCTCACCCAGCTTGCGCGGCGCCTCGAAGGTGACGGTTCCAGGCGCCGGGATATCGATGGCGTAGTCGGAGTAATCTGGCATGTCGAGTGCGATCAAACGTTTGCCGCCGTTCGCGAAACTGCTGGCACCCATGCGCTTACTGGCT
>JBCCYE010000183.1:0-1513 GCA_039190425.1 Pseudomonadota bacterium | reverse complement strand
TCACAATGCCGCGGCCGTTCCAGACAGGGCGAATCCCCAGCATCTGCAGGCCAAACGAGATCATGACACCGCCATCACGCACGGTGTCTTGATCTCGTTTGGCCTGCAGATGCTCGGAATACGCCCCGTCTGGAACGGCCGCGGCATTGTGACTGGCCTCGAACGCCTGCCTCTGGATGACGAACTCAAACGGCGCGACGTGACCTTTGTGGCTTCCGGTCTCTTTCGGGACCTCTACACAGAGCAGATCAAGTGGCTGGATAAAGCCGTGCTGCTGGCACTCGATGGCGCGTATCAGACAATTGTTCGCGAATATCCGGATTTGGCGCCAGCGCTGCGCGCTACCCTAACACCACTTGGCGAACTCCGAAGCCCGGGTGCAGAGGCACTCAGCGACAATGCTGTCGCTACGGCGTGGGTGGATGAGATGCGATCACAGTCGAAGCGTGACGGCGCCAGCGGACGGCTGGCAAGCCTGCGCCTGTTTGCACCCGCGCCGGGTCGCTACAGCGCGGGTGTCAACAGACTCACAGAGCGGTCCGGGGCCTGGGATGATCGCTCTGAACTCGCGCAGACCTACATCGCGCGCATCGGACACGCGTACGGTGTAGGGATCGAAGGCGCCCCCCGGCAAGAACAGTTTAAACAACGGCTGCGCGGTGTGAGTAGCAGCTACCTTGGACGAGCCAGCAATCTATACGGGCTGGTGGACAACAACGATGCCTACGATTATCTGGGTGGCCTCAACCTCGCCGTCGAAACACTGAACGGGTTGCCCGCGAAGGGTTTTGTGATCGACGTGAGCAATGCCCAGGCACCCAGCATGGCTCCGCTCGCGAGCGCCATCCTTCAGGAACTGCGATCCCGCCAGCTGAATCCTGCCTGGATAAAAGCACTCATGGAGCACGGATACGCTGGGGGTCGCACGATGAACAGCGCCTTCTTCGAAAATCTCTGGGGCTGGGAAGCCTCAGACCCCAATCTGTTCTCCGACACAATCTGGGACGAGTCCAAGGCGATTTACGTCGACGATCGTTACGACATCGGCGTCGATGAGTTTTTGAATGACCCTGCACTACAGCCTGTGCAGGCCAACATTCTGGCGATCATGCTCGTCGCTGCCCATAAGGGTTTTTGGCAGGCTGACCAGGAGACGATTGCGGATCTGGCCGCGACGTTTGCACGGGTGGTGAGCGAGGCCGGCCTGCCGGGAAGCGGTCATACGCGACCCGATCACCCGATGATGGATTGGATCAGCGAGCAACTGCCCGAGGACCTCGCCGAGCAGCTCGCCGAAGTCCGCGAAGCCGCCCGCCGACCTGCAACCGAGACGGCCACGATACCCGAGACCCTCCGCGAACTCACGCCGGTGGCAGACAGCGACCAAGTCCAGGCACGCCCGCCCGCCTGGATCCTGGCATCACTCATTGCTTTGATTGTGGCCGCCGGTGTGGTGATTGGACGGAGGAAGCCCCAATTCTCGACCTGAGCCAATTACTTCATCTGATCGTCG
>JBCCYE010000182.1:0-1556 GCA_039190425.1 Pseudomonadota bacterium | reverse complement strand
CTCTCGGCGCAGGCGATCATTCGAGAGCGCTGCGCGACCTGCCATGCTGCAGCGCCCACAGACGAGGTGTTTACCTTCGCTCCGGGCGGCGTGATGCTGGATACGGTAGAGCAAATGGTGCAGTGGGCACCGCGTATAAAAGCGCGCAGCATCGATAGTCACGATATGCCCTTTATGAACAAGACCAACATGACCGATGAAGAGCGCGCCACGGTAGCGCTTTGGATCGCCTCGGGGCTGTAGAAGCTGCGCGTAAGCGTTACGGTGATCTGCCCTCCGCCACTCGCTATCGACCTGGGAGCCAGCGCGGTATGCTCCACCGATGAGACGCAGGGACCTAATCAAGGCCACAGGTAGCCTGTACCTGATGCGATCACTAGGAGTCGAGTCCGCGACTTCGGGTTCTAATCCTGGTGAAGGTGAGGGCTTGGGTGAGCGTTCTGACACACAGTCCGCCGTCGAAGCTGTGCGTCAGTCTCTGCGCCTGATCGCCGAATACGACCACATCCATCGCGCCATCGCCTGGCTTAACCCCCAAGCCATAGATGATGCCGTACGCATCGACACCAGTGCAGGCAGCGGCACCCTGGCAGGAATTAGGCTTCTCGCCAAATCCACCTTCGACATCGAAGGAACTCCCACCGACGGTTCCAACGAAGCCTGGGCCCGGCTTTTTACCGCACCGGCAAGCACAGACTCCGTGTCCGTGGCCCGAGTTCGCAACGCAGGCGCGCTGATATTGGGCAAAGGTGCCGCCGACGATTTTGGCTATGGCGGCTCGGGGCTCGCGACCGCTACTGGACAGGTTTTCAACCCTCGCTACCCGAACCGGCAGCGGATCTCTGGAGGGTCCAGCGGAGGTGGCGCAGCGGCCATCGCTGCGGGCTACTGCGACGCCGCATTTGGCACAGATGATGGCGGCTCGAATCGAATACCCGCGCACTACTGCGGGATCGTTGGCGTGAAAACCACATTTGGCCTGGTGCCGCGCACCGGTGTTATTCCCTCCTGGCCGTGGTTCGACTGTCATGGGCCCCTCGCGGCAAACGCTCGCATTGCTGCCCAGGTTCTGGCGGAGATGGCCGGACCCGATCCTTCAGACGCGCTGGCGCGGCGCACACGCGGCGCCGCCACTCAAAGTCCTTTCTCTTTGACGCTCGAAAACAAGAGACTGGGCCTGGTCACGTCCCACGCACGTCTGGACTCCTTGCCTTCCAAGCAGGCAGCGGCCTTTCGGCGAGCGATCGGTCAGATGAAGGCTGCGGGTGCAACGGTGGTGCCTGTCGATCCACCCATCACTATGGATAACCTCGCCGCCAGGCTGAAAGCACCGGGGGCAAGTCCCTACGACATACCGGCATGCGCAAACGCACTGGTCCGCTACCTCGACAGACGACCCGGAGGCGCCGAACGCTGGCTTCCCCTTGTGCTGCCTGCCTATCAGGAGTACTACAGCTACCTGCCCCCGTCACCGGAGGAGGTCCTGGCAATGTCCGAGACCCCCTATGAACAATCAGAAAAGGGTCAAGCTTACGCGGAACAGCGTGACACACTCG
>JBCCYE010000181.1:0-1601 GCA_039190425.1 Pseudomonadota bacterium | reverse complement strand
CTCAAGCCGTTCTCGCAAGGACCAGGCGGGTATCTGGACACACAGCTGCCGGAACGCACTGTTAAACTCGAGCACATAGGGCTTGAGATGCCGCTTGAAACGGCACTGGGTAAGCGTCTGAGTCTAGTAGATAGATCCGGTAGTGTTTTGCGATCTGCGCTGGAGCTTATGTTGGAAAAAGCGGCAGAAACGACGCAGACCAGCAGCTCATATTCCGAGCTGTTTCTGCAGGTTTTGAGTCACACTGTGGCTGAATCTCTAAGGCCAGAGCTATCGACTGCCTGTCGCGCGCCCGCGATGCACAGGCTGATTGTTGATTTGCGACACTACCTTGGGTGCAATTTCAGGAACTATGATATAGGCCCCGCTCAGGCTGCGAGCCACTTGGGTTGTTCGGTCCGCAACGTTCATAAGATCTGTCACAGCGAGGGCACTACTTTCGGCAAGCTGCTACTAGATGCGCGTCTCACTGCGGTCGCTCGCGCGCTGGCCAGTAGTGGTAGTGCGCGGATCAGTGAATTGGCATTCAACTCGGGGTTTAACGATATTTCGCACTTCAACAAAGTCTTCCGGCGTCGATTCGGCGTATCGCCCACCGAGTTTCGCCGACAGCGAAGTTGATTGGCAGACGGCCTAGGTCCAGCTTAGGGCAGCGTCGGATCCGCTTCTAAGACATGTGCGCGATTTATCACGTATGCGCGTATATTTTCCACGTCCACTTTGGTGAGCTCTCCCGCAAAGCTGGGCATACCGTTAGTCTCAGCGATGCCCCCCAGCACGAATAGAGCGAAGGCATCTGCGTTACCCAGCACGGGTGATGTTCTTAGATTAGGTACGCCACTGTTGTTAACAGCTCCGTCACCATGACACATCCAGCAAGCCTCGTGGTACGTCACGCGTCCTTTCGCGATCGTCAATGCATCGGCCGTACTCACCGGTGGTTCGAGTATGGGCACGGGCTTCTCTACTATCGGTAATACAGTCTCGCCTCCCAGTTTGAAGCTGACAATACGATTAACCAAAGGGGGCACACCCGATTTCATCGGTTCCCCCAAGTTGAGCGGCATGATGCCACCCCAGCCAACAGCAATCGCGACATACTGTTCGCCATCAATAGTGTATGTGATTGGCGACGCCACAATGCCGGAGGACAAGTATTGCTCCCATACTTTCTCGCCATCATCGGCGCGGTAAGCGGCAAAGTAACCTTCGCCGTTGCCGTGAAATACAAGATTGCCAGAGGTTGTTAATGTGCCCCCATTCCACGGCACGCCCATGGGCACTGACCACGCTTCCTGCTGCTTCACCGGATCCCAGGCCAGTAGTTTGCCTTTCAACATGGTTCGAATTTGCGCGCGGATCTGCGGATCTTCTGGCATCGGGAACTGGCTTGGATCTTCTCCGGTATTCCACCCTGAAGGATTGAATCTAAAATTCTGCGGAGAGAGCGCAACATAAGAATAGGGCATATCCATGGCAGAGAAGTACACCAGACCCGTATTGCTGTTGTAACTCATGGGCTGCCAGTTGTGGCCACCGCCGGGGGAGGGCATGCCCAAGAATGCTTCGCCCGTTAGCGAGTACTTGGCTTCTGCTACGAT
>JBCCYE010000180.1:0-1612 GCA_039190425.1 Pseudomonadota bacterium | reverse complement strand
GGCAATGCGCCCTATATCACTGTTTTGATCGGCCCTACCGAGCACCCAGCGTAGCTGCGCCTGGGCCTCTGCCAGATCGTTGTTAGCAACCGCCCTTCTGGCCAGCTGCAAAGCCGCAAATTGGGCATAGGTACTGCCGCTGTAGTCCAGTTTCAGCTGTTCTGCGAGCTGTAAGGCAATCTCCTGTTGTTCCGCAGAGAGAGCGGGTGCACTGAAGGCCTGAATCATACTTTGATACAGATCAGACGCGCCATCGGCGGAATCAGCACGGTATGCTTGCCAGCCCTGATAGCCGAAACCCAGCCCCAGCGCGACAACAATCGCCACAATGATCGAGCGCCCATTCTCATCCCACCACTTTCGCAGCGCTTCAACCTGTTCTTCTTCTGTACGATAGGATTCCACGTCAACTCTGTCCTCTCACTTCTCTCACAGCACCACTCAGCCCGCTAACAAGGCACGCAGGGTGGGCAATAGTTCCTGTATTGGTATGGTTTGTTGGTCGGCGCTAACATCTGACGCACCACCACGCAGCGGTTTCACTGTGACCGACTGCGCTCTAACCTCGTCTTCTCCCCATATGAGCGCTACCTGTGCACCACTTTTATCAGCGCGCTTCATCTGACTTTTGAAACTGCCGCCTCCAACATGCTGCACAATCGTCGTCGACACTTCGAGTTCGTCCCGCAGGCCTTCCACCGTGCTCAAGGCGGCAGTATGTGCACCCTTACCGACGGCTACCACATACACATCTGCAGCGGGGGTCGATCGTTGTTCTTGGGCCTGCAGCAGCAACACCAATCGCTCCATTCCCATGGCGAAACCGACAGCGGGCGTCGATTTGCCACCAAGCTGTTCAACCAGGCCGTCGTAGCGACCGCCGCCACAAATCGTGCCCTGCGCGCCAAGCTGGTCCGTCACCCATTCGTAAACCGTCTTGTTGTAATAATCCAGGCCCCGCACCAGTCGTGGATTCAACACATACTCGACACCGGCAGCTTCAAGCAGTTCCCGCAACTGTACGAAGTCCTCCCGCGACGGCTCATCAAGATAGTCCAGCATCACAGGCGCGTCATCGAGTAAGGCCTGGACATCGGGATTCTTGCTGTCAAGTACACGCAGCGGATTGCTGGTCAATCTGCGGCGGCTATCTTCATCAAGATCACCTTCGTGCTTTTGTAGATAAGTCACCAAGGCGCTGCGATAGTCATCCCTTGCGGCATTGCTGCCCAATGAATTGAGGTGTAATTCAACGGACTCGCCAAGGCCAAGGGCTTGCCATAGTCGTGCGCACAGTACGATATGCTCGGCATCCATGTCGGGCGAGGCCACACCAAACGATTCAACTCCAATTTGGTGAAACTGCCTTTGCCTGCCCTTTTGCGGCCTCTCGTAGCGAAACATTGGGCCGGCATACCATAGTCTCTGTACTGTACCGAGCAGACTCTGTTGTATCGCACTGCGAACACAGCCGGCCGTGCCTTCAGGCCTTAGCGTCAGGCTGTCACCATTACGATCGTCGAAGCTGTACATCTCACGTTCTACGATATCGGTGACCTCACCAATATAACGGCTGAACAGCTCCGTTTTTTCAACAAGTGGCAAACGAATT
>JBCCYE010000179.1:0-1613 GCA_039190425.1 Pseudomonadota bacterium | reverse complement strand
TCTCGAAATCCTGCCCGAACTCCCCAAGACTGCGGTGGGTAAAGTGTTCAAACCAGACCTGCGTAAAAGCGCCATTACCCGGATCTACAACGCCGCCCTCGGAGAGGCCGGTATCGGGGCGGAGGTAACCTCGGTTATCGACGATAAAAAACGCGGTTTGGTGGCGCAGCTCTCAAAAACAGGTGAGGTAGACGAGGCAGCTATGGGAAAGGTTCTGGGTGAATTCACACGGCCCTGGGAATGGGTAGACTAGTTTTTAAGGTCTGAAATCTTTTCAATCGCTTCGCGCTCGGTCCGGTAGTTGTTTACTGGCTGCGTTTTATCAGGATAGCCAAACGATATTGCACACAATATCAGGCGATCTTCAGGCAAGCCAAAATGTGAACGGATAAACCTAGGATACGCTGCCACGGCCGCCTGTGCGATGCTGCCCAATTCATGGGCTGTCGCAGCTAGCATGAAAGCCGTCAGAAACCCGCCCGCATCTACGGCGCCGTAGGTCCCTAGCACCGCAGGCGTATGCAGGATCGCCACATGCGGCGCATCGAAAAGCTCAAAATTGCGCAGTGACTGGCGATTGCGCGCGTCATAATCTTTCCGTTCGATCCCGACCGCATTATAGAGCGCATACCCGCAGGTGCGCCGCCGCTCGCCCAGCTCGTCAGGATAACTCTCGGGCCAGGGAAAATCAGGGCCGGGCTTGCCATTGTGAAACTCATCGACCAGAGCCTCGCGAAACCGGTCTGTTTCAGCCCCTCGCGTGATCAGCACCTGCCAGGGCTGCGTGTTGTTCCAGCTCGCCGTATGCCGCGCGGTATCCAGGATTTCGTTGATGACCTCCTGCGGCACCTGCTCGGGCAAAAACGCCCGGCAAGAATAACGCGCCTGCATGAGGGATTTCAAAACATCTGCTTGCTCGCTCATGCTCACACCTATTGGTTCATCGCAACGAAATAGCCAATCGCACCTGCCACAAGGCCCCCGAGTATCACGGCGATAGCTATCTTGAAACCGGACCATGGACGCTCACCTTGCACCTTGCCGGTGCACCCGTTGACCACAAATCGATAGGTCTCCCCTCGGTATTTATATGCAGCAAGCCATACCGGAAGCAGGACATGTTTGAATGTGACATCGCGGACGTCGGTGTCGATCTGGTGAATGCGCTGACGGTCTCCGCCGATATCAAAGCGCACGTCGCGAGCAATCGCGCGATCCATCTGCGCGCGTGCCTCGATAAAGCCTTCTTCCAGCTCAACCTGATAGCCCTCGGCGCGAAACCCGGCGAGATATTCGGGCGCATAAGGTCGCAGATCGGCCAAGTTCCATGGCTCAAGCGCGTCCGTATAGCGTTTCGGCAGTGTTTTCGACGCCAGCACCAGAACATCGTCGAAAAACCTTGCCACACGGCCCGAAACTGGTTTCCAGCGCACTTTCTGCACGGTGACTTTCTCGCGCTCTCCACCGCGCATGATATATTTGCTTTCATGATAAACTGTGCCGCGCTCACCGGAGTAGCGGGACTTCGTATCGGCATCATAGGTCCAGTAAGGCACGTAGATACCCTGCATCTTCCGCCCTTTGCGCGCGTATTCTTGCAGGCCATTGGGGGC
>JBCCYE010000178.1:0-1650 GCA_039190425.1 Pseudomonadota bacterium | reverse complement strand
GGTTCGTAACCGAACTTGGCCCAGAAAATCCAAATCAAACCTATCAGACCCGCCAGACCGGCGGCAAAAGCGACGCGCATCCCGGTGACCACAAGGACCAGTAGACCACCCGTGACCCATAGGCCAATATCAATTGTGTCCATGGGTTAGCTACGCCTTTCGTACTGCTCGGCCTCGGCCGCGGCTTGCGCGGCCGCGTCTTGGATCAGCGGGACCGCCACCGGGTGTTCTGCGCCCGTGATAAGCGCCTTGCCATAGCCCCAGACCTGCAGCAGCAGCCGCAGGCACAGAACAGAGAACGCGACCGGGGCAAGCAGTTTGGCGGGCCACAGGGGGATGCCGATGTCGATCGAGCTGTCGCGGCTCCACAGTGGCGCGCCGAAATCAAAGGATCGGTCGAAATGGGACCAACTGCCCCAGACAAGTGCCAGCATCAACAGCAGGATCAACAGGACCGACGTCAGTTCGAACAGCCAAAGCGCGCGCCCCTTCAGCCGAGAGATCACGATATCCATGCGGATGTGGCCGCCGTCGCGCTGGACGTAAGAGATACCCAGGAACGCGATCAGCGGCATTGCCTGTTCTATCCAGTCAACGTAGCCGGGCAAGGGCGCGTTGATGGCATTGCGGCCCGTGACCGAGATCACCGCAAGGACCATTAAGCTGAATACCGCCAATCCGCTGATCAGCGCCAGAAAGCGCTCTAACCTCAATAATCGCTGGTCCAGACGGCTGAGAAGACTGCCGTCCTGCAGCACCGTGGCATGTCCTGCCATCTTTGTTTTCCTTCGCGTTCAGGAATCGCCGGGCACCTTTCGGCACCCGGCAAGGACGATCAATTGCCGCCGCGTTGCTGCTTCAGAGTGGCCTGCACGAGATCATATAAGTCTTGTGCGGGCAGACCCTGCGCTGTCATATCCGCGATCCATTGCTCGCGGATCGGGTCAGCAGCCTTGGCGCGGAATTCCTCGATCACGGCGTCGTCGATCATGACCTTCTCAACGCCTTTCTCTTCCAACACGCCGTCCCACTGCTCAAGCAGACCACCGTAGTTGGCAAGATAATGCGCGATGGCCTCGTCAACAGAGCTGTTCAAGGCTTCGCGGTGCTCTGGGGACAAGGCTTCGTAGGCATCGATATTGACCACAACCGGGCAGTTCACCGTGCCGGGGTTCAGGTTTGCGGTCCACCAGTCAGCCTCGTTGATCGTGCCGAAGGACAGATGCGCGTGCTGGGCGAAGGCAACGGTGTCAACAACGCCCGATTCCATCGCATTATAGGCTTCGGTCGCGGGGACCGAGGTAGGCACCCCGCCAACGGCCTCGAACGCCTGACCCAGTCCACCGGTGGCGCGGACGCGCATGCCGTCGAAATCAGCCAGCTCATCGCGGGCCTCTCCGGTCCCAACCAGATTATACTGCGGCATGGGCGACGTCATGAGCAGGCGTGCATTCCACTGTGCCATCTCATCTTTCACTGCCGGGTGATCATAGACCGCGTGGCTGACGGCGACCTCCTCATCCAGTGTATTCACACCCAGAAACGGCAGTTCCAGCACTGTGATCGCGCGGTTCTTGTCGCGGTGGTAGCCTGCGCAGAACTGCGCCATCTCGAAGGCACCAATCTCGATCCCGTCCAGGTTCTCGCGTG
>JBCCYE010000177.1:0-1669 GCA_039190425.1 Pseudomonadota bacterium | reverse complement strand
GCAAAAACATTCACTAAAGACGGGTTTTCTCTTATGTGGCGCGGCATTAGTCGCCGTGGGCTGCGCCAAGGAGCCGCGTGACTACAGCGGCCCCTACGAAGCGCTTTCAGGGCCTAGCTGTGAAATGACGCTGGGCGATAACCTGGTATTTACGATTCTGCCGGTCGCCATCGGCGAGCAAACCAGCTATTCACTGAAGAGTGAGATCCCGGTGCCGCATTTCCCGAGCACCAGTAAACCGGCAGCGCCAGCGCCGGATGGCAGCCTTACCTTTGTGTATGAGATGTCCGATTCGGGGATGCTGGTGGATACCCGTGGCAGCTTGACGGTGGGCTTCAAACCCCATCCTACGGACGACGAGCTGTTGCTGTTAGATCAGTGGGACGTGCAGTCCGTCGCTAGCACGGGCCACAGCGCGTCTACGTCGTTATTTGATCAAATGGCCAACTCAGGACGTTCTCTGGATGAGCTGTACTCTACGTCGCCGCCTGTGATGTGTATCGGCCGGGTGACGCGCATGCCGTATGAGGAGCGCCAACATAAGATCGCTGGCCTGCAAGTCGAGGCAGCGTTTGCGAAAGCCGAGGCGGAGCGCATTGCACAAGAGAAGCAGGCTGCTGCCGAAGCACAACGTGCACAAGATCTCGCCAAGGAAGAGGCCGAGCGAGCGGCTGCTGAGGCGCGTTACACCGAGATGTCGTTTGATGATCTGTGGTCTGATCGCCATGCCTGCAAAGGCGACCGCTGGACGGTCGATTGTCAGGCCTACAAGTCGGTCCTGGCAGAACGCTCGACCGAGGAGTACGAGCTGCAACTGGCTGGCTTTGCATCGATCGGCGTGCAGCAACTCACTGAAATCATAGATGAGTGCGGATTTGACCGAAGTCCAGGGACGGCTACGCCACGCTGTCGAGCCGCACAAGCCGTCGCCGAGGGGCGTCAACAGGATGCCATAGAGGCGGATCGCCAGCGATTTATGGCGATGAGCTATGACGAGTACATCCAGGCCCTGGCGGATTGCCACCTGATCAGCGCTTACGCCTGCGACATGCTGGGTGGCATGTCTCGGCAACGCCACAAACAAGAAGTGGCAAGGTTGCAGACCGAGCTCTCGGGCCAGGAGCTGTTCGATCTCAGAGATGATGCCTGTCAGACGGGCGGCAAAACCCGTAATTCGGAACGCTGCAAGATGTTGCGTGAAGCCGCACAGCCCGCACGTACCGCCGAGCGCAAGCGACTCGAGGGTGACAAAGACGCGTTTATCGCGGCCTGGAATACCTGTGCGGATGAATACGCAGAACTGGCCGCGCAAGGCCATCGACGCAACTCCGATGAAGTCCGAGCACTGACCCAGCGGTTTCAATGTGTCACGGCCACCGATGCCAAGCGCGTGTGGGGCGTGAAAGGCGATTTTAGAAAGCGCGTTAGCGGAGGGTAAGGGTCATGAGTGAGCAAAAAATCGAAGGGCGATGGCATCCATCGCAATGGTGCAACGCCGGGTATTTTCTCTCCGGCACGATTGCGATCGTGATGGGCATCTTTCTCGGCATCTCGCCGGCCGCGTCTGACCTGGTCGGCAAGGCCGGTTGGGGTATCGCGCTTGTAGGCCTTTTACTGCTGATTTGGAAGTACCTGGAAATACGATGTGTCGCCTATACGCTCACACACG
>JBCCYE010000176.1:0-1686 GCA_039190425.1 Pseudomonadota bacterium | reverse complement strand
TGGCTTTGCCACGGGTTTCCGTAAGAAGCTCTCCAGCCAGATCGACCATCAGGTTTGTCGGCTTGATGCAAACCGATTCGCCGCGAGAGCTTGGCTTGGATAGAAGAGGCAGGATCAGCCGCAGCAATTTTTGTTGGCGTGCGCTGTTGAATTCTTCCGGATAGAGCTTGCCGACCTCCCAGATTTGCCTGAGCACCAGCGGCTCCCTCAGCGCTAGTCTTTGCCCCGGCACATCCAGGCAGCGCGACAGCAGGGTGGATCCGCAAAAGGAGATATGGAAAACAAAATCAACCGCTGGTTTGGGCCGGTTCCGATCCAGGCGCTTTTTGTCAAACAGCAGGTGCCTTTTTTGATCGTCAGGACGCACAATCCGATGGTCCAGGAAGGTCGTCTCGTGATAGCTCTTTCGGTCCATGTGAACCTGCACGCCTCGCATAGCTCGGGGGTTGAGCTCGGTCAGGTGCCACTGCTGTGTCGGGCTCCGCAAGCAATCCGAATACGTTTGGACCGGGAGTTTAGGGTCCTGCATTGAGCACTCCTGAGGTTCGCACGGCGCACAGTCTGCGAAAAAAGCCGTACGAGGCTACAGGTAGTTTTCATCACAGGGTGTTGCGAAAATCGGAAAAATTGCCCAAATCGAAAAATCCGATTAAGAGCCGAGAAAAGAGCGAGTTTGTTCGAAGGGTTTTGTCGTCGATCCGCACTTGACACGTCAGCGGTTTCGCAAGAGCGATGGAGCCGCTCTGGCCGCATTGTAGAGTGCTCAAATTCAGATCATCGGCAGGAGTTGGCCGACCCGGCTGCGCCGCCTCGCAGGCTACTGACGTCTGACCCGCCAAGACAATTCAGCGTGAACTTCGTTTTGGCGAGCTAAACCCTTCCGGTATGCTCATCGCCTCATGTCATGAATAGGACTTTTGACCGAATGACTGCGGTGAACATCCCCGGTCATACCATCTTGCGCGAGCTGGGGCGTGGGGGAACCGCCGTGGTGTATCTCGCGCTGCAGGAGCAGCTGAAGCGCGAGGTGGCGGTGAAGGTCCTGCGCCCGCCCGACAACGACGATGGTTCGATCACGGAACGGTTTCTGAATGAAGCGCGCACCATCGGTCGACTGCAGCATCCGAACATCGTTTCCATCTTTGATTTCGGTGAGACTGCGGATGGCGGGCTGTTCTATTCGATGCCCAACCTTCCCAAGGCTTTGGTTGACTTCACCTACGAGTCCGACGCCCAGCTGAGCGAGATTCTCCTGCAGGTATGCGACGGGCTGAGCTACGCCCACCGTCAGGGGATCGTGCATCGGGACATCAAGCCTGAAAACCTTTTGGTTGACCAGCGGGGCAACGTCCAGATTGCGGACTTTGGCATCGCTTTTTCCACACGCTCGGTGGCCTCTAGGGTGACTCGCGAAGGCCATACGATCGGGAGCAGCCATCACATGAGCCCGGAACAGGCGCGAGGCAAGCCGGTGGACCCGCGTTCCGATGTTTACAGTTTGGGCGTCGTCCTGTTCGAGATGCTGACCGGCGAGCCGCCCTTTCACGGCCCGGACGATGTGTCGATTTTAGTTGCGCACGTTTCTGATCCGGTGCCGGCGTTGCCGAATTCTCATCGCCGCTGGCAGCGCATCGTGAACCGCGCGCTGCAAAAGAAACCGCAAGACCGTTACCAGACGGTGGCCGC
>JBCCYE010000175.1:0-1709 GCA_039190425.1 Pseudomonadota bacterium | reverse complement strand
GCGGAATCACTGAAATCCATGTGCGTATGTCGCAGGCAGATTTATTGACCTGAACTCGAGATAGTCGAGTAGACCCTCTTCCCCCAGTTCCCGTCCTAAACCAGATGCCTTGTACCCACCAAATGGGGCGGCAACATCCATAGTGAAACCATTGATCGTGAAGTTGCCGGTCTCGATCCTGCGGCCAATCGCGACGCCATAGTCAATGTCAGCGGTCCAAACCGAACCCGAAAGGCCTAAATCCGAGTCGTTTGCAATACGAATGGCGTCTTCAATATCGTCGTAGGCAATGGCACAGGCGACCGGCCCAAAGATCTCTTCACGCGCAACCCGCATGTCGTTGGTCACATCGGCGAGCAGCGTTGGCTCGATAAAATATCCAGGTTCAAGATGTTCGGGCGTGCCCCCGCCGGTTATCAGCCTGGCGCCTTCGTCGATACCGGCTTTGATGCAATCCTTTACCCGCTTGAAATGACGTTCATGAATCATTGGGCCGAGATCAGTTGCCGGATCGGTCGGGCTGCCCACATGCATCGTGCCGAATGCATCAGCCAGGGCAGCAACATAGTCTTCGTAGCGGCTGCGTGGTAGCAGAATGCGCGTCTGTGCAGCGCAGGCCTGGCCACTGTTAATCACGGAGGCTTTAGCCAGTTCTGGCACCACCGCGCTTAGGTCAGCATCCTCACACACGATAGCGGCCGATTTCCCGCCGAGCTCCAGAGCAGCGCGTTTTACTTGAGATCCACAGATCTCAGCCACACGTTTACCGGCTACCACACTGCCCGTAAGGCTCACCATGCGAACATCGCTATGAGATGCCAAACACTCACTGGCTTCTCGATCTGCAGCCAAAATGTTGATGACGCCGGCGGGTAGTTCCGCCTCCTGTATGCACTGTGCCAAAACATAGCTAAACAGGGGTGCCTCGACGGGTACCTTTAACACGACGGCGCAACCAGACGCTAAAGCAGGGCCAATTTTGAGAGCAGCAGCAAACAAGGGGCCATTGAAAGGTACGATGGCGGCGACAACCCCAACGGGCTCTTTGCGCACAATAACCTCACCAAAATACCCCGTTCTGCGCTCTTCAAACGCAAAACTGCGAGATAACTGCGCGTAAAACTTCAAGGTCATTCGCGTCATCGCCACTTGCCCTGCACAAAAGGAATAGGGCGCGCCTATTTCATTTACTGCGCAGCTGGCTAAGTCTGCTGCCCTGGCTTTCATCGCGGCTGATAATGCGTCGATATAATCTGCGCGTTCCTGCGCGGAGGCGTCACACCAGTCGGGATTCTTCATTGCCGCTTTTGCAGCACTAACGGCGACCTCAACATCCGATTCAATAGCCTCGGGGCAGCTCCCGACGATCTCCCGGTTTACCGGCGACTCTATAAGCAGACGTTTATCCGAGCTCGGCTCACGCCAATCCCCACCAATAAATAGATGCTGATAGTCCATGAAATCGTTATGCCTCTATCAATATTGGGAAGGCCATTCAAGCTTTCTTGTAGCTGATATCTGACTGTTCAAGATCCCAGGTGGACGCGGTACAGCCTTCCTCCCGGAGCTCGCCCTTTAGAATCCTGCCGACCGGGTTCTTCGGGAGTTGTGATCGAAACTCGATATATCGCGGTACCGCGTAATAGGGCACATTGTCTATGGCCCACAGTGCCAGCTCAGACTCAGTGAGTGTCGAGCCCTCTTCTTTG
>JBCCYE010000174.1:0-1710 GCA_039190425.1 Pseudomonadota bacterium | reverse complement strand
CTGCTGATTGTGGCCGTGCTGGGCTCGATTCTGGGCGGCATCGCCACGCCCACCGAGGCTGCGGCCGTCGGTGCCGCCGGCGCGCTGGCGTTGGCGCTACTGCGAGGTCAGTTCGGCCTGGACGCGTTGAACGGCACCATGCGCGGAACGGTGCGCGTGAGCGCCATGGTGTTTGCGATTCTGATTGGCGCAGCGGTTTTTTCGCTGGTCTTTCGAGGATTCGGCGGCGACGAGGCGGTTCACCGGCTGCTGACCGGCCTGCCGGGTGGAACGGTCGGGGCGCTGCTGGTGGTCATGGCGCTGATGTTTGTGCTCGGCTTTGTCCTCGACTTCATCGAGATCATTTTTGTGGTGGTGCCGATTGTCGGGCCTGTGCTTCTGACCATGGGCATCGATCCGATCTGGCTGGGCATCCTGATTGCCGTCAACCTGCAAACTTCGTTTCTCACACCGCCCTTCGGCTTTGCCCTGTTCTATCTGCGGGGTGTCGCCGCCAGCACCGTCACCACCGGCGATATCTACCGCGGGGTGCTGCCGTTTATCGCCATCCAGATCCTGGTGCTCGGTCTGATCGCCGCGGCGCCGTCCCTGGTCACCTGGCTACCCGAACGCATCTACGGCTAGGAGCTCATGATTAACTGGCTTTGTGCAAGCCACGATCGGCACAGGGACGTGCCGACATTTTCGATGGCTGCAAGCCCTGGAAAATGTGAGCCAACGGAAAATCACGACTCAAAGCTCGCGCATCATCCAACGGTTGCAGGCGTCGTGGCCGGTGGCACCCATCGGGCCATCCAGGTCGTCAAAGCCCTGCTTACGGTAGAGGTGGCGAGCCTGGTGCATCACATCCAGCGTTTCGAGGTAACACCGACGGTAGCCCAGCAGGCGGGCGGTGTGGATACAGTGCCTCAGTAGCTGCAGCCCCATCCCTTTGCCGCGAAGCTGCGGCATAAAGTACATCTTCTTGAGCTCGCAGATTTCCTCGTCACCCCCGACCAGCGGTCCGACGCCGCCACCGCCCAGCACCTCATCGTGGTCGTCGACGACCACAAAATAAGCGCTGCCGGAGCCCTGGTAGGCGGTGTACATGTCATTCACTTCCGGATCACCGATGGAATACCCACAGCCGACGGCGCCGTGCTCGGTCATCACGTCGCGAATCACTCGCGCCATGGCGGCTTTGTCGTCTGATCGGATTGGTCGAATGTGGAACGCTTCGCTCAGCCTCGCATAGCGCAGGGCTGAGGCGTACTGCTGCAGTCCTTCGAGGACACCCTCGCGCGCCTCGTCGGGAACAAACGCCAACGCCCGACGCACCTGGTCGTCCGCGCGGTCGTGGATTTCGTGGACTTTCTCGCGTCCGAGCTCGGTCAGCGAGAGGGGGCGACGACGCCGGTCACCGCCAGGACGCCCCGCCGCCACCAGCCCGGCGGTCACCAGTCGGTTGATCAGACGGCTCATGCTCGACTTCTCCAGCAGCATGATTTCCGCCAGCTCTGAGGCGGTGGCGGTGCCCCGCGACTCCAGCTCCATCAGCAGATGGCATTCCGGTACGGTATTTCCGGGAATACACCCGGAACCATCGACAACGCGGAATTCGCGCACTAAAGTACGGGCCGCTTGCCGTAAACCCTCGATCACTGGACCCATATGTATGTCTCACCCACCCAATTGGTTGTAGAATGCAACCATATGAGTGAGTTTTCAACT
>JBCCYE010000173.1:0-1715 GCA_039190425.1 Pseudomonadota bacterium | reverse complement strand
GCCTGTGACCTTGTTTTTGAGGGGACAGCGCAACCGTCCGGATATACCGAACCGGTACTGCACAGACGGCGCATCGAATGGAAGGAATTGAACTGATGGCAATCACACTGCGCCGCGCGCGCCAGATCATCAAAGGGGCTCTGGCAAAAAGCCACGCCGGTGACATGAAACCACTGGCGGTGATCGTGCTGGATGCCGGCGGCAACGTCAAAGCGTTTGAACGCGAGGACGGCGCATCAAACTACCGCTTTCAGGTCGCCCACGGGAAAGCGCACGCGGCAGTCGGCATGGGCATGGGCTCGCGCGCACTTTTTAACCGGGCCGAGCAGCAGTCTTACTTCGTCACCGCAGTCGGTACACTCGAAGGCACCCATGTTGTCCCTGTTCCGGGCGGTGTGCTTGTGCGCGACAAGAAGGGTGCACTTCTGGGGGCGGTTGGCATCTCTGGCGACAGCTCGGACAACGACGAAGCTGCCGCCATAGCTGGGATCGAAGCAGCCGGTTTCGTAGCGGAGCCGGGTTAGACAGGGCTGTGGCGCCCCAGCCATGGTGATTGATCGGGCAGACCACGACTTGGGGGCGGCATGGCCGAATACCTTATCGACGACGCCCTGAAAACGCAGATCGCAGCCAATCTGGCAGCGCACCCCTTGCAGCAGATCGAGGACGGCAATGCCCGAGCCGCATCGGTTTGCGTCGTCGTAACCAGTCACCCTGACGGCGGCGCGGCAATACTACTTACCCTCCGCCCGTCGAAGATGGGACGCCACGCCGGCCAGTACGCTCTGCCAGGCGGAAAGGTTGATCCCGGCGAGACAGACGAGCAGGCGGCGCGA
Organism: Pseudomonadota bacterium; assembly: GCA_039190425.1. Lineage (GTDB taxonomy): Bacteria > Pseudomonadota > Gammaproteobacteria > Pseudomonadales > Halieaceae > Marimicrobium. The sequence goes on along the minus strand of JBCCYE010000173.1, from coordinate 879 downwards.
CGCGAGCTCTTCGAGGAACTCGGCCTGAAACTTGGCCCTGGGGCGATCATTGGATGCCTCGATGACTATGCAACCAGGTCCGGATTTCGCATCCGTCCCTTTGTTCTTTGGGCTGGATCAAACGTGACCCTGATCCCTAATCCTGACGAAGTCGAACGGGTGCTTTACATCCCGTTCAGCGAACTGGACAGCGACGCAATCCCGCACTTTGAGGACGGTGAGACCCCAGAGCGACCGGTCCTTTATTCACGCTTCCCAACCATTGGACACTCCATGTATTCGCCCACGGCGGCCATGATCTACCAGTTCCGCGAGATCGCGCTGCATGGCCGCCCAACACGCGTCGTCCATTTCGATCAACCACGTTTCGCTTGGCGATGAAGCTGTGTTATACGTGTCGTCAACGGGGTGATAGCGAGGCTGAGAACGGCGTGCCGCGATACGCGGCGGCACAACTTCCGCGACTGAAAGCTCGACTTGATTGCACAGTCCGATATTGTATTGGACTAGGCGGAGGGCTAATGGATTTGAAATTTGGCGGAGCCTCGCAAATGAAGAGACTGAACAATTATGCGCGAGCCTGAGAAACTAGACTTCTTTTTTGGCAACCTGGTCTATCTGCTGAACGAGGCAGGGATCAGCAAGCGTGCATTATCGGTGGAGATCGGTGCAGCGGAGGATTTCATATCAACGCTGCTGTTGAGCCGCCAGTCGCCGAGCCTGGACACCGTTTATGCTATCGCCAGCGTGCTAAAGTGCGATGTAGCAGACCTTTTACGCCCTGGCCCTCAAATTGGTGTCACTGGCGAAGACAACAAGAACTACTGGGTCGAGCGCACCGCAGAGGAATATCTGAGTTCCGCGTTGAACAAGACCCGG
>JBCCYE010000172.1:0-1723 GCA_039190425.1 Pseudomonadota bacterium | reverse complement strand
ATGCTCACCGAGTTGCTCAATGCAGAAATACGGGGTCTCGAACAATTCCTGAAGCAGGATAATCTGCGCGCCGTCGCTGGCGGCCCGGCGAACCAGTGTGCTGGCTCGTTCGATATTGCCGGGGACATCCCAGGTGCAGGCCATCTGTGTGGCCGCGAGTGTTACTTCACGCATCTTACTGTCTCTCGCCTATCAACCGAGTCTGCCGTGCTTCGCAATGTAGTGCCAGAACCCCATCCTGACAATGGCGGCGCAACCTGGCGCTCATAGACGCATTGTGTCTGGACCGACCATAACCTAATCTGCGCAATGAATCGCACAGGACCATAAAGAATGACCGACTACCGGATGCCCGCAGAGTGGGAAGAGCACGAGCGTTGTTGGATGGCCTGGCCCTGTCGTGACGAATTCTGGGAAGACTACGCGGCGACCTGCAAAGCGTATACGGCGGTAGCGCACACGATTGCCCGCTTCGAACCGGTTTCGATGATTGTGCCACCTCAGATGATGGGATTGGCGCGAGATCATTTAGGGAGCGACATCGACCTGGTGCCAATACCCATTGACGATTCCTGGAGCCGGGACAGCGGTCCCAATTTTGTGCGCGCGCCCGATGGTTCGCTCGCGGGTGTTTGTTTTCGGTTCAATGCCTGGGGCGGCAAGTACGAGCCCCATGACCAGGATGCTGCGCTTGCGGAGCGCTTACTGACAGAGCTGGGAATACCGGTAATCAAGTCTTCGCTGACTGCTGAGGGCGGAGGCATCTGCGTGGACGGGGAGGGCACGCTCCTAACCACCGATAGCTGTTTTCCCAACAAGAATCGCAATCCGTCCTGGACACGAGATGATATCGACGCCGAGCTGATGGCCCGGCTGGGCGTTGATAAGGTGATCTGGCTGCCAGGGGATCCGATGGATGAGGAGACTGATGGTCACGTTGATGGTGTCGCCGCCTTCGCAGCACCGGGCAAGGTAATCGTTGAGGGTACGGAGGATCCGGCCGATCCACGGAAACCCTACTTCGATTCACTTCGGGCTGCTCTGGAAGGTCAAACAGACGCCAGGGGTCGCACGCTCGAGCTACTTCCGCTTCCTGAGGCAGATGCCAGCTGCACTCTGAACGAGCGGTTCTGTTTGTCCTATGTCAACTTTTACATTGCGAACGGAGCGATTATCGCTCCGTCCTACGGTATCGCTACAGATGCCGCTGTGAGTGAGCGACTAAGCGATTACTTCTCAGGAAGAGAAATCGCGCAGGTGAGAATCGACGCGGTTGCGGTTGGAGGTGGCGGTATACACTGCATCACGCAGCAGCAGCCAAAAGGGCATTCTTAGCCGCCAGGTCACAACGCCTGGGGCGAGCGGGATCGTAAGTCGTCGGGGAAAACAAAAGAGTGGTCTGGTGGCGGCCGGCCCGCTGGCAACAAAACCGACCCGCTGGGCACGAAAAACGGCGACGTTCCAAGGATTTTGGAACGCCGTGTGCGTCTGGCTGGCCCCGTAACACCACCAAAAAGTCGTTGAGCGGATTCGCTCGGATCGACGGCAGGCCTACGCTTGGCCCGGGCTGACTGTTAGCGGCCGGCCTATAAAAGCTAACTTCCTGAAGCAGGCCTTTAAAAGCTATAGCTGGCCCGCAGTCCAGCGGTTCTCGGACGCGACGGCCCGAAGATGTACTGCGGATAGGGCGAAGGCGCAAAATCCTCGCCGAAGGTCCCATCTT
>JBCCYE010000171.1:0-1787 GCA_039190425.1 Pseudomonadota bacterium | reverse complement strand
GCACGCTGCCCTTGGATCGCATCGATCGTATAGTGATACCCGGAGTCAACGAGGAGAGCGTCGATCAGCGCGACCGGATGATTTCCGCCGGCTCACCGACGACTACCGCCCTGTGCCTGTTGTTGCATACGCTATCGCAGGAGTTGGTCATCGAAATCGTCAACATGACCACGGTCCATGCCTACACCTCGGACCAGGCGCTCCACGACTATGCCGGTAGTGACTATCGCCGCAGCCGCTCTGCGCCGAAGAACATCATTCACAATTCCCACGAAGCCAGCGCATGGCTGCCTCACGTCCTTCCCGGGTTCGCTGATCGCGTGTGTACTTCAGCGCTTAACGTCCCGGTTCAGGATGGATGCCTGTTGGATACTACGCTGGTGCTGGCCGATGGCGGTACGTCGGTCGACGACATCAATGCACTCATGCACCAGGCGGCTCAGGAGTACCCCGAATTGATTGCGGTGACCGATGATCCCATCGTTTCATCCGACGTCCTTGGCTGTAAGCAGTCGCTGCTGTTCGACACCCGGGCAACACTCAAGGCCGGGCAGCATTTCTATAAGACTCTCGCCTGGTATGAAACCCGGGGGCACGCGGCGCGGATGCTGGATGTTGCTCAGCTCTACGCGGGCATCGGATCCGAGGACAAAAGCTGATGGCGTCCCTGAATGTAGCAATCAATGGCTTCGGGCGAATCGGGCGCGCAGTCTTTCGCATCCTCGAAGAGCGAAGCGACATGCGCGTGGTCGCTGTGAACGATCTTGCCGACAACGAGTCTCTTCGCTACCTGCTTCAGTACGATACCGTGATGGGTCCGTTCGCCCATGCTGCCACCATCAGGGACGGCCATCTGCATACACCTAAGGGCGCGGTACGAATGCTAAGCCAGCGCCAGCCATCTGATTTGCCCTGGCGCGACTTAGGCGTGGACGTTGTCGTGGAGTCAACCGGTGCCTTTCGTCGTCGTAGCGAGTTGGAGGAGCATCTGCGGGCCGGTGCCGGGAGGGTGTTGCTTACGGTGCCCGCGAAGGACGAGATCGATTACACGATTGTGCTGGGAGTAAACCACGAGAGTCTTAACCCGTCTCACCGAATCGTATCGAACGCCAGTTGCACGACCAACTGCCTGGCGCCCATGGCGGCTGTTCTCCACCAAGAGTTCCAGGTTGAAGAAGGTGTGATCAATACAGTGCACGCCTACACCAATGACCAGCGCCTCGCTGATGTTCCGCACTCGGACTGGCGGCGAAGCCGGGCGGCTGCGGAGAACATCATTCCCACCTCCACCGGCGCCGCCAAGGCGGTGGGAATCGTTCTACCCGAGCTCGAGGGGCGGCTCCATGGCATCGCATCGCGGGTGCCGGTTGCTGACGGCTCAGTGGTTGACAGTTTCTTCCGGCTTGGCCGCACCGTTACCCGTGACGAAATAGACCAGGTGGTTCAAGCTGCGGCGGCTTCCGAGCGGTTCAACGGAATTATCCAGTATTCCAACCGTCCCCTGGTATCGACCGATGTTATTGGTAACAGCCATTCATCCATCTACGACAGCGTGTTTACCCATGTCTCTGGTGGTCGCTATTTGCGAGTGTTGAACTGGTACGACAATGAATGGGGCTACAGCTGTCGTGTGGGAGACGTCCTGGCCCGCATGGGTGCCGGGCAGTGAATCATCTATTCAGGATCTATGGACGCAATATGAATCACAGAATAAATCACTCCGTAAAAGCGCTGGCTTCTACGTTATCGGCTCGCTCGTTGCTCTTGTTCATGTTGGGCTTGGCCTG
>JBCCYE010000170.1:0-1809 GCA_039190425.1 Pseudomonadota bacterium | reverse complement strand
GCGCAGGTGAAACAGACTCTGCCGGAGGATCTGATCATTGAACGCGTCTCCGATCAACCTACGCAAGTTGCGGAAAATATCGACCTGTTTATGACCGCGCTCTATGAAGCCATCGCGCTGGTTGTCATCATCGCCCTAATTGGATTCTGGGAATGGCGTTCAGCGTTATTGTTGATGATCTCTATTCCGGTGACACTGGCCATGACCTTCGGCTTTATATCGGTGCTGGGTATTGATCTGCAGCAGGTCTCCATCGCTGCGCTCATTATTGCGCTGGGTTTGCTTGTCGACGACCCGGTAGTTGCCGGCGATGCAATCAAACGCGAGCTGGGTAAAGGTCGGAAGCGGCAGATCGCTGCCTGGCTGGGCCCAACGCTGCTGGCTACTGCCATCCTGTTCGCCACTATCACCAATGTCGTTGCCTATCTTCCCTTTTTGTTGCTCACGGGGAATCAGGGTGACTTTCTCTACAGTTTGCCGATCGTTATGGCCAGTGCGCTCATCTCTTCACGCATCGTATCCATGACCTTTATACCCTTTCTTGGCAAACTGCTGCTGCGACCGCCCAAGCATGAGGAGCGCACTTTGGAGGAGCGCCGCTCACAGGGTCTGACTGGTGCTTACTATCGTTTGCTAGGATGGATGATTGACCATCGCAAGGTCGTATTGCTGGCGTCACTGCTGGTGGTGGTCGCGGGCGTAGCAGCGAAAACACAGCTTAAAAATGCCTTCTTCCCGGAAGACGTTGAATATCTCTCCACAGTCGATGTATGGCTTAAAAATGATGCCAGCATTGCAGCCACCGACAAAGTGGCCGAACGTGTAGAAGCGCTGATTCGCGACGAAATCAGCGCCTACGCGGCTGAGATACAGTCCCAGGACCCCACCAACATCCTCGAATCCATCACCACTACTTTGGGAGGAGGCGCACCGAGATTCTGGTTCACCGTGACGCCTGAGCAGCGGCAAAGTAATTACGCTCAGTTGATTGTGCGGGTGAGCAACAAGGATTTAACGCCTGTGCTGGCGCCCCGCCTCCAGGTTGCACTTAGTAAGGCGATTCCGGGCGCCGATATCGACGTTAAACAGCTGCAAACCACGCCGGTGAACTATCCAGTAGCCATCCGTATTTCAAGTCGAGCGACCACCGGCTCTGAAAACGAGCCGGCTGATATTAGACGCTTGCGCGCTTATGCAGCGCAGGTGAAAGATATCATCAGTCAATCGCCTGCAGCGCGCTCCACGCGCGACGACTGGGGTGAAGCAAGCCCCGTCTTGCGCCTGGATATCGATAACGATCGGGCGAATCTCGCTGGCATTACCAATCAAGACATCGCCATTTCCACCTCTACCGGTATCAACGGGACTCAGGTGGGGACTTTGAGGGAGGGTGACAAACAAATTCCGATTGTGGTGCGCCTGCAGCTGGAGCAACGGGCCCGACTCTCCGACGTAGGCAATATGTACGTCTATTCTATGCATGACGGCAATAAAGTGCCGCTCATGGGCATTGCCTCAACTGACTACAGCTTCGAAACAGAACGAGTGCGCCGTTTGGAACAGTTTCGCACCATCACCGTCTTCAGTTACCCAAACGATGGTTTTCTATCCGCCGACATCATGAAAGATGCGCTGCCGGAGCTTGAGGCATTCGCCGCCACCCTGCCGGAAGGCTACCAAATGGAGATATCCGGCAATCACGCCAACACGGCCAATGGCTTCGTCGAGTTGCTGGGCATCATGGGTATTTCCGCAGGCGCTATTTTTCTCACGCTGGTCTTCCAGTTTCGTAACCTTGTGAAACCGCTG
>JBCCYE010000169.1:0-1856 GCA_039190425.1 Pseudomonadota bacterium | reverse complement strand
GGCGGTGCTATTTCTATCGGCCACCCATATGGTATGAGCGGATCACGTATGGTGGGTCATGCCCTAATTGAGGGCAAGCGACGCGGCGTCAAGTACGTGGTTGTCACCATGTGCGTTGGCGGCGGCATGGGCGCTGCGGGTTTATTCGAAGTCGCTTAGCGCAGCACAGATCTACGCGGCGCCCTCGGGCGCCGTTGTTGTTTGTATCTAATAAAAGTGGAGTAGCAAATGAAAGCAGTTGTCTGTAAAGAACACGGCATGGCTGACAAGCTGGAGCTGGTGAGCGATTGGCCCGACCCCGAGCCGGGAGAGAACGATATCGTGATTGGGATCAAGGCCGCGGGCTTGAATTTCCCTGACGTCCTCGTGATCCAGAACAAATATCAGATTCAACCTGACCTGCCCTTTGTACCAGGAGGAGAATGTGCCGGAGAAGTGCTGGCGGTGGGCTCTGCAGTCACCCGGTTTAAGGTCGGCGACAAGGTGGTTGCGGCGACGGGTAACGGCGCATTTTGCGAAAAGATCTCCGTCAACGAACTCGGGGCTTTCCCCATGCCGGAGACGCTCAGTTTCGAGCAGGCGGCGGGCGTCAGCGTCACCTACTTCACCTCGTATTACGCGCTGAAGCAGCGAGCCAGGCTGCAAGAAGGCGAAACGCTGCTGGTTCTGGGCGCTGCGGGGGGAGTGGGTACCACCGCTGTAGAGCTTGGCAAGCTAATGGGTGCAAAGGTGATCGCCGCCGCGAGCTCCGACGAAAAACTGGAACTATGTAAGCAATTGGGTGCGGATGAGTTGCTTAACTACAGTACGACACCGCTTAAGGATGCAGTGAAAGAACTGACCGGCGGCAAGGGGGTAGACGTGATCTACGATCCGGTGGGTGGCGACTACGCTGAACCGGCGGTGCGCAGTATGGGCTGGAACGGACGCTATTTGGTGATTGGCTTTGCCAGTGGTCCTATCCCCAAAATTCCCTTGAATTTGACGCTGCTGAAAGGCTGTGCCTTGATCGGTGTGTTCTGGGGCCGCTTCCCGTTTGAAGAACCTGAGGAAAACCAGCGCAATGTACAGGAACTATGGGACTTGTTCGCCGCCGGCAAACTCAGCCCAGTGGTCACCGACCTGTATCCTGTTGATCGGTACGAAGAGGCCTTTAACTGTATGATAGAGCGCCGAGCGCGAGGCAAAGTCATACTGACCATGTGAGCGGCGGGAGGATAGTCGATATGCAGGGTTTTGAATTCAATACGGTGCGACAAATCATCGCTGGTCCTGGCAGCGCCATGCAGTTAGCACACCATTGCCGGCAACTTGGGATCGAACGCCCGCTGATGATTACCGATCCCGGCCTGATGAAAATCAATCTGGTCCCGCCGGTGTTGGCAGCGATGGCGGAGCAGGGCCTGTCGGCTGTACTGTTTGACAAGGTGCGAGAGGATCCACCTGAAGCAACGGTACTAGATGCGGCCGAATTGGGCAGGAGTAACGGTATCGATGGCGTCATCGCCGTCGGTGGCGGTAGCTCCATGGATGTGGCCAAGGTGGTGGCGGTGCTGCTGGGCGGAACTCAGGAACTGTCGGAGCTGTACGGCGTGGGCAATGCAAAGGGCCCGAGATTGCCGCTGCTGTTGGTGCCAACCACCGCCGGTACTGGTTCCGAGGTCACCCCGGTTGCGGTGATCACTACCGGTGAGACGACCAAAGCGGGCGTATCGTCTCCTGTGCTATTGCCGGACATCGCCGTGCTGGATGCTGACTTGACCCTGGGCTTGCCGCCTGCTGTAACGGCCATGACCGGTGTTGATGCCATGGTGCACGCGATCGAAGCCTATACCACACGCCACAAGAAAAACCCG
>JBCCYE010000168.1:0-1862 GCA_039190425.1 Pseudomonadota bacterium | reverse complement strand
GTACCCAGCACCACAACCTGCGCCCGGACCTTGGCAGCATAAGAACAGATCACCTTGTCGACCGGTCCCCGGCGCGTTACGAAGGCTTTTTTGTCCACGTCGTGGGCTTTTGCAAGCACCTTCAGATGGGGCATGAGTTCTTCGCGGTGTTCCTTGGTGTAGCGAATCGGGTCGATCAGATCCAGGTCGGAGAGAATCGCCGGGATCTCGATGGCTGAGACAATCTTAAGCTCGACACCCAGGGTGTGGGCCAGCTCCTTCGCCTTGCCAAGCACCGCGCTGTTCAGCGCCTGTTTGCGCTTACTCTTCGTGCCCAGGTCCAGAGCCGCCAAAACCGGCTTGGTACGATGCCACTTGTTCGCCTCGGTGATCATCACGGGCGCCGGACACTCTCTCAGCAGGTGCCAGTCTGTAGACGTGTAGGTAATACTGCCGCTCTGCCGACCCGTTTTTATCACCAGATCAAAGTGGGCTTTCTGGGCCCGCTTTACCACCCACTCGTGGATGTGCTCTTTCCAGACCACTCGCAACGAGACCTTCTGGTCCGGCTTGCGGAAACGGTCAATCCGGGCCTGTACCTGCTCCTGTCGCTGCTCTAGCAGCGCGGTCTTGAAGGCCGCCTGCTTGTCTTTGTCACTTGCGATGCGGCTGAGCGGCGCGAAGGTGAACGCCACTACCTCGATGCTATGCCCCAGTGCTTCCGCAAGCTGAACACCGCGTGAGGTCGCGACGCAGCTGTCGCCTTCGTCAGCCACCACCAGAATCTTACCCATACAACACCCCCTGTTTTGGAAACCAGATTATAGGCACAGCTTCGGCTAACGGAACCACCGCGACCGAACTAACGCCCAGACGGTTCGCCTGGACTGTTCGCGCAGATTCGTCCCGCGCCATAGTGATCCACGGGAACGTTTAACGAACTACAGCCAGGCTCACCGTCGCAGCTCGACTGGTGACTCCCACACTCGATTGGACGGACAACCTGTTTGATGAACAGCACTGATCGGTCTTTAGACGGCGATCCTGTCGGCAAGAGACTCAGCGCTCGCCTGCTCAGAGAGAAAGCTCTGAATGGGTACTAGAGCTTCGGTCGGATGCTCCATGGGAAACAGATGGCCGCCAGGCACCTCTTTTAAAACAGCCTCCGGTTGCCACTTCGCCCAGCGGGCCCACATCGACTCCGAGAGCGTGTCTGTGTCCTCGCCCCGCAGGCCCAGCACCGGAAGCTTGAGAGATTTGAGTGCGGGTTTTATACGCGGCCCGCTCATATAGACTGCGGCCTCCCACTGGCCCGAGTAGCGCAGGCGCACGCGGCCGTCGGGCATGGGCTCGTTGCTGGCATCGACAAAGTCCTGCAACGCTTCATCGCTGAATTTCTTAAATGCCCGTTTGTTGCGGTAAAACCGAAACGCCTGCTGCTGATCCGCAAAGTACTCCGGCCTGCGTAGCGCCCCGCGTACCAAAGGGAACTTCTCCATAGACTTCCGACCAGCAAACCGTGAGGCAAGGATCAGCCGATCCGGCAGAAACACGGGATCCAAGAGCAATAAACTGGTGACCAGGCCGGGATGCTGCGCCGCCAGCAATGTCGCGCACGTGGCGCCCATGCTGTGCCCCATCAGATGCAGCGACGGCACTGCTATCTCTTCAATTGCCGCACGCAGATCGTCCACAAACACACTCCAGGACAGTCGTTCCGGCGGCTCACGGCCATCCCAGAGAGGGCGGTGCTCAACGACCCACACAGAATAATCCCTCTGCAAGGGCTCGAGCAGCGCGCGATACGATCCGGGCGGGTACCCATTCGCATGCGCGAACAGAATATTGAGCGCAGAATCGTGGGACTGGCCCAGATGAAAGAT
>JBCCYE010000167.1:0-1889 GCA_039190425.1 Pseudomonadota bacterium | reverse complement strand
CTGATATTCTGGGTGCAGGCGAATCGATTGGGTGCTCCCCATAGTGGGCTGGATGTCGATCTCATGCCCCATGGCTTCCAGACGGGTAACTGTGTCTCTGCTGGTCCAGGATTCCACAGCCAGCGGAGCGGTGCGCCACCCCTGGTGTATTCGCGGAGCCTGGGTTGCGGCTGCAATGTTCAGGTTGTAGTCAATGACGTTAACAATGATCTGCAGGATTACGTTGATGATTCGCCCACCGCCGGGAGTGCCGGTGACCAGCACGAGATTTTCGTCTTCGTCAAAGACCATCGTCGGGGTCATGGTTGAGATCATTCGTTTACCGGGTTGGTATCGATTGGGGTGATCCGCCTGATTCCAGTAGAAGTTCTTCATCTGATCGTCCAGCAGGATGCCCGTGCCTGGCGCAACGTACCCCGAACCAAAGGAAGACCCCAGGGTGTAGGTGACCGCGACGGCATTGCCCCATTGATCAACCACCGAATAGTGCGTGGTGTCGATACTCTCGGGTGCGGCTTCGCCTAGTTTTTCTCGCAACGTGGATGACTCGCTGGACGATAGTTTCAGCGGCTTAATAGCGGTCACGGGAGTGGCGACCTCCCGGTCGATGTCGGCGGCCATCTCTTTCGCGGTCGCCATGTCGATGTACTGCGCGATGGGCACGTCCACAAAGGAGGGGTCGCCGATATGCGTTCTGCGATTGGCCGCCGCACGCTTCATTACCTCCGCCAGAAGATGCAGGCTCTTTGCGCTGCCCTGGGCGTACTCGGCCATCTCAAACTGAGACAGCATGTTCAGCATCTGCAAGAGTGTGATTCCGCCCGCGCTTGACGGTGGCATGGTCTGAACGCTGTAGCCGCGATAGTTGGTACCGACGGCCGGGCTTTTGCGGGTCTTGTAGTTCTTAAGGTCTTCGGCTCTGATATAGCCGCCATCTTCTTCCATCGCGGCGACCAGGCGCGCTGCGATGGTGCCGCGATAGAAGGCGTCTGCGCCGTCAGCCGCGATCTGTTGCAACGACCAGGCGAGGTCAGGCTGCTGCCACAAGACGCCTGCCTCCAGTGAGCCGTTTTCGGCTGTGAACTGCTCTACGCTCGCTTCATACGGGCCGAGGCGAGATGCGGCTGTTTTGAGTGCTCTTGAGAGATCCGGTGTTACGACAATTCCCTCTTCTGCAAGGCGAATGGCTGGTTCGACCAGCGCCTTCCATGGAAGGCTGCCGGACTCACGCCAAATCCTATAGAGACCCGACACCGTGCCAGGTACGGCTGCGCTGCTTGGGCCCTGTCTGAATCCCTGGGTATCAACTTTTCCTTCGTCGTCGAGGAGTTGATCTCGATTGACCTCCGACGGCGCGGCGGAGCGGAAGTCGTACGCGTTGAGACCCTGTTCTTCTCGCTCATAGACCAGAGCGAAACCGCTCCCACCAATGTTTCCGGCGCGGGGGAGGGTGACCGCCAGCGCGAAACCCATGGCAACGCTGGCATCCACCGCGTTACCACCCATCTGCAAGATGTCTCGACCCACTCGAGTCGCGGTACTGTTCTGCGAGACCACCATGCCGGCCTCCGCCAGCACCGGGTGGTGAATGCTGTCGTAGTCGACCAGTACATCGGCGCGGCAGACAAAAGGCAGCACTACGAGCAACATCAACAGAGTGTTAGCTTTCATTTTGAGTCCCCCACTTTTCGTACGACCGGCGCGGCCCCGGCGCCCGGTCTGCGAGGGTCAGCCGATCCATAAAGGACGCCGGTTCTGTGGGAGATGGCCTGCACCGAACCCAACGAGGCACTCTGTGCAACTACGTGGCCTCGGGACGTCAGTATCTCCAGCGTGTCAGGACTGATGCCACGTTCGACATTGAGCTTGTCGGGTTGCCATTGATGGTG
>JBCCYE010000166.1:0-1914 GCA_039190425.1 Pseudomonadota bacterium | reverse complement strand
GGTTTGATCCAGTCTACGCGCTTGCCGTGTTCATCCCAGAACGCATCGGGGTTGTTGATCGAAGCCGCGTACATATCCGAATACTTGTCGGCGTCGACATGCGCACGGGCGACAATTTCAGCAGATGGCGGATAGGTCTTGGCATCTGCCTGAGCAGCGGTGGTCATGGTTGAGGCTCCTCCCTCTGGTCTGGATTACATCGGATTGATATCGCCGCCGATCAGGCAATGTCGATCCTGTTCCTCCCCACGTTGGATAATACGGAGTTTGGAAAAGAAATAAATAAATTGCCGTAATCCTTGAGTTTGTTTGTAAACAAATTTCTGGAATGATGCTAATTTTGTAAAGTTATTTCCGGAAAGCCTAAAATAAAGTATTTAAATCAATTGGTAAGATGTAACATATCGTTATCGCACTCCCGGACCTTCTGCGGTGCGGCGAGACATCCCAAGCGATGATGAGTGACCAAAGCGGCCTGAGCGACGGGGGTTGGCACGTACGGGACTTGGCGCTAGCTTCACTTCCAAGCACCTCTCTAGGGGGTGTATCAATGGGAGAGAACATTATGAACAAGATGTTGAGCGGTGCGGCAGTCGCCGCGCTCAGTTTTGCGTTTGTCGCCGAAGCGGCGGCAACGGAGTGGAACGCTTCGGTCTGGGGTAAGCGCCGCGCCTTTACCGAGCATGTTGAGAAGCTGGCCGAACTCGTCAGCGAAAAGACTGGCGGAGATTTCACCATCAATGTCAGCTATGGTGGCCTGTCCAAGCCACGCGAGAACCTGGACGGGATCGAGATTGGTGCCTTCGAGATGGCGCAGTTCTGCGCAGGCTACCACCGCGACAAGAACCGCGCGATCACAGTGCTGGAACTGCCGTTTCTGGGTGTGAATACATTGGATGAGGAGGTCGCCGTCAGCCACGCGGTCTATGATCACCCTGCAGTGAAAGATGAGATGGCACAGTGGAATGCACGCCTGCTCATGACGTCGCCGATGCCGCAGTATAATCTGGTTGGAACCGGAGAGGCCCGCGACGAGTTGGCCGATTTTGATGGCATGCGCGTCCGCGCCACCGGCGGACTGGGTCAGGCGTTCGAGGCCGTCGGCGGGGTGCCTACCTCGGTCCCCGCGACCGAAGCCTATAATGCGATGGAGTCGGGCGTTGTTGACACTGTGGCCTTCGCCCAGCACGCGCATCTGTCCTTCGGCACGATTAACGAGGCTGACTGGTGGACGGCAAACCTGAACCCCGGCACGGTGAACTGCCCGGTTGTGGTCAATATCGATGCCTACGAAGCCTTGTCCCCCGAGCACCGCGAAGCGCTGAACAGCTCTGTTGACGAGGCCATCGCGCATTATCTTGCCAACTACGGCGGTCTGCTTGAGCAGTGGGACGGCGGGTTGGAAGAAAAGGGTGTTGAGAAGGTCATGATCGACGACGCCGTGATCGAGGAATTCCGCGCCAAGGCTGCTGACCCGATCCGCGAGCAATGGATCGCGGATATGACAGCGCAGGGCCTGCCCGCACAAGACTTGTATGACCTTGTGCAGGCCACTCTGAAGCAGCAACGAGGCGGCAACTGATCGTCCTTGCCGGGTGCCGACAGGTGCCCGGCGATTTCTGAACGCGAAGGAACACAAAGATGGCAGGACATGCCACGGTGCTGCAGGACGGCAGTCTTCTCAGCCGTCTGGACCAGCGATTGTTGAGGTTAGAGCGTTTTCTGGCGCTGATCAGCGGATTGGCGGTATTCAGCCTGATGGTGCTGGCGGTGATCTCGGTCACGGGCCGCAACGCGATCAACGCGCCCTTGCCCGGTTACGTTGACTGGATCGAACAGGCAATGCCCTTGATTGCATTTCTGGGTATCTCTTACGTTCAGCGCGACGGTGGCCACATCCGCATGGATATCGTG
>JBCCYE010000165.1:0-1954 GCA_039190425.1 Pseudomonadota bacterium | reverse complement strand
GGCGTTGGTGTTGGCAAAGATCGTAGCAACTGCGTAGGCGTCGTTCGCTGTGGCAAACGACAGTTGAGATCCGCCATTAAAACCAAACCAACCGAGCCAGAGAATGAAGGTGCCGAGAGTGACCATGGGTAGACTGGACGGTGCTATCACCCTGGGACGACCGTCTTCATCGAACCGCCCTCGGCGCGCACCCAGCAGAACAATACCCGCCAGTGCGGACCACCCTCCCAGCGAGTGAACGACTGTGGATCCCGCAAAGTCCTGGAATCCCAGCGCAGCCAGCCAACCTCCGCCCCAGGTCCAGTGGCCGACGATGGGATACAAGGCTCCTGTCAGAACAACTGCAAACAGTGCGAAAGCCCAGAACTTCACTCTCTCGGCCAGTGCGCCTGACACCACAGATGCTGCGGTGGCAACAAACACCATCTGGAAAAACCAACTCGCAATCGACGGTTGCCCCAGGGTGGTATCGGCACCCGCAGTCTCGGTAGGTAGCCATGGTGCAAAAGACCCAAACACTCCCAACTCGCTTTGTCCGTACATCAGCTGATAGCCGAGAAGGAAGAACATCAGTGATGCAATCGCATAGAGTGAGATGTTCTTGGCGAGAATGACGGCCACCGACTTACTTCGAACCAGACCGGCCTCCAGCATGGCGAAGCCAGCGGCCATGAACATGACCAATACACCGCAGATGAGCAGAAAGAACGTGTTAAAGAGGTACTGCACCTCTGTCAGCTCCGCGGGTTCAGCCGTGACGATGGGCGCAAAGGCAGCAACCGCCACGGCAATCAGCGTTTTGACTGTTATCTGTTTCATTGCTAACTCCCTTGTGTCACGCCGCGCGAAGATCGGCTGTCGAGAGCTGGCCCGCGGCGACCAGACAGGCGCCGACGCGATACGGATCCGCATTTGCACCGGGCCGACGATCTTCGAGATAACCATGTCCCCTTAATGCGACCTGCTGGGGAATGCGGATCGATGCACCCCGGTGCGCGACCCCGCTTCTGAAAGTGTTGATGTCACACGTTTCATGGTCTCCGGTCAGGCGCGCGTCGAGCCCGTCGCCATACTGAGTGACATGCTCATCGTGCAGCGATTCGAGGTTCGCAATGATCGTGTGAATTGCCTTGATGCCCCCACGCGGGTCACGGGTATATGCGGTGGAGAAGTTGGTGTGCATTCCCGCTCCGTTCCAGTCCCCTGCGGCGGGCTTGTTGGCAAAGGACACTGAGATCTGATGCCGCTCACCGAACCTGTGCAACAGATAGCGCGCCACCCAGACGTCATCGGCAACGGTCAGTGCATCACAGGACTCCCCATCGATGCCGCGGAATCCCACCTGAAACTCCCATTGGCCGGGCATGACTTCGGCGTTGATGCCATAGATCAGTAAACCGGCGTCGAGACAGGCCTGGGCGTGCTCGTCGGCAAGCTCGCGTCCCACAATCGTGTCGTGCCCCGCGGAGCAGTAGTAGGGCCCCTGGGGTGCGGGGAACCCATTCGCCGGAAAACCCAGCGGGCGTCTGCCTCTAAACAGGGTGTACTCCTGCTCAAAGCCGAGCCAGGGAGCCAAGGTGTTGCCCGCATTATTGAGTTCCTTGCGCAGTAAGCTGCGTTGGTTGCTGCGGTGCTCGCTCCCGTCGGCGTTGGTGACTTCGCAGAGCACCAGATAGTTTCGAGGTCCGCGAATCGGGTCCTTGTAGATCCGAACCGGTAGGAGCAAACAGTCAGAGTTATCACCTGCGGCCTGGCCGGTGGACGATCCATCAAAGCTCCATGTGGGGAAATCGCTCGCGCGAGCTTGGTCGGGGACCTTGACGACGCGGGTCTTTGATCTCACTTGTTGTGTTGGTGTCGAGCCGTCGATCCAGATGTATTCAGCAAATCCTGTAGTTTCCATATGCACAGTCCAAAAAAAGTAAAAAGTCAGAAATGAGTAGAAGCCCGGTCC
>JBCCYE010000164.1:0-2026 GCA_039190425.1 Pseudomonadota bacterium | reverse complement strand
GCTATCGGCTTCGTGACACCTCAGTCCTGCGGATACAGAGGCGGGAAGTCAGTCACGCCGCTGTATTCATAGACCCAACGGCCATCCTGCAAGGTTGTTCGATGCTTGGGGCCATCCAGAGACATATCGCCGCTGTCGAACGATACATCCCCTTCATAGAGCGTAATGAACCCGCCCTCCCCCTCAATCGGCAGCATGAGCGGAATCACTCGCGGGCAAGGCGTCTCGCGTTCCCCGGCCAGCGCTTCGTCCGTGGTGCGGTAACGTCGCAGCGCCAGCAGTGTGATGTAGGTGGGCGGCAGCATCTGCAGATTGCCTGCGATGTGCTTATCAATCGCGGCCCCGACCCCAATCCACTGATGATCGTGAATTTCGCCTCCGTCGATGGTGATCGTTGCATCGGGTTCAATAGCGCCTGCATAGATCCAGGTAGAAAATCGCCGGGGTTCACCCACGGGCGTGGTCCAGTGGCTGATCAGCACCATGTCGTTGGGGTCAGGAGTCACACCCGCTTCTTCCTGCGCCTCGCGCGAGGCTGCGATGCGTGCGGCCTCATCTTCATCGCCGTTGGCACGCTCGCGATCCGCATCGTCCACGGCACCGCCAGGAAACACCCAAAAGCCGCCGGCAAACACGAGCTTACGGTTGCGCTGAACCATCAACACTTCCAGGTCGTCATCGCCGTCACGCAACAGGACCACCGTACTGGCGGGCCGTATCGGCACGTCTGCGTAGTCCGTCATTGTGCGAGTGGTCCCAGCAGGATGGATGGATCTGACGATCCAACCGGCGCTACTGCGCTGGCTTGGCCCGTGGATTTGTCATGTTTGGGATTGGTGTGAGACGCAGGAATCGTTGTCATCGGCTGCTAGTTGCTTGTGCTCTCGGTCGGGGTGTTGCTGAACTCGGGTAATTTCTTTGGGCTCGCATCATTCGCAGTTCAGGTCAGCGACATCGAGGTGTCAAAACCCAAACGCTGTGCTCGATCCCGGGCAAGCTCCCTGTCGTTGTCGTCTTCCTGCGCGCTGATCCAGAGATTGGCGCAGCGGGTGCCGGACCGGCAGAAGGCGAGTACCGGACGTTCGGCATCCGCGAACAGACGCTTCATCTCTTCCAGCCCGTCACCGGGATAGTTGAAGGCGTTTACGGGATAAAAGTGATACTCAAGACCCGCCGCCTCGGCCGCTTCACGCAGGCTTTCGGCCGTGGGTTGATCCGGAACCTCGCCGTCGGGCCGATTGTTGACCACCACCTTGTATCCCTGCGCGGCGATCTCAGCCATATCTTCGGCGTGGATCTGAGGGGAACTCGCCACTGTCTCGGTGAGTTTGAAGAATCGCACCCCTTCTTGCATATCAGCTACCTCTTTGGCTTGAGTAACATCGAGACGTTGAACACCAGCCCGGCACAAGAACCGCGTGCCGATCGGTTCGACGCATCACACGAGTGAAAACCTGCGAATCGGATGCACCTTGCTGTGGCACTTACTTGCTGTGGCACTGTCTTGCTGTGGCACTTACTTGCTGTGGCACTCACTTGCTGTGGCACTTGGACGCAGCCTGGTGCAGACCCAAGCAACTGCGCCGCGGCGGTCTTCTCGATGATTGCTCGCTATTATTCTGTTTTTTGAGTTGTTGAGTATAACGACTGGCCATTAGCCGGTCAGCCTTCGCTCAGCCTTAGCTCATTTTTCGCTTGTGGCATAGCGACGCTACAAAACCCCCGCCAGGCCATCCCAAAGCAGTTTGACGCCGACAATCGCGAGAAAAAAGGCAATCAGGCGGTAGTAGAGCTCGGGCGTCGAGCGTCGAACGAGGTACCGTCCGATCAGTACCCCCATCGGCGCTATCGGCATCAGTACCAGAGAGAGCAGCAGATTGTCGGTCGAGAACTGACCCAGACTGTAGTACGGCGGCAGCTTCGCAAGGTTCACGACCATAAAGAATACGCCGCCTGTGCCAGCAAACACCACGGGCGGCAGACGCTTAGGCAGCAGGTACATCGTAAACGGTGGGCCACCGGCATG
>JBCCYE010000163.1:0-2030 GCA_039190425.1 Pseudomonadota bacterium | reverse complement strand
GGGTATCCGCCACCCTGATGGCGGCCAATCGCATGCCAAACTCGACCGACCGCCTGGCGCGCTATGCCCTAAAAGACAAACTGATCGCGGGTGGCATCCACGACCTGACCGAGCAGGAAGGGCAGGGCAAAGTTGCGCTCCTCCTCGGTCAGGTCGTGGATGCCACCCGCGATCAGTTTGTCTTTTAGAGCATAGCGCGCCAGGCGGTCGGTCGAGTTTGGCATGCGATTGGCCGCCATCAGGGTGGCGGATACCCAGCCCTCGGGGGTGTAGATGATGTGGCCCTTCGCATCTTCGCCCAAAGCGTGGGAACTGACACCGGTTTCCAGGTTTTCGACTGAGTAGTCCAGCAAGCGCCAGGTGCCGATAAATTGCCGTTGCAAATCGTCCATGGGTTTCCGTCTCATTAGTCAGGCAATCGCGATCAAAAGGGATTAAGCCGCAACCACGATACGTATTCGTCCCACGCACCATCGATGCTCGAATGCGTTGGGCGCCAGCCAAAATCATCTCGTAGGCGCTGCCCGTTGAAACCATCGTCGGGTCGGGGCTCATGATCCAGCTGCGCCGGGTCGATGCCAATCTTGTCGCGGGCCTCGGGTAGCACGCGGTAAAGTGCCTCAAGCTGATCCCTGGCGTTGTTGTTAAAACCACTGCAGACGTTGTACACCGGGTGCGGCAGGGCATCGGCCAGCATGGTTGTCAGGATTGCGCTGGCGCTGTCCCGCACGAAGCTGGAGGATGAGCCTGAGAGCAGGCCCCAGAAGTCAGTCACCGGCAGACCCAGATAACCGGTTCGGCCGCTCAGATTGTCGATACGGCCCGCGGCGGTGTGAGCGAGCAGACTGAAGGGGCTGCCCATGGCGGTATAACCCGGCCCCCACTGGATAGGAAATCGCAGCGCTACGACCTCCATGGCCTGTTCCTCCTGTGGACCCGAGAGCCCGGAGGTGGCCGCGGGCATCGGGATGGCGTAGTCGAAGGCAATCATCTCGACCGTGCGCTTCACGGTGGTCTCGAACTCGGGTATGTGTGGTAGGCCCAGCTCCTCCACGATGGTCCCGGCGTAGGAGACTTGGGACGGGAACGTTCTGTCTTCGTGATGGGGCGGGTTAAGACCACCATAGATGGCGCGTGAACTGGCCAACACCAGGCGTTTGACACCGGTACATCTGGCCCCTTCCAGGCAATTCAACGTAATGGGGTAGATGGCATTGCTCGCCGCCCGGGTGCGGGCGTACTGGTGAGTGTGGGCGAGCATGACCATGCCGTCGAAGCGGTGTCGCGTGA
The DNA here is from genome assembly GCA_039190425.1 of Pseudomonadota bacterium. Classification (GTDB taxonomy): domain Bacteria; phylum Pseudomonadota; class Gammaproteobacteria; order Pseudomonadales; family Halieaceae; genus Marimicrobium. Next base: position 740 of record JBCCYE010000163.1, on the reverse strand, counting down.
ATAGATCAAACACTTCTGCATGACTTTGCAGATCCAGGTAAGCAACGCTGATCAGAGGATTCTCGGCAGCGAGTGCCTCACCCGCAGCATCGTGCCGCCGCCGGCTGGTGACGACCACTTGTATCCCTTCCGCGGCAAAGGCGCGAGCCGCGTTTAAACCGACAAAACCCGTGCCGCCAATGATTAGAATGTTGTCCACGCTCATACCTCGTTGATGGCGTATCACCGGGCGTCAGGACGTGAAGCCTGCACCCGGTGTCCATTGGCGCGCTCAGAAATCGTAGCGAACGCGAAGTCCGTACGTTCTCGGTGGCCCGGGTACCAATCCGACAAACTCGGGTACCTGTGTTTGGTTCAAACTTACCTGGAAGGACTCCTCATCGGTAATGTTCCGGATGTAGGCGGTAACAGAGAAGTTCAGATCAGTCTGGAAGTAAGCCAGTTGCGCATTCCAGAACGTGAAGCTGTCTACACGTTGTCCCTCCAGGAAGTTAGCCGTTAACCAGCGTTCGTCGGTGTAGTTCACGTCCACCTGGGCATCCAGTTCAGCGCCATTGGGCAGCGGAAAGGTGTGGGTATAGGACGCCCTGCCGGACCACTCGGGTGATTTGGTCATCTCAAATCCGTAACAGTCGATTACCAGTTCTCGCGTGGGGCCGGTCGGCCCTATGACCACTCTGCCTGTGTCCGTTGTCGGACACTGGGTCTCCGGCGTAAGCGACTCGCCTTGAAAGTACTCG
>JBCCYE010000162.1:0-2061 GCA_039190425.1 Pseudomonadota bacterium | reverse complement strand
CTCGGATTTAATCAACCCCAACCCGTGAATGAGCTCATCAACGGCAAACGGGGGTTTACCCCGAAGATGTCGCTGCTATTTGATCAGGTAACCCAGGGCGCGTTCCCCGCAATTTTCTGGCTCACTGCCCAGGCGCTCTACGACGTCCAGTCGGCCCGCAGCGGTATAGCGCCGGGCAGGCGTGCGGTGGTGGATCCGGTAGCAATCGATCAGGACCCCGACGAACTCGCCCGCTTCGCAGACTCGGAGCAGCTACTTGACCTTACCCACCAGCTGGCAAAACTGCTGGCCGATCGCGGTAATCAGAAAGACTGAACACCTACGCCCAGCGCCAAGCTCTCCGGTGAGAGAGTTGTTGATGCAGGAACCCGAGAGCGAAGTGCGTCGATCTTTAACTCATTTCGGGAACTGACGTGTGGCGTCAATTCGTGGCCGTGGTTCTCCCGCTGAGTCCGAAAGCGGCGATCAGAATCGCGATCGCCGCTACGGCGAAGGCGACCAGGCCCGTGGTCATGACGCCTGAGTAGTTGTTGGCTGACACCATGGCACCGGTCGCCGCCGGGCCAAGTCCGGCCCCGAGCCCACTGGCGATTCCGCCGGCGGTTACCACGGCACCTCCGGGATCGAGGTCGGCGAGGATGCTCTGAATATAGGGTGTGACGAACGCCCAGGCGACGCTGTGGATGCAGACAAAAAGAAAGAACGTGGCGTAGCTATCGGCTTTGAGTATGCCAATCAGCGATCCAGAACCGATCGCAAAGCCGATGAGCGCGGGCGTGGCGTGGCCAAGCCGACCTCCCAGGAAGAGAATGGCAAATGCCCCAGGCATTCCGAGAATGGAGGCGAGGCCCAGTGTTCTGCCGATTTGTGCATCGCTCAAACCGGTGTGAACCGCGATCCTCTCAAGATAGGCATCTGTGCCGATGTTCGATGCTTCGCTAAAGCAAAGAGCTACCAAACCCGCGACGGCGGGCACCGCCAGCAGCAACCGCCATTCTGACCCCCGGATTGATACACCGGCTGTGTCAGCGGCACTGGCCGGCAGACTGAAGGCAGCGGGGAGTACCAGCAACTGCACCCCGGCAAAACCGAGGTATAGCGTCGTGGCCGACATCGTCGGTGCGAACGTGGGTAGCGCCCACAACGCCACTCCAGCTATGCCGAATTGGAGCATCATGAACAGGCCGTAGCAACGCTCCGAATCAGAATAACGCGCAAACGAGCTCATCACGGCAGCGTAGGCCATGCCCTCACCCAGGGCGGCGAGAGCCCGTAGACCGTAGAACAACGATAGATGATCGAGGCTGAGCGCTGCGAGCACATTGACGATCATGGCGAGAAGCAGTCCGCCAATAGCAAGTCTTCGAAGCGGTAAACGGTGCATGTTGAGTGCGCAAACCAGCGCAGCACTTACTGACCCTATTGCGCTGTAGCCAGCCGTCACACCAGCCTGAGTATCACTGAGGCCGCCATAGTCGACGAGAACCCCAACGATGATCGGTCCGATGAGGATCGGAATCAGGGTTACGCATCCAAGCAGTGACCCAGCCCATACGGCAGGAGCGGGCAGCATTCAGCGTTCGCCACCGTAGGTCTGCAAGGTGGCGTAACACTCCGGTCTTCGATCCCGGAACACGCCCCATTCGGTCCGGTACTGTTCGCAGTAGTCGAGATCTACGCTGGCAAGGAGGATGGCCTCACTATGGTCATCGGCGTGCCCGATCAGTTCACCCGTATGGTCGGTAATAAATGAGTTGCCGTAGAACGTCATCTCAAGACCAGCCGTCTGTGTGGCCGTTTCAAGCCCAATGCGATTAGCAATGTGCGACTGCAGGTAGGCGAAATCATCTTCGTTGTCGATAATTACAAGCTTCTTTCCTGCGAGCTCATCGTGCTCTTCAACTACCTGCTCGTGAATAAGAAACTTCGAGAGCCTATTGTTTCTCAAAAACAAATAAGGACCTACAAGGCTCTTCACCGTCGGCGTGAGAAGCTCCGGTTGTGGGCTCACCTCACCCTTAAGCACACGAAGCATACCCGCCGCTTTACCGGAAGTTTCCT
>JBCCYE010000161.1:0-2081 GCA_039190425.1 Pseudomonadota bacterium | reverse complement strand
GAGCTCGTGTCTTTGGACCTGGAACAGAAAATCCCCCTTGAATGAGCGGGGGTATCTGTAGATGTGTTCGGGCTGGACAATGATGTGATTGGTACGCGCGCTGGGACTCGAACCCAGAACCCGCTGATTAAAAGTCAGCTGGTGAATTTACTCATTCGTGACTCTTCGTGAATTTTTGCAATGACTTCAACGGCTTTTGTGCCTATACCCGCTGTATCAAAGAAGCAAGAGTGAACTCTGGGAAGCATTGGGAAGCAATCTGTCGCTTCCCATATGCTTCCCGGCAAAGTGGGAAAGCGGCATGAAGCTCACCAAGGCGGCCGTCTCGAAACTTCGCATCCCGGAGGGCAGGTCCGAGCTTTTAGTGTTCGATGACGACATGGCCGGATTCGGCCTGCGACTTCGGGCCGGTGGTTCGGCGACGTGGCTGATCCAGTACCGGATCGGCAAGCAGCAGCGGCGCATGACCATCGGGAAGTATCCGGCGATGGCGCCAGAACCGGCGCGCACCGCAGCGGCCGAACTGCTCGCCAAGGTCCGGCTTGGCGAGGACCCGCAGGGTGCCAAGCTAGAAGCTCGACACGCCGTTCCAGTAAAGCGGCTCACCGTCGGCGATATCTGCGATATGTATCTCGACGCTGCGATGAAGAGGCAGAAATCGAGCACCTTCAAGGAGACGCGCCGGCATCTCTCGCGAGACTGGACGCCCTTGCGCACCACACCAGTGATCAAGGCAGAGCTTGAGCACGTGGCGGCCGAGCTACGCCACATTGCCACCAGGACCGGGCCAGTGAACGCTAACCGTGCGCGGGCGAATCTTTCGGCTTGTTTCTCCTGGGCAATGGGCGAAGGCCTGGCGCCGCGCAATCCCGTCATCGGCACGAACAAGATCGCCGAGGAGAAGCCGCGAGACCGAGTGCTCGGCCCTGAAGAGATCCGTGCCATCTGGCAGGCGACCGAAGCGGCAGGCGACTTCAACGTCATCCTGCGCCTGCTCCTGTTGACCGGCCAGCGTCGGGAAGAGGTAGCAAGCATGGCGTGGTCTGAGCTAAATTTGGACAAAGCCGAATGGTTTTTACCGCGCGAGCGAACTAAGAATGGCAGGCCTCACTTTGTGCCGCTGTCCAGTACCGCCAAGCGCATCATTACCGCCCTACCTCGCCGCGCCCGCCGCGATCTGGTCTTCGGTCAGGGCTGCGGTGGCTTCAGCGGCTGGTCGCAATGCAAGCGCCGTCTGGACGATCGATTGAGCCTTCCTCCTTGGAGGCTGCACGATTTACGTCGGACATTCGTTACCGGTCTCTATGAGTTGAACGTTCAGCCGCATGTCGTCGAGGCAATGGTCAATCACATCAGCGGCCATCGTGCAGGCGTCAGCGGCGTTTACAACAAGGCCGAGTATCTGCCCGAGAAGCGTCAGGCCACGGCAATTTGGGCCGAGCACATCGCCTCGATCATCGCGGATGAGCCCAATAACGTGATACCAATCCGACGCTCTGACTCAGAATGAAGATCACCCCACGACCCTGTGAATGTCTAGGCGGCGCCCGTGGAGAAGCAAGCATGGATTCTCAGCATAACACAAAACCCAATAGGCATAGCGCAGTCAGTGTTAGGACCGTGCAAATCGGCGTGGCGACGGAAACCAGTGGAGCTGGGTCAATTGAACCGCTCCGTTCCTATCCTGAACAGGGCCGGGACTTTACGGGCTATGTTGAACAGCTTTGCAGTCGTGAAGATTTCCTTCGAAATGGCACCGCTATCAAGCGGTTTCTCGATGAACTCAAAGCGGGTCGAATTCGGATGGAGGGAACGCTCAAAGTAACGGGTGAGATGAAGTCGATTGAACCCAATATTGCGTCAAAACTCGCCAAGCAGCTATTGCGTGAGATGGGCTACAATATCGTGGCGAACGAGCAGTCTTCGTACCGAGACGTAGTGCTCTTGGTGAATGACGACGTAGAGTTGCCTACCCGGGGACAGGATCCGGCACCGAAGCGCAACCCAAGAAACGCAGGTGCGAAGAGAAGCCCTGTATGGGACGAGGCGGACGGCGACGCCAGGATACGCTTGGATCTGGG
>JBCCYE010000160.1:0-2090 GCA_039190425.1 Pseudomonadota bacterium | reverse complement strand
TGCCGACCGTCGGAACAAGCTGACGCAGCGACAGATAAATCGTAAGCGGCGCCTCATGGCTCACGTCAAGCAAGCCAAAAAGCGCAAGCAGAAGCCAAAACGGCGCTGAGCGGTAGCGCCAATCCCCAATGCCCAGTGCCCAGTGCGATGAGTCTTTAGGATGTGTCTCCGCCTACTTCGCCATGAACGCCGATTTTGCACGCCGGCCGCGGCTGCACACGCCCCGACGACGAGTTGCATTAATTATGCGGTGGAATATTCTGGCGTCCGTTGCAGAAACCTAAGATTGCTTTTAAAAATAGTTTTCAAGTATATGTATTTATTGAATTAAATATCGATTTTCGGCCAGTTTTCGAATGCTTGCTGAGTCGGTTTCGGGTGATATAGTCCACCATAACACCCATACATCAGGCCACCGACAATGATCACTCTTCGCAAACGACTCGCCGGACCGAGATCCCACAGGATGCTGGCTCCAGCGTTAGTCTTTTTGGTCTGTGCGACCTTCAGCGCAGCAGGTGGTGGTGTGGCCGCCCTTTGGCTGATGCCTGCGGGCTTCGCACTGGAAATCGCTCGCGGACAGGAGGATGACTCATGACTCAACACTCAACGTGGCTGGACGACTGTGGAGGCGTGGCCCAAAAACCTACCCGGCGATCTCCTATGACTCAGGTAGCTCGCGCTGCTATCGGCGGTTCGCTATTGCTTGGCTCCCTACTCGCGCCGGTGGCCAATGCGGGTGAGATACGTCGGGTCGAAGGACTCGAGTTCTCGACGGTCCTGGTGGTCGGCAGCGTTGACGTGGAAGTGGCGCAAGGAGACAGCCACGAGCTGTATCTGCGAGGTGATGTCGAAACGCTCGACCGTGAACCTTTCTACGTCAAGGGCGACACGTTGGTGCTTGGCAAGAACACCGGATCCTGGACGGCGAAGCGCCGTGATATCTCGTTCAAAGTAGAACTGCCCATTCTAGATGAGCTTGAGGTGCGTGGGAGTGGAGACGTTTATATCAAGCCTTTTGCCCAGGACTCGGGAGACACGACAGAGATTTCTATCGACGGATCTGGGGACATCAAACTGTATGAATTCCGCGGCGGGCGTCTGGAGCTGCGGGTTAAGGGTTCGGGTGATCTCGCGGCTATTGCCATCGAGGTTGATGAGCTGGATACGGTCGTCAAAGGAAGCGGTGATCTGTACATCAAGGCGGTACAGGCCGAAGAGGGCTCATTTGTGCTTTCCGGAAGCGGCGATATCGGCGTTAAACAACCGAGCTTCGCGCGGGGAGTTACTGCATCTTCAGTTGGATCTGGTGAGATCGATCTCGAGGAGCTTAGTTGTGACAACGCGGACATCAAGGTGGTTGGCTCCGGCAGCATATTCATAGGTACTGTCGGTGAAATGCTGGACGCCTCAATCCTGGGTAGCGGAGACATTCGTTACCGAGGTGAACCAGAAATCGAAAAAAGCGTGATTGGCAGCGGCGACGTACGCGGACGGGACTAGTAGCCCCGGAGGCTCACCATGGAATGGCGTGAAGGACAGCCCATCTACCGGCAACTGCGCGACCTTGTGATACAGCGCGTGATTGACGGCAGCTTCCCCGAAGGGGAGGCAATACCGTCGGTCCGCCAGGTTGCAACGGATTACCGGATCAACCATCTGACCGTAGGCAAGGCTTACCAGGAACTGGTCGACATGGGCCTGCTGGAAAAGCGTCGTGGTCTCGGCATGTTTGTGGCGCAGGGCGCCAGGCGCTCACTGACCACAGACGAGCAGCAGCGTTTTTTGGATGAGGAACTCCCGGCTTTTGCTGATCGAGTACGGATGCTGGGTATAGAAATGCGCGATGTGGCCAATCGCCTAATGGGACAGCAAGGGGAAGGAAATGCAGAGCATCATTGAGGCGCAAGGATTGCGGCGCAGCTATGGTGATCTTCACGCGGTAGACAGGGTCAGCATCAACATAGCACCAGGTAGCGTGGTGGGGCTGATCGGTCCGAACGGCGCGGGAAAAACCACCTTGCTCAGATCTCTCCTGGGTCTCACTCGCTACGAGGGTGACCTTTCTGTTCTGGGTTACGACCCGCGTC
>JBCCYE010000159.1:0-2098 GCA_039190425.1 Pseudomonadota bacterium | reverse complement strand
GTATTCGTTGTACTTTGCGATCGCAGCGTCCGTATCCCCCTGAACACGGTAAATGTCAGCGAGCTGATAGATCAGCCAATACTGATTGGGCATGAGCTCAAGCGACTTCTCAAACGCGCGCCGCGCGTCCTCAACCCGGTTTCCCGTCCACATGTAGTTGTACCCAAGTGAGGTCCAAGCCTGTGCCTTCTCCGGCTCCAGCTCGGTATACATCTCGTAAACCCGCGTTGCTTTTTCCTCCTGCTCCTGCAGTTGATAGGTCCAGGCCTTGATGAGAATCCGACGCCGCTCCTGAAGCTTATGGCTCAGCCGATTGAGTTCTTTCAGATTGGCCAGCGCCGACCGATAATCGCCCTGGCTGCCCTGGGCGTCCGCCAGATCCGCATAGGCCTCGGCGAAGCCGTTGTCGAGCTCGATCGCTTGCTTCCACTTCGCCTGGGCCGTTTCGTAGTCGTTGTTCAGCAGGAGCGCATTGCTGCCTTCAACATAAAGCCGCAGCGCCTCGGTATTGCTGGTGAGAAGCTCGCTCGCCGGAAGCCGCGACACCACCATGTTGGTGTCCTTCGGACGATCGAGCTTGCTGATGATTCCATCGATCGCGCTGTCGCTGATTGAAAACAGCGAGTCACCTTCCAGCGTGAGCTGCGTGAGCCGCTCCAACGTCTCTGTGCGGTAAAGTGAGATGTCGGCGCGCCACCGCTCGTCAGGCAGAGGGGTAAGACTGCCAGCGACAAAATACTCCTGGTGGTAGCTCTGCGCGACTTCATTGAGCAGCGATAGGGGCGCGTTGAGGCCCTTGACATGGCCAGCGCGCTTCAGCCGCCAGATCAGGCCGTTGCTGTACTGGTTATAGAGAGAGTACGGCTCGACAAACGGGTCTGCACGCAGGCCAGCCTTAATCAGCATACTCGCGGCGTAGGATTCCCAGGGCTGCTCGCTGTCGAAGCCCTCGGGATCGAGAAAAAAGACTGCCACTCGCCGTACCAGATCAGCGCGCGCTACCTCCATCGTCACCGTCTGACCGTTTTCGTCGGTGGCGGTGCGGATCTGGGAGGCCGCTTCAACTGGTTGCTTGGGCGCCAGGAGCATCACGAGGGCCCCAGCAATGATCACATTGAGCGGGATGCCGACCAGCTCGCGCTTCCGCCAGCGATCCCGCCCCGGCGCCCCGTGGAACCAGGCCACCATAATTACGGTCGGGAGCAGGGTCAGCATACTGATCAAAACGCCGTCGACCCACAGATCGGACAGGCCGTAGCGCTCTACGATAATGTCGGTGAACTCAACGCCCGCGAAGATTGCGCCCAGGTAGATGCCGCAGATCTGAGGCACCCGTCGTTTCAGCAGTTCCTGGAAAAAACTCATCAGTCAATTTTATCCTGTAACAGTGAGTTACGACACTGCCGGTAGTTGGCGGTTCCAGCCGCGCGCGAGGGGCAAATTGCTCCCGTAAGAATTTTTGACAGTCTGAACGCCATGCAACGTTTTCCTACAGCTACACTATTAGGGTAAACGGACTTTACGGGGGATTTTGTGATGGCCAAAAAGGTACTGGTCACCGGCGGCGCCGGCTATATCGGCAGCCACGTAGCGCGCCAGCTTGGCGAGCGTGGGCAGGAATTGGTGGTGCTCGATAACCTGTCGATGGGCTTTGACCACGCCGTGCTCTACGGCGAGCTGGTGCTGGGCGACGTTGGCGACCGGACCCTGCTCGACCGGATCTTCAGCGAGCACGACATCGATACGGTCATGCACTTCGCTGCGCGCACGATTGTGCCGGAATCAGTCGAAGATCCACTGCGCTATTACGAAAACAACACGATGCAGACCCGCAATCTGATCCAAAGCTGTGTGGATAACGGTGTGGATCAGCTCGTGTTTTCCTCAACGGCTGCGGTTTATGGCATGCCGCCAGACGGAATTGCCTCAGAGGACACGCCGACAATTCCGATCAACCCCTATGGCACATCCAAGCTGATGTCCGAGTGGATGCTCCGGGATGTGGGTGCGACGGGCAAGCTGCGATCGGTAGTGCTGCGCTATTTCAACGTCGCAGGCTGCGACCCTCACGGCCGGATTGGCCAAAACACGCCCAAAG
>JBCCYE010000158.1:0-2156 GCA_039190425.1 Pseudomonadota bacterium | reverse complement strand
GTCATCCATCCACTGAGCCAGTGCCTGGGCCCGGTTCGTGGCGAAGCGGTGACTGCTATCTACCCAGTGCGGGGCCTGGCCCTGAATCACGACTTCACTGATGTCGTCGTCTACACGATGATCAAGGTCGTCGTCGGAGCTCGCTACTGCATGCGCCGGCTCAGCACCTTTCGACTGATCGATACCGATGATCTCTGGATCCAGGCGCTCCTCAGCACTTGTTACCGAGGTCATAACGGTGGAAAGGCCGATCCACGAATACAGCAACCAAGCCAGCGGAACCGGAGCAACAGTACGCGGCCGTGGGACACCCACGTCTAACCTCGAGCAACAACGATGCCCCGTTCGCCGCACGCTTTCGTTACCCCTCGCTTCGCCGTGCTCATGCCTTATACGTATATGGTACTTACGTCCAGCCAGGGCGGTTAATTCCTGCCAGCAACTCATAAATCCAAACTCGAGACTACTTTTAGCACGCGAAAGACTTAAGAAGCCTCTGAACAAGTCGCCGCAGGTTGGCAGCCAACTCACTTAATTGGGGTTAGCCTGCTCGGGGACCTACCGATCTGCCAACGCCGCAGCGGCGGCGAGTCGTCCAGACATGGCCGACATGGGAACACCTGCACCGGGATGCACCGAGCCGCCGGCCAGGTAAAGACCTCGAATCGGAGTCCTGGCACCCGGCCGAGCGAAACTTGCCATCGGCCCGTGATTTGCGCGGCCGTACAGCGCTCCGCCACTGCCTGGAAAACGCTCGGCGAAGGCCCTGGGATCGGTCGTGACTGAGTTGCCCGGTGTGATATCGATTTCACAACCACAGGCAGCGAGCACGCTGGACGCGCTCACCCGATAACTTTCGAGCTCCTCATCCGACCGCTCGATCCGATCGCCATCGGCTGGCGCGTTGATAAGGAGAAGAAGCCGCTCCCGTTCGTCATTACGGCTTGGCGTACCCAGAGTCGCTGTACCTGACTGAGGCGCAGAACCCTGGCTGGCCAATGTGGAGGAACCCTCACTACGATCCTGAGCACACACGTACACCGTCGGCCGCCTGGTGATTGACCGGCGATTGAAGATAGCCGCAAATTCTTCGGGATAGTCTTCTGCGAAGAAAACGTTGTGGTAATGGAGATCAAAACCGCTGACCTTGCCAAGCACGCACTGGGTGATCGCGGAAAGGGCCCGGTGTTTCTCTGTCACCCGCTTGACCGCGCCGCGGACATCGGCCCCCAGCAGACCATCGCCCAAGGCGGAGGCATCACCATTGAAGATGACTTGGTCAGCCTCAAAATAGCGGCCCTTATCAGAGTGCACTCCAGCGATGCGTCCCCCGGGTGCGTCAATCTTCGCGGCACCCTCCTGAAAATGGAAGGTCGCTCCCAACCGTTCGGCAACCGAGGCCAGCGCGGACGCCACCGCGCGCATACCGCCCTCCACCAGCCAGACACCATCCTGTTCGACGTGGGCTATGAGCATCAGCGTGGCGGGCGCGCGTAATGGGGAGGACCCTACATAAGTGGCATAACGTCCAAACAGCTGACGGAGTCTGGGATCGATAAATTGCCGACCGAGGACCTGCCACAGCGATTGAAACGGCGCGGTTCGCCACAAAGCGGCCAACTGGTCGTAGCCGACGCGTCGAACCAGCTCGAGCATTCCCGGCCGTGCCGATGCGATAAACGGCTCGCGAAGTGTTTGATACACCTCTTCGCTGCGGCGGCAGAAGTCCAGATAGGCATGGGCATCGTCCCGACCTGCGAATTCAGCGATGGCCTCTGCCGAACGCCCAGTGCTCGCGTAGAGGTCGAGTTTTCCGCCGGAGGTCCACGCATGACGCGCAAGAACATGTGCTTTCGCAAACGATAGCTCTGCTTCCAGATCGGTGCCGGCTTGCGCCAGGAGCGCATCAAAGATCCAGCGCATGGTGAAGACAGTCGGACCTGCATCGATACCCTGACCGTCGATTGGCAACTGCCGCATCTTTCCGCCCGGTTCGCTCGCCTGCTCAAGAACAGTGACGTTGCGTCCCGCTGCTGCAAGTTCGATAGCTGCGGCCAGGCCGCCAACGCCGGCCCCGACCACGACGGTGTTAACCCCCATCTGTCACCGATACAACGCTGTGGTCGTGGATTACTTCTGATAGATGCTGCAAGACT
>JBCCYE010000157.1:0-2159 GCA_039190425.1 Pseudomonadota bacterium | reverse complement strand
TCGGTGCCGCTTCGAATGAGCCGGGGGTGATCGATTTTCGACGATAGGCTTTCGCTTCGGATAACTCCCAACTTCAAACGAATTCTCAAAGGAGACCTGACATGGCCAAACTACTCGTCATCGAGACCAGCCCGCGCGGCGATGGCTCGATCTCCCGAAACATGACCCGCCGTTTCCTCGAGGATTGGCGCTCAGCCCATCCGGATGGTGACGTGGTCCAGCGCGACCTCACGGAAACCGGCCTTGAGTTCGTGACGACGCCTTGGCTCCAGGCTTATTTCACGCCGCCAGACCAGCACACACCCCAGATGAAGGAATCGCTGGCTCTATCGGACAAGTTGGTGGCAGAATTGCTCGATGCGGACGAGATCGTTATCGCCACACCCGTCTACAACTACAATGTTCCCGCCTTGCTGAAGGCCTGGATCGACCACATTGTCCGCAAGGGTATGACGCTGGGCTTCGACGGGAACGGCCTTGTCAAAGGCACTTCGGCGACAGTCTTGATGGCCTCAGGTGGCGTTTACACTGAAGGCTCACCGATCCGAGACCGGGACATAGCGACCCAGTATCTGCGATTGATCCTCAACGTGATCGGCATCGAGGATGTGACCGTCGTGGCCGGCGGCAATGCGAAAGCTGTCGATATGGGTGAGCAGACAATGGACGGCTTCATCGAAACACTGATGCCCGAGATCAAAAACGCCGCGGCCGCGTGATCCTCGCAGCCGTCTTTTCATCCGATTCGGCAGCGGTGGAGATCGATCCATGATGTCCGACAACGTTGAACCAACGATAGGGCATGCCGGGCGATTGGTCGAAGTCGTCTAGTCCGCCTATGTAGTCTGCCCCAGATAGGACAAACCGGTTCTCGCCGAACAAAGCCGCCCGAACGTGTAGCCCAGAAAATCGAACGCCTTTCCCGGCGCTCTACAGATCCGTGTCTTCTCCTTGTTGACCGTGAGCTTCAGCTTGCCCGTTATCTCTCGCAGGCACTGCAAGGCCTCCTCGGCCTTGCCCTTCCTGCACAAAATCACGAGATCGTCGGCATAGACCACAAGGCGTGAGCCCAGGCTTTCTTCCAGCCCGAGCTTCTTCCATCCCGACATCAGCCGGCGCATATAGAGATTCGCCAGCAAGGGTGAGAGGGGAGCGCCCTGTGGGATGCCACGCCGCTCGTCCTGGGCTTGCGTCGCACGGCTCTTCCGGCCCCGATCGTCGGTTTCTTCTACAGGACATTCCAGCCACATCTTGCTCAGATGCAACACGCGCCGATCGACGATCCGGCGCGCGAACGACTGCAAGAGTTCGGCATGTGGAATGCTCGCGAGGTCGGCGTCGACCACGTCCGTGTTTCGTTGGAACAAGAGCCCCCCCCACCTTGGCCATCGCCTGGTGGGCATTGCGCACAGAGCGGGAAGCATGTTGTTCCGGTGAAAGATCAGCGTCGAAGATCGGTTCCAACACCAGCATCGCTGCTGTCATGCAGAACCGATCTCGCACGGTCGAAATGCCAAGCGGCCTTTCTTTGCCGTTGGACTTTGGGATGAACGCTCGTCTGATAGGATCCGGTCGGTAGCTCTCCTCTCTGAGCGCAAGTGCCAGTTCGCCAAGCCACCGTTCGACCCCATACGCTTCGATATCCAAGAAGTCCTGGCCATCTACGGCAGGAACTACCCTTGTTGGCGCGGCACTGAGCATAGGCATGGGCCAGGATATCCTCACGAGGCGTCGTCAAGTTGAGGTTCGTGCGTGTTGTCATCGACGTGTCGGTTGGTTAGAGCTCAGTCCATGACAACATCGAAGCATCCTTCTCCTTTTGCTGGATATCGGTTTCCGGCCGAGATTATCTCCCACGTCGTGTGGCTCTACTTCCGATTTCCGCTGAGCCTGCGCATGGTAGACGAAATGCTGGCGGCCCGTGGCATTGCGATCAGCCATGAGACCGTTCGCCAATGGGCGCTGAAATTTGGCAAGACCTTTGCCGCCACGCTACGCTGTCGACAGCCAAAGGCTGGCGACAAGTGGCACCTTGATGAACTGGTGAAGCGATCAACGGTCAGAAGTACTGGCTTTGGCGCGCCGTCGATCATCATGGCTTCGTGCTCGACATTCTGGTGCAGAGTCGCCGCGATAAGAAAGCGGTCAAGCGACTGATG
>JBCCYE010000156.1:0-2172 GCA_039190425.1 Pseudomonadota bacterium | reverse complement strand
GGCGCGTCATCGAGTAAGGCCTGGACATCGGGATTCTTGCTGTCAAGTACACGCAGCGGATTGCTGGTCAATCTGCGGCGGCTATCTTCATCAAGATCACCTTCGTGCTTTTGTAGATACGTCACCAAGGCGCTGCGATAGTCATCCCTTGCGGCATTGCTACCCAATGAATTGAGGTGTAGTTCCACCGACTCGCCAAGGCCAAGCGCCTGCCATAGCCGTGCGCACAGTACGATATGCTCGGCATCCATGTCGGGCGAGGCCACACCAAACGATTCAACTCCAATTTGGTGAAACTGCCTTTGCCTGCCCTTTTGCGGCCTCTCGTAGCGAAACATGGGGCCGGCATACCATAGCCTCTGTACTGTACCGAGCAGACTCTGTTGTATCGCACTGCGAACACAGCCGGCCGTGCCCTCAGGCCTTAGCGTCAGGCTGTCGCCATTACGATCGTCGAAGCTGTACATCTCACGTTCCACGATATCGGTGACCTCACCAATAGAACGGCTGAACAGCTCCGTTTTTTCAACAATTGGCAAACGAATTTCGCCATAGCCATAGCTGCCGAGAATACGAGTCACCGTCTGCTCGAGTATTCGCCAGTGCGGGGTCTCATCCGGCAGGATGTCACTCATCCCGCGGACAGCTCTAATGTTGCTCACGCGCCCTCCGGTGGTCGCAATCGGTTCAGGTAGAAGATTTGACGATGAGTTTCTCGTCCTGCTCGGCCCGCGCCTGCTCGAGGGCGCTCGCGCGTTCGCGTATCACCTGTTCTAGATGATCGATGAAGTCTTTATTGCTGACCTTATGATCGGCCTCGCCACCAATATAAATCAGGTTGTTCGGACTGGCTCCAGTCAGGCCGACGTCGGCTTCGCGCGCCTCTCCGGGCCCATTCACAATACAGCCAATGACTGCCACATCCATGGGGGTTCTAATATCTTCCAGACGCTGTTCCAAGGTGTTCATGGTTTGAATCACATCAAAGTTCTGACGTGAACAGCTCGGGCAGGCGATAAAGTTGATGCCGTTGGTACGCAGCTTAAGGCTTTTTAAAATCTCAAACGCGACCTTGACTTCCTCCACCGGGTCCGCTGCCAGCGAAATGCGTACGGTATCGCCAATGCCGTCCATTAACAGCATACCCAAACCGACTGCCGACTTGACCGTGCCACCGCGCAGCCCACCTGCTTCGGTGATGCCCAGGTGCAAAGGCTGCTCAATTTTTTTGGCAAGCAATCGATAGGCTTCAACAGCCATGAATACTTCAGACGCTTTGACGCTGACTTTAAAGTCGGCATAGTCATGCTTTTCAAGTATCGCAACATGGCGCAGCGCCGACTCAACCAGCGCTTCAGCGGTTGGCTCGCCATACTTGCGCTGCAGATCCTTCCCAAGAGAGCCCGCATTAACACCAATACGAATAGGTATAGCTCGCTCCCGCGCGCAATCAATAACGGCGCGGACTTTATCGTCATTACCAATGTTGCCAGGATTGATGCGCAGGCAGTCGACGCCATATTCAGCAACTTTCAAGGCAATCTTGTGATCAAAGTGAATGTCGGCCACTAGCGGTACCGATAGACGGCCGCGTATCGCTTTAAAGGCTTCTGCGGCCTCCATCGTAGGTACTGAAACCCGCACGATGTCGGCACCTGCGTCCGCTATCGCCTGCACTTGAGCAACTGTCGCCTCAACGTCACAGGTTTCTGTGTTGGTCATGCTCTGCACGCTGATAGGGGCGTCGCCGCCCACCGGCACGTTGCCAATCATGATCCGTCGACTAGCTCGTCGGACAATAGGACTCTCGCTTTTCATAGTGCACCCGCCTTGTTTAAGGTTGGCAGAAGATCATGCGATCGCTCTAAATATAGTGCAGAGTGGCCCGCTGTAGCGAATTCATCTGGTGCGGAGCCTCGCCACCACCAAATCGCGGCAACTAACAATGCTAACAACACCAAGCCCACTACCACGCCAACACCCGTGTGTTGCAGCTGCAGTGGTGCGGTTCGAATTTTTTGTGGCGCTGGCCTGGTCGCCTTCGCCTGCAGGCTGTCGAAGGCGTGCAAGAGTTGTTCCTCGTCGACGTTCACCAGCTTCCCGTAGGCTTTGACATAGCCCCTGGCAAAGGCTGGATGGCGCAGGGTATCGAACTCATCGCGCTCAATAATG
>JBCCYE010000155.1:0-2177 GCA_039190425.1 Pseudomonadota bacterium | reverse complement strand
TCGAGGTTGAGTCAGGATCCGAGTTGTTCGGTAGTTTCCCCGACGATGTGGATCGGCACTATGCGCTGACGCTGGGGCTCGATTCTCTGGATGGGCGGCATGCGCATCTCTACGAGGCCCTGGTGCTCACGCTCCGCGATCGGCTGGTCGCCAATTGGCGAGAGACGCAAGCCCGCTACAAGAGGTCCAGGGAAAAGCAGGTGGCTTACCTGTCTATGGAGTTTCTTGTCGGACGAAGTCTGCACAACGCCATCCATACGCTTGGACTCGACGCCGATGTGCGTTCCGCCCTCGCCCGCTACGCGTGTCAGCTTGAAGAGGTCGAAAGCGAAGAACTGGACGCGGGGCTCGGCAATGGTGGCCTGGGGCGTTTGGCGGCGTGTTTTCTCGATAGCTGCGCATCGCTTGATCTCCCGGTAACTGGATACGGCATACGCTACGAGTACGGCATGTTCCGCCAGGAACTGAGAGAAGGCCATCAGGTGGAAGTCCCCGATCGCTGGCTGCGGCGCGGGAATCCCTGGGAATTCCGCATGCTAGAGCGCGCACGATGCATCCAGTTTGGCGGCCGCAGCGAGACGTACCAGGATGAATACGGTAAGCAACGGTATCGCTGGGTAGATACCCACGATGTGATCGCCGTGCCCTACGATATGCCCGTACCAGGCTATCGGAACTCAACGGTAAACACGCTGCGCCTATGGCGCGCAGAGGCCACGAACGAGTTCGATCTGAATGAATTCAACGCGGGCAGCTACACCGACGCGGTCGAGGCGCGCACCCACGCTGAACAGATCACCATGGTGCTTTACCCCAACGACCAAAGCGAGGCCGGCAAGGAGCTTCGCCTGAAGCAGCAGTACTTTCTTGCATCGGCGAGCCTGCAGGATGTGCTGGCGCGCTGGATCGAGGTGCACGGCGAGCAGTTCTCCTTCTTTGCCGACGGCAATTGCCTGCAGCTCAACGACACGCACCCGACCATCGCAATTCCTGAACTCATGCGCCTGCTGATGGACGAGCATCGGCTTGGTTGGGACGAGGCCTGGTCCATTACCCGAAAGAGTTTCGCCTATCCCAACCACACCCTCCTCCCCGAAGCGCTGGAGCAGTGGCCGGTGGAGCTGCTGCGAAAGTTGCTGCCACGCTTGCTCGAAATCATTTTTGAGATCAACTCGCGGTTCCTGGCAAAGGTCGCGCAACGCTGGCCTGGAGACCTTGCGAGGCTGCAGGAGATGTCGATCGTCCGGGAAGGGTATGAACCCATGATCCGGATGGCCTACCTGGGGATCGTAGGCAGCTTTTCTGTGAACGGAGTGGCGGCTCTTCACACCAAACTGCTTTGCGAAGGTCTGTTTCGAGACTTCTTTGAGCTGTCGCCAGAGAAGTTCAATAACAAAACCAATGGCGTAACTCCGCGACGCTGGCTGGCATTCTGCAACCCGGAGCTGGCCGAGCTAATCGATTCATCTCTCAGGCCGAGGGACGGTGTAAGCGATGATCAGCAGATAGAAGAGACCTGGTATCCGTGGCTGCGCGAGCTCACCCTATTGCAATATCTGGCGGATAAGGCGGGCGATAGCAAGGTGGTCGAACAATTCCGGGCAATAAAGAAGAGCAACAAACAGCGGCTCGTCAAGCTTGTGCGGGAGCGCTGTGCTGTGACATTCAACGCGGAGCAACTGTTCGATGTACAGGTAAAAAGAATACACGAGTACAAACGCCAGCTATTAAACATCCTGCATGTGATCCATCGCTACGACCGAATCCTGCGTGGGGACACAGACGGCTTAGCCGGACGCTGCGTGCTCATAGCCGGCAAGGCGGCACCGGGCTACGTAATGGCGAAGCGGATCATCAAGCTGATCAATAGTGTTGCGGCCGTCGTCAATCGCGATAAGCGCGCGTCGGAGTGGCTGCGAGTGGCGTTCCTCGCGGACTACAACGTCAGTGCGATGGAGGTGATATGCCCGGGCGCGGATCTCTCGGAGCAGATCAGTACGGCCGGCAAGGAAGCGTCCGGAACCGGGAATATGAAGTTCATGATGAACGGTGCGCTGACGATTGGAACCCTCGATGGCGCGAACATTGAGATGTTGGAAGCGGTCGGGAAAGAGAACTTCTTCCTCTTTGGGCATACCGCAGACGAAATCAGGCGCAGAACCGAGTACAACCCAGAC
>JBCCYE010000154.1:0-2184 GCA_039190425.1 Pseudomonadota bacterium | reverse complement strand
TGCACACGACGTTCGCGAGCCACTACAGCCAGCGCATCAGTCTGGCGGAGGCGCTGACGCCTGCGGCGTTGTCACTCTACGCTAAGCAGGCCACCGGCACGAAGTACCTGATCGAACCGCACCGTTGAGGTGGGTTGGCGACCGGGTCGTCTCTTAGCATACGCTCGGGAGTTCTGAGCGCTGGTTGGTCAGTCCAGTTCAAAACGCTCGCGCAGAAACTTGGCGATGCCATCGGAGTCGTGGTGCCCGATGACGGCGGTGGCCGCCTCTTTCACGTAGTCCTTGGCATTCTCCGGCGCATAGGCTTCATCTGCGCTGGCGAACATCGTGAGATCGTTCTCGCTGTCGCCGAAGCAGATGACTCGACTGAATCCCAGCTCCTTCTTCAGGGCCTCCACCGCGCCGCCTTTGCTGCCCTGTTCATGATGGATGTCGATCCAGCTCAGGTGCTGGTCTTCGATGGCGGTGCCCATGTAGGCCACCAGATGCTCATCACCCTCGACCGAGCCCGCGACTTCCCGGATAGCGGTTTCTGGTCCCACCGCGCTCACATTGCTGATCCGGGCATCGGCGGGCATCTCATCGATCGGATGCACAACGGTCTGGCCCTCACTTTGAAAGCTCTTGACCAGCCGATACTCGATCTTCTGTTGCAGCGGCGGGTGATAGACGGCAATGCGGTTTTCGTCTGACAGGGTAAATAAAAAGGGAGTGACGTCGCGCTCCAGAAACGCCTCTGACACGTGGTCGACTTCGTCGATTGTGAGTAGATGGTGTTGGCTAAAGTCGTTCTCCAGCGGATTCCACACCATCACTCCGTTTTTGAAGATCTGCGGGAGGTTGAAGCCGTGGCCTTCGAGAATACCGCTCGCACCGTGCAATGTGCGTCCGGTGGCTACCGTATAGGCGATACCCTTTTCGGTCAGACGTCGCAACGTCTCCCGCGTGTAGGGGCTGATTTTCGACTTCCTGTTAAGAAGGGTGCCGTCTAAGTCAAATACGATTAATTCCATCGCCTAAGTATAGCGTCGGATAAACAGTAAAAGCTTAGTCTGCCCCGTCTTTGCCTTGCTCTTGGGGCGAAAACGCCGTTGGTGTGACGCTGGTAGATTCCGGACGATCAGAGTTTCCTCTGTGAGGGTCATCCTCGGTGCCCGCATCGGTGGCGGCAGCGAACAGCTCTTCGTCGTCCTCAGGATTGGTGCTCAGCGAGCTCCCGCAAAAACGGCAGTAGCGGGAGCCGATCAGATGACCGGCCCGAGAGCACTGGGGACAGTTGATCGGCAGATATTCGGGCCTCTGTTGTTTGCTGCTCATGAGCTGGGACGTGAAGATGCCAGTAGGAACCGCAATGATCGCGTAGCCGACCAGCATCGCCAGTGAACTGATAGCTCGGCCTGCGGGAGTCACCGGTGTGACGTCTCCGTAACCCACTGTCGTGATCGTCACAATGGCCCAGTACACGCTGATCGGTATGTTGGTGAACCCATTATTGGGCCCTTCGATCACATACATCAGACAGCCAAAAACGATCATGGTGGTGATCACCATGGTAAAAAACACGAATATCTGTCGAGCAGAGGCGCGCAAAGCTCCGGCAACCCGGTTCGCCTCCGACAAAAAGGCAAACATGCGCAAAACGCGAAATATGCGCAGTACTCGCAGCAAACGAACGACCAGCAGCGGAGCAGTTTGGGGCACCAAAATGGCAAGATAGCTGGGCAGGATCGCCAGCAGATCGATGACTCCGTAAAAACTCAGCACGTAGCCTTTGCGGTTCTGGGCAATCCAGATGCGCAGCAGATACTCCAGGGTAAATAGTCCGGTAAACACCCACTCCACATACTGGAAGGTCACTCCATAGCGGGCGTGAACGGAGGCAATGGAGTCGAACACAATCACACTGACACTGACCAGGATCGCGAAAATCAGCAGTAGGTCGAACCACTTGCCCGAGGTTGTATCCGTGCCAAAGACGATGGCGAAGAGTCGCGCCTGTAGCGGGGATTGTTCGCGGCGAGTCACAACGAGTCAGCCAGGTTGTACAGCCATTGAAAGAGCGTCAACAATGGCCTGCTCCACGGTATCTACCAGCAAGGGCTGAGCCGCCTCGGTCGGGTGGATACCATCGCTTTGCATAAGGCCGCGGTCGGTGGCGACTCGCTCCAGAATGAACGGTCCGAG
>JBCCYE010000153.1:0-2187 GCA_039190425.1 Pseudomonadota bacterium | reverse complement strand
GCGGTGCTAGGTTTGCTAGGTGCTCTGTATCGTCCCATAGAGAAGCGTACCAATCCGTTTAACGGGCGCAGGATAGCCTCGTCGGGGTCGGCGACGCCCAGTTAGTTTTTCTACCCGGATCGTCATGCCAAAGTTGCTGAGGTATGCAATCCCGCCCTAAACTCTGCCGACCTATTTGAGGCCATCGTAACCACTCTGGCAAGGCCAAGGCATCGAGTGGAGTCCCAATATGACCACGCATATCGTTAGAGCCACCACTTTCTTTAAAGCCACCAGTTGGGCCTGCGTTTTCCTTCTGGGGCTGGGATTCACCTGGATCGCAACGGCGCAAGACGGTACTGCTGGTCGCTGTGTCGATCTTTCAGGGAACCCCATGGAGGGCGGAATGATATGGGGCCAGGTGGATCCCGGTGCAAGCGTCACTCTCGATGGCGAGGCACTCGATCTACTCCCCGATGGCCGATTTGTGGCCGGCTTTCACCGCGATGCACAAGCAGTGAGTGAGCTCGTGGTGAACGGTACTTGTCGTCAGCAAGTCGACGTGCAGCAGCGCGACTATCGGATTTCACGTATTGAGGGCGTGCCTCAGCGAACCGTGACCCCGTCTGCGGAGCACCTTGATCGCATTCGCCGGGAACGCCAGTTAGTCTCGAACGCCAAAGCGAGTCGGATCGAAAACCCTGCCTGGCTTATGCAGATCGATGCTGCCTTCGAATGGCCAGTAAGGGGGAGAATCTCTGGAGTCTATGGCAGCCAGCGAATCTATAACGGTACCCCCGGTAGCCCGCATTACGGTATCGATATTGCCGTACCGACGGGCACACCGGTGTATGCACCCGCGGCAGGTCAGGTGACTCTTGCACAAACCGATCTGTTTTACTCGGGTGGAACCATCATCCTGGATCATGGCTACGCGCTGTCGTCCTCGTTTCTGCACCTCAGTGCGCTGGACGTAGAGGTGGGTACTATTGTCCAGAAGGGGGATCTGCTTGGGCGCGTCGGCGCCTCGGGTCGTGCGACCGGGCCGCACCTGGATTGGCGCATGAGTTGGCGCAACTGTCGTGTCGATCCGCAATTGTTGGTCGACGATATGCCACCTCAAATCTCTGACTGAAAGGCCGAAAATCCGTATAATTCGGTCCGCTTAAATCATTGGTGGGTGCGTCTTGGATAAAAAGCTTCTCAGTATTCTTGTTTGTCCCGTGAGTAAGGCACCGTTGGAATACAAGGCGGAGGCCGACGAGCTGGTCTGCAAGGCGAGCGGCCTTGCCTACCCAATTCGCGATGGCATACCGGTCATGCTCGAAGAGGAAGCACGGCAGCTCACTGCTGACGAGAAGCTCGGCTGACTCGATTAACCGTACCGCCAGCGTTATCAGGTGCTTATCAAGCGGACCGGACCGTAGATGGCACGCGTTGATTGACGGCACGCGTTACTGCGGAACGAAGTGAAAAGCGATGACAGATACTATTTTCAGCAAAATCATTAGCGGTGAGATACCGGCGGATAAACTCTACGAAGACGACCACTGTATCGCGATCAAGGACATCAACCCGCAAGCCCCGGTTCACGTGTTGGTGATACCGAAGAAGCCCATCGAAAAACTGGCCGATGCCGAGGCCGATGACCAGGTGCTGCTCGGACATCTCATGCTGGCGGTTGGCACTGTCGCGCGACAGCTTGGTGTGGAAGACGCCTTTAGACTGGTCGTCAACAATGGAGCCGGAGCGGGCCAAACCGTTTTTCATCTTCATCTACACATTCTCGCCGGCGCGAGCTTTGCCGAAGGGAAAATCGTCGCCTGATTAAACCGCGTGCACATAGCCACGCAGCAGCATTTTTGAGAACCGCCCATGAAAACCGGAGAAATCCGCGAGGCGTTTCTTTCTTTTTTTGAGGGAAAGGAACACACACGCGTCAGTAGCAGTTCGCTCGTTCCTGCCAACGACCCGACTCTGCTGTTTACCAATGCGGGTATGAACCAATTCAAGGACGTGTTTCTGGGCAGCGAGCGGCGCTCGTATGTGCGTGCGACCAGCTCGCAACGCTGTGTTCGGGCGGGGGGTAAGCACAACGACCTGGAGAATGTCGGGTACACGGCGCGTCATCACACCTTTTTTGAGATGCTCGGCAATTTCTCCTTTGGTGACTACTTCAAGGAAGACGCGATCCGGTTCGCCTGGGAG
>JBCCYE010000152.1:0-2200 GCA_039190425.1 Pseudomonadota bacterium | reverse complement strand
TGAAATTGGTAGACACAGGAGACTTAAAATCTCCCGACTATTGCAGTCGTGCCGGTTCGAGTCCGGCTCCGGGCACCATGAGGTCTCCTTAGCAGGGGCATGCTAAAGCGTCCTGATTTGGACCGTCTTTGACCTCAAGAAGGGCGAGGTCATCTGCTGTTTAGCGCTACCAACTGCTACGTTCGCCATCACCGCTTTTCCCAAACCAGCAGCCGATTGTTTGCTGGCATCGCAACATCCTGTTTCAGTTCATAACCCGCCTGGTTCGCTAATGTATCGACCCATTCCTGATCGCGAATGCCGCTGCGCGGATCACGATCTTTGAGCCACTCGTCGAAGCTTTCGTTGGATTCACTGGTATAGCGGCCGCCATAATTGAAGGGCCCGTAAACAATCAGCAGCGACCCGGCCTTTGCGCGCTCTCCGCAGGCAACGAAGAGTGCTTCTACCAGGTCTATGGCGACGATATGCAGGGTGTTGGCCGTGTAGATCGCGTCGGGCCAGGGGGAGGGCCAGGGACCAGTGACAATATCAAGTGCCACCGGTGCTCGTACGTTGCTCGTCTGCGCGGCTTCGCAGCGTAGTCGGAGTTTAGCGAGTGCATGCGGGTGCTCAGTGGGCAGCCACTCCAGATGCGGTAGTGCGAGGGCAAAGTGCACGGCATGTTGCCCCGTGCCGGCACCGATCTCGAGCACGCACTGGCGGTCTGCCAGCAGCGAACGAAGCTGCGCCAGGATGGGTTCACTGTTGTTCGCTGCTGCTTGAGAGAAGGGTAGCTCCACGTGTTGAGTTTGCGGCCATTGAATAAAGAACGCCAACAGGTCAAGCGCTACGGTCGTGCAGCCATAAACCGCGCGCTGTGCACGGAACCCCTTATGATGACACCGTCGAAGGTTGGTGTAGCAGCCTTGCGCGAGTGAGTTTTCGCTCTCGGTAGATGCGGCTGGAGAAGCGTACTGAGATGCGCAACAGCGGGATCTCTCGAGCGCGTTTGCCGTAGCGATTAGCTGGTTTGCCAACCGCGTTGCCACGCCTTTAAGCTGTCGCCGATATCGCCATCGCTGCGTTCTTGGATCTTCTGGCATACAGTCGACTGCACGTTTCACGATGGGTGATGGCAATAGTAGCGGTCTTGTAGAACTGCGATTCAAACATCGAGGGATCCCCATGGCCGCTAGCAGGCGAGAGTTTTTTGGTTTACTGGGCGCAGGCAGCGTACTTGTTGCCGCGGGTGTAACCGCAACATCCGCCCAGAGCTTAGAGCCTTCACAGACGCGGAGTGCTCGCGCTGCGTTCGCTTTTGACGAACAGCATGTCCCCATGAACGCGGCCAACCTTTGCCCCTCGCCGCGGCGTGTCGCGGATGCGGTATCTCGTTTCACAACCCTGATCGACAGGGACCCTTCGTTTCAGAACCGGGCGCAGTTTGATCAATCACTAAAGGCGACGCGGTCCGGGGTTGCGAGACAACTCGGGGTATCGGCCGACGAAATTGCCCTGGTGCGCAATACGTCGGAGGCGAACAACATCGTGGGAGCCGGGCTGGACCTCGGCCGTGGGGACGAAGTGTTGCTCTGGGATCAGAATCACCCCAGCAACGGCGTTGCCTGGGACGTCCGGGCCAGGCGTTATGGCTTTGGCGTAGAGCGGGTAAGTGTCCCCGCTTGGCCCGCGAGTATCGATGAAGTCCTGGATCCTTTCCTGGCAAGTCTGTCGCCGCGAACGCGCGTGCTTTCGGTATCTCATATCTCCAACATCAGCGGTCTTCGTCTCCCAATTGCGGAACTGGGGGCTGTTTGTCGCCAACGCGGCATACACTTTCACATAGATGGGGCACAGACCTGGGGAGCTGAGGCGATTGATCTTCGCGCTGTGGGATGCGACAGCTTCAGCGCCAGTGCTCACAAGTGGTATATGGGTCCCAAGGAAGTCGGCCTGCTTTATCTCAGAAGCGAGACACAGGAACGGGTATGGCCCGCGGTCGTTTCCTATGGATGGGGCGCCGATGAGGTCAGTGATCTTGTGGGCGCACGCAAGTTTGAAGCGCTAGGACAGCGTGACGATGCGGCTCTGGTCGGATTGCAGGAGGCCGTCGCAATGCACGATGCACTCGGGCCTGAGAATATCGAGGCGCACATGCGGGCGCTGGCGACGCGCCTGAAGCAGGGGATTGCTGAAAGCGGTATGGAACTGATCACAC
>JBCCYE010000151.1:0-2225 GCA_039190425.1 Pseudomonadota bacterium | reverse complement strand
GTCCTTGCCTTCGCCAGCCTCGCCATCGCAGGCCACGATACCGAAACGGACAAAAACGGCGTCATTCTCGCCGGCTACGATGCCGTCGCCTACTTCACACAGGGCAAGCCCGTCAAGGGCAGTGCCGACTATACGGCGGAGTACAACGACGCCATCTACCAATTCAGTTCATCCAAGAATCGCGACCTTTTTCTCGCCGACCCCGCACGCTACGCACCCCAGTACGGAGGCTTCTGCGCCTATGGAATGACCTTCGGCAAAAAAATTCCTGTCAACGGAGAAGCGTTTGAGGTGGTCGACGGTAAGCTCTACGTCAACAAAAACGTGCGCATCTACAAGAAGTGGGCGAAAGACATACCCGGTCATATCGAGGAGGCCGATGCTGAATGGCTGGAAGTCGCCTATATCCCTGCTTCAGAACTCTAACACCGCCGCGCCTCCCCGGACGAGGAGGCGTCTTCACCCTCCCCTGACGACTAACCACGCTTGGCCGCGCTACGAACGGCGCCTGGGGTTACCCCCTGCGTTTTTTTGAAGGCTTTGCGAAAGGCAGCTTCGGTTTCATAGCCACTGCGCTCTGCAACCTGAGCGGTACTCAGCTCGGTGGTCGACAGTAGGTGTCGAGCCTCAGCCATGCGCCACAATGTCAGGTACTTAACAGGTGTCACACCAACGATCCGGCTGAATTGATCCGCAAAGCTGGAGCGACTCATGGCAGCTTCATCGGCCAGGGACTCCAGCGTCCACACCTGCTGAGGTCGCTGATGCATTGCGCTCAGCGCTCTGCCAATGCGCGCATCAAACAGCGCCACCAGCAGTCCTTTCGCCAATGATCCGCTGGCAACCTGTTGGCGAAGTATCTCCACGAACAGCAGGTAGGCGAGTTGGTCTACAACGGCATAGCTCCCCGGCATGGATGCGTCCAGCTCCGCCAGCATTCGATCAATCAACCATTCCAGATGCCGGGCCTGGTCGGCATCGGACGCGCGAAGAATAACTGCCTCGGGCAGCGCCTCCAAAACCGGATAAGCCAGTGCATTACGAAACTCGAAAAACCCACACACCATCTGTGTGATCGCTCCGTCGTTGCTCATGGGCGCATTGACGAGTTCGCTCGGCGGTCTCTCGCCCGCATTGGATACAATGTGATGGGCATCACGCGGAAATAGCACAAGATCCCGCTCTGCCAACTGCCGTGGTGCCGCTTCGTCAAAGTGCAGCCAGGCTTCGCCACTGCCTATCAGATGAAAGGGAATCCGCCGACTACCGGCGGTGTCCACGGCCCAGGTCCCACAGAAATCTCCGTTCACATAGACTTCCGCATTCAGATCCAGCCGATTGAGCAGCAAGCTCAGTGGGTCGGGATCATCGAGGTATATGTTTGGACTTTCAGACATCGATTCCGTCTTTTTGAGCACAGTGATTTGGTGGCATGCCCGCTATTCTAGCCGTCAATCAATTCAGCACCCAAGAAAAAGCGCGGAGTGCGATACTGATCGAGGGCAGCCAGTGGCACGAGTGATATTGACGGCAGTATGGCTAGCACTGATGACGGGTTGTGCCAGTGTAGAGCGCCTGGCGATTCCCCCCGCCGATCTGATCGACGACGACCTGTCGAAAGTGGGAGCAGAGCCGGAGCCCGATCACCAGGTCTGGGACCGCTTTCTCAAAACGTATTTGGTCGTGGACTCCCAGGGAGTGGGTCGAGTGGCCTATGCTGACGTGACGCCCGGGGACAAGTCTGACCTTGAGAGTTACATTGCATCGCTATCCGACATGGATGCTACACAGTGGAGCCGTGACGCCCAACTGGCTTACTGGTCCAATCTTTACAATGCGACCACCGTCTTGGTGATCCTTGATCACTACCCCGTCGACAGTATCCGCTCTATCAAAGACGGCGTCTTTGACCTTGGCCCTTGGGAGGAGAAGCGACTGCTGGTGGACGGCCGGTCGCTCAGCCTGCACGACATTGAGCATGGCATTGTACGGCCGCTGTGGTCGGACACGCCGGAGGTACACTACCTTCTAAACTGCGCAGCGGTGGGCTGCCCGACCCTGGTGGACTATGCCTACACCGCCGACAACATTCGTACGGCACAGGACACCAACGCACGTTCGTTCATCAACAGTTCCAGAGGGGTGAACGTGACAGACGGTGGCCGGCTTGAGCTGTCCAAGATCTACCTTTGGTACCTCAACGATTATGGGGGTAGCCTCGGGAC
>JBCCYE010000150.1:0-2256 GCA_039190425.1 Pseudomonadota bacterium | reverse complement strand
GCAAAACTCTTCAAACCATTGATGGAGACACATCTTTTACGTCCATACTGGTCCGAGCAATTCGCCAGCCTAGACCATTTTAACGGTCTGGGAGAGCCGGACCGTTGGATCGACATGGCCTATCTCGGGTCCGTCGTGCACAAATCCGATTTACAGTTCATACTTCCGGTGGCGATGGAGCTGTTGCGACGGCATCCCAGACTGCGCTTTTTCCTGCCGCAGCGCCATCGGCTGCCGACAGAAGTTGAAAATCACCCGAGGGTGCGCCGGATACAGGGCTTGGGTTGGACCGCCTATCGCGCCGAGATTTCAAGTCGGCGGTTCCATGTCGCGCTTTACCCGCTGCTGGACACGCCATTCAATCGCGGGCGCTCGCCAAACAAACTGATCGAGCATGCCGTCGTCGGCGCTGCGCCTGTCTACTCAACTTCTTGGCGGGAGGCGGCACGGGCGTCGACCCGTGGCGCGGCACTCTGCCTGCAAAATGACCACAGCGCATGGTTAGACGGGCTGGACGATTTGATCAGCGATCATCAGCGGATGCAGACGCTTGCATCCAGTGCACAGAAACTGGCTGCCGTGCTGAACAGACCAGAGCCACAACGTAAACTGTGGAGCGATCTTCTGGGGCTGCGCACCCCTGCCATTGCCTGAAAAGTAGAAAGCATGCGCATCTTGTATGAGCATGAACAGGTTCCATGAAGTTCGACCAGCTGTCCTGGAGGCTTTCTCTGGTTTGGCGGTACATCTTGGGGGACCTGTCCAGCCGCGCCGTGGAATGCATCGCGCGTATTCCTCAACTTCGGTGGATGCCGCGGGGCATGGTCGCGGCGATTGAACGTACGATGCTGAGGTTGCGGGCGCCGGATCTGTTCGATCCGGACTTCTATCTGGCTTGCAACCCTGACGTGGCAGGGGAAGGCGAGGACCCGTTGCGCCATTACCTCCGTTTCGGCTGGGCAGAAGGCCGGAAACCAAACCCAGACTTCGATGACGGCTTCTACAGAACTGAGGCAGGTCTTTCGGTCTCCGTCCCCGTCAGTCCGCTTGGACACTTTATCGCTTATGGGCAATACCAGGGCATCTCACCTCGATCAGGGGCCAGCCCTGACCCGCGCCTTTCGAGAGGGCTTCGCAGAGGTGGTGTGCCGCACAGCGCCGACGAGTTGACCGAGGCGATGCGCCCCTCCCTCACCGCGGCCCGAACTGCATTGGCTCAGGCTGTTGCCCGGTATGATCCAGCTCAGACATGCGGCACTTTAAAGGTTGATAGTGCAAAGGTTGATATCGTCATCCCGGTCTTCAAAGGTCATGCCGAGACGCTGAATACAATCGCCCACGTGCTGGCAGCGCGGAACACGACGCCCATGGAGGTGGTGGTTGTAAACGACGCCTCGCCAGAGGCGGACCTTGTCGAAGATGTGCAGTGTTTGGCTAGAGACGGGATAATCACCCTGTTAAGCCACCAGGAAAACGAGGGCTTTGTTGCCGCGACAAATTACGGGACGGCCTTGCATCCGAATCGCGATGTCATCTGGCTGAATGCGGACACCGAGGTGTATGATCATTGGATTGATCGCCTGCGGGCCGTGGCATACGAATACGGGCGGGTCGCCACGGTCACGCCGCTGACAAACAATGGCACCATCTGCAGCTACCCGAGGTTCAACACCGACAATCCGGGCAAGTTGGATGTATCATGGGCCGAACTAGACGCCGATACTGCAACGCTGAACGCCAATGTTTGCGTAAAAACACCAACTGCCGTTGGCTTTGCAACCTATGTACGGCGCGCTGCGCTGGACGATATCGGTCTTCTGGACCGCGCAGCGTTCGGTCTGGGTTACGGTGAAGAGAACGATTTTTCTCAACGAGCCATCCTTGCAGGCTGGACCAACCTTGTCGCAACCAATGTCCTGGTAAAGCATTACGGTGCAACGTCTTTTGGCGATCGCCGGTCACGCCGTGTCGAGGCCGCGCTGCAAGTCCTGGATCAACGGTATCCGGCCTATCGATCCGACATTCAGCAGTTCCTGGCCGAAGATCCAATTTTCCCCGCCCGGCGCAGGCTTGATGTTGCACGTCTAAAACGGCTGAGGGGGCGAAGAAACCTCCTGTTGATAAGCCATTCGTTGGGCGGCGGAACGCAACAACATCTCGAGGAAGAGACCAAGCGCCTGAGCGGTCTGGGCTGGTCGGTCTTTCTCATGTCCGGCGGTCTCTCAGGACAGCCGATGTCAGTGATGCTGACGCATT
>JBCCYE010000149.1:0-2301 GCA_039190425.1 Pseudomonadota bacterium | reverse complement strand
GGCTTCTGCGACCATTCAAGGGGTAGAGCTTGAGGTTCAGGCCTTCTTGGGAGAGGGGCTAAGCTTGCGTGGCAACGTCGGCTACCTGGATACCGAGTATGACGACTTCTCCTATGTCGATATCAATGGCGATACCATTGATTTATCAGGTCTCGAATTCAGGCGCGCGCC
Source organism: Pseudomonadota bacterium (assembly GCA_039190425.1). Lineage (GTDB taxonomy): Bacteria > Pseudomonadota > Gammaproteobacteria > Pseudomonadales > Halieaceae > Marimicrobium. Next base: position 2,130 of record JBCCYE010000149.1, on the reverse strand, counting down.
GGACTGGACCGGATCTCTGGACATGACCTATCAGTGGGAAATGATTGGCGGAATAGCCTGGGTGCGGGGTGCATATCGTTATCTGGGCGAACACTTTGTGAATGTGACGAACTCCCCTGAGCTTGAGAACGATGCGCAAAACCTGTTCGATGCATCTGTTAATTTCTCCTACGACGCCTTCACCTTCAGCTTGTTCGGTCGCAACCTGACTGACGAGGACGGTTATATTCACGGTTACGACGTGGCAGGATTGTGGTCCTACGCGGCAACGAGACCGCCGCGTACCTATGGTTTCGAGGCAGTCTATAACTTTGGTGACTAGTTCAGAGGCGAGAACGGGGTAGGGGTGTTTGTAAATCATGGCAGCGTCTGACGGGGATATCGCGCAACTGCTGGCGAAGCAGGAGATCACCGAGGTGATCTTCCGCTACGCCCGTGCAATTGATCGTTTGGATGAAGAAGAATTGCGCAGTGTGTTTCATCCGGAATCACGCCACTCGCATTTTTATGAAGGCCCCTCCTCAGACCCCAGCGCACCTTCGACCGATGAGGCGCCAGGTGATTTCGTGGCGTTCGCTATCAGTTTTCTCAGTGCCTGCAGTCGCACGCATCATCAACTGGGGAATACGCTGATTCAATTTGATAGTGACGCCGCCGCTAAGGCGGAGACGTATTTCACCGCCTATCACCGCATGCGTGCCCGCGGCGATCCGCTGGCTGCAGATAACGCCCACGATACGGAGATGGACTTCCTTGTCGGTGGGCGCTACCTGGATCATTTCGCTTTGCAAGACGGGCACTGGAAGATCGTGCAACGTACCGGTATGACGGATTGGATGCGCCTCGAGCCCCCCAGCTCGCAGGGTTTTGATGACATCGCCGAACATACTATCGGTAAGCGCGCACCACATGACCTGGTCTGTGACTTCTATAGGAAGTAGTTGCTCAAGAAGTGGTTGAACGCAATCACGGTGTAATCGTACTGTGGTCCCTTAGATAGCGGCGATCTAAACTTCGCTCAGCAGTAGACGCCTTCCAACTCGCGGCGAGCCCTATAACAGCCTGGAGCAGTGTATGAGACTGAAAGACAAGACGGCCCTAATCACCGGCGGTGCCAGCGGTATCGGTGCGGCAAGCACCTCCCGATTCCTCGAAGAAGGCGCAAAGGTGTTGGTGTGCGATATTCAGGAGGAGGCCGGCAACGCCTTTGTTGAAACCTGTGGTGATAACGCAAGCTTTATGCTGTGTGATGTGACCAAAGAGGAGCAAGTGGCGGCCGCCATGGATGAGGCTGTTGCGCGCTTTGGCAAACTGGATATTGTCTTTCACAGTGCAGGGATCGTCGGTTCAGTGGGTCCTATTGCGACAACACCCACCCCAGAGTGGCTGTTCAGTATTGATGTATTGCTGCACGGGACGTTTTACACGTTCAAGCATGCGGCCCGGGTGATGTTACCGAACCGATCGGGCTCGATTATCAGCATGGCGAGTACAGCAGGTGTGCAGGGCGGATTGGGGCCGCACGCCTACGCCGCGGCCAAACATGCGGTAGTGGGGTTGACCAAAAACATTGCTACGGAGCTTTGTCACAGCGGTATCCGGGTCAATACCATTGCGGCGGCCAGCATGGCAACGCCCATGGTGGCCGCTGTGTTAACCGGCGATCCAACTGATATTGAAGGCGCGAAAGCGGCGTTGACCGAGGCGTCTCCATTAGTCGGTAGGCCTGGGTTGGCGGAGGACGTCGCCAATGCGGCCCTGTGGCTAGCCAGTGATGAATCGGGCTATACCACCGGACACACCCTGACCACAGATGCCGGCATGACGATTGGCGCTACCGTGGGAGAGCAGAACTTTGCCGAATATGCGCCGATTATCCGTGAAGCAGGAAAGAGTGGCTTGGAAAGCTAAGCGCTGTTAGCGAACCCAAGCGCAGGCCATTTCAAGACGCGAGCTTATCGAACTCGAGCTCCGGGAATCCGGCGTCGGCGGATTCGCGCAGTTTGTCGTAATACACATTGGCTCCGCCGAAATAGATAAGCACCCGCGGTTTCTTGTTCTCAATATTGGCGCCCATCATCCACGAGTTGACTTTATGGCCTTCCGCCATCAGCGTCTGGTTGTGAATTT
>JBCCYE010000148.1:0-2334 GCA_039190425.1 Pseudomonadota bacterium | reverse complement strand
TACAACTGCATGTCGTTGCCCAGGTCGATGCCGGCATTGTAGAAAAAGCGCAGCGCTTCGAGGTTCGGCTGACCCCAGGTGATTACGTTGTCACCTTCCACCGAAGCGTTTGGCAGCGCGGCCTGGTATTCGGGTGAGTTGATGATCGTAGCGTCCGACGGGCCGGCATTCGCACCAGTGTAGGGGCCGCTGCCAATGTTGTTTGGGTTACCTGGGCTTGTATCCGGGTCCGGAATACAGAAGCTGCCGGTGCAGTACTGACGGGCTCGCTCCGTAAACTCGATGTCGTTGTATTCGCCGGAGATGTTGAGGAAGCCGTTTTCACCAAGCGGCAGACCGATATTCCCCTGCACTGTGGTCTGAAAACCGTCGCCTTCGTACTGCTGTCCTGTGTCCACGGAGATGCTGCCGCCTTCCGCAGCATCCTTGAGGTTAAAGTTGATTACGCCCGCAATCGCGTCTGAACCGTATTGCGAAGAAGCGCCGTCGCGCAGTACTTCAACGCTGCCAATGGCAATCGAAGGTATCGTCGCTACATCAGGACCCTGGGTACCGTCGCCTCCAAGCTGCACCAGCGATGTGCGATGGCGGCGCTTGCCGTTGACGAGTACCAAGGTGTGATGCGTAGGCAGGCCTCGAAGAGTGGCCGGGCGGATAAACGTTAAGCCGTCTGCAACGGGTACACGGCTTACACCGTAAGATGGGATAAGGGACTGCAGCACATCGGTCGTGTCCTGGAACGACGATGCTTCGATCTGCTCGGCGTTGAACACGTCAACGGCCACGGGTGAATCTACGGCGGAACGCGGCTTGCCGCGCAGACCTGTAATGACGACTTCTTCAAGTTCTCCTGCGCCCTGGGCCATCAGGACCGGGGCCGTTGTGGCAGCCGCGCCCGCGGCGAGAATCGCCACGGCAAGAGGCATACGCTTGAATCGTGTCTGCATAGTGAGTTACTCCCTAGAGTTCCTTGAGCTGGCGACCTGGGCCAGCTTCTGTTTTTTTTTCGATTGCCGCATCCCTCTAGCCAGCGATTGGCACCTTCGTTACCAACGTTGGCGATCACCCTCGGCACCTTGCCGGGTGACGGGATCGCGGCGAGCGGTTCCTACCGGTTGCTACACGTCAGAGCGCGAGAGTGCACTACGATAAAGCACAAGCAGTGCATTCAGGTGCACAAGTAAAGCACTCAGCCACCACCGTCCTATTCATAGCGTACTCGGGGCAACCGCTGAAGTGTTAATTTGTCACAAAACCGCATAGACACTGGGGCTGGAAAGTAGTAACTCGAGCGTCATGGTGCGGAGAATCCATCAGTAACGGCGTCCCCGGATAGGTTTCAGATGCTTGAGACGCACCACTGTGTTTCGCTGAGCTTAATTTTTGCACTCGTGCGATGCACGGTTAACAGCAGGTGGCCATTGGCGCCTGCGATTTGAGGCCATCAGTTTCGCTGCGCCCGGCGGGTAATCATTCGGATAGATTTGGATCGGTGGGCTGCCGCTGTGAGACCGGGACGCTGTGTGACTCAGCCGCGAAGGTACAGTGAGGATGATGAGGTACGATGAACGCGAGGCCAGAAATTACTTCGCAGTCATCTCATAACGGGCAGCAACTCATACAGGAAGCAACTCATGCAGGGAGCAACTTATGCAGGGAGCAACTCATGAAGGGAGCAACACCGTGAACTCACGCATGCGAGCGATGATCGGTCACGGTGCAATACTCTTGGCCATTGGACTGCTAGCGGGATTTGGTCTGGCGTTTACGCTGATAGGGGGCATGGAAGTGTTTCCGGGCACTATTGTGCCTTTTGAGGTACCCGGAGACGCAGAGGCATGGGCCAGGACTCATACGGGTGGGATTTTGAATGGAATCATGGTTCTGGTTCTGGCGTTAGCGATGCACACGTTGGTTGTCCCGGATAAAACCGAAGCAAAGGTCTACTGGATGGCCGTGGGAGCCGGCTACGCGAATACGCTTTTCTATTGGGCGGGCATGTTTGCTGGTAGCCGCGCCCTGACGATTGGCGACAATCCACTCGGAACGGCAAACTTCTTTGCATCGCTGGGCGGGGCGAGTGCTCTCGTATTCGCTTTTCTGACGATCGTCGCGCTGATCTTTCTTGCCACCCACGCTTTTCGTTCTGCGGCCTGACCTCTACAGCCTATGGCGCACGCGGGATAAGAGCTGCCAGGTCCACACAATGAATGTTCTTCGCTACTAGCACATAGGAGCCTGCAAATAATGGCTGATCAGATTATCAAGGCCGACTATCTCGTTGTTGGTGCGGGAGCAATGGGACTGGCTTTTGCCGATATGTTGCTCAACAGT
>JBCCYE010000147.1:0-2337 GCA_039190425.1 Pseudomonadota bacterium | reverse complement strand
TCCGCGAAACAGCTCCTCGGTCCTGGATGAGCGCGAAAGACTGATTGCGCGCCGGGCATCGCATGCGGCCTCGTATGTGATGGGGGTTGGGACTCTCTTGTCGCTGGGTATCTACCTGTTCTACCAGAGCGGCGATCTTTTATTTCACACCGTTTTCGCCAGCCTTATGCTGAGCCAGATCAGCGAATACCTGGTGCAGATCGTTTATTTCCGCACGTCTGTTTAGCTCATGGGCAGAAGACCTCCGATCACGAACCGCGTTCGTGAGCTGCGTGATCAGAACGGAGGGATGACGCAGGCGCAGTTGGGCAAAGCCGTTGGGGTGACGCGCCAAACGATCATCGCCATTGAGCAAAACCGCTACTCCCCTTCCCTGGAGACAGCCTTTTTGATTGCGCGATTGTTCGATGTCTGCCTTGATGACGTGTTTCAGTGGAACGATGAGGCGCAGGCCTAAACCGCGCGGTGTTAAGGCGTTCGGCGCTCAGTTTCACTATAGTTGTCGCCAGTAAACACTCTCCCCGAATGCAGAGCTAAACGACGCCACACGTCAGGAACTCATGGAAAGCTATCTCATTGACTGGATCAGTTTGATCGTGCGTTGGATGCACGTGATCACTGGCATCGCCTGGATCGGCGCGTCGTTCTATTTCATATGGCTGGACAACAGCCTGGAAGATCCGCCGCAATGGAAAAAGGACAAAGGTATCAAGGGCGACCTCTGGGCTGTGCACGGCGGAGGTATTTACGAAGTCGCCAAGTACCACGGCGCGCCGGAGGCCATGCCGACGCACCTGCACTGGTTCAAGTGGGAGGCCTACAGCACCTGGCTCACCGGTATGGTGCTGCTGATGGTTATCTACTACCTGGGTGCCGAGTCCTATCTTATTGATCGGCGAGTAGCCGATCTGACTCAGGCGCAAGCTGTGTCCCTCGGCATCGCATTCCTGGTTGGCAGCTGGGGTGCCTACACACTGCTGTGCATGAGTCCGCTTGCACGAAGCGGCTGGCTGCTCGGTGTCGTCCTGCTGGTATTGGGTACAGCGCTGGCATGGGCCCTGACCCAGTTGTTCAGCGGCCGTGGTGCCTACATACACTTTGGCGCGATCATCGGGACGATCATGGTCGGCAACGTGTTCCACGTCATTATGCCCGGCCAGCGGAAGCTGGTAGCAGCCCTTGAAGCCGGAACGGCGCCGGACCCATCCTGGGGCGCCAGGGCTAAGCTGCGATCCACTCACAATACCTACCTCACGCTGCCGCTGATATTCATCATGATCAGCAATCACTATCCCATGACCTATGGCCACGAACACAACTGGCTGGTGTTAATGGTGATCGTGCTGATCACGGCGCTGTCGCGACAGTACTTCGTCTTGCGCCACATCAACGTGAACCGCCCGGCGATCCTCGGGGCTGCCATGGCAGCAACCGCAGTGCTCGCGGTGTGGATTGCGCCAAAGCCGGTGGCTCCGCCGCAGGGAGTTGCGCAGACGCAGCTCGCGGATGTCGCACTCTCGGCGCAGGCGATCATTCGAGAGCGCTGCGCGACCTGCCATGCTGCAGCGCCCACAGACGAGGTGTTTACCGTCGCTCCGGGCGGCGTGATGCTGGATACGGTAGAGCAAATGGTGCAGTGGGCACCGCGCATAAAAGCGCGCAGCATCGATAGCCACGATATGCCCTTTATGAACAAGACCAACATGACTGATGAAGAGCGCGCCACGGTAGCGCTTTGGATCGCCTCGGGGCTGTAGAAGCTGCGCGTAAACGTTACGGTGATCTGCCCGCGAACACTCGCTATCGACCTGAGAGCCAGCGCGGTATGCTCCACCGATGAGACGCAGGGACCTAATCAAGGCCGCGGGTAGCCTATACCTGATGCGATCACTAGGAGTCGAGTCCGCGACTTCGGGATCTAATCCTGGTGAGGGCTTGGGTGAGCGTTCTGACACACAGTCCGCCGTCGAAGCAGTGCGCCAGTCTCTGCGCCTGATCGCCGAATACGACCACATCCATCGCGCCATCGCCTGGCTTAACCCCCAAGCCATAGATGATGCCGTACGCATCGACTCCAGTGCAGGCAGCGGCACCCTGGCAGGGATTAGGCTTCTCGCCAAGTCCACCTTCGACATCGCCGGAACCGCCACAGACGGTTCCAACGAAACCTGGGCGCGGCTTTTTACCGCACCGGCAAGCACAGACTCCGTATCCGTGGCCCGAGTTCGCAACGCAGGCGCGCTGATATTGGGCAAAGGTGCCGCCGACGATTTTGGCTATGGCGGCTCGGGGCTCGCGACCGCTACTGGACAGGTTTTCAACCCTCGCTACCCGAAC
>JBCCYE010000146.1:0-2346 GCA_039190425.1 Pseudomonadota bacterium | reverse complement strand
TGGACTTGTTGCACTGCGACTCGGACGCGAGCGCCCAAAGTCAGCGCTCCGGAATCAGTGAGTTGCGGTCGCGTTTAGCCTGCGAATCAGAAAATCGGCTGTAGCGGCGTTTACGCGAATTTGGTTCTCATGACGCATCCAATGATGTGAGTCATCGACAATCAGCATGGTTTCCAGCAGCACACCCTGTTGGCGAAGCCGTTGTACAAGGTCCGTGCTTTGTTCAATGTCTACATTGCGGTCGTCGTCACCGTGAATGATCAGAACCGGAGAAGTCCAGCGCGTGACATCCGATGCGGGTGAGGAATCCCATGCGACGCGTGGCGCTCGCTCGGCGTCGGGGGAGCGCTCAAATCGATCAATCTCAAATCGGCTCTGATAACGCCCCAGGGTGCGGTCGTGAACACCGTGAATGTCTACGCCTGCGGCAAATAATCGCGAGTCGCGGCCGAGTGCCATGGCGGTCAGATAACCCCCATAGGAGCCTCCATAGACACCAATGCGAGTGGGGTCGATATCGGGCTGCTGCGCCAGCCATTCACCGGCTGCCACGATATCGAGATATTCCGAAGCTCCGCGCCAGCTGCTTTCTGATGGATTCTGAAAGTCATAGCCATAGCCAATTCCAAGACGATAATTCACGGCAAGCACCGCAAAACCCTGACTGGCCAGGTACTGGTTCATTGCATACGCGTTTGAGTAGTAAGAGGAGTAGTGCCATCCAAGGAGCATTTGCCTGCTCGGACCACCATGGATGTAGATTACTGCGGGGCGGGGTTTGTCAGTTTTACCCAGGGTGAACAGGCTGCCGTGGATCGCGAGTCCGTCTGCTGCTTTGAATACAACTTGCTTTGGGGTCACTAAGCGGTCGGCCGGAAAGCCTTCAGGCGATTGGGCGAGTAGCTTCCAATCTGCTGCTCCACGTTTAAGGCCCGCGGGCTGTGGTGGTCGTTGAACGGTGGCGCTTAAAAACACCGTGAACTCGCCATCGGCTGTGCGTACCGGCGTCCATTCAAGATCTTCACCGGGGGTAAGCACCCGCTGGGTTGCTTGCTGAATGTCGATCTCCAGAATATGCCGTCGATCCTTGTCAAGAGGGTCTGGGCCTGTGTTTGCGGATGCGAGCATGTAACGCCCGTCGGCCGATGCGCTGATGTGCTCGACCATAAACGGGCCGTCGGTGAGGAGCTGCGCCTCGGGATCGCCGGGCTTCAGACGATATAAATGCGGCCAGCCGTCTTCATAGGACAGGAACACAATATAGTCGCCAGTCCAGTGCAGGTTTACGCCGCCCTGGGAGCGGGGATAGCTGCCCGCCAGGGTGGTTGGAGCCTTCCAGATACGCTCACTTTGCCGCGAGGCTAGATCGAAAACGCGAAGCTCCCAGGGCCGGTGCTGGTCTTCGAGCAGGGGATCAGGCTTGCCGCCAACGCCCGGTCGACGCACGTAGACTATTTGTTTGCTGTCAGGCGACCAATGTGGATAGCTGTCCCGATCGAAGTCCGGGTCGGCCCAGACGATGGAGGCATCTGGACCCTTGTAGATTCCTATATAGGCGAGATCGCCACGGTCGCTGATGAACGCGAGATGAGTTCCATCGGGCGACCAGGTCGGGGAATGATTGCGGCCGCGCAGCTTCGTTAGCGCAGCGGGCTCGCTGGAGCCGTCGATAGCCTGCTGCCAAAGCTGACCATCTTTTTCATAAGTTACCAGGCGGCTATTGGGATGCACGACCGGTTGCATGCCCTCGCCGAGATCTGTTGTGGCACCTCCTGCGAATGGGACGCTCACCATATGTACCGACGCTGGGAACGGCAACGACAGCGGGTTGATGGTCGCTTCGCCGTCCCAATTCGAACTGTGCTCGCCGCCACGCAAAAATACTACCCAATTGCCGTCGGCACTCAGCGACAGGCTGGTGATCTCCTGGCCGTCGTCAACGTCGTACTGCGTGAGTTGGCGGGGTTCAAACTCCGGCCCTTCCGCAACGAAAACGTTCCGTCTGCCCTCTTCATTTACGACCCAGGCAATGCGCTGGCCTGTCTCGGCCACCGTGAGCGAAAAAGGAAAGGCGTAATTGCGAACCTGCTCTGGCGTGAAAGAGAAGACCGCGGGCGAAAGCAGGCAGGAGAGTAGGGTGATGAGGCCGATCAGCCGCTGGTAGGTAAGGTCCATATTACGTCTCGGGTTCGTGCAACGATTCTCGTCATCATGCCAGCCAACTTCATCGGTTGCACAACTCCTCGTTGCCAGATGTGTCTTTGCAGTAACTCTGCGATCTACATGACCTAGGCGGAAAAATAAGGCGCACCAGGTATCGCTCTACTCATCTTTACCCAGACTCGT
>JBCCYE010000145.1:0-2512 GCA_039190425.1 Pseudomonadota bacterium | reverse complement strand
GTCTCGCGCCACGGCTCGACGAGGCCAGCCTCGCGGAGCCACGGATACCCCGCACCGGCATCCGACGAGCCGTAATCGTCGTTCCACGTCGCCACCTCCAAGGGAGAACTCAGCGCCACCAGACATTGCGAGGACCCCCCGAGCATCCAAGTCACGGCAATGGCGATTGCAAACGCACAGGCGAGCGCTATTGCAAACACTGGAGTCACTCGTTCCGGACCCCTGGCCGCCAGGGCCATCGTGATGTTAAGTGGCCACAAAACTCAGAATTCAGAAACTCCTGCCAGTCTCTTGCCCTGTAATATCCGTAGCGAATGAAGCTCTGTCCTTGGCAGCTGTGTGAGTTGATAGCTTTCGCTAGAAAACCAGGCTCCCCGTCTGTGACGAACTTACGGAGACTGGGAACTAGAGCTGGTCCAGCGATGCCTTCTGCGTCCTTCCTGGGTACAACTATTTGGAAGCCCCTGCATCGCCATGCAGCTCGGCTGGGACATCGGCAAGGTCCGGATCAACGAGGATTCAAGTTTCCATTCTCAATATCCTCTTCCACCATCAGCTGCTGCTTGCACGACTTCGTTTTCACTTCGATCAGGTGAGACCCCCTGCCCAAACTTGCGACTTCTGCTCCCGTGTTGCACCCGCGCAAATCGAACGGAGCTCCTAACGCGCGTGGATCCTGTCCATGAGTACCTTACGCACAGGCTTTCGCTCTGAACAGTCTGTATTAAGCGAAGCTGTTGGTGGACGCCATCGGCACATCATGACTATCTGGTTCGAAGGCACAGTTTCGACTGTTCGTGCGCTTTGGAGTTGAGTTGGCCGAGAGTAGCTGCGCTAGTCGTCGCGTTGAGTCCGACCATACCAGCCGACTGCGGAGAGGCTGTTCCCGAGCACCAAGCATTCGCTTTGATCTTTGTCGGCTGGCGCAACGCAGCAGGTCTTGAGCAAGAGATCGCTCATCTCGAAGAAGAAAGAAGATGAGACACTGGCAAGCTCGCTACTGCCATGCCCAACCTCCAACGAGACGCGCGAGAAGGCTCAAGGAACGTTCACATCGATTTTGCTGCAATAATTCCCTGGCAATTCTACGATTGATACTATTCCCGCCCACTCCAGACATGAACCGCCCTCGAGAAGCGTGGTGATCCAGACCCAGAGCCGCTTGATGACAACCTCCAAAAGCAACATAAAGAAAAAGAACACGGCAGGAAGCGTGCTTTGCTTCCGTAGTAGCCTGCGCCCTCTGGCGCATGAGAGCTATTTGCAACCGTTCTGCGTGGCAACTTCGCTCCTCGTCGCCCTGCTGGCGCTGCTGTTGGAGCAGAAATCAAGGTGCACCAGCCCACCAGGACGACGCAGCGCGCGCCGGCTTCTACAGAGCCCCGACGTCGAACGGTTCATCTCGAGAGGCGAATCCATGATTAAGCCGTCGCATCCGGCAATACACCTGGCACATTAAACACAAGCGAAAACTGCCGGCGCCAGATGTCGCCGAGACTGTCGCGGAGGGCTCAGACAGTGCGGGCGGTGAACCGCTCTGGGTCGTTCTTGAATTCGCACTACAAGATAGGAGCCACGCGGAGCGCCCGGTGTGCGCACAAGCCCTCGGATATCAAAACGACCCGGTAGTTGGGTTGGAGTTTTCGTCGCGGGTCGTAGAGCCAGTGCCTTGCGCGAACGTTGTCAATTCGCGCTATGTTTGCCTATCATAGGACCCAACTCCAACGCCCGGCGGCAATGCGTGCAGGCACAGCTGGTGCTGCTGGCCTTGTGTAGTATGTAGTTGAAAACGTAGAAGAGCTCGCGAATGTCCAGAAATCGGATCGAGAGTGGATCGGTGTTTGGCGCTGCGATGTTGTTGACGAACATTGCCATCTTCTACTCGAGGCAGTGCAGGCGCCTCATGTTGGGTTTCCAGGCGTCATTTGTGAGCTGGTCGGCATCAAACGCGTCGGGTTGCTGGTCCGTTCCGGCCTGATGATGCCGCCGGATGTGAACGGAGAAGGCGCACGCATTCGGCTGAGACTCCGCTCGTTTTCGATCACATCACCTCGACTAGTGGTCGGGCCGGTACCTCGCCGGACTTTCTGCGCTAGTGGAGCAGCCCGCGTAGCTTTTGATGGATCCGAGCGTGTCGGGGTGAGCATCGCCTAGCGCTTGGCGCCAACCGCTCGGCTCCGTGCTGCAGAACCCCTCGGCTTCATCGTGTTGTTCTTCTCGGATCGGAGCGATCGCGCGGATTTGTCAAAGCGGCCGGTCGTAAACCCCGGCGGAGAGTCGCCTCGAAGAAGCGACGGGGCGTCGTGCGGCTACAAGAGGCGGCGACCGAAGCAACGCGGCACTCTGCAGACGGATGCACTGAGACAGGAGATCTATCCTTGGTATTCGAGCTCACGATGGCAACGAGCCAAACAGCGAGGCGCGCCGCGATTCAGAGCATGTTCGCCTTGATCGAAGAGAGGTGGGGGTCCATAGCAGCGCTACGTGAGACCTCACTTGGCGTGGAGCGCGT
>JBCCYE010000144.1:0-2514 GCA_039190425.1 Pseudomonadota bacterium | reverse complement strand
TTGCATAAACAGTGTAAGCGCTGGATGGGAGAGTTCGTTCAACACGAAGACTACCGGTACGGGAGACTCGAGGACTTCAGGCAGGAAGCCGGCCAGAATAAACGTCATCATAACGCACGGCAGAACAGCCAATACCCCGGCGATAACACCTGCGAGGCCTGCTTCACCACGACTTTTCAAGCCCCTTAAGGTGAACAGCACCGCCGGTATCGCGGCGAGGTTATAGGCGGCATACCCTGCCGCAGAAAGCGACCAGCCCTCAGCGGATTGCGCCTGTACGAAAGCCGTGGGGATATCCGAACTGTATCGGCCTATGCAGGCGGCCAGCAATGCACCGTATCCCACATATAAAACAATTGACCATAGTGCCATGACTGAACCTAACCAATTGGCGGGGAACATCACGCCAGAGATGATCAGCAGTGCCAACAGTAGCTCGCCATAAACGGGATCTGCTCCGAAGGCATTGGCATACAGTTCTCCGGCCGCCGAACACATCACGGCGACAATCAGCAGCATTAGCAGAATGAGCACGACATCGAAGGCATATTGCAAACGAGAGAGTAATGCCCCTGCAAAATGGCCGTAATCATAGCTCTGCGTGGACCTGGCAAAGACAAAGGCAAGTGCAAACAACGCGCTCCAGATCAGCGCTACCAGGCACAAACCTTGCCAGGCGCCCTGCAATCCATATTTGAGGAAGTACTCAACCAATTCTCGACCAGTGGCATAGCCTCCACCAATCACCACGCCCTGAAGTACCAGCCCGGGAAGCAAGATGCGAGTGAGACGATTCACCGCGAATCTACCTCAGGGCACCAGAGCAACTCAAAGCTCACCTACAGGCAGCAGGACGTGAGAGGCATGATCACCACCCATATGGACGGTATTAGTTGCCGACACAAACGTCGAGCCTGCGTGGTTCAGTTCTCCCGTATTGAGGTTGCGTGTAAATCGAGGGAAGTTACTGCTGGAGACTTCGATACGAAGCTTATGACCGGGCAGAAAAACATTGCTGGTGGCCTGGAGATCGATTGAAATCGCGTAAATCTCCTCTGGCCGTATAAAATCGGGGACATCAAACCCGTTGCGCCAACGCATGCGCTGGATGCCGTCGACAATGTTGAACGCCCGGCCATCGGGATACACGTCGATCAGCTTGACGGTAAAATCTGTATCACGGGCGTCACTGGAAACGAACAGGTTTACACTAATCGGACCTGTGATGTTCAAGGCCTCATCTAGCGGGCCCGTTTCGAAGATCAAAACGTCGCTGCGCGTCACGTTCGCAGATTGATCATGGGCTCCCTCAAGACTGATTTCACCCTGCGGGTTGGTACAGCACACAGGGGCCGCAAGCGTCGGTAAAGGGCTTCCCGGATCGTATACAAAACTCGCGCTGGCAGCGCTCGCCGCCGCAGTCTCGAGCAGTTGGCCGCTATCCCCCTCCCCCGCTTCGGGAGGCCTGGAAAAGTAATACGGTCTCATGTCGGTGTGTCGGGGCGGCCACTGCTTTGCGGTCAACCATTTCCCGTCTCCCATCCTGTAATAGGTCACCCTGGGTAACTCATTGGCGCCGGTAGGCAGGCCCCGTAGCCAGTGATCAAACCAGCTGAGGTAGAGCTTGAAGAAGTCATAACGCGCATCCCCCAGAGCGCGCGCACATTTATTTATAGTCTAGCGAGCTCAAAGAGCATGGGAGAGTAGTTAAAGGAAACGTATAGATGTATTGTACAGAACCTGTTATGCTAGCGAGCGTTGTTCTGGTTGGGTGCGGACCCCCTGGCACCACTCCTGCCCGGGCTGACGGTGTCGCTCTGCGGGCAGAACGTCATCGTGTCGACCAGCCGGGCGGTGACCAGCATGGCGCTGAACCCGACTGCTCAGTGGGAGCTGTCGGTGGCCACCGCCGATGGTTACGTCTGCCAGTACGACCGCCGCTGCATCCGACCGCGCCACAACGGTAACCAGCGGCGGTCCCGTGCCGTGGGACGACAGTGTCACTCATGTGATGTCGAACCCTCAGCCGAGCGGTGGGAGATTCGCGCTTGGCTATCTCCTAGAGTGTCCATCTGACTGAACTTAAATAGTGATCGATACATTTCTGGTGTCAAAGGTAGGACGTGGAAACAGGCTGTCCTCGTTGGTGTGTTGTGCGTTAGGCGATAGAGTCTAGGGGTGCTGACTAACCTGCTGAGAGTACATGCTATCAGGGTATAGCCGCGCGCCATGGTCTGACCAGCTGCTCTTCTGTCCGCTAGATGGCGAGTTGAACCGGTGGACGGCGCCGGGCCTGCGCGGCCCCACCCAGCGGGTCACCGCTCTCAAGTACAGCGCCGACGGTCGCCAGCTGCTGGTCTCCTACTCTGCCGGCGACCTCTACCTGTTCGACCTGTGTGAACAAGAGTCGTCGGTGGCGCCATCGGCGGCGGCGGCGGCGGCGGCGGGGCCGGCGCGACCGCCGGTGAAACGGCTCCGACTGCGGGGGGACTGGTCGGACACAGGACCTCAGGC
>JBCCYE010000143.1:0-2514 GCA_039190425.1 Pseudomonadota bacterium | reverse complement strand
CTATCACAAGCATAAATTGGGCACGGGGGTCATACCCACCACCGCGAGCTAGATAAGTATTCTGTCGCTTCGTGTCCGTGACAAAGACGTGCTCTATCGCTACACTGGAGTTACTTGCTCAGAACAAGTTTTAGTCGATCTGCGGTCCACGATAAGGGGCACGGCATGGCAAAGGCGGTTCCAACACGAGCGGTAACACGAGTCGATAAGGGCAAACAGGGGCGATTCTTTCAAAGACACCCCACTTGTCGCCCCAGCCTAGCGCTGATCGGGATAACCCTTTTGGCCGCTGCGTTAAGCCGGGCCGAGGTAGCGGATCCCCCAGGGGAAGCGCTGTACGCAGAGCATTGCGCGACTTGCCATTCACTGAATCTGCGCGGTTCCGCCCACGGCAGCACACTTCGCGGCAACACCTTCCTCAACAAGTGGCAAGACCAGGATGCCGCTGCATTACTCGCCTACAATCAAACCAATATGCCACCTGGCAGCGCAGGCAGCCTCAAGCAGGAGGAACACGCTGCCATCACAGCTTATATCATCGCCTTCAACGAAGCGCCTGCCACTGGCAACAAACACCTGTTTACCAGCGCTAGTGCACTTTCCATTCCCGACACCGCAACAGCAGATGATGCGAACGAGCCGAATTGGGAGACCTGGGGTGGCGCTGACACGATAGAGGCGGCCGCACGCGCGCGAGGTGGGTTCGTCAATCAACGGCTGGATACGTTTTCGCCTATCTCCATGCAAGAACTCTCCAAGCCCCCACCAGAAGACTGGCTGAGCTGGCGCAGAACACTGGACGGCCAGGCATTCAGTCCTTTACGGCAGATCAATCGTGAGACGGTTGAGGAGCTCAAGCTCGCCTGGGTGATGACCATGCAGGAAGGTAGCAACCAGGTCACCCCGCTGGTGCACGATGGCATCATGTTCTTAACCCATCCTGGCAATCTGATTCAGGCGCTGGATGCCGCCTCAGGCGAGTTGATATGGGAATACCAATACAAATTCCCAGAGACGTCGCGGACCTTGGGAGGCCCTACCCGCAATATCGCAATCTTCGGGGACAAGCTCTTTCTTGCCACCTATGACGCGGCGATTGTCGCCATCGATGCCCGCTCGGGTGAAGAAGTGTGGCGCACGGAAAAGGCCAATTTTGAGCAGGGATACACCCATACCGCAGGGCCGATTATCGGCGATGGCGTCGTCCTGAGCGGTATCAACGGCTGTGAATGGTATAAGGAGGACGGTTGCTTTATCACCGGGCACGATGCGGATACGGGTAAAGAGCTGTGGCGTACGTCAACGATCGCTCTGCCGGGTGCTTACGGCGGTGATACCTGGGCCGGCCTGCCGCTGGAAATGCGCGCCGGGGGAGACAGCTGGATAGCTGGCTCCTATGACCCACAGCGCAAATTGTTTTATATCGGCACGTCTCAGGCCAAACCCTGGGTGGCGGCCAGCCGCGGTATGACACCGCGCGACGCGGCGCTGTATACAAATTCCACACTGGCCCTAAACCCCCGAAGCGGTGAGATGGTCTGGTACTTCCAGCACATTCCCGGTGAGACCATCGACATGGAGGTGGGCCTGGAGCGCGTCTTGCTCGACCTCAATGGCACACCGATTGTCGTTACCATCGGTAAAGATGGTCTGATGTGGAAGCTAGATCGTGAGACCGGTGAATACCTTGACGTGACAGAGACACTACCGCAGACGATTTACGCCGACATTGACAATGCTACGGGCAAAGTCACATACCGCGAGGATATCCTCAGTGCCAAGGTGGGTGACAGCGTGACCGCCTGCCCCGGCATCTATGGGGGTCACAACTGGCAGGCAACCGCCTACGACCCCTCTTCCACCACACTGTTTATACCGCTGCATCAATTGTGCACCGACATGGTGGGCCGGGCCGTTGAGCAGGTGCCTGGCTCAGGCGGCTATGGAGGCGATTCGCGTACCTATGAGATGCCGGGGGTTGACGGCATGCTAGGCCGGCTCGCCGCCTGGGACGTGGACACCATGACAGAACGCTGGGCACATGAGCAGCGCGCCCTGTTCATGACGGGAGCGCTGGCTACAGCAGGCGGGCTAGTCTTTATCGGCGATGTAGATCGCTACTTTAATGCGTTTGACAGCGAGAACGGTAAGTTGCTCTGGCGCACACGACTCGGGGCGCCGACTCACGGCTACCCGATTACCTATAGTGTCGACGGCAAGCAGTATGTGGCTGTACCTACGGGTATCGGTGTGTTTCGGGCGATGACCGCGGTAGTAAGCCCGCAGCTGTACCAGCCTTCGGGAGGCGAAGCGCTGTATGTGTTTGAACTACCTTAAGCCTGGGCTAGTAACCGAAAAAATCAGAGACACGTAACCGGCGCTGATTAACATCAACACTGAAGCAGCGTCCCGCCTACTCTTCTTTTTCTTCCTCAGCGAGCCCGTAAGCAAGCAGCACGTTGCCCGGCATATGGAAATAAATCCCGTAGCCTGAATTCAGATACAGCATGCCGT
>JBCCYE010000142.1:0-2538 GCA_039190425.1 Pseudomonadota bacterium | reverse complement strand
GGCGTGATTGGGTTCGCCAGTACGTGATCGAGCCCGCCGAGTTGAACAGCGTCGCAGCGGGCTGGCGCGACCCAGCTGGCGCGACTGCACTTACCCATCTGGCACCGCCCTTTCGACACGACCTCGCGCAATCGGGCCGGCCGGTACCGTCGGCGCTGCCTAACCCCGAGCTGAACGCCAGCTCCGGCATCATCGCCAGCGCGCGGGACCTGGTGGATTATTCGATCGCACTCGATGAGGGGCGTATTCTGAGCGACGCTCTGCGCGAGCAGTTATGGACCCCACCGACGGACGCGACCGGCACGCCTGCCCCCTATGCTTACGGCTGGTACGTGCAGCGATGGCAGGACCATCGTCTGGTTTGGCATGGCGGCTGGTGGCCTGATGCATATGCGGGTTTGCTTCTGAAAGCGCCCGACGATGGCTGGACACTGGTGGCTCTGGGCAACACCGACGGGCTTCGGCACGACGTCGGCAACCTGACTCGAGCCACGATTGAGGAGTCGCCGCTCGCTCAGAAGTTTATTGAGGTGTTTATCTCAAGAGATTGATTTTATTGGCTTTGTTTACATTCGCTCTGCATCAAAGACACAACGCAGCGCCTCGAAGCTGTGTGTACTTTTTTAGTAGTGGTACCGAAGCTGCGCGATGAGAAGTGAGTCGCCCTCAACCTTGTATACGATCCGATGCTCATCATTGATCCGCCTGGACCAATAGCCGGACAGCGCGTGCTTGAGCGGTTCAGGCTTTCCGATACCCTCAAAAGGATCCCGAGTTATATCTTTGATCAGCGTGTTGATGCGTTTGAGCATCTTCTTATCCGATCGCTGCCAGTACAGGTAGTCTTCCCATGCTTTCGCGGCAAAGACCAGCTTCACTCGATTAGCGCCTTCTCCTGGCCTCGTCCTGCTTCCAACTCTCCAATGGATTCTAGGAGTCTTCTCGTGTTTTTAGGGCTCCTTAGAAGGTAGGCCGTTTCTTCGAGCGCCTGATAGTCCTCCAGCGATATCATGACCACCGCCCCTTCTCCCTTGCGGGTTATCGCAATAGGGGCGTGATCGTCACAGACTTGCTCCATCGTTTTAGCGAGACTGCTGCGCGCAGCGGTGTAGCTAATGCTCTTCATCACCTTTTACTGTACATGTACGTATTTATGCACATATAGTATCTGTGCATCAGAAACGAAGCAACCATGTCGAGACACAGACCGTGTAGAAACGCTGGACCACGCCTGTAGCTGAAAAGCCGCGAGCATTTTATGGTTCGGACCGTGATCTAGGAAAGCGGACAGCTACTCTCTGCACAACGAACGTCAGGCCCAAGTGAACACCACGCCAACAAATCCACCAATCCGTCGTTTATGACGCAAGTTGCCAGACAGACCGATTGAAAGCCCGGAGCTTGTTAAAACCCAAGCCTACGCCACGAAAAACCAATCCCTACAAACCACTGGTCATTCTCCAGATCGTAGGCGGAGTTCAGATCCCACTGCAGGTCAGCGCCTGCATTAATCGCAAACCCGCCTTCTATCCAATGCTGATCCTGTTCGTCGGCGAAGAATCCGCCGAAGCCGGCGTAGCCGGATACCTGTGGCGTGAGCTGTCTGGATAGCGTTGGGATCAGGATGAGCGTGGTGTCGCTGTCTTCGCCCACGGCGGCGCCGACGTTGATCGTAAGGCCGGTGCGATCGGTGAGCGCCGTTTCTCCCAGTACGGCCAGCGCGCCGGTGACTTCATCGGCGGTTGCCCGATCGCTGCCGGTAGGTAGCGTGACACCGCCGATGGCGCTCACGCGCCAGCTCCCGTCGCTGATCGGCGCCTTAAAGCCCACGCCCAGATCTCCGTATTCAGACTCTCCCGAATCCGAATCGAACTGAACTGATGGCAAGGCGAGGCGCAGCTCGAAATCAGCTAAGCCAGCCCTCAGCAGCCCGGAGCCAATCCCGAAACGATCCGGCCCGGAATCTGAGAGCGTCGCGCCCATCTCGAACTGCTGGACACCTGGGCCAATGACCCAGGCGCCGTCACCCAGGCCCGGGCGGTCAGACACTATCGTTGACGAGGGCTCTCTGGATTGGGAGTCTTGAGCCAGTACCGGCCCGATGAGAAACAAGAGCAACAATGGCAGCGCCCACACCGGCCTTGATGCTCTGCATGCAGAGATTCCGCTTGCCCGAGGTAGCCGCGATACCCTGAAGGCTCCGGCCACGGATGAACGTGGTCCACAGCGCATGGAATCGCGATTAGTTTCGTTACTTATGTGCCGGTCCCCGAGTTAAAAGCAGATGATCTCAGCGCGTAGAGCTGCTCGTATCGCACCCTGCTTAGTGTAACCCGGCTGCACCCTTACCTTGGTTTACCACTCACTCAAAGACGGGCCGAGTACATGATTCGTACGCCCGATGACATGCTGGCTGTGCCCTACCAGCAGTGGGTCGGGTTTGCGCACCAGGTGGGTGTCTTTCTCGGGGTAGTCGAGGCTGTGCAAAAAGTGCTGCATGCACGCCAGCCGCGCGCGCTTCTTGTCAGATGATTTGAT
>JBCCYE010000141.1:0-2644 GCA_039190425.1 Pseudomonadota bacterium | reverse complement strand
CCCTGCTCCTCGGCCAGCTCGCGCCGCCGCTCCCGGAGTGCTTCCCACAGGGTAACGTCGATATGTTCGGGTAACGGCGTTTTGGTGGTCTTGCGGGTTGAAGACGCTTTAGGATCTTCGCGCAGCTCCACCTTCACTTCGCCGCGAAGAATCTCGCGAGCGGATTCCTGCAGCACGACAGCCCCAAAGCGGTCCATGTCGACGCTGAGGTAGCCACGGGCAACGAGCTGGCGGAACACCGAGCGCCACTGCTTGGTCTGCAGAGCTTTGCCGACGCCAAACGTTGGCAGGTAGTGATGATCATTCTGAAATATCTTGTCGTTCTCCGTACCGCGGAGCACATCGATCAGATGATTCACACCAAAACGCTGGCCGGTGCGATAGACCGCTGACAGGGCCATACGCGAGGCTTCGGTACCATCCCAGGTTTTGACCGGGGTCAGACAGTTATCGCAGTTGGCGCAAGTGGTGGGCGATGCCTCACCAAAGTACGCCAGCAGCGCATGGCGGCGACAGGTGGTGATTTCACACAGGCCCAGCATCGCGCTCAGCCGGTTTTGCTCTTCGCGTTTGAAGCTCTCACTGCCCTGGGATTGCTGCAGCATCTGCCTAAGCATGATCACGTCCTGCAGCCCGTACACCATCCAGGCATTCGCGGGATCACCATCGCGCCCGGCACGCCCGGTTTCCTGGTAGTAGGCCTCGACCGTTTTCGGTAGATCCATGTGGGCTACAAACCGCACATCCGGTTTGTCGATGCCCATACCAAAGGCGATGGTGGCGACAATGATGACGCCCTCGTCGCGCAGGAATCGCCGTTGATGCTCCTCGCGCCGCATCGAGGTAAGTCCCGCATGATAGGGCAGAGCTTCGAAGCCCTGCTGCTGAAGAAACGCGGCGGTCTCTTCTACCCGTTTGCGTGACAGGCAGTAGACGATACCGGCGTCCTGTGCGTGTTCGTTGCGCAGAAACTTGAGCAGCTGGGCTCGTGGGTTGTCTTTGAGTGCGATCCGGTAGCAGATGTTGGGGCGATCAAAGCTGGCGACAAAGTGTTCGGCTCGGGTGAGCTGCAACCGCTCGGCAATCTCTGTGCGCGTTCGTTCGTCCGCTGTGGCGGTGAGGGCGATGCGTGGAATATCCGGAAAGCGCGTGGGCAGTTCGCTGAGCTGGAGGTAGTCCTCGCGGAAGTCGTGACCCCACTGCGAGACGCAGTGGGCTTCGTCAATGGCGAACAGCGCAGGTCGAACGCGATCGAGCAGCGCTAGAAATTCAGCCTGCAGCAGTCGCTCTGGTGCGACATATAAAAGGTCCAGTTCGCCGCTCTGCCATGCGCCGATGACTCCAGCGGCCTGCTCGGGGTTGAGGCTTGAGTTTAAGTAGGCCGCGCGGACGCCAAGCTGGGTCAGAGCATCGACCTGATCCTGCATCAGCGCGATCAGCGGAGACACCACGATGGCGCAGCCCTCACGCAGAAGTGCCGGAATCTGATAGCAGAGCGACTTTCCGCCGCCGGTGGGCATGATGACCAGCGCATCATCGCCGGCTATAAGCGTGCTGATGATCTCCTGTTGAGGGTGACGGAATTCCTCGTAACCGAAGACCTGTTGCAGGGTAGCCAGCGGTGATTGGCTGCTGGCTCGGAGATTCGTATGGACAGTAGAGGGCGCTTGCACCCGGTCACTTTAGGGACTTCGCTCACCCATGGCCAGATCAGAGGCGTTCTTTATTCGCTCTGGATTGCTACGGGATTGCTATGAGGCTGCGAGGAGTTACCGCAGCAGCAGGGTGGGAATGCCTGATGAGCGCAGCAAGTCCTCGGTCTTGCTGCCAAAGAAAAACTTGCGCAGCGGCGAATGACCGAAAGCGCCCATCACCAGAAGGTCAATGGATTCCTTAATGACAGTCGTCGCGATGACGGCCTCTGCGTCACCGGGAATCATCTGGGTGCTTACGTCAAAACCGGCTTTGGTCAAAACATCCTCCGCCCACGCGAGCTTTTTGGGTCCGTCAGCTGTGGCCTTACCGGACATTAACAACACGATAGGCAGTCCCGGGAACAATGAACTGCTGGCGATCATCTCTACGCCACGGCGCGTCACTGCACCGCCGTCAAAGGCGAGCAGGACCTTCTGCGGCTCCGAGAAGCCTTCGGTCACGGTGAGTATGGGTTTGCGAAGAGTGCGAACGACGGACTCAACGTTGCGACCAAGATCGCGCTGCGTTGCTTCGGCCGAGCGGCCACGGCGACCGAGCACAATCAGTTGCACTCCATTCTCCTGCTCGCGCAAGGTGTCGACTAACTCGCCGTGGCGTTGCCGGACGTCGACCTCGTGAGCGCCAGCCCGAATGGCCCGTTCGCGCAGACTACCTAGAAAAATCCTGCCCTCTTCGCGGCGGGCCTGCATGAGAGCCTCGGCCTCAGTCGTCAGCTTATTGAGAAGATTGCCCTCGGCATTGAAGCCAATCGCACCGCTGTGATCCTCACCGCTCGGGCGGGCATCTGTGCTGTCAATAATGTGCAAGAACTCGAGCGATGTGCCGATGCGAATGGCCGCCCAGGACGCGTAGTCGGCGACATGGTCGGCATAGCTCGATTGATCGACGCAGGCGAGGACTTTTTCTGGTGCGTTCTCGGGCATCTAGT
>JBCCYE010000140.1:0-2664 GCA_039190425.1 Pseudomonadota bacterium | reverse complement strand
GGCATCGCAGCTGGACGGTAACACACGGGTCAGTGTCGCGACGTTTGGTGATGGTGCGAGCAATATTGGCGCTTTCCATGAGTCTTTGAATATGGCCTCACTGTGGCAACTGCCGGTTATTTTTCTGTGCCAGAACAATCTTATTGCCGAGCATACCCGGTTCGAAAAGGGCACCGCCGTCGAGCGTGTGGCTGATCGCGCTGCCGCCTACTCTATGCCGGGTGTACGCGTTGACGGCAACGACCCCATCGCCATGTACCAGGCCGCCGGCGAGGCCGTACAGCGTGCGCGTTCAGGTGGTGGCCCCACGTTGATCGAAGCCATGACGTTTCGATTCAACGGACACCTTATTGGCGATCCGGATGAACACTGGCGAGAGGGTGAGAAAGAGGCCGCCATTGCCAGGGATCCTGTGCCGGCTCTGCGCGCCTACCTGATTGATCAAGGCCATGCGACGAATGCGGAACTTGAGCTCATTGAGCGAGAAATCGATGCGCAGATTGATGATGCCGTCGAGTTTGCTCAAGCCAGTACCGAACCAGGATTAGAAGAACTAACACGGGACGTACTGGCCAAGGAGGTTGCGTGATGGGTGACAAGATCAACTTCGTGCAAGCCATAAACCGGGCGATGTTTGATGCGATGGAGGTTGATGCCGACGTCATCTTACTCGGCGAAGATGTGGCGGATGAAGAGGGCGGTGGTGTGGTTAAAGTAACGCACGGCCTGTCCGCGGCCTATGGCTGTGATCGCGTTCGATCTACGCCTATTGCTGAAGAAGCGATTATGGGGGCCGCCATCGGCGCCTCCCTCGTCGGCAAGCGTCCTATCGCAGAGATCATGTTGATGAATTTTATGACGGTCGCCATGGACCAGTTTGTAAACCACGCAGCCAAGCTGCGATTTATGTCTGGTGGGCAGACGAGTGTGCCGCTCACGGTACGCACGATGACCGGCGCGGGAGGCGGCGCAGGCGGGCAACACACCGATATGCTCGAGGCCTGGTTTGCGCATGTGGCCGGCATCAAGGTTGTTGTGCCCTCCACACCCGCTGATGCCTACGGGCTACTGCGTGGCTGCATTGAAGATGACGACCCCTGTTTATTTGTCGAGAATCTGCCTACTTATTGGACTATGGGAGAGCCACCTGCGGCGTACGAAGCGCTGCCCCTGGGCAAGGCTTGTGTCGAAGTTGAAGGCACGGATCTCACACTTATCAGCTACGGTCGCAGCATGATGGAATGCAGGGAAGCCGTGGCTGCACTGTCTGCGGAGGGCGTCAGTGTTGAACTCATCGATTTAAGAACGATCGCTCCTTTCGACCTGGATACCGTATTAACGTCGGTTGCGAAGACCGGCCGCGCGGTGATAGTCCACGAGGCTGTGACGCCCTTTGGTGTGGGGGCTGAACTCTCAGCGAGGATTACCGAGGAGTTGTTCTCTGGCATGCGAGCCCCCGTGGCGCGTGTGGGCAGCAGTTTTAATGCCGTGCCTTACGCTGTTGCGCTTGAGACTAACCACTTGCCTACCACGCAGCGTATTGTCGCTGCCTCTCAGAACACGCTTCATTAACCTTGCATCCCTGCGCTGGAGAACGAAACAGTGACTCATGTAGTAGTACCCAAGCTCGGCATGGCCATGTCAGAAGGCACGCTCACAGAATGGCTAGTGAAGGACGGCGAAAATGTGGAGGAAGGGCAGGTACTGTTTTTGCTCGAAAATGATAAGGCTGTGCAGGAAATCGAATCCCCAGCTTCCGGGACGATACGAATTATTGCAGAGGAAGGAGAGACCTACGATGTCGATGCCATATTGGCTGAGATCACATCAGTTTAGCGATCGTCAAGCTGGGCCAGACTATGCCAGATAAACTGCAAGCGGCGGGCTATGTCTCCGCACACATCGCCTCTCTGCCCGATCTTCCAGCGATTGATCACGCGCAATACGGTGACGTAGAAACCCAGCCGTTGGATCGCATTCAGGCGATTGGGGGTGACTTTTTAGCACGCAACTGGGTGACGATTCCCCATGTCACTCACCATGATGAAGCGGATATTACAGCGTGTGAGGCGCATCGGAAGTCTGTCGCAGCATCCGCCTGTGAGACCAAACCGACGCTGCCAGCGGTGCTTGTGAAGGCGTTGACGCTGACATTAAAGCAATACCCCAAGTTCAATGCGTCACTGGACAGCTCCGGGAAATCGCTGGTGTTAAAGCACTACTACAACATTGGAGTGGCAGTGGATACACCCGCCGGGCTGCTGGTACCCGTGATTCACAATGCAGATCAAAAGACGGTGGTGGAGATCTCGGGTGAGATTGCCGATCTCTCTGAACGCGCTAGAAGAAAAGGGCTTCCAATGAGCGCCATGAGCGGTGGGTCATTCACGATCAGCTCCATCGGTGTATTGGGCGGCACCAGCTTTACGCCGATCATCAATGCGCCTGAAGTCGCGATATTGGGGGTCACGCGATCCTACTGGAAGCCACATCGCGCCGAGGGTGACCAAGTGAACTGGCGTTTGATGCTACCGCTGTCACTGTCCTACGACCATCGTGTGATCAATGGCGCCGATGCGGCGCGATTTCTAACCAGCTTGGCCGCCGTGCTGGCGGCACCTGAAAACGTGGAAGCGTAATCATGGAAGATACTCTGTTTTCAAT
>JBCCYE010000139.1:0-2724 GCA_039190425.1 Pseudomonadota bacterium | reverse complement strand
TGTAGCGATCGTGACCGGCGCCGGGCAGGGGCTTGGACGCAGCCACGCTATTGAGCTGGCAAAGCGGGGCGCCAAGGTCGTAATCAATGATCTCGGTGGGGCAACCGACGGAACCGGCGGGTCCAGTGAGGCTGCGAAGTCGGTGGTGGCCGAGATCGAGGCGTTGGGCGGCGAGGCTATGGCGAACGGCGCCAACGTTGCAAAGATGGAAGAAGTCGAGCAGATGGTGGCTTCAGCAATCGACCGCTGGGGCCGTGTGGATATCCTCGTAAACAACGCAGGTATTCTCCGCGACAAGAGTTTCGCAAAAGGCTCGCTGGATGATTTTCGTGCTGTCGTCGACGTTCACCTGATGGGCACCGTCAACTGCACGAAGGCCTGCTGGGATGTCATGCGCGATCGCGAGTACGGGCGGATTGTCGTGACCACGTCATCGTCTGGTCTGTACGGCAACTTTGGCCAGACAAACTACGGGTCAGCCAAACTCGGCGTTATCGGCATGATGAACACGCTGGTACAGGAGGGTGCGAAATACAACATTCGCGTCAATGCTCTTGCACCAACGGCGGGTACGCGCATGACCGAGGGGCTGATTCCTGAGAAGGCGTTTGACCTGCTTACTCCTGAGACCGTCACTCCAGCCGTGCTCTACCTCGTTTCTGAAGATGGTCCGAATCGAACAATACTTTGTGCCGGTGCGGGTGGCTTTTCGGTGGCGAAGATCATGGAAACCGAGGGTATGTGGCTGCCACCCGAGCAGCAGAACCCCGAGGGAATCGCCGAGCACTGGCAGCAGATATCCGCTGTTGAAGGAGCGCGTGAGCTCCAGGCAGGCTTCGAGCAGAGCGCGAAGATGATCACCAAGGCCGCCGAGGGCCTGGGCATTTCCCTCGAATAAGTTCGCCCGCTAAGTTCCAATCACCTTATTTTTAACGGGGGCGACGGAGCCCCCACCGGAGTAATGTCATGAAAGAAGCAGTCATTGTAGCGACCGCGAGAACTCCCATCGGCAAGGCCTACCGCGGTGGTTTTAACAATCTATCGGGCCCGACCCTGGGCGCGGCGGCGGTTTCTGAGGCGCTGAAGCGCGCGTCTGTGGACCTGGGGGAAGTAGAGGACGTCATCATGGGTTGTGCTCTGCAACAGGGCGCGACCGGACAAAACGTTGCGAGACAAATCGCTCTGCGAGCAGGAATGCCCGTCGGTGTTTCGGGAATGACTATCGACCGCCAGTGCTCTTCTGGCCTCATGGCCGTGGCCACCGCAGCCAAACAGGTCATGCACGATGGTATGGACGTCGCCGTAGGCGGTGGTATCGAGTCTATTTCGCTGGTCCAGAACGAGCACATGAACCTGCATCGCGCGGCCGACGAAGAGCTGCTGGCCATGCACCCGGACATCTATATGCCCATGCTGCAGACCGCTGAGGTGGTGGCAAAGCGCTACGGAATTGACCGCGATCAGATGGATGAGTACGGATTGCAGTCCCAGCAACGAGTTGCTGCCGCCTACGAAGACGGCCGCTACGACGCCGAAATCACACCTGTGACCTGCAAGCGCATAGTCTGGGACAAAGAGACCGGTGAACAGTCGGAGGCCGAAGCTACGGTATCACGCGATGAAGGTATTCGTGCAACTACCGCCGAAGGTCTTGCAGGCCTCAAAACGGTCATCGAAGGCGGCACGATTACGGCTGGCAACGCATCGCAGCTGAGTGACGGTGCTGCAGCGCAGGTGGTGATGGACAGCAAGCTCGCGGAGCAGCGCGGTCTTGAGCCCCTAGGTGCTTATCGCGGCATGGCCGTCGCGGGCCTTGAGCCCGATGAGATGGGGATCGGACCCATTTATGCTGTGCCCAAATTGCTGAAACAGCACGGCCTATCTGTCGACGACATCGGGCTTTGGGAGCTGAACGAGGCGTTTGCCGTCCAGGTAATCTATTGCCGCGATAAGCTGGGTATCGATAACGATAAGCTTAATGTCAGCGGTGGCGCTATCGCAATTGGTCACCCGTATGGTATGAGCGGGTCCCGCATGATCGGACATGCTCTGATCGAGGGGAAACGACGTGGCGTTAAGTATGTAGTCATCACCATGTGTGTGGGTGGTGGCATGGGGGCGGCGGGTCTCTTCGAAGTCTACTGACCTCCCTTGATTGTGGATGGGTGACTCAGTGCCAGTAATACGGCGCGTTGCGCGGTCAGGGTCTGCGCGAACCGCCAAAACGCGTCATCCGTGACAGGCTGGGCGGCGGCCATCCATGGCCGCCGACCTCCGCGCAGACCCTGCCCACCCAACACACCTTGACGCTGTGGTAGCTTTTTAGATCACCGGTTGTTCGTTTCAGAAGAAACTAGCATGTTTAGTTGCGCTGCAACGAGTTCGGACTGAAGGTCTTGGGGTCGGAGGGCTTATGTGGGGTGATCGGCGTCCACGGAAGGACGCCGCCAGCCTGTCAGGGATGACGCTTTTTGGCGTACCCCACATAAGCCCTCCGACTCCAAGGCCCTGCGATGCCGAAAGTGCCTCAGAGCAAAAGAGCGCCCCGACTACAGAAACCAGTCATTTGGATGGCTGACATATACGGAGAAAAATAATGCGTGCATTGCTTTGTAAAGAACACGGTCTGCCAGACAAGTTGGTGTTGGCCGATGACGTTGAGAGTGCCGAAGCCGGCCCCGGTCAGGTGGTCATCGACATCAAGGCGGCCGGTCTCAACTTTCC
>JBCCYE010000138.1:0-2832 GCA_039190425.1 Pseudomonadota bacterium | reverse complement strand
CTGTGTCCGCAACTGCGGATCGTCTTCGATTATCAAGAGGCGCATCGTCGGCTTCGCCCGGCGGCTTACTCGGAGATGTCCACAGTCTTCACTCGTCCGTCGGGCAGAAGCAGACGAACCCGATATCGTTCTCCCACCTTGCGCACCGCAAGTGCTTTGCCGCCGTAGCGGCGCTCCGCGCGGGCTGCTGCTTGCGCGAGTTCCTTATTGCTTCCCTGGGTCGAGTAGTTGTCCCTGCGTCGGCGCTCGTCGGATTCGTCGCGAGGATCATCGGACCGCGCGGGCTGCCCCAGCGGTCCGTAGGTGTGGGAGTTTGTGAATGCGATAGCATGCTTGGATGCATGACCTCGCTGGGCGAGCAGCGAACTCAATAGGAGCAGTAATGTCAGGCACAAAAATAAAGCCCCAGGCCGCACGACACAGTCTCCTCTGAATTCTCACCACCCAAGTTCATACACGCGTCCGCTCCGCGAGCCCGACGACTCAGGAAAGCGGCTCTACACTCACGCGTACCGCAATCGTCTCACCCGGATCGGTCGCTGAAAAGGTCTTGTAGATATCCCCGGCGTAGCGATAGCTAACCCGATATCCATTAAGCCGGTCTCGCTCGCGCAGCTCGTACTCGGTATTGCACACGTTTTCGGTCACGTAATAGCTGTCGCCAGCACGCCGATTGCGCCCGACATCGTGACCAATCGACGCGCCCAGGATCGCCCCTGCACCGGTAATGACATCGCGTCGTCGCGAATTGTTCCCGAGTACCCCTGCAACCGTGCCGCCAAGTACCGCCCCCACCACTGTCGGCGTAAAGCTGCGACGCCCACGCTCCACCACGCGCACTCGTTCTTCGCGGCAGATTTCGTGCGGGATGCGTTCCGTCACGGTCTCGTAGACCGGCGTCACCGACACCACGGGCGCCTGAACTATAGAGCTCTGCCCAGATGCGCAGACACTAGCTGCTGATAGCGCAGCGGCGATGGGCAGTTGACTTCGCAGTTTCATAGTTTCCTCCATTCGGCTGATCGTTCAACCACGACTTAAGTGTGATCAGCGTACGCGCGACTGGCTGAACCTAAGCTGAACCGAATGAAGAAACTTTGTGCAGACCGTTCAGCTGCGGTTCAGCCAGTGGCGCGTACGCTGATCCCGTGTCAGACAAAGGAGGCACCTAAAATGCGAACGCACGTTCTTCTTGCCAGCTCTCTGGCAATTCTGATCGCCACCCTGCCCTTAAGCGCGTCGGCCGATCGCGGTCATCGAGGCCACGGCTGGGACGGCAGAGGAGACTGGGATCGGTGGGAGCGGCGCCATCATCGGTTTCATCGGCGATTGAACAAACGCCAGTGGCGCAGGCACCACCGTCGGGCCTGGAACAACCGCTGGCGTAATCGCTGGTACTACCATCCCCGCTACCGCTATGACTACTACCCGTTCGGCTGGCGCTCAGGCTTTGCCACGGGAGCAATCATTGGGTCGAGCATCCACCGCGACCGGTTTTACGATGACCGGGACAGGCGTGACCGGGATCGAAGCACGCAAGATCGTGGTGAGATCAGCGGCTGCTTTCAGGTAGAGCGGCTGCCGGATGGCTCGGAGCGGCGTATCGAATTGCCCTTATCTGACTGCCGACTCTAAGGGCGATGGCGCAACCATGGCGCTCTGTGGCCGGAATGCTCAGGCCGCCGAGCGCACTTGCTCAACCACCAGGTGCAGACGACGCAGGCCCTCGGCAAGATGATCTTCGGGTAGTGCCGAGCTGAACCGAAAATGCCGATCAAGTCCGAAATGCGTGCCGGGCACAACCAGCATGTCCTGCTCTCGAAGCAGGCGCGCGGCTAACTCCGTTGAGGATATGGGCAAGTCGTAGGCTACGAAAGACATCGCCGAGGCTTCGGGTGGAACCACCGAGAAGACCTCTGGGTTGGCCTGAAGCAAGGCAGCCAGAGAGCCAAAACCTCGGCGAATCAACTGGCGCGCGCGCTGGCGAATCAGCTCGCGATTGCCCTGTTCTAGGGCGGCTGTGGCCAGGCGCATCGACATATGGCTGGCGGCAATCGATGCGTATTCATGGCGTCGCCAAAGCGGACCGATCAAGTCCTCGGGGGCCACCACCCAGCCGAGACGCAATCCAGGTAGACCGTAGGCCTTACTCATCGAATTGATGGCGATCACGCGCTCACCCGTGCCCCATAAACTGGCCGTAGGTATGTCGGTAGCCCGCTCCGTACCGGCGTAGACTTCGTCAGCCACTAACCAGGCGCCGACTCGGTCCGCTGCCGCAACCAGTGCCGAGCGCTGGGTCTCCCCCAGGATTCGGCCAGTAGGGTTATTGGGATTTACAACGTGGATGATCCGGGTACTGTCGTCCACGACCGATTGGAGTGAGCGTTCGTCAAAGGCCCAATCGGCATCTTCTCGCAGGTCCACCCACCGCACTTCGTTACCGAGGTTGTGCGCATTTCCGGAGAGCTGCTCATAGGTTGGCCTGAAGCAAACCACGTTAGAGTCGGGTTCTAACAGTGTATTCGCTACCAGCGTATTCGCTTCGGTCGCTCCTACGGTAACCAGAACGTTGGCGGCAGTCGCACCTGGATACATCGACGCGATCCGCTCCCGAAGCTCTGCGAAGCCGTTGACCTGCGGATAATCCACACGCTCCTTGAGTAGCTGCTCAAGGTCCAGCCCGGTGAGTTCCATAAGCTCCCCGTAACTCATCGGGTGTACGCCGCTTTCGGAGAAGTTGTAGCGAACACCGTGCTCGCATTCGGACAGAAACTGCTCGACGGCAAATGGCCTGAACTGGCCTCTTACGCCATGCATTGAAGTAGTCAT
>JBCCYE010000137.1:0-2912 GCA_039190425.1 Pseudomonadota bacterium | reverse complement strand
GTGAGATGTAAAGGCCTGATGCGTAGAATCGGGTCCGGAAAGGGAGACCTGCTACAAGCGGATGATGTCGACGTTTACGGACAACAGTTCCTTGTTCGTCTTGGCCAGGTGAGAGCGCATCGAGCGCCTCACGCATCATCAAAGTACCAATGGTACCGAGCATGACCACGTAGAGAATATTGATGACCACATCGATTTGCCCCCATACCTGAAGCAATCGAAACAACGCCGCGCCGATGAGTGCGCCTAACACCCCACCGCCGACCATCACCAAACCCATGCGATAGTCGACGCCCTTGCGCCTGCCATGCGCAATCACCCCTGAGACGCTCGCACCAGTTACCTGGGTTGCTGCGGATGCAGCTGCAACAGTGGGGGGAATTCCATAGAAAATCAGCAGCGGCGTCGTCAGGAAGCCGCCACCTACTCCGAAAAGCCCTGAGAGAATGCCCGTTAGCCCGCCCAGAAAC
Organism: Pseudomonadota bacterium; assembly: GCA_039190425.1. GTDB lineage: Bacteria > Pseudomonadota > Gammaproteobacteria > Pseudomonadales > Halieaceae > Marimicrobium. The sequence continues at coordinate 2,442 of JBCCYE010000137.1, read as the reverse complement.
ACGATGAAAAGGCCATTCACCGAGAGATTCGCAATGGGCAGGTAAACATCCATGCACCGCCGATAACCCAGTGCGCGAGGCGTTGGAAGGCAGCGATTTCGCTTGTGACCTTAGAAGTGCCTAGAACCTCGTTGAAAGTGTAGCCGCGACTCCAGAATCGGGTTCAGCGTCACCTGCAACCTGTTCCCGGTAGTCGACCGAAAGTCGCGCAGGTACTTCGCCGATATTCATGTCAACCCTGACTGTTGGCCCGACATCGAGGCGGTTTGCATCCTCTTGTGCGCCTCCCCAGACGCCCCCGCCCACACTTAGGGCCGCCGAAGATGATCCGGGTCGCCCAAGTCTGAGCAATTGGCGGGTCACAGCGGCCTGGCCATCGACGAAGTAAGTGCTCGCATTGCCCCCAACATAGCCACCGGCTGCATACGCTTCCAAAGTAGCGCCAAGTGGGAGTTTGATCGGCGGAATTTCGGTCGCCGCATAGGCTGCGGGACGCACATCGGTCTTTGCCGCTATCCCGTCGTCAGTATTCGCAGGATTGCGCGTTAAACGAACCTCACCAAAAGCGCGAATAGGCAGTGCTCCAATCGGCCGCGCAGATACACCGGCCGCGACCTCTGTTTCACCGCCACTGACCAGAGCGTGATAGGCACGTGCGAACAAGCGCGGATCATGACTTGAAGATGGCCTGGCCCGCCACTGGAGATTCGCGCCAACCTGGCTTGCGCCGTAAATCGGAAGCCTACCTTGCGTTACCGACAAAGCACTCGAGCCCTGTCGGTAGAATCCATAGACGTCCAGTGACCAACGATCGACCGCTGGACGGCTGACGGGCAGTGGCTGCGCGGCAAATGGCGGTGGATTAGTAACAGCTCGTACGGCACCCGCACGCTTATCACTTTGCTTTCCAGCGAAGGCTGCACCGGTGCGTACGCCTGCAGAGTGCCAGTCGACTCCAAACGCCTCCTGCATAAGCCGACGATGGCCCGAAGAAATACCTTGCCCCTGCGGATATACCACTGTTGTAGCAGGGGGTGGTTGGCTGACCGCATGACGATAGTGCTCTTGCCGAGCCACCGCATGCCGGTATCGGGGAATCGGTGCCTGCGCCGTAACAACACCTGCCGGGTAGAAAGAGTAAGGAAAATAAGCTGTGTGTTGCCGGCCGGCCATTTCACGCTGCATAGCGCGTTCTTGATACATTAAATCAGGATAGACAGGATAGTCCTGAAGATGTTGGTAGGCGATCGATTGAGGCGCCTGGCCCTGCACGTCCTCTCCGACATCTGAGTATTGGCTTTCATTGTCAGCAAACATCACCTCGCTAGACGTCGAACTTATCTTGGGCACATCGAGCGGAGTATCCCACGTCGCCGCCCGGCCCGTGACCCATCCACCGAGCAGCAGTGCAAGAATCATAAGTGGGCTACCACGTCGGCGAAACTTTGCAGCCGTGCTCATGTCCGAATTCCACGGATAGGCCGAGAATGACTTCGAACCGTTGATGGCCTAGGTGCGTTTACCCGCGCATGGCTGGAACTTGGCTGAGCGGGGTGACGGCTGTGCGAGGTCTTGTCCCACTCGATTCCACTGCCGAAGAACGTTCGCCAATAGGCTGACAGAGCGCGCCGTCCGGCCATGATCGCAATGATATTCGTAAGTGGAATGCGAATGACCGCAAAGACCCCCTCTGCAAACCCATAATTGCGGGCCGTGAACGCAAATCTCCACGCGGAACGCCAGATAAAGAAAGCAAGGTTTGCGTATATCAACGCGACCAATAATGGCGAGAGCTGTTTGGGTTGGCTTTCCCCGAATGACGCCGCAAAAGATATCAGCAACGTCAATACAAGCAGCGTGTAACCTATTGCCAGAACAAAGGCGGTAAAGGGACTGCGCCGATCTCGTGCGCGCATCCAAGTTTCGGCAATGCCTCCTGCCCAACCTGTTCGGTCCCAACCCTGCAGCGCAATGCCATGCACCCAGCGGGTCTTCTGCCGCACGATCTGTCCAAGTTTAGATGGAAAGTACGCCCGCGTGGCAACCAATTGGTCATCTTCGCCTCGCGCTCGAACGAAGTCGCATCGCCCACCGCCAGCGGCGATTGCGAGCCCCAGTTCATAGTCTTCCGTCAACGAGTCGCTTTCAAACGGAAGCGAGCTAGCTTTTTGCAAGGCGAGATTTTCAAGAGCATCACGTGATACTGCACAGCCAACCCCTGCGGCCGGCAGCGCAGCTCCGAGAGCACGGCGCACTACCATTGCTTTGCCATGTGCCTCAGCAAATTCTTCGCAATAGTGACTTCCAAGCCAGTCTTTTGCTGCCTGAGGAAGTGGTTCAACAGGAAGCTGCACAAAGTCAGCTCCCTCACAAATGGCCCGATCAAGCAGGCCTAGTCCCGCCGGGTCCACCATATCTTCCGCATCGTGAAAAACCACCGTG
>JBCCYE010000136.1:0-2936 GCA_039190425.1 Pseudomonadota bacterium | reverse complement strand
CCTGGATGCCAGCGGTGCAACGCCGATCGGTGATCTGGCGCGTTTCGCAGACAACGACAACCCCATCGTGGTGATCCGTGCCAGCACGGGAGAACGCCACCTGGTGTTCGCAGAGCTGGATGCCAATACCGCGGATCCGCTGGAGCAAACTCTGCTGGTTCGTCCAATGGCCCAGTTTGAGCGCGGCGAGCGCTACATCATCGCCCTGCGAAACCTGGTCGACCGCGATGGTGAGACGCTTCAGGCGGACGAGGTGTTCGCTGCCTTTCGCGATCAGGTCCCCACCGACAACGAGGCCATTGAAGCGAGACGTCCAGCGATGGAGGACATCTTCGCGCTGCTGAGTGACTCAGGCGTCCAGCGCGACGATCTCTACCTGGCCTGGGACTTCCAGGTAGCCAGCGTACGCAACATCACAGAGCGCGTTCTGCACATTCGCGACGAGGCCTTTTTGGCGCTCGGTTCGGACGCTCCCGTTTTCATCGTCGATGACGTCATCGACTACTCGCCCTGTGATCCCGATGGCTGCGCCGACAACCAGAACGAGTGGATTTCTCGCGAGGTTAACGGGCGCCTCATCGTGCCGAACTTCCTCGACAGCGAAGACGGTGGGCCGGGATCCGCATTTCATTACGCAGAACCTGACGACGGTCTTCCCGATCGCATCGGCGGTGACAATACGCTGGAAGCGAATTTCATCTGTCGTATTCCCCGCTCTGCGACCGCCGATTTTTCGATGGCGCCGATTGCACAAGCGAGACCATCGCTGTACGGGCACGGACTACTGGGCAGCGCCGGTGAAGTCCGCCGTGGCTCAGGCGGCAACGTTAGCATCATGGCGAACGATCATCGAATGATGTTCTGTGCCACAGACTGGATCGGTTTCTCCCAGGCCGATGTCGGTGTCGCCATCGAAGCCTTGCAAGACATGAGCAAACTGCGCCCGTTCTTTGACCGGCAACAGCAGGGATTTCTGAACTTTATGTTTCTGGCTCGGGCGCTGAAGCTCGACGACGGTTTTGCATCGCACCCGGCCTTTCAGTCGGGTGGTGTCCCCGTCTTCGACACTCGCTACGTCTATTACGACGGCAACAGCCAGGGCGGCATACTGGGCGGCGCCTTGATGGGCGTCATTCAAGACGTCACTCGCGGTGTGCTCGGCGTTCCGGGTATGGCCTACAGCTTGCTGCTTCGGCGCAGCATCGATTTTGACCTTTACTCGCAGTTCTTATCCGGTGCCAACACAGGCGACGCGGGCGGGGGTTATGCGAGTGTCAAGGACCAGAGCTTTTTGCTATCCATGGCACAGATGCTGTGGGACCGCGCAGAGGCCAGTGGTTACGCCTACCATATCGAGAGGCCCCTGCCGAACACGCCCCGCCATGCCGTCCTGTTGCAGGTAGCCTACGGGGATCACCAGGTAAGCATGTGGGCGGCTGAATTCATGACGCGCGCCATTGGGGGCACGCTGCGCGTGCCGGCGCTGGAATCGGGACGCCATCCGGATGCGGCCCCGTTCTACGGGATCGAGGCAGTCCCCGCGGGCGACTTTACAGGTTCTGTGCTGACCTACTGGGACGATGGCCCCGTCGGTGGAGGGGCCGTGAGCGGTGGAACAGCGCCTCCACCCTCGACCAATCTGCCACCCTTTGAGCCCGACTTCGGGGATGACCCCCACAGCCTGCCGCGCAGGGACGGCAATGCCCAAAGTCAAAAGTCGTTTTTTTTGATGCCCCCGGGGCAGGGCACCTTCGTAGACACCTGCGAACCCGAGTTGCCGTGCTTTACAGACGGCTACCCAGGCGGTGGATGAAGCGCGATGAGTGCCCACTGCACTCTGAGCTGCTGGGAGGCTCAACCCAGGCAGAGACTGCGAGAGCGTATCAGCAACCGGTCTGGGACGACATCGCTGAGTTACGCTGAATTGGCCAGCACTGGGACTGCTGTTCTGAAGCCGTCAGGCAGACTGCGACTTTTCCTTGACAGGTGTTACGACCGGATCTTCCGGTAACTCGGGCGACGCGCGAACGAGTTCAGGACGCACCGCAGCCATTGGATCTACCCCGCCGTCGATAAAACCCAGGCTGTAGCTGCCATGGTCGTAACCCATCAATCTCAACATATCTTCCGGCAGGGTAGCGAGGACTTCCGGAGGTGTGCCGAGGTATTGATTTTCCTCCTGCCGCAGCCAACCAAGTGAGTAGTGCACAATCATGCCGAGGCGATCGTGTTGCGTAACATTGGGGCCCGCGCCGTGATACAGCGAACCGGTGTACAGCAGAACCGAACCCTTGCTCATTTCAGCCGCAACACTGTCGTCCAAAGCGTATTCCAGCTTATCCGCATGTTTGTGTGACCCGGGAATCACCCGGGTGGCGCCGTTGGCTTCCGTGAAATCGCTCATGGCCCACATCGTGGAAAAGGTCGTATCAAAACCCTGCGGGAAGGGAAACAGGTCGAACGCCCATTGATCGCGGTGCAACATCTGGGCATCGGAGCTCGGTCCAACGGCAATAACCTGGGTGCAGTGCAGTTGATACGTGGTGGCGTGTGCCAGAGCCCTGTCCGCGACACCCAGAATCGTCGGCTGCATAATCACGGGGTGACTGGACGGCGCACGTGCAACAAGCGAACCCGTTCGTCGTGTTCTGTACCCATCGAAAGGGTCGCTGCCGTATGGGGTGCGCGACAGGTGCGGAGCCAATTCATTCAGGATCGCGTCCACCTCAACCTCGCTGATCAGGTTATCGATCACAACACAGCCGTCCCGTTCCAGAAATTCGTGAATCCGCTCTACGGATTCATGGGATTTCACATGCTCTACGTTCATGTCTCTATGCCTCTCTGCTGACCGCCAGGGCCGGTGGATGATTGGCCAATAACAGGTCTACCAGTTGATGAGCTGCCTTTCGCGCAGCGCTGATACGATTCTTGGG
>JBCCYE010000135.1:0-2972 GCA_039190425.1 Pseudomonadota bacterium | reverse complement strand
TCTGCTTCGATATCGGCGAGCACGATGTTCATGCCGCGTTGCCCCAACGCCTTCGCGAGATTCAGGCCCAGCCCATCCGCGCCGCCCGTGATGACAGCAGTCTTATTCGAAAAATCGATCATTGGTGATGTTGACTCCAGTATAGGTAGAGGTCGCGAAGTACAAAGGCGGCTGATTTGCAAAGTTCCCAGCCGCCGCTTGCGAGGTTGCGCTTGGCAAAGCCCAGCGGGAAGGATTCTAACGGTAATGGCAGAAGTCCTGGCAGGGTGCGGGTTCATGGATCATTGGCCAACCGCACTGGCGCGGGAGGTCGGTCGCCCGTGATACCCGAATGGTCAGGCGGATACGCGTACCGGTATCTCGGTTTTTTTGGTGACGGTGCGAAGTGCAAAGCTCGAGTGCACTCTTGCCACGCCCGGGAGGCGCGTCAGGTGCTGCGAGTGAATGCGTTCGTAATCACTGGCATCGGCAACGATGACGCGCAGGAGGTAGTCGGCGTCTCCGCTCATCAGGTAGCACTCCATGATCTCTGGAATTTCGCCTGCAGCCAGCTCGAAGGCGGCGAGATCATCCTGTTGTTGTGAGTGCAACGTGATGCGGATAAAGACGTTGGCAGGGTAGCCAGCACGCGATTGATCCACTAGAGCGACGTAGCCCCGCAAAAGGCCGCTGTCTTCCAGGGCCCGAACCCGGCGCAGGCACGCCGACTCCGAGAGGTTGATGCTCGCCGCCAGCTGGGCATTTGTGATTCGCCCATCGAGCTGTAGCGCATGAAGAATTTTTCGGTCTATTCGGTCAATCTTCATAGATTATTCTAATTAAACGAATAAAGATTAAATTATATTCGAATATTCGGGAAGAGCGCCTCAATAAAGCAACAATATTCCGCCGTGTTTCACCTAAGCTGCCTATGTGAACAACAGACTCTTCCGGGAGAAGAATAATGCGTATCGGAGTACCAAAAGAGACAAAAATCGAAGAGCACCGCGTCGGTCTGACACCCTCGAGTGTGGGCGAACTCACGGCTGCGGGACACGAGGTGCTGGTAGAGACCGGCGCAGGCGCTGCGATCGACTTTACTGACCAGGCCTATAAAGAAGCCGGTGCCCAGTTGGTAAACGTTGAGCAGGCGTTCAGTACCGATCTGGTCATCAAGGTTAAGGAGCCCTCTCTTGCGGAGTGTGCAAGGCTTCGTCCAGGACAAACTCTGTTTACCTATCTCCACCTGGCAGCTGCACCAGAGCAGGCCAAAGCGCTCATGGAGAGTGGCTGCACCGCGATCGCCTATGAGACAGTCGAGGACTCGAACGGTCGCTTACCGCTCCTGACACCCATGAGCGAGGTGGCCGGGCGTATGTCGATTCAGGTCGGCGCCGCAGCACTGCAGCGCAGCGCTGGCGGGCGGGGCGTACTGCTAGGCGGAGTCCCTGGGGTCGCGCCGGGCAAGGTGGTTATTCTTGGGGGCGGCATGGCCGGTGCCAATGCAGCGCAGATGGCTTGCGGGCTATTGGCGGATGTGACAATCCTCGATAAGTCTCAGGATCGATTGCGAGAACTCAGTGGCGAGTTTAAAGGTCGTGCTCGTGTGTTGATGGCCTCCCGGGAAAACGTGAGAAACGCTGTCATGGCCGCCGATCTCGTCGTTGGTGCGGTTCTGGTGCCTGGTGCGTCGGCTCCGCGGCTTATCGACTACGATCTTCTGCGTCGCATGCAGCCAGGTTCCGTACTGGTCGATATATCTATCGATCAAGGTGGCTGCTTTGCATCCAGTAAGCCAACCACACACACGGATCCGACCTACATCGAAGAGGGCATCGTTCACTACTGTGTAACAAACATGCCCGGGGGTGTCGCTCGTACCTCCGCGGAGGCCCTCAACAACGCAACGCTGCCCTACATCAAGCGGCTGGCAAATGTCGGGGTAGACAAGGCCTTGCTGGCCGACCCCGGGTTCGAAAAAGGACTGAACGTGCATGCGGGGCATGTTCGCCACACGGCCGTCGCGGAGTCCCTGGGGCTTCAAATCGCCGCCTAAGCGAGTTCCCCTGGCCAGGCGCCTTAATCGGGCGCCTGAATCTCACCGAATAGCTGTGCTAACGTCGCAACGTTAGGGCAGCTATGTTTAAGCAGATGTCACAGACACCATCGTCCTCGCCGTCGCAACTCCCCTGGCTCGTCCTCGGTACGGGCTGCGCGCTCATTCTGCTGACCTTTGGGCCGCGCTCCACGATGGGCTTTTTTCAGCTTCCACTGGTGCAGGACACCGGGCTGACCCGAAGTCAGTTCGGGTTGGCCATGGCCATACAAAATCTGGCATGGGGATTGAGCCAGCCGGTGTTCGGGGCACTCGCCGATAAAAAGGGCGCGGGTCGCGTGCTGGCGCTCGCGGGAATTCTCTATGCTGTCGGTCTTGCGCTTATGTCGGGCACTGACTCTGCCACGTCGCTCTACCTCAGTGGCGGGGTGCTGGTGGGTGCTGCGACCGGCGCGGGATCTTTCGGGATTGTGTTTGCGGCATTCGCGCGTCGTGTAAGCGCCGAACAACGATCGCTGGCCTTCGGCCTCGGTACGGCTGCAGGCTCGGCGGGCATGTTCTTTTTTGCTCCGCTCAGTCAGATCTTTATTGACAGGTTCGGCTGGCAGGACAGCCTGCTCATTATGAGCGCCATGATGTTGCTGGTACCGCTGTTGGCGTTCCCCCTGCGAGGTCGTGCTGATGGCGATCCAGCCGCAGCGGCTAACCTGGCGGACTTTGAACAGACACTGGGTGACGCACTTCGTGAAGCAATTGCCTATCGTTCATACCGTCTGCTGATGGCGGGGTTTTTCGTATGCGGCTTTCAAGTAGCGTTCATCACCGCCCACTTTCCGGCCTATATTTCTGATCTGGGCATCGACGCGCGCTATGCCGTATTGGGTGTTTCTGCGATCGGGTTTTTTAATATTCTCGGGTCGCTGGCGTCGGGTTACAT
>JBCCYE010000134.1:0-2978 GCA_039190425.1 Pseudomonadota bacterium | reverse complement strand
CGTGAATGCGAACGCAGAATACAGCCAATGGAAAGGCCACCAAGTCTAGTCTCATTGCCACTCTCCACCACCCCGAGCGACAACATTGTCGTTCACGCTGGGACTTCCACCTATTCGGCGTGGCGAACTGGAAGTGCGTGTGTGGTTGGTTGATGGGCTGTCCCTCTAAGGCTCAATCGGGTACGCTAACGCCGGGCGCCAGAATTTTCTGTTCAACAACATCCAACTGGCAGGCAGCGAGTTCGCCAATGCGCCAAAATTGGAGCGGAGCGATCGGCGCCCGCTGTGACTTCTACGATGGAACCTGGTTGGCCGCGAACGCCACGTGTTCGGGCTCCGCGTTTGGCAATGTTCAGAACGCGAAGCCGCGCAGCTCACGGTTCTTTATCGATGCGCAGCTCGGATATTGATGGGAAAACCTGATGCTGGTCGCCTATGCAGACAACCTCTTCAACAGCGAGGTGATCACCAGCTCGTTTGCAAACCCTGTTGTGGGAAAGGTCTCGGGAACCATGTTATCCCCGCGCGAGGTGGGCTTGCTGATCGACATCGAATTCTGATGAGCCGAGGCGTGTGGGCAAGCTTCTCGGCTGGGCTCTCCGGTGGCGTTCCTGCGCGGATCGGCATTGGGTTGCTTGCAGCGCTGGCACTCGGCGGGCCGTCTGCCAGGGCGGAGACAGGCCTGCAAGCAGAAGCTTTGGCGGCTTGGTCTGATGCCTATCTCTCCAAGGCATTGAACAACAGGCAGATCGTTGGCGCGGCGGCCGGGCTGATCCGAGAGGGCGAGATCGTGTTTCTGAGAGGCTATGGCTGGCAGGACAAGGCCAAGGGCATCCCCTTCGACCCGGAGGCCACGCGCATCCGCGCCTGTTCGATCTCGAAGACTTTCACGGCGACGGCGGGAATGCAGCTGGTCGAACGCGGTTTGCTTCCCTCGTTGGATGCGCCCATCAACCCATACCTGAAGCGCTTCAAACTACCACCGCCTCATGGCGACCGTGTCACGCTGCGCCAGTTGATGACGCATACGGCGGGAATGACCGGCGCCGCAGGCACGCCACAGGGGATCGCATGCGATCTGGAGCCGCCCGTCGATGCGGCCGAGCTTGGCCTGATCCTGACGGAGAACATCGTGCGCAAGCCGGGTGAAATCGCTCTCTATTCGAACCTTGGCGTTGCCATGCAAGGCGCTCTGATCGAGGACGTGACAGGTCTGTCGCTGGCAGACTACATGCAGCGCGAGCTGTTTGCCCCGCTCGGGCTTGACAGTGCGGTGCTGCATTCCGACACGACCGCGCCGCCGAACCTCGCCCGGCCCTATGCGACTTTCCCGAACGGCGAGTTGCAGGACGTGCCCTATTACCCGAAGCATCCGGCGACAGCGGCCTCTGGCGGTTTGATCATCACACCCGCCGATCTGCTGAGATGGGCGGCCTTCCACGCCGATACAGCCGGCCGCACTTATGCTGAGGTGCTGTCCGGCGGGGCACGCACGGCGATGGGACTGCCACAGTTCGCGCCGCATCCGGAAAGCTCGCCTATCGGGCTGCAGTTCCACCTGTCGCAGTTCGGTGGCGAGCGTGTGGTGCATCATAGCTGCGGCCTGCCCGGCACGACGAGCGTGCTCGCCTTGCTGCCTGACCGGGAGGTGGCGGTTGTCATCTCCGTATTGTCGGCACGCGCCTTCCCCAGCGTTGCAGACCTGTTCGGACAATTGGTGGACAGCGGACGGTTGGTCAAAACCGAGGCCGGGCCGCAGGGTCCATTGCTCAGCGCATCGGATATCTGGCGTGTGATGGCCACCGAACTGATCGGCGAGAAGCAGTTTCCCCCGATAGCCCCGGATGTGGCGGCACAGCATCCGGTCCCGGCATTGTCTGAACTATCGGGCGAATACTGGACCGAACGCCGGTCCCGATCGTCAATGAGGAGCCTGGTGAAGGCCAGTTTGCTCATGAAGGTCGAGGTCTCGGCTGATGGCGGGGTCTCGATCGGCGGAGTTCAAACGACGCGCGTGGCGGACGGAGTCTTTGAGCGGTCAGGGGACGAGGGGCAGACGGCTGCGCGGTTCGTCTTCAGTAAGCCCGACGCCGATGGGCCGGTGGTCATGCTCGCCTACGGCAGCAGTGCCTGGACCAAAGTCGCCTGGTTCGCCAATCCGGAGTTGGCATCGCGTGCCCTCGGGATCGGCCTCATGTTGTCCATCCTGGGTTTTGGCGCCGTGTTCTGGCGGCGGGGAAGCCGGTTCAAGGCCTGGATGAAAAGAGTAATGGTCGCGCAGGCGCTCGTCGCCATCACGCTGCCGGTTCTTCTCTTCGCCGGATACGACCGGATCTCAGGGATCTATGTGGACCACTACAATAACGAGTTGCTTCGGCCAGGTTTGCTGTTGTCAGGGCTCAACCTGCATCTGGTATTTGGGGTGTTGCTCACGTTAGGCGCGGTGCTCGCCTGGGTGAGGAACAACAATCCGACGGGACCAGCCCTTGGGCTTATCCCTCGGCTCCATCTGACATTCATGGCGACGCTCGCGGTTATCAGTTGGCCCGCCTACTGGCTGTTCAACCTTATTGGCTTCAATCTCCGATAGTCGAGCAAATGAGGGTTGGAACCCTTGGCAACAGACAAGAGTCGGTCGCAAAGCAGCGCTCCTGGAACCGACAGGGGGCTACACTCCATAGGTGAAGCAAATGCTCGTTCGGTGTCATCGATTGGGTAGTCGTGAACACGTGGGGCGATCCTCGATGTCGCCGTGCTGTCCGCGGATATCGAGGTCTATTGGAGTGCTATTGACTTTTCGGGCGGTCAACCGGAGGCTTAAACCCGAAAAGAGTTATCGGATATGCTATGCAGAATACGCTCTCTACGAGGTTCACGGGCCTAGATTTCGTCAATCCGTTCGTTCTGGCATCTGCGCCGCCGACGGAAAGCAAACGCAAAATCCTGAAAGCCTTTGAGGCTGGCTGGGGCGGTGTCGT
>JBCCYE010000133.1:0-3114 GCA_039190425.1 Pseudomonadota bacterium | reverse complement strand
TCCTCGTGGATACCGGCATCGTGTTCTTGCCGTTTATTGCCATGATCATTACGAATGCGCTGTCCAGTCATCGCGCCGGCGACGATGAGGGCAATGCAGGCCTGCAATCGCTGAAGAAAGTCGAAGCCGACTTTTATGTGATGGTCGCCGTGATCGTATTCGCTGGGATTCCCGCACTGCCCCTCACCTTGGGTGAGATGGAATACGTCAAACCGGCCTTGAGTTGCGCGGATACGGTCGAAACGATACCCGGTACGAATACAGGGACGACCTACGACCGCACCCTGGCCGAGCTCGGCGATCGGCAAGGGGGTATTCCGATCTGGTGGGCAGCGGTTCATGTGCTGAGCAAGAGTGTGACCGCTGCGGCCGTCGCCTCGATACCCTGCTCGAATGACCTTGCCTCCGTTGAATACCGCATGGCAAACGATGGCATTGATGATCCTGGCTTGCGCAAAGAGATCCAGGAGTTTACGAACGATTGCTACCGGCCTTCGAAGTCCCGGCTGCTACGCAGTGATACGAGTGGATTGACGTTGGAGGAATTGGACGAAACAAACTGGCTCGGCTCGACATACTTTTTGGCGGAACCTGGTTTCTACAACTATTACTACTCGGAAGCGCCGAGAGCGGACTTCCCGTTCGATGCCACGCGGGACGCCGGGTTTGAGACGAACGCGGCGATAGGCGGTCACCCTCGTTGTAACGAATGGTGGCTGGATGGGGCTGACGGCATACGGGCGCAAGTGCTGGCCTCGATCGATCCCGATGTCCTCGATGACATGGTGTATTCGACCGATAACCTGATTGATGCGGCAACGGACCAAACGCTCAGCCAAGCCGAACGCGAGGACGTGTTCTTAAGGAAATACCTAGCGATTAATCGCGTGCGCGAAGCGGTATCGGTCGATTTGCCCATGAGTACCGGCTACCGAGATAGTGCGGCAGCACAAGCAGCGGCCAACTCAGGACCGTCGGGTGGTGGTGATCTGATCTCCGATGCCATGAACTGGGGTATCGGTGCGATACGTGATTTGGGTGTGAATGCGATTGCTGCCTTGGGCGGAGCCGTCAAAGCGCCGCAGGCGATCGGTGAAGGCCTGATGATCCGGCAGGGGATCTCGATGTTCCAGGCCCTCGCAATGATGGTGTTCGTCGTTATCCTCCCGTTCTTGCTAGTGTTCAGTCAGTACAAACTGCCCACCCTTATGACCCTCTCCATCATTTTCTTTGGGATGCACTTTATGTCCTTCCTGTGGGCGCTTGCCTACTGGATGGAAAACAACTTGATGAACTTAATGACACAGAGTGAGGGGTTAGGGGTGTTCGCGCCTATGACCAACCCGGTTCAAAGCGGGATCATCCTGTGGATGGAGCGGTTTATGTATATCGTCTTCCCTGTGCTGTACCTAACAGGGCTTGGCTGGATTGGGGTGCAGGCCAACGCTTTGGGGCAACAGCTTTCAGGTTACGGTGGCAATGTAGGTTCGCCGGGCGCAGCGGGTGGCAGTGTTGCTACTAGTGTCGCTACGAAAGGGAAGGCCTAGTGGTCACCAAGACTTCCAGCCCTCGTCAGTCGCTACTGCAGTTCTCTCGGCGTCAGTTAGGCCGTCAGCACCTTTCCGCCCAAGGAAACCATCAGTGTCGTCTTCCTTCGGAGCGTGAGCCCACGCAATGAAGACGAGAGAGAAGAACGCACTGATCAGCCCCACAAGGATGCGAAACAGCACCCTAATGGTCGTCAGCAGCGCCTTGGCGCTACCTGCAGCAAATTCTTTGACAGTCATCGTCCTGCCCTCGTCTCGTGGTACTCACCCGATGATTGTACCACGAACGAGCAGGACAGGATCTACGCAAACTGAACAAAACATCACCACGGGTACAGATGTAAATTGATATGCAAAAACGTTCACTCAAAACCGGTTTTCTCTTATGTGGAGCGGCATTCGTCGCCGTGGGCTGCGCCAAGGAGCCGCGTGACTACAGCGGCCCCTACGAAGCGCTTTCTGGGCCGAGTTGTGAAATGAGGCTGGGCGATAACCTGGCGTTTACGATCCTACCGGTCGCCATAGGCGAGCAAACCAGCTATTCGCTGAAGAGCGAAATCCCGGTAGCGAACTTCCCGAGCACCAGTCAACCCGCTGCACCCGCAGCGGATGGCAGCCTGACGTTCGTGTTCGAAATGTCGGATTCGGGGATGCTAGTGGATACCAACGCCACCATGACGGTGGGATTCAAACCCCACCCGACTGACGAAGAGCTGTTGCTGGTGGATCAGTGGTATGTGCGCTCCGTCGCTAGCACGGGGCATAGTGCATCCACGTCGTTTTTTACAGAGATCGCTAAGCACGAGGGCTCCCTTGATCAGCTGTACTCTGCCTCGCCGCCGGTCATGTGCGTCGGGCGTGTCACGCGCATGCCGTATAAAGAGCGCCAACATAAGATCGCTGGCCTACAAGTGGAGGCGGCGTTTGCGAAAGCCGAAGCGGATCGGATAGAGCAGGAAAAGCACGCTGCGGCTGAAGCGCAACGGGCGGAAGATAAGGCGGAGGAAGAAGCGGACAGAGCGGCCGCTGAGGCGCGTTATACCAAGATGCCCTTTGATGCTCTCTGGTCTGATCGCGATGCCTGCCAAGGGGGTCGCTGGACGCTTGATTGTCAGGCCTACAAATCCGTCCTGGCAGAACGCACGACCGAGGAATATGAGCTGCAACTGGCTGGCTTTGCATCGATCGGCGTGCAGCAACTCACTGAAATAATAGACGACTGCGGATTCCACCGTAGTCCAGGGACGGCCACGCCACGCTGTAGAGCAGCACAAGCCGTCGCCGATGGGCGTCAACAGGATGCCATCGCGGCAGATCGCCAGCGATTTATGGCGATGAGCTATGACGAGTACATCCAGGCTCTAGCCGATTGCCACATCATCAGCGCTTACGTCTGCGACATGCTGGGCGGGATGTCTCGCGAACGCCACCAGCGAGAAGTGGCAAGGTTGCAGACCGACCTGTCGGGTCAAGAGCTGTTCGATCTCAGAGATGATGCCTGTCAGACCGGCGGCAAAACCCGTAACTCGGAACGCTGCAAGATGTTGCGTGAAGCCGCACAGCCCGC
>JBCCYE010000132.1:0-3182 GCA_039190425.1 Pseudomonadota bacterium | reverse complement strand
GGAATACCGGCACGCTCGCCCAGTTCGGCGAGCGCCAGGGCGCACAGCGGCGTTTCGCTGGCGGGTTTGATCACGATGGTGCAGCCCACCGCCAGGGCCGGCGCAGCCTTGCGGGTGATCATGGCGATGGGGAAGTTCCAGGGAGTGATGGCCGCCACCACACCGACGGGTTGGCGAATACACACAATGCGCTTATCGGGTGAAGGCCCCGGGATCACGTCGCCGTACAGGCGCTTGCCTTCTTCGGCAAACCACTCGACAAACGCCGCACCGTAGGCAACTTCGCCCCGCGACTCGGCGATGGGCTTGCCCTGTTCGGCAGTCATCAGCGCGGCCAGATCTTCCTGGTTTGCCATGATCAGATCGAACCACTTGCGCAGTACCTGGGAGCGCTCCTTGGCGCTGCGGGTCTTCCAGGCGCTCATGGCGGTGTCGGCGGCTTCGATGGCGCGCCGGGTGTCGGTGGTCCCGGCTTTGGCGATCGAGACAATGGTTTCGCCCGTGGCGGGGTTTTTGACCGCAAAGGTGTCGCCGCTGTCGGCGTCTGCCCAGGCGCCGTCGATATAGGACTGGGTACGTAAGAGTGATGAGTCGTTAAGTGCGAGCGACATGCCTGGGTTCCATGACTGAATTCGTGTGCTACAGGGTACTCCCGCTTAACGGGAGTTTAAATGTTAACGGGGGAGGGCGGCCGAGATTTTGCCCCAGCAACCGAGCGTTCGCCGAGTCTCGGTGGCCGCCTGACAACAGACTGTTAGGCGCGGCGGGGCCGGGAGTGAATGTCGTATTTGCGCACCAGGCCGCGAATCTGGTTGTAGCTCAGGTTCAGGTGTTCAGCGCATTCGCGCTGGTTGTAGTCGTGCGCAGTCAGGTGTTTAAGCAGCAGTTGCTTTTCGAAGTCATCGACGACGTTTTTGAAGTCGATGGGGTTAGTCGTGGAATGGCTGGACGAGAGTCCTGCTCGCCCGGAGGGGCCTTGATGGTGCTGGCCACCCGTGGTCGGATCACTGGCTTGTGCTTCATCGCTCGGGTACGCGAGATCTGCGGTGGGTGTCGCTGGGAAATCATGAGCCGCCGTGTCCGTCTCATCCGCCCAGGGATTCAGGAATGGATCGATGATCAGCGCATCGACGGGCTCGTGGCTGCGGCTCCAGCGATGCAGGGATCGCTCGACGGCGTTTTTGAGTTCGCGCACGTTGCCCGGCCAGGGGTAACTTTTTAGCTGTGCGCTGGCACTTTCGCTGAATCCGGGGAAGAACTCCCAGCCGAGCTCGGCGCTCATGGCTACGGCAAAGTGCTCGGCGAGCAGCAGAATGTCGTCGTCGCGCACGCGCAGGGCCGGCATGTGCACAACGTCAAAGCTCAGGCGGTCCAGCAGGTCGGCGCGAAACTCCTGGGTCTTAGTCATGGCCAGCAGATCCGCGTTGGTCGCAGCCACCACGCGCACGTCGACCTTGAGCGTTTTTTGCCCACCGACGCGTTCGAATTCGCCGTATTCGATCAGCCGCAGCAGCTTCTCCTGCAGACGCGGTGACATGGTGCCGACCTCGTCGAGGAACAAGGTTCCGCGGTCGGCGCGCTCGAAGCGCCCAGTGTGGGCACGTGTTGCCCCGGTAAAGGCTCCGGCCTCGTGACCAAACAGCTCACTTTCGAGCAGTGTTTCGGCCATCGCAGCGCAGTTCACTTTGACGAACGGTGCCTCCCAACGTCCGGATAAAAAGTGCAGCCGTTCGGCGGCCAGCTCTTTACCGGTTCCGCGTTCGCCCAGAACCAGTACGGAGCGGTTGATCGTCGCCAGATGCGAGAGTCGATCGAGAGTTTCGGTCAGGGCGAAGGATTCGCCGATGATATTGGTCTGCATAAGGCAAAATATACCTTATATGTATCAGAAATCACCTCTAAATAAGGTAAATATAAATATTCTGAACTGAATTTTCGAAAGCTGAATCGCGTAATTCTTTCTATGCTATTGTTTTTATTGGATTAAAAATAACTGGCCAGAATATTGGATTGTCTATGGTGTAACGCGGACTTGAGGCAACTGAGCAATGGCACCAGACAGAACGACCATATATTTAGCAATCGGTCTTATCTCGAGTGGCATTGCAACGGTAACCGGTCCGTCTCCGGCTCTACTGTCTCTGGCGCAGATCGTTTTAGTCGTAGAGGCCATAAACCTGATTGCGGCCCCCGGTGATGATCGGATTCGCCGCAGCAGGACCCTGAGCAACTCGCAAGGAGAGTAACCATGGGTATTTTTTCGCGCATGAGCGACATCATTAACTCCAACATCAATTCGCTGCTCGATTCGGCGGAAGATCCGGAGAAGATGATTCGCCTGATCATTCAGGAAATGGAAGACACGCTCGTTGAAGTGCGCAGTTCTTCAGCGCGGGTGCTGGCTGATCGCAAGGCCGCGTCGCGACGGCTGGAGCAGCTGCAGGGCGAAGCCGATCGCTGGGAGAGCAAGGCCAAACTCGCGATCAGCAAGGGCCGCGAGGATCTTGCCCGCGCCGCGCTGCAGGAAAAGCGCGAGATCGAAGAAGAGGTCGCAGCCGTCGAGACCGAGCTTGCCGCCACCGATGAGCACATCGATCAGCTCAACGAAGAAATCAGCAAGCTGCAAAGCAAGCTGAACGACGCCAAAGCCAAGAAGCAGGCGCTGGTGATGCGCAGCAAAACCGTCGAGTCGCGCATTAAGGTTAAGCGTCAGGTAAATCGCGAAGCACTGGATGATGCGTTCACCCGCTTTGAGCATTTCGAGCGCCGCATGGATAATCTCGAAAGCCAGCTCGAAGTGATGGATATGGGTAAAGAGGCGTCGCCGTCTCTCGCGGCCGAGATCAGTGCTCTGGAGCAGGACGAGAAGATTACCGAAGAGCTCGAGCGTCTGAAGGCTGAGATCGGCGGTACGTCGACCGCAGAGCCTGCACAGGCCGGCAGCAAGGAGCAGGCCTAGGGTTGATCCCTGGATCGAGCATTCTGCGAATCGTTTAGGTAAAGAGCCGCCAGCTGGCGCACCCAAGGAAGAGGGGATCTACTGATGGATTTTTGGGAATTTATGTTTGTGCCGACGATCCTGTTTATGGTGATCGTCGCGCCGATCTGGGTGGGGCTGCACTACAAGAGTGTGAACCGCGCATCCCGAAATCTCAGCGGAGAGGACCGGGAGACGATAGAGC
>JBCCYE010000131.1:0-3211 GCA_039190425.1 Pseudomonadota bacterium | reverse complement strand
GGAGCAGAGAGTCTTCCAGAGGCATGCCGCAATGCTCCCTGGGTGCGTAGCATCGAGTTGAGGGACGCCATGCGCGTCGCGCATAAGTTGGTGCTTCTGGCGAGCGGGGATCCACTGGCGCCCTTCATAGCTGCATCGCGGCCACCTGAGCAGATCAGTCCGGCCCGCTTGGGTCCCTCACCGACCACCCAGGAACGATTGGCGCAGGTCGATCCGGCTTCTGTACATGAGCGAATGGGATTTCCGGAGCTTGATGCCATTGGATCCAACGCCTACGCCGTAGGCGCGGAGTCTTCGCAGACAGGGGTCGGTGTCTTGTTGTCGAACCCGCATTTCCCGTGGGTTGGTGGACTGCGTCTGTTCATGATGCGACAGACAATCCCAGGTGAGATTGATGTGATGGGCGAGGGTCTTTATGGCGCTCCGATTGTGGGTCTGGGCTTCAATGCGAATATGGCCTGGGGCCATACGGTAAGCACTGGGAATCGCTTTAGCCTTTACGAACTTACGCTGAATCCAGAAAACCCGCTGCAGTACATCTACGATGGTGAGGTACTGGACTTTGAGCCGGTTGTTGTCACAGCGGAGCGCCAGCTAAGCGGCGGTGCCATTGAGGCGGTCGAGCGCACGTTTTATCTGTCGCGGTTTGGCCCCACCCTCGATCTGGGAGCGGTGTCGCCCCTGCTCGGAGGCTGGCCGAACGCGGTTGGGACTGTATTGGTCTACCGGGACGCCAATCTTGCGAATGCCCGCGTCTGGGATCAGTGGATTGCCATGGGAGCCGCTGACAATGTCGCCGAAGTGAAAGAGGCGACGCGAGCGATGGGGCTTCCTCTGGTCAATACACTTGCGACAGATCGATCGGGTGATGCCTTTTTTGGCAACATCTCCGTCTCTGCAAACCTTAGCGATGCTCAAATCACCGGGTGCGTTCGCGGTCCTGTGCAATCGCTACTGACCGCGGGTGGATTCCTTACTCTCGATGGGTCAGATTCATTCTGTGACTGGAACACAGACGAAGGCGCACCGCCCGGATTGTTCGCCTATGACAGCCTTCCAAAACTGGATACTCGGGACTACGTTGCAAATTCCAATGACAGTCACTGGATTGTTAATCCGCGAAACCTTTTAGAGGGGTTCCCGCTCGCTGTGGGTGGTGAGCGCCTACCATTGAACCTCAGGCCGCGACAGACGCTGGTCATGGCCGAACAGCGCATCGCGGGTACGGATGATCTCGGCGACCCCGGTTTCAACATCGACAACATCCGCGCCCTGATGTACCGCGCTGACAACTACACCGCCGAGCTTACGGTCGACGCCATCGTGTCGGCCTGTAGCGCTGTGGATGATTGGTCGGACTACACCGCTAACATGGCCGCCGCGGAAGCAGGTTGCATCGTGCTGCAGGGTTGGGACCGGGCCCATCGTCTCGACAGCGTCGGTGCCCATGTTTTCTGGGAGCTCTGGCAGCGACTCGCTCCTACTCCCGGTCTTTGGTCCGTGCCGTTTGATGTGGCCGATCCGATCAATACCCCTCGTGAGATTGATCTCTCGAACGCCGAAGTTGTCGAAGCTCTTCGCAGCTCATTGGCGGCGGCAACAGACCGCCTGCTGGCAGCTTCCATTCCCATCGACGCCCGTTGGGGAGACGTACAGTTCATCAAAAAGAACGGTGTGCGTTACGGAATTCACGGTGGCGATGTGTCGATGATGTTCAGCGCTATTGTGTCGCCTCTCGTCGATGGTGAGGGCTATTCAGCCATCGAGACCGGGAACAGTTACATTCAGGCGGTCACCTGGGATGAAACGGATTGCCCTATCGCCTACGGTGCACTCACGTACTCCCAGTCCACGAACCCTGACTCTCCGCATTTTGCCGATGCAACGCAGCGCTATTCAGAGAGTGGCTGGATTGACATGCCGTATTGCGCGAGCGCTGTGGAGGCCGCAGAGATCGAGCGGCTGAGTATTTCTGAGTAAGTGTGCCCAGCGGCTCTCACCGGTTCACAGCGACAGTACGGACGAACTTCACTATGGACTACAAGGCGCCCTTGCGCGACATCCACTTCTCGCTCTACGAGGTGCTTGGCTACCAGGCGCACTGTGAGTCTCTGGGAGACCAGGAGACCCTGGATCAGGAAACGGCGACGCTTCTTCTTGCCCAGTACGGACGATTCTGTGAAGACGTTGTTGCGCCCCTTAACGCCACCGGTGATCTTGAGGGGTGTCGATTTGCGGATGGACGCGTGTCACCGCCAAACGGCTTCAAAGATGCGTACCGCCAGTACTCCGCGGACGGGTGGTTTTCGTTAACCAGTGAGCCCGCTTTCGGCGGCCAGGGTTTGCCCCCATCGCTTGCGAAGATCATCAGCGAGATCCTGTCTTCGGCGAATATGGGATTCACACTCTATACATCGGCGATCCCCGGCGCGATAGCAACGCTTCAACGCTATGGCAGTGAGACACAGCGCGCTCTCTATGAGCGGCGTCTGATCAGTGGCGAATGGAACGCGACCATGTGTCTTACCGAACCTCATTGCGGGACCGATCTCGGATTGCTCCGCACCAAGGCAGTACGTGATCGGGATGGTAGCTTTCGCATCACAGGAACGAAGATATTCATTACCGGGGGCGAGCACGACCTTACGGAGAACATCGTTCATCTTGTCCTCGCCCGGGTGGAGGGCGCGCCCGGCGGTACTAGCGGCATCTCGTTGTTCATCGTGCCCAAAGTAAGCTGCAGTGAGAGCGGCGAGCTCGGAGAATTAAACGGTGTTTCCTGTGGCGCGGTGGAGAAAAAAATGGGGGTCAAGGCAAGCGCGACCTGCGTGATGAACTTCGACAACGCCAGGGGTTTTCTCCTGGGCGAGGAGAATCGCGGCCTTGCGGCGATGTTCACCTTTATCAATGCATCGCGAATAAGCGCGGCAAGTCAGGGAGTCGCGCATGCGGAGCTTGGCTTTCAGAAATCCCTCGCCTATTCGAGGGAGCGCCTGCAGATGCGGTCATTGAGCGGCGCTAAGATTCCGGACCAACCCGCTGACCCGATCATTGTGCATCCGGATGTCAGACGCATGCTACTAACGCAAAAGGCGTTTGCTGAAGGTAATCGCCTGTTCAATCACTTTCTGGCCATGCAGCTCGATCTGATCAATGGCGACTCACCGGAACGTGAGCGGGCTCAGGCACGCCTTGATCTCCTGACACCGGT
>JBCCYE010000130.1:0-3261 GCA_039190425.1 Pseudomonadota bacterium | reverse complement strand
GTGACCTGGCGGCTAAGAATGCCCTTTTGG
Organism: Pseudomonadota bacterium; assembly: GCA_039190425.1. GTDB lineage: Bacteria > Pseudomonadota > Gammaproteobacteria > Pseudomonadales > Halieaceae > Marimicrobium. Next base: position 3,231 of record JBCCYE010000130.1, on the reverse strand, counting down.
CTGCTGCTGCGTGATGCAGTGTATACCGCCACCTCCAACCGCAACCGCGTCGATTCTCACCTGCGCGATTTCTCTTCCTGGGAAGTAATCACCTAGTCGCTCACTCACAGCGGCATCTGTCGCGATACCGTAGCACGGAGCGATAATCGCTCCGTTCGCAATGTAAAAGTTGACATAGGACAAACAGAACCGCTCGTTAAGAGTGCAGCTTGCATCTGCCTCAGGAAGCGGAAGAAGCTCGAGCGTGCGACCCTTGGCGTCCGTTTGGCCTTCTAAAGAGGCCAAAAGTGAATCGAAATAAGGTTTCCGTGGATCTGTGGGATCTTCCGTAGCCTCAACGATTACCTTGCCCGGTGCTGCGAAGGCGGCGACGCCGTCAACGTGGCCGTCGGTCTCCTCATCCAGTGGGTCCCCTGGCAGCCAGATCACTTTTTCAACACCCAGCCGGGCCATAAGCTCGGCGTCGATTTCATCTCTCGTCCAGGATGGATTGCGATTCTTATTGGGAAAGCAGCTATCGGTGGTTAAGAGCGTGCCCTCCCCGTCCACGCAGATACCTCCGCCTTCAGCAGTCAGCGAAGACTTGATTACCGGTATTCCCAGCTCTGTCAGTAAGCGCTCAGCAAGCGCGGCATCCTGGTCATGGGGCTCGTACTTGCCGCCCCAGGCGTTGAACCGAAAACAAACACCCGCGAGCGACCCATCGGGCGAGCGCACAAAATTGGGACCGCTGTCCCGACTCCAGGAATCGTCGATAGGTATTGGCAGCAGGTCGATGTCGCTTCCTAACTGATCTCGCGCTGATCCCATCATATGGGGTGGCACAATCATCGAAACCGGTTCGAAGCGGGCAATTGCGTGGGCTACCGCCGTGTACGCTTTGCAGGTCGCCCCGTAGTCTTCCCAGAATTCGTCACGACAGGGCCAGGCCATCCAGCAACGCTCGTGTTCTTCCCACTCGGCGGGCATCCTGTAGTCGGTCATTGTTTACCGTCCTGTGCGATTCATTGCGCAGGTTAGGTTATGGTCGGTCCGGACACAATCCGTCTTCGGGCACCAGGTCGCGCCGCCATTGTCAGGATGAGTTTCTGGCACTACATTGCGAAGCACGGCAGACTCGGTTGAGATGCGAGAGACAGTAAGATGCGTGAAGTAACACTCGCGGCCACACAGATGGCCTGCACCTGGGATGTCCCCGGCAATATCGAACGAGCCAGTACACTGGTTCGCCGGGCCGCCAGCGACGGCGCGCAGATTATCCTGCTTCAGGAATTGTTCGAGACCCCGTATTTCTGCATTGAGCAACTCGGTGAGCATTTAAAGCTGGCGACACCGTTGCAAGACAATCCATTTCTTCAGCGCTTCCAGGCTCTGGCAAAAGAGCTTGAAGTCGTGCTGCCTGTCTCCTGGTTCGAGCGCAGCGGGAACAGTTTCTTCAACTCCATCTGTATCTTCGATGCGGACGGCACAGAGCTGGGCGTCTACCGCAAGACCCACATTCCCAATTCGATCGGCTATCAGGAGAAGACTTACTTCAGCCCTGGTGATACCGGGTTTCGGGTTTGGGATACGCGATTCGGTCGCATTGGCGTGGGTATCTGCTGGGATCAGTGGTTCCCCGAAGCCGCCCGTGCCATGGTGCTCCAAGGGGCCGAAATACTCCTCTATCCGACGGCTATCGGCAGCGAGCCCGGGGACCAAAGCCTGGATTCGCGCGATCATTGGCGTCGCGTCATGCAGGGTCATGCCGGAGCCAACATGGTGCCCGTAGTGGCCTCCAATCGCATTGGGCTTGAAGCTGCAACTCAGACGCCTGGTCTGGAAATGACGTTCTACGGCAACTCATTTATTACCGACCATACGGGTGAACTGATCGCCCACGCCGATGACCATAGTGAAGCGATCCTCCTTGCCAGCGTAGATCTCGACTACTGCGAACAGTATCGGACCGAGTGGGGCGTGTTCCGGGACCGAAGACCGGAGTGTTACGCGACCTTGCAGACATACGGTGGCGAACGCTGAATGCTGCCCGCTCCTGCCGTATGGGCTGGATCACTGCTTGGATGCGTGACCCTGATTCCGATCCTCATCGGACCGATCATCGTTGGGGTTCTCGTCGACTATGGAGGCCTCAGTGATACCCAGGCCGGTGTAACGGCCGGCTACAGCGCAATAGGGTCCGTGAGTGCTGCGCTGGTTTGCGCACTCAACATGCACCGCTTACCGCTTCGAAGACTTGCAATCGGCGGTCTGCTTCTTGCCATGATTGTCAATGTGCTCGCAGCGCTCAGCCTCGACCATCTATCGTTGTTCTATGGTCTACGTGCTCTCGCTGCCCTGGGTGAGGGCATGGCCTACGCTGCCGTGATGAGCTCGTTTGCGCGTTATTCTGATTCGGAGCGTTGCTACGGCCTGTTCATGATGCTCCAATTCGGCATAGCTGGCGTGGCGTTGTGGGCGCTACCCACGTTCGCACCGACGATGTCGGCTACGACGCTGTACCTCGGTTTTGCCGGAGTACAATTGCTGGTACTCCCCGCTGCTTTCAGTCTACCAGCCAGTGCCGCTGACACAGCCGGGGTATCGATCCGGGGGTCGGAGTGGCGGTTACTGTTGGCGGTGCCCGCCGTCGCGGGCCTGGTAGCTCTTTGCTTTAGCGAAGCATCGAACATCGGCACGGATGCCTATCTCGAGAGGATTGCGGTTCATACCGGTTTGAGCGATGCACAAATCGGCAGAACACTGGGCCTCGCCTCCATTCTTGGAATGCCTGGGGCATTTGCCATTCTCTTCCTGGGAGGTCGGCTTGGTCACGCAGCGCCCGCGCTCATCGGCTTTGCAATCGGCTCCGGATCGTTGATTGGCATACTCAAGGCCGATAGCTACACCACGTTTTTTCTTTTTGTCTGCATCCACAGCGTCGCCTGGGCGTTCGTTACTCCCTATATTCAGAGCATCCTCGCCGACCTCGATCCCGGAGGCGCCGTGGTAACCGCGGGCGGAATCGCCAGTGGGCTCGGGGCCGGACTTGGCCCGGCGGCGACCGGTACCATGGTGTCAGCGAATAACTACTCAGGCGTCATGACCACGGGCCTGGTCGCCTTCGCCGTAGCGGCGATCGCGATTCTGATCGCCGCTTACGGGCTCAGCGGGAGAACCACCGCCACGAATTGACGCCGCACGTCAGTTCCCAAAATGAGTTAAAGATCGACGCACTTCGCTCTCGGGTTC
>JBCCYE010000129.1:0-3316 GCA_039190425.1 Pseudomonadota bacterium | reverse complement strand
GGCGGCCAGTGATCGTAATGCTTCCATTGATCGCTGCCCGTCTGGTACATGATGGCTTCACTCAAGAACGCGAGATCACCCTCGTCCTTTAGCCAGTATGCAAACCAAGGGGACTGAATCTTCCGCTGGTAGTACTCGGCCGTATCGAAACCGAACTCATAGGGGCCGATGCTTGTAACGTCCGCGTCGTCCCACTGCCCATGGTTCCAAGGTCCCACCACAATGGAGTTTCGATCCTGGGTATCGAGGGGCTCCAGCGTGTCATAGATATCCAGAGCACCCCCCAGGTTTTCTGGATCCCACCAGCCAACCACGTTCAGAGTCGGTACCGCCACCTCCGTCAGGTGCTGCAAGGTGCCGCCGCGCTGCCAGTACTCATCATAAACCGAATGCTCCAGAAAGTTGTTCCAGGTTGGCGAGGCGCCTCTCATGTAGTGATCGTTCATATTGGAGATGGGCCCCAGATCCAGGAAGAACTCGTAGATGTCGAGCTGATCATAGGGAAATCTTGAGTTGGCCTTGGCATCGAAGTCAAACAGGTAGGGCAGTTCTGCACTGGGTGATAGACGAAACGCGCCATTGTGGTAGAAGTCGTCGTTAACGAAGTAGTCTGAGGGCGAGGCCTGGGGACTTGCGGCCTTCAGCGCCGGGTGTGGATCAATCATCGCCATGATCACGTACCAGCCGGGGTAGGATACGCCGAGCATGCCAACGCGCTCGTTGGTTTCCAGGTTACTAACCAGCCAGTCGATGGTGTCGTAAGCATCCGTGCTGGCGTCGATAGCCCGCGGATCATCCCGATGGGCAAGCGGCCGGTTCCATACGAAAGAGCCCTCGGACTTGAATCTGCCTCGTGCATCCTGGGCGACAAAAATGTAATCCTCCTCCGCCAGTACCGAAAACGCACTGTTGAAAAAAGGGGAGGGCTCACCGTCCTCACCGGACACTTTGTAAGGCGAGCGCAGCATTATTACCGGCAGCGGCCCAATCGTATCGCGTGGGGTGTAAATCTCCGTATGCAGGCGCACCCCGTCCCGCATAGTGATCATCACATCTCGTTGTACGTAGCGATCCGTTACTGCTCCCGGCTGGTCTTGCTCGGGAGCGGCCGCTTGTACAACTGACTCATCTGTATGCTCGGTCTCCGGATCGACCCCGCAGCCTATGAGTAGCGCGAACATCAGTGCAAACAGCGATATTTGATGCGTTAGGTTTGTTCTCGTCATAGCAGTATTCCAGGATGGGCTTGCTGATTTGGCCACAAGCGTCTCGGGACAGAATGGTAAAATGGGCTGGCTAGCCAAGATGCGACAGCAAATCATCACGTTCAAAGTAACTGCCATGCCCTGGGTACACGGGCTTTGGGTCTAGAGCCTGTATACGCCTTATTAATTGTGCGATTTGCGCAGGATTCGAAGCGACGGATGGCGTACAACAATCCCTTTCTTTGCACACTTCCTAGCGGCGCGTGCGTGACGCTTGCGGATTCATGACTCAGAGCTGTCAACCAGTATAGGTAGCTCAATGTAAGAACCCTGATCACCGCCGAGCTGCAACGACTGGGTAGGCGCTGGGTCTATCGGCACCAGGAATGTGCCGTCGGCATCGGCACCGGTCACAACGACACGAATACGGTGACCCTTCTCAAAGCGGTTACTCACAGGCTTCATTGGGAACGCGAGGGTTGCCATGCCTTCATTCAGGGGTGCCGTTGCATCGACCACCGCCGCCGTAGATTCTGACCAGGGCATTCCCAGGTAATTGTAGGGCGGTTCGCCCAGCGTTCGATAGGAGGCTCGTATGGCGCCGCCCGTTACGTAATGTACCGTGCCATCTGCGTCTACTTCTTCCAGGTAGACCATGAAGTCGCCGTCCTCAGCGCTAGAGGTTGCCCGTAAATGCACCACAGGGTGGCCCGCAATATTCACCGCCTGATTCAATACAGGACTCGTGTATGTCAAAGCAGTTCGCGCGTGAGCGGCCATGTCGGGATAGTCGAGGGGACCGCCGCCAATGGTGTCGTAATAGCGATCATGAGGCCCCATGCTGGCGGCATAGTCCACTGTGAAGCTGTCGGTGGACACGTCAGAACCAGGCTGCCTGGTCAGTTCGCCATCGTTAACGGATTCAACCGGCGTGGTCGTACCCTTGGCAAAGTAAAATCGTGATGCTTGCGCTTCGTCGACCGGCCAAGCTGCGCTACTCTGCCAGGACCAGGTATCTGGCGAATGAACCAGTGCATAGTGCACAGCGGGTTCGTCCATGATGCCGTTATCGATGCCTTTCAGCCAATAATCGAACCAGCGCAATTGCTCTATTGCAGCAATTTCCATGTGCGCATCTTCACGCTTGTCGTTGGGTTCATTGGGACCGTGACCCCACGGACCCATCGCAAGTTTGGAAGGCACCTCAAGGTTGGCGTGCCAAAGGGCCGTAGCGTCCGTGTAGCCGTCACGCCAACCGCCAAAGTTATAAATGGGCACTCCCGCCGCATTAATTTCAGGCAAAAGATCGGATAGGTTATTCGTCGATTTCCCCGAGCCTGCCACATACCGTGGAGTAAATAGGCTGTTGTCGCGGGTCAACTGGAACTGGGGTAGCGAAAGTATTTTGGGTAACAGCCACTTGCCTTGCAACTTTTCGGCTAACTCATCGGTTGGGCCTGCAACGAGACTGAACAACTCAACATTTGTTTCAACGTCAAACATACTGCGCGCAAGCCAGAGACCCAACTCATTCATCCAGTCTCCACCGCCGACGTTCTCAAGTGAGCCACCAGACTGTCCGTCTGTTTGCCGTTCCGCGTAAGCCGCCTGCCGCATCGAGCCGTCGGTGTCAGCATCTACCCGGGCAACGTCTTTGGACACAGGCTCCTCATCGTTGAGCAATCCGTCAGCCCTCATCTGTTTGATTGACCAGATCACCGACGCCTTGCGAAATACACCGGCGCCTGAAACCCAGGACTGGTAGATATCGAAATAGGCCACCATGGGGAACATTGCTTTGAGACTAGGTGGTCGCTGCGTTACCATCAGGTACTGAGTCTGGCCAGGATATGAGCTCCCGAAGGTACCCACCTTGCCCGTGCTAAACGCCTGGCCGGCGAGCCACTCGATAATGTCGTGGCCGTCCCTTGCCTCCTGGTCTGACATGGCTCCCCTGTAGATACCAGATGACGCGCCTGTGCCCCTGGCATCTGCTCTGGCAATCACATACCCATGGGCCAGCAAATAAGGGTGTCTATTGCCGCGAGATGCCAGATTCCACTCCAGTGGACCCGAGTTTTGTCCCGCGGGCAGCCTGCCCAACAGCCCCT
>JBCCYE010000128.1:0-3348 GCA_039190425.1 Pseudomonadota bacterium | reverse complement strand
TACCAGCCTTCGGGTGGCGAAGCGCTGTATGTGTTTGAACTGCCCTAAGCGTGTGCTGGTGACTGGAGAAGCGACCGACCCATCACCTCGGGGTTGCTTGACCTCAACGATATTGGAGCAGCCGGTCTAATCCTCTTTATCATCTTCAGCGAGCCCGTAAGCAAGTAGCACGTTGCCCGGCATATGGAAATAAATCCCGTAGCCTGAATTCAGATACAGCATGCCGTCATCGAAAATCGGACCGGAGGCACCGCCCATGCTGCCACCAAAGCCGCGGGCACCATTAAGGGTGTCATACTCAATTGCAGTATCGATATCCCAAATGACTTCTCCGTCGTCGGTGTCGTAGGCCCGCAAACGACCGTCCATTGAGCCGGCCACTACTGCACCGTCAATGGCAATCGCCGCGGCGGAGAGCCCCGGCTGACAGTACTCTCTATCACCACATACATCTGTCGCACCGGGTGTGTACCAAAGGGTCTCGCCGGTTTTGATGTCCAGCGCAAACATCCCGGGTTTAGCCTCGCCGGGCCAGCGCGCGCCGCCATCGAAGTCCGACATGGGCACATACAGTGTGTCACCCTCTACCGCCATGCCAAAGTGCACGCCACCCTGAATGCCGCCTCTACCCAGCTTGCGTTGCCAAAGGACCTTGCCATTGTCGTCGGGATCTAACCCAAACACCGCCCCTGATTTTTGTCCCGCCAGCAGGATGTCTTTGCCGTCAGAGGTGGTAGCAATAATCACCGCCGCACCAAAATCGTAATCAGGTCCATCCTCTTCGGGGCAGTTAATGCGGTCTTCCGTTTCACAGCTCATGTTCCAGGCATCGCCGGGGGTGGCCTGCTGATACCAGACCATGCTGCCGTCCTTCAGACTGAGGGCAATAATGGCATCGCTGGTCTCATTGGACGGCGAGGAATAATTGGTGCCGGTGCCGAAATACATCAACCCCCGTTTTGGATCGATCGCCGGCGTGTTCCATACGGGAGCGCCAGAAGGTGCCAGCTGGTCCGTGCCCACGGCGTTCTTGCCAACGACTGTCGGTTCCTCATCGATTGCATAGCCAATCCACTGCTGTTCACCCGTGTCGGCGTTGTACACCGCGACACCTCCCCTGAAGGTACAGCAGGCATAGGTGGGGTCGGCAGCTGCGGTGACCTCCAAGGCAGACATGGGCACGAACAGTTGACCTTCGTATAGCACCGGCGCGGCAGTTAAGGTCAGGCTTGGATGATCATCGGGTCTATCGCGCCACAGCAGTTCACCGCTGCTTGCATCCAGTGCGTAAACATTGCCAACAAGGTCGCCAAAGTACACCCGTGGCTCGCTTTCCACGCCAGCTTCCCATGGGGATAGCACGATCCCGGTGCGGACTTCAGCCACAGTGGAAAACTGCCAGCGAATGCAGCCCGTCTTTTGCTCAATCGCATAGACGGAACCGTTCTGGCTCCCCACATACAAAGCGCCGCCGCCAATGGCAGGCTGCGATCGGGCGCGCATGGCATCGGGGAAGGCGAAGGCCCAACGCAGTTCAAGTGCAGGGAGATCTTCTGCCTTAAGCCCGGCGATATCCTCAGGAATATGGCGCTGATTGTCATGAGTCACACCCCAGCCGTCGACCTTGGGTGGTTTATTGAAATCAAACGCTGCAAGTTCATCGCTACACATTGGCGCAGGTAGAAGCTCACCCGCTGTGTTCAATTGCTGGCCGGTAAGGTGCTCCGCGATCGCTGCACGCTGATCTTCAGTCAGCATCATGGCTTGTTCTTGCATAATGCCGTTGTTCATCGCGCGCAGTACCGAGCTGGCAGACATGATCTGCAACAGACTGAGCGGCGGTGCTTTCGCGACTTTGCCTTCATGACAGGCCGCACAATATTGGTCGTAGAGGGCTTCGCCATCAGGTGCACTCACCGCCTCCTCTGCCGTCGCTGCGCGAACTAGCAAGGCGAGCAATAACGCTGTGCCAGTCGATAGTGGGATCAAGAGCTGCAACTTCATACTGCCTCCACCCGATAGCCCGCGCGGGGGAAGTGCACCACGACTTCGCCCGCCCGGTCGTCCCGTCGGCGTACCGCGATGTCACTGTGGGTTAGCCGCTCAAGCTTCCCAGCTACCGGCACGGCGCCGTAGTCCTGTGGCGTAACCGTCACCTCACTGTGCAGATCAAGCTGAGGCCAGGCATCATCAACGCGTTCGGGTGAGACCACCGAGACGCTGTTATTCGCGATATTCAGGGCCTCTTCCGCTGGGAGCGCGCGCTCGCTACCGTGCCCAATTTGCGTCATCCGCGCCTCCCACTTGCCTAAAGCATCCAGGCCGGATACGAGTTCTTCGGTATTGGCGATGTTGCCCCGTGCCATCCACAACGGAAAATACGCCAGGATATCCACCCAGCTGGCTTGCTCACCAAGCACATAGGACCTGCCGTCGTTCAACATCGTCTCGACGAGCTGTAGCTGCGCTCGAAACTGTGAGTACAGGTGCGGAATCTGCTCGCTGAGCGTGGAAAAATCCAAGAAGTTAAAAAACGCGCTGCGGTCTTTGAGAATGTCCTCGGGTAGCGCCTGGTTGGTCCCCATCGACAGGCCGGCGCCCGGTTGGAAAAAGGTCGCATCGCTCCACTGACTGAACGCGAGTGCCAGGCCTTCACTGTGATCCGGAAACAGGGTGGGCAAGGGAAAGCGTCGCTCAAGCTCCAGGGCGATGCACTGGGTATCGCAATAGATATCACAACCGATTTGCAGGACCGGGGTTTTACGATAGCCGCCGGTGAGCGCCGTCAACATCGGCTTGGGCATCACCATGGGAATCTCAACAGATCGCCATTCAAGGCTTTTGAATCCCAGCACCAGGCGGATCTTCTCAGCGAAGGGCGAAGCGGGGAAATGGTGCAAAATCAGTTCTGCCACTGGTACTCCTCAACCGAGATGGCCTTGGCTTTCAAGATCGAAAAAAAAGGGCCGATGTCTGTCGGCCCCAGTTTACTACCATGATGTCAAACAGCGACCTTAGTCGCCAAAGTTGACACCGACCTCCATGCCGAAGGCGCGAGGCTCGCCGTAGTAGGCAAAGGTCCACAGGTCCGCCACCGGCAATTCACCCACCTTATAGGTTTCGTCTGTCAGGTTTTTGCCGTACACCCTGACGAAATAACGGCTGTCCTCTGACGTAAAGGTAACACTCGCGTTGAACAGCGTGCGACTGTCAGTCTTACCGTCAAAGGCAGGATCAACAACCGAGTACACAAAGATAGCGTCGTCTTCATAGTTGGCGTTGACCAGCCAGCTCATGTTGCCGCCGAACAGCTCGTGCTGATATACCGCATCAACGTTCCAAAGCCAC
>JBCCYE010000127.1:0-3354 GCA_039190425.1 Pseudomonadota bacterium | reverse complement strand
TGGTGATGGCCGACAGCCCCTCATCGCATGCCAGGGTTTCACACCGCTCGAGAATTTCCAAGCGTCTGCTCTGCTGCAAACTTCTTCGACCCATGAGCAACATTATCTCCACATAGTGTGGAAATAATGGCACGGCCAATCAATTAAATCAACAGCCTGTGGAATAATTAAATCACGGCGGGTTTCAGGCTTGCGAGAAAAAGGCGCAGCCTATTGTCCACTGACGGCATCCGCTGCGTTGGTCAGCAAACCCGCTGCCGGCTGTTTTTCAGGACGCTTCGAATCGCTCTACATGGCAACCCGCTAGGTGCTGGCCACTTGGCAGCGATCGCCACTCTTCAGCCGGCAGTTGGGCAAGCCTGTCACGGGTGATGCAACCCCAACACCTCTGCGGTCTCTGCCCGTACCCGCGCAGACAGAGCGGCGTCGGTTTTGAGGTCGCCCCCGTAAGAAGGAATCATTTGTTTCAGCTTTGGCATCCACTCGCCCACCAATTGCTCGTGGAAACAGTTCTCCAACATGTGCACCATAATCCAGACCGCGGTAGAAGCCCCGGGCGACGCACCCAGCAGGGCGATGATGGATGAATCGGCGGAGTGCACAATCTCCGTGCCAAACTCCAGCTTGCCGGTACGCACGTCGTCCTTGCGAATGATCTGCACCCGTTGACCCGCGATCACGACTTCCCAATCCTTAGGATCCATTTGTGGGTAGAACTCCTGCAAGGCATCGAAGCGGTGGGAAGAGCGTTGCAATACTTGCCCCAGCAAATACTCCTCGAGCGGAAAGTTGTCTCGCGCAACCGCCAGCAGCGGCAGCAGATTGTGAGTTTTCACCGACTTCGGCAGGTCGAGATAGGAGCCATGTTTCAAAAATTTGGTGGTAAAACCTGCGTAGGGGCCAAACAGTAACCACTGCTTGCCATCGATGATGCGGGTATCCAGGTGTGGTACCGACATCGGCGGCGAACCTGTCGCAGCCATGCCATACACTTTGGCGTGATGGCGCTCGGTGATGGCGGGATCACCACAGCGTAACCAGATACCACTCACTGGAAATCCGGCATACCCCCGGCCTTCTGGAATTCCGGTTTTCTGCAGTAAAGTGAGCGCGGCGCCCCCTGCTCCCAGAAACACGTTTTTGGCGTACACAACTCGCTCTGTGCCGGCGGCCTCGTCTCGGGCGATCAAGCGCCAGCCTCCTTGTGCTCGACGCTCCAAATGAGTCACCCGGTGCGAAAAGCGAACCGTCACGTCTTCGAGTGTTTGCAGATGGTTCAGCAAGTGGCTTGTTAGGGCGCCGTAGTTGACGTCCGCGCCGCTTGCCATGCGAGTGGCTGCCACAGGCTGCTTTGGGTCACGTCCAGTCATCACCAGCGGTGCCCACTCGGCAATCTGCGCATGGTCTTCTGAGTAAGCCATACCCTGGTAGCAGTGATGAGCGCTCATCGCCTCATGGCGCTTTTTCAGAAAGGCCTGGCGTTCCGGGCCAATCACAAAGCTCATGTGCGGAACCGGATGGATAAAGGAATCCGGCGAAGGAATAGCGCCTTTGTTAACCAGATAAGCCCAGAATTGGCGAGACATATCGAACTCGACATTAATTTCCAGCGCTTTGGCAATATCGATTTCCCCACCGGAGCCCATGGGGGTGTAATTGAGTTCGCAATTGGCGGCATGGCCAGTGCCCGCGTTGTTCCAGGCACCAGAACTCTCCTGTGCTTCGCCCGGCAAGCTCTCTAGAAACTCCAGCTTGAGGTGCGGCTGCAACTCCTTGAACACCACACCGAGCGTCGTGCTCATAATGCCCGCTCCCACCAACGCGACATCCACCTCGTCTACCGAGTCCGCCTGCACCATCCCTACGCGCTCCATTCACATTCACCAGAATCCAGAGTGTACTCGATTGCTCGATGCGTTGAACCGCCACATCGAAGCCAGAACACCATCGGTCAAGGTCCAGCACATCCGGGGCCGGCCTTGGGGTAGGCCCGAGCGTGCGACATCAAAAAGCAGCCTTTGCCCGACGCGAGAGAAAGAGCGGGCAAAGGCTTTCGCGAGTGGACCCTGTGTTGACCTAACGGTGGCTACGCGAAGCCCTTGAACAGCGCTTGTGTGGTATCAGCGATCTTTTATTCGTCTAAGACTGCGATCAAAAACAGACTGTTCGCACGGCCGTGCGTCCAGCGGCTTTGCGTCCTAAAGCCTGCCGCCTCTATCTCGGAGACCATGTTGTGGGCGCTGACAAAGCTCACGTAAGGGGCTTTACCGATCCACTGCAACACCGGTATTACCGGCCGCAGAAACCACATTCGATCGGCCAGGCAGACGGTACTCGAAACGAAGATTCCGCCCGGTTTGAGCAGCCCTCGAATGTGTGCCAGCGCCGCCGTGCGATCGCGCACAAGATGCAATACATTCAGTGCCAGCACCATGTCGTACTGCCGATCAGCGTCGACGTCTTCCAAGGCGGACTGCTCGAAGCTGACGTTGGCAACGCCCGCACGCCGCGCCTTGTCGCGGCCGATTTTGATCATTGCGGCCGACAGATCAGTCGCATCGATATGAGCGACGTGCGGCGCGTGGGCCAGCGCCGTGGAGCCTGTGCCGCAGCCCAGCTCGAGCACCCGCATCTCTGGCCGCATCAGCGCCTGAGTTGCTTCGAGCTTGCGAGCGTAGCTCTCGGTGTCGCGAATGGGCTGCTTGCTGTAGCCGGGGGCGACGCGGTCCCAAAACTCAGGGTTATTGAATGCCATACTGATGACCTCAACGTCAAAAATCTGTTCTCCAGAAACAGTAGGCCATACAATAATAAGATATAAAATAGCGATTCTCATTGATCAGCCATACGTAATTATATGAACTGGGACAATCTTCATTTCGACTGGGCACAGGTTCGGGCGTTTCTCGCCACATCGGAAGAGGGCTCACTCTCTGCCGCCGCTCGAGCCCTTCGCCTGACCCAGCCAACGCTCAGTCGTCAAGTTACGAGCCTGGAACAGTCCCTGGGTGTGACCCTTTTTGAGCGTGGGCATCGCCAGGTCCAGTTAACAGCAGCAGGACTTGAGCTGCTGGAACACGCGCGCTCCATGGCCGAGGCGGCTCAACGCATTGCCCTGGCGGCGTCCGGCCAATCCCAGGCAATCGAAGGGCGGGTCTGCATTACGGCGACCGAAACACTGGCGGCCTACTGCCTGCCAGCCATACTCAGAAAACTCCGCGAACAGGCGCCGGGCATTGTGGTTGAAGTCGCCGCCTCCGACGAACTGCGCGATCTCATTCGCCGAGAAGCCGATATCGCCATCCGCCACGCGCAGCCGACCCATCCCGATCTGATCGCGCGGCGCATCGGGTC
>JBCCYE010000126.1:0-3409 GCA_039190425.1 Pseudomonadota bacterium | reverse complement strand
GGCGCCTGCCTCATGAGCCTTTAGGAACCCAATGATCTGTTCTTCTGTGTACCGTTTCCGTTTCATATCGAGATCTCCCTTTAGCTAAAATAGTGGGAAATCTCTCACTTGTCGTGGTTACCCTGGCGGGGAGAAGATCACAGTCCTTTCAGACCAGGACTGTCCGCGCTCCCGCGCCGCATAAGCGCCATTATGTATAAATAGGGTGAGACCCCTTAGTCGCCGCTGTCGTGCTGCTCCTGAGCTGCCTCATCGGCCAGGGTGGCCAGTAGATCGCCCTCAGTGGGCGCTGGTGCGTTTTCTGGGGCTTCCTGGCCCCCACGCGCCGGATGGGTCGCCGTGTGGATCTCCTTGAGCTTGTGGATCGCCACGTGCGTGTAGATCTCCGTGGTGGACAGCATGGCATGACCCAGCATCTGTTGGATAAAGCGGATGTCCGCACCGTTCTCCAGCATCAGGGTCGCCATGGTGTGCCGGAACAGGTGGCAGGAGCCTTCCTTCTCGATGCCCGACTGCTTCACATACTTCTTCACCGCACGACTCACCTTGTGCGGGTCCAACTGCTTGCCGCTCTCATCCAGGAACACGCTGTCCGGGCTGCTCGGCAGGCGGTGGTGCGGCCGCACGTCCGCCAGGTACTTGTGGACCCAGTCCAGCGCACGCTCTCCAATCGGCACGAAGCGGTCCTTACGGCCTTTGCCTTGGCGCACAGCAATCACCCCGGCGCTGGCGTTGACATCCCTGATCGCCAGGTTCAGGACCTCCTGGCGCCGGATGCCGGTGCTGTACAGCACTTCCAGGATCGCCCGGTCGCGGATACCACTGTCCGTCTCGGTATCGGGCTGAGCCAGCACCCATTCCGCTTCCTCTACCGTCAGGGTGTGTTTCGGCAACCGCTTCTCCGGCTTGGGCAGCTCCAACTCACTGGCCGGGTTGGTGAGGATTAGATTCTCACGCATCAGGAACCGGAACCAGGTACGCACGGCTGTCAGCCGGTTGCGCTGACTGGCCACTGACAACGGCTTGCCGCTGCGGCTGATCGCGTAATACAGGTGACGCTGGTAGCGCTGCAGTACAGGCCGGGTGATCTGTTCGATGCGCTCAATGCCCCGCTCATGGCACCACTCGATGAACCAGATCAGCGAGGCATGCTTGTTACCATCGGGCATCGCTACACTTTCACGCAGTACCAGACGGCGGATACCGACCACATGCGGCCCTGCGGGCCGCCGGATAAACCGGCCAGTTGGCGCGTTGTGGCGCTGGTCAGTGAAGGCGATGCGCTGGCCCAGCCCAGCTGGATCGGGGGCACCACGGTACAGGTCTATCTGCCCAGCATGATCGCGGGGGAACTGGTATGAACAGCCCCATTCCCAAGACCGCCGTCGAGGCCCTGATTGACGCCAAGGATATCGCGCTGCGGCATCAGTTGGATGTGTTGCTTAAGGAACGACTGACCGGCCTCGATCAGCTCCAGGCGGACATCCGTTCGTGCAAAGCACAGATCAGCAGTCTCAACACCGTCGATGACGATGATCACCTGTGGCGCACGCAGGCACAGCTGGATGCCGAAGAAGCCGAGCGGCAATGGAAGGCGCGGTTACAAACCAGGATCGTGATTGGGTTTGTCGGTACCTGGTTGGCGACAGCCTTCATCGGGCTGATGGTTTTTGCAGTGCTGCGGTAAAACGATAATGCCCGCGCTAAGCGCGGGCATTGCCTTGTCTTTCCTAACGTCCCAGTTCAGCTACATTCAGCAGCTTGCTTTTCGCCTCGTTCAACTGATCGCCAACATTTAGCTAGCTCTTCATCTTCAGGAAGCGAATATCGGCCGAACTGGTACCCAGCACGTAGAATACCTGCAGCCTGGGTTACACCCGCATCAGCAGCTTTCCTAACATAAGCAAGCGCATCTTCGGCAGTAAATGTCGGCTTACTAGTCGCCGCCGAATCTCCTAACCATTCGAGCATAATCATCCCGACAGTGAACAACGCTTCGGGGTCGTTACTCTCTGCATAAGGCAAAGCCAATTTCATAGCCTTGTCGTAATCGCCATCAATAATCGCTTCATTAGCTTCCTTGGATATTTCTTCCATATTGGCCTCATTTGCGGACGCGCTAATCTGGCCAGCTGCGCAAGCTCCAACCAATAAAAACACAAAGACGAGCAGCACAAACTTATAAAAGTTAACCATAATATTGGGACTCCCTAGAATGGCACTACAGCCCGATAATCTTGTAGAGTCGCATTTCCTTGTCGCGGCGAATAACCATTCATGACCCGGTAGTAGTCCTCAACGATACTGCCTTGCGCTTCTACGCCATATGATGAAAAGGGCGTATTTCTATTGAGCGGAGCATAGTTGTAATTGCGATTCAGAGCGCCCCGAACCGCAACATTTACTCCGGCCTGATGCTGCCAGACATGGGTTAACTCATGTACGAACCAAGACCTGCCAGATATTCCTAATGTTGAGAAATCATCCACAAAG
The DNA here is from genome assembly GCA_039190425.1 of Pseudomonadota bacterium. GTDB lineage: Bacteria > Pseudomonadota > Gammaproteobacteria > Pseudomonadales > Halieaceae > Marimicrobium. The sequence continues at coordinate 916 of JBCCYE010000126.1, read as the reverse complement.
TCATCAGGGTGGAAATAGATATCGCCATTAGGCGCCATTGCCATACCCCGGCGTTGGAATATCCAATATTTCTTACGGTGAACGAGAGTTTGGTCTGTATCTAGAGCGTCTCCAAATACTTCTTGGGACATCGCTACCTCACCTTCGGTCAAGGGCCTAGAGCCCCCTACTGGTGTTGACGGCTCTGTACCGTCTCCTCCCGTTGTACCCGAACTTCTACCTCCTGGGCCAACAGCCTCACTAATAATCGACGCGAACGCAGCAGTCGCTGCCCCATTTGCGAACTTACCCCCCGTAATCTCTGACACCGTACCGCCTACAATTGCAGATGCAATCGTTCTCCGCACAGGTTCTACGTTCAATACCGCCACGCCTCTGCTGGCGGATCCTAAGCCGGCGGATACAAACCCATGCCCAAAGCTGCCGTTCTGGAGCACGGAAGTTAATCCCCCAATAGTACCCATTCCTGCCACGTAACCGAAGGACTCCATATTCAAACCCAGGCCTGTACCGCCAAGACCAGAACCAGACCATAGAGCCCCCCCGGCGTAGGAAAGGGCAGCGGCAGAGATACCAGAAAAAAACGCCTCCTGAGCCGTGGCACCCTGTAGCAACGCATCGCCAAATGCAGCCACGCCCAGTGCCGCGACGGCGTAGTTTGCCACCCACGTTTTAGCCGAGATAAGCGCAATCGTCGTCGCTGTTAGGGCGAAATACCCACTCGGGTCTGTGTGACTCAAGGGGTTATTCAACACGTAACTGTAGCGATTGTATGATTGCGGGTTTTTCGGAAACTGCACGAAGGGGGTTTATTTTGTAAGTCTTTGAGAGATGCTATTGATTGTTAATACTTTAGTACCCCCAGGGGAATTCGAATCCCCGTTACCTCCGTGAAAGGGAGATGTCCTAGGCCTCT
>JBCCYE010000125.1:0-3430 GCA_039190425.1 Pseudomonadota bacterium | reverse complement strand
TAGATGGGCATAGCGATAGAGATCATCCATGCCGTGGCGAGAGCGAGGATCTGGCATGCGACCCTGTGCATCTGGCTGCGGTCGCAACGCCAATGCCTCGCGCGCCAGGTCGCTACCGCGGGTCACATCGAAGGCCGATGAGGCGGCATAGTCGGGGTCCTGGTAGCCGATGACACGGTTTGCCCAGTCAAACATCAAGTAGCGGTCTTCCTGGGGGAGGCCAAAGATATCAGCGAGGCACAGAAGCGGCATATCGCTGGCGATATCCTTCACAAAATCGAACTCACCTTGTTGGGCATCGCCGATCACTCGGTCGACGATGTGTCTTGCGTGTGCCGCGATCTGACGCTCTAGCTGCGCGATGGCCTTGGAGTTGAATGCGTTGATTAGCAATCGCCTGAGCCTTGAGTGCTCAGGTGGATCCATATTCAACATCATCTGCCGGACATAGGCGAGGTCTTCGGGGCTCCCGGGGTCACGCAATTGTGTTGCGCCAAGATGTGAAGAGAACACGCGCGGGTTTTTCAGGACCTGCATACATTCATCGTGGCGCAGTACCAGCCAAAACCCCTTGCCCCCAGGCCACTGCTCGAGCCGATGTTCTTCTACCCAGATGACGGCGCTATCGGTGCGCAGCGCTGCCAGCGCATCCAATGGCGCGCCCTGTTCGTAGCATTGTGGATCGTATAGGAACTCGAGGCTGGATGGGTCGTGCGACATGGCGACAGCTTAGCAGAAAACCTGTTCACGCTGTCTGGGTGGGATCGTTAGCGCCGCATTCACTTGCCGTAGTAGCGCAGGCGGAAGCGGAATGAAGAAATAGTGCTTTGACTGAAATTATTTTAGATGTAAAATAATTGCCATCAGGTGGTATATCAATAGACTTATGTGGAAGCCTCCTCAACGTATCAAGTACATTCCCTTAGCCGATGTGTGGCCCTCGGCGGAAGCATGCGCCCAATCGCACTTGTTTTCGTCGGTCGATGTGGGCGCTTTGTCTCTGCGACAGCGCACATGGGTCCCCGCGATGGTGCCCTGGCGTGCCAGCGACGAGGGCTTTGTCACAGAAGATGTTGTTGATTGGTATGGGCGCTTCGCCAGAGGCAGGCCCGGTGCCATCGTGGTGGAGGCTACGGGAATACGCGATGTCCCCAGCGGTCCATTGCTGCGTATTGGGCACGATCGATTTTTACCCGGACTAGAGCAGTTAGTGGAACGGGTGCGAGAAGAGAGCGATGGCCAAACCCGGCTGTTCATCCAGCTTATCGATTTTTTGGGGATACGCCGTCGGCCTGAAAGAGAGCGCTATTTGCAGCAGTTCTTGCGCATCACACCCCGGCATCGCGATAGCCTGGATATCGTCGACAATGACGATGCGCTGCGTGATCGGCTGTGTGGGATGGATGACGACGCGCTTGCTGAGGTGCTTGACCGTAGAGAGTGGGAATCTCTGACCATGGGTCATCGTGAGCGGGTAACCGACACCCATCTACCGCACATTGCAGAACTGCCGGAAGTACTGCCCGATTTATTTGCATCCGCTGCCATGCGCGCACAGACGGCGGGTTTTGACGGCGTAGAGTTGCACTACGCGCACGCCTATACGATGGCATCGTTTTTATCTGCGACGAATACACGGAAGGATGGCTTCGGTGGCTCGCTTGAGCACCGCCTCAAGCTCCCTTTGCAAGTTTTTGCAGGGGTGCGAGCGCGAGTCAACGCGGACTTTACCGTGGGCTGCCGATACCTGGCAGATGAGATTATTGAAGGCGGCAATCAGGTAGAGGAGGCTACCCAAATTGGCGTCGCCCTGGCGCAGGCTGGAATGGACTTTTTATCGTTGTCGCGGGGCGGCAAGTTTGATGATGCGAAGCAACCGAAGGTAGGTGAGGCCGCTTACCCCTACACAGGTGTCAGCGGCTATGAGTGCATGCCAGGGTATATCTCTGATGAGTTCGGCCCCTACGGCAGAAACGTGGAACCCACAGCCGCAATCAGGCAGGCGGTGCGCAGTGCAGGTAGCGACATTCCCATAGTGGTGGCCGGCGGTATTCACACCTATTCTCAGGCCGAGTCACTGCTGCAGGACGATAAGGCAGACATTGTCGCCTTTGCCAGGCAGGCCCTGGCCGACCCAGACTGGTTTGAGAAAGTACGCACCGGCTGCGGCGATCAGGTGCGTTTATGTGAGTACACCAATTACTGCGAAGGCCTGGATCAAAAACACAAGCAGGTCACCTGTAATCTATGGGATCGCTTAGAATTGGATGAGCCCGGTGTTAGCAAAAGTCGCGACGGCCGTCGCCGGCTGGTCGCCCCCGATTGGCAGCGTGGCTGATAACAGCGGCACGATCGATACTGTCTTTGAGTCGGAGAGATTGGTTTGCCGACGCTGGACATCAGATGATCTTGATGCGATTTACGAAGTGTACTCCGATGAGGAAGGGGCCCGCTGGGTAGATGATGGGACCCCAATTACACGCGAAGAGTGCGAACAGTGGCTGGTCACAACGCAAAAAAACTATGATCAACGGGGGTACGGAATGTTTGCGCTTGACGAGAAAATGTCAGGGCAAACGATTGGGTTTTGTGGTCTGGTCCATCCGAATGGGCAGATATTAGCTGAAGTAAAGTACGCGTTCTTGCGCTCTCACTGGGGACAAGGCCTGGCTAGCGAAGCCATCCCCTTCCTGCTCAGCTATGGTGCAAATATGCATCGGCTCTCAGAAATCATTGCGACTGTGGATCAGGATAACATTGCCTCACAACGCGTGCTGCAGAAGTCCAATATGAAATATTCGCACAAGACAAGGGAGTCGAACGGTTCTTATACACTGACTTATCGTTGGACGGCCCTTAAGTAAGCTCTCGCTTTCTCATTTTAGAAACGACTAAACCGCAGCGCTTACATCAATTATAAAGATGGCCCCTAGTGAGTGCTCGGGTTTTACTCGGCCCGCACTTCCTACATCTCCGACCACTTCTTTACTACGCGCATGCTGTAGAGGCATGGCGACGGCTTTGCCTTTTCAGTGCGTTAAGCAGAAGTTTTGAAGAACTGAAGTATCCAATAGTGGAAGGTGTGGCATTCGTCGATGCCACATTGGGCGAACACCAGCAAACCATCAAACAACAGCAAAGCGCCCACAGTTGAAACTGTGACTTTGTTGAAGAGTGGCTGGTGGCGAAGCGCGATGAAGCCAGTGTCGCTATATTGCGTGCCGTTAGCCATCACCCAAAGGCAGATCAATAAGATGCAGACAAAGAAGATGAAGGCCCAGGTGTAAAAATGAAAGCCATCTACCGCGATCGCGAAACCGGGATCACTGGGCAGAATGTGCAACAGGATTTGCCGCATCGAGATCGCGGCGCCGAACACGGCCATGGTACCAATGATCGCATAGTGGCGCGTTTTGATGCCGTACAAGAC
>JBCCYE010000124.1:0-3448 GCA_039190425.1 Pseudomonadota bacterium | reverse complement strand
GAAAGACATCCGCCGACGTACGCGAAAGCACCATTCGTCGGAGGACAAGATCCGCATCGTCCTGGAAGGGCTGCGCGGCGAGGATAGCATCGTCGAGCTCTGCCGACGAGATGGGATCGCGACGAGCCTCTATTATAGTCGGTCGAAGGAGTTCCTCGAGGCAGGCAAGAAGCGTCTGGCCGGCGATACGGCGCGACAGGCGACAAGTCCCGAGGTCGAGGAGTTGCGCGCCGAAGCGATGGCGCTCAAGGAGACCTTTGCCGAAGCCACCCTCGAGAACCGGCTGCTCAGAAGAAGCATGCTCGGGGATGGTGGCGACGGTGAATGAGATACCCCGCATCGGACAAGCTCGAAATCATCCGCCTCGTCGAGGGCTCGCATCTGCCGGTCAAGCGCACCCTCGAAAAGCTCGGCATCCCCAGAAGCACGTTCCACACGTGGTGCGATCGCAACTGAGCATTCGGCGAGGCCGGGCTGGACGATCGGAGGCCGCACCCGGGTCGCGTCTGGAACCGGATCCAGGATGATGTTCGGCGGGCCATTGTGGACCCTGCCCTCGATGAACCGGAGCTCTCCCCTCGGGAACTCGCCGTGCGGTTCACCGACACGAAAAGACATTTTCTATCAGAGGCTTCTGTGTACCGCATCCTCCAGGCCCACGACCCCATCACCAGCCCGGCGTTCGTGGTATTCAAGGCCGCCGACGAGTTCCACGACAAGACGACTCGGCCTAACCAGCTCTGGCAGACCGACTTCAACTATCTCAAGGTTGCCGGCTGGGGCTGGACTTATCTCAGCACCGTCCTGGACGACTTCAGCCGCACTGTCATCGCATGGAAACTGTGCACGACCATGCAAGCCATGGATGTCGCTGCCACGCTGGGCCTCGCCCTCGAAAGCTCCGGCTGCGCTTGCCCGACGGTCCTGCATCGGCCGAGTCTGCTCAGCGACAAAGGCTCACCTTTTATCACCGGCGACCTCGCCAGATGGCTCAAAGATCAGCAAATCGACCACGTCCGCGGGCGCACCAAACCACCCGCAGACGAGAGGGCAAAATCGAGCGCTGGCATCAGACCCTGAAAAGCCGGATCCTTCTCGAGAACTATTACCTGCCCGGTGAGCTCCAGGCTGCCATCGGCGACTTCGTGGACCACTACAATCACAACCGAGTCCACGAAAGCCTCGGCAACGTTGCGCCGGCAGACGCCTACTTCGGCCGAGCTCCAGCCATCCTCAACGAGAAACAGAAGATCCAAGAACGCACTATCCGCGAGCGCCGCTTGCTCAAACTGCGATAGGCCGCGTAGCCTCAAACAGAAAGAGCCAAACCCTCCTGAGCGTCATGCCCTCCGATGTCCCAAGTTATCTGACAACGGACAATCTCAGTCGACAAGATTGGGCACAGTGCTGCGGCGGACCGGATCTCGCGGTGGATGATCTGACTGAGGCGGATCGAGGCACGCCCCACGCCATCCCGCTGAGTGACCTATTCGACCTTGAGGCCATCCGCACGGCGTTGCGGCGAACGCTGCCTGAACACATGGTTCCGACCGGCTTTGTGGGTCTGTCGCATGTGCCACTCACCACCTCCGGCAAGGTGGACCGCAAGGCCCTGCCAAAGGCCGATGCGACGCTGGCGCGAGCGAGCTACGAAGCGCCAAAAGGAGAGAGCGAGTTCGTAGTGGCCGAGGACATGACCACACTGGTGGGCGGCGACCAGGTGGGCCGTCACGACAACTTCTTCGCGCTGGGTGGACACTCGCTGATGGCAGTGCGCCTAGTGGCGCGGCTGGAAGCTGAGACCAGCAAAGCGATAACCCTCAAAACCGTGTTTGAAGCCAGCATGGTGGCCGAGCTGGCAGCCGCGCTGGAGATTCTGTCCACGGACTGACGGCGGTTGCCCTAGCAGTAGTGGACCGGTCGGCGCCACAGCCGCTCTCCTACCAACAGGAGCGGCTATGGTTCTTGGACCAGCTCGATGGATTCGCAGGCGCGGCCTATCAGATGGAGGGGGCGTTGCGCCTGTCGGGTCCGCTCGACACGGTGGTGGCGCGCCACGAGAGCCTGCGCACGGTGTTCATGATGGGCAAGGATGGCCATCCACTCCAGGTCATCGCGCCAATACATGAAGCCGTCTTCAGCGTCGTCCTCGAAGATTTCCCTATCGTCGATGAAGATGATGTGAAGGAGCGGGTCAGAATTATTCTCTCGGAACCGTTTGACCTTGGCGCTGGCCCGCTGTTCCGGGCGCGGCTCATAGCGATAGCCGAAGAAAATCACATACTGGTGGTGGGAGGCCATCACAAAGTGCTCAACGGTTGGTCGGTGGGGCGTTTTCTGAAGGAAATCTCGGCGCTCTACCGAGAGGCGGTGACCGGAACACCCGCTGCACTGCCCGAACTTACCATCCAGTATGCGGACTTTGCGGCCCGGCAGCGCGATGTGCTTGCGGGGGATCGGCTTGCCGAAGAAACCGAGTGGTGGCGCGAGACCCTGCCTGGGATCCCCAAGGCGATCACCCTGCCCTTCGACCGACCACGGCCCAAGGTGATGGACTATCACGGCGGGTCAATCCCGGTCCAGGTGCCGGCAGATGTGACGGCAAGGTTGAAGGCGCTGGCACGTTCAAAAGGCAGGGCGCAATTTGTGGTGTTGGAGGCGGCTTTGTCCGCACTATTGTCCCGGCTGGGCGCGGGCGAAGAGGTGGTGATCGGCACGGCGATGGCGGGTCGTCCGCGGCCAGAGCTGGAAAATCTGGCCGGCTTCTTCGTGAATACTGTGGCGCTGCGCAACCGGGTGGATGCGCTCGCCCCCTTCCGCGAGCATCTTTAGGCCACCAAGAATGTGGTGCTCACCGCATTCGAACACCAACCGGTACCGTTCGAGGCGGTGGTGGAGCCGCTCTCGCCGGTGCGCGCAATGGGTCATGCCCCGCTGGTACAGGTGATGCTGGTGCCGCAGAAGACGCCGGATACCGGCGAGACTGACAATGCCTAGCCCCGTTGGGCTGGGCCACTTCTCGGTCAGTTCTGTATTATCGTGATCGTGAGCTGCTACCACGGTTTGGACCACCCGGCTGGAGATCTTCCGGGGTATTATGGCTCAGGGCGGCGTGACCGCTTCAGTGCCATTGAGCAGCGATATCGGCGGAGCTTGCCGTTGTGGCCGCCACACTGTTAACGGACAGGCCTTCACCGAATAAAAACGAAGCCAAACTGTAAACTGAGCTGTAAACTAGCGATTTACAGATCTGTAAATTATTAAGTTAAGCACTTGATTTAATTGGTGGGCGTACTAGGGCTCGAACCTAGGACCCGCTGATTAAGAGTCTCGAATTCCATTATGTCCTCTCACTTTCGGTGTTTTCGTCTCTTTGCATAATGCGCTGTATTAGCGGAAGATTACCCCCTAGACTATCACTCACAGTATCATGTAGTTTCATTTAGCG
>JBCCYE010000123.1:0-3459 GCA_039190425.1 Pseudomonadota bacterium | reverse complement strand
GCGTTGAAGATCTGCGTTTTGAACCAGAAGCTGGCGATGGAAAAGAGCAGACGAGTCTCCGGGTTCTCCCTGTGCTTGGATCGGAGCACCCGATTAATGTGATCCCGGATGGCTTCTTCATCCTCCAGGGGATTGTTATCGCTGTCGAAAACGCTGCTCACCGGCACATTCGGATTTCCATAGCTAAGGGTCGCTTTGCAACAGTTGTTGTATTAGCACCGATCTCGTCTGGATTCGGCTGCCAACTCCGCCGGCGGTATACTGCCTAAAAATTTCTGCAACGGAAAATAACGATGGCAAGTGACTATAAACAAATCCGCTCACTGATCAGTGAAGAAGGCAGGTTGCGCGTATCCCTCGAATCGGTACCAGCGGTAGACCCCGAGCCGCATGAGGTTGTAGTGCGCATGGAGGCCGCACCGATCAACCCGTCAGATCTCATGATCCTGTTGGGCCCGGTTGATCCCGATAGTTTTGAATTTTCAGGAACACCGGATGCGCCCGTCGTGGAGGCCAGCATTCTCCCCCAGGGAAAACACCTCGCCGCGGGCCGGCTTGGTCAGTCGCTGCCGGTGGGCAATGAAGGCGCGGGGGTAGTGATTCAGGCCGGTGCGTCCGATGAAGCTCAGGCGCTGCTCGGCAAAACTGTCGGTGTTGCTGGCGGCGAAACCTACAGCGAACTGCGTCGCGCCCCGGCCGCTATGTGTTTGCCGATGAAGGAGGGCGTCACGTCCGAGCAGGCGGCCTCGTGGTTCGTAAACCCCATGACGGCCCTTGGCATGACCGAGACCATGCGCATGGAAGGTCACACGGGCCTGGTTCACACCGCGGCGGCATCGAACCTTGGGCAGATGCTGCAAAAAATCTGCACGGCAGACGAAATACCGCTGGTGAACGCGGTGCGCCGGCAGGAGCAGGTCGACATCCTGACGGGTATCGGCGCGAAGCACGTGGTCAGCACTTCAGAAGACAGCTTCAAGGCAGATCTGGTCAGCGCGCTACGCGAAACCGGAGCCACGCTTGCCTTCGATGCCATCGGCGGTGGTCAGCAGGGCAGTGACATTCTGGCGGCGATGGAGGTGGTCGCCGCCGAGTCTCTCACCGAGTACAACCGCTACGGCACGACCGTGCTCAAGCAACTGTACATCTACGGGGGGCTCAATCTGGCCCCGACCACGCTCAAGCGCGACTTTGGATTCTGCTGGGGTGTGGGTGCCTGGCTGCTGCCAAACTTTCTGGCTCGGGCCGGCATGGAAGTGATGGGTCGGATGCGTGACCGGGTAGCCCGCGAGATCGACACGACGTTTGCGAGCCACTACAGCCAGCGCATCAGTCTGGCGGAGGCGCTGACGCCTGAAGCTTTGTCACTCTACGCCAAGCAGGCCACCGGTACGAAGTACCTGATCGAACCACACCGTTGAGGCGGGTTGGCGACCGGGTCGTCTCGTAGCGTACGACCGGGAGTTCGGAGCGCTGGCTGGTCAGTCCAGCTCAAAGCGCTCACGCAGAAATTTGGCGATGCCATCGGAGTCGTGATGTCCGATGACGGCGGTCGCCGCCTCTTTCACGTAGTCCTTGGCGTTCTCCGGCGCGTAGGCTTCGTCTGCGCTGGCAAACATCGTGAGGTCGTTCTCGCTGTCGCCGAAGCAGATGACCCGGCTAAAGCCCAGCTCCTTCTTTTAGGCCTCTACCGCGCCGCCTTTGCTGCCCTGCTCGTGGTGGATGTCGATCCAGCTCAGGTGCTGGTCTTCGATGGCTGTGCCCATGTAGGCCACGAGGTGCTCGTCGCCCTCGACCGAACCCGCGACTTCCCGGATAGCGGTTTCTGGCCCTACCGCGCTCACATTGCTGATCCGGGCGTCGGCCGGCATCTCGTCGATGGGATGCACAACCGTCTGGCCCTCACTTTGAAAGCTCTTGACCAGCCGATACTCGATCTTCTGTTGCAACGGCGGGTGATACACGGCAATGCGGTTTTCGCCTGTCAGGGTAAACAGAAAAGGAGTGACGTCGCGCTCCAGGAACGCCTCAGAGACGTGATCGACTTCATCCAGGGTGAGCAGGTGGTGTTGGCTAAAGTCGTTCTCCAGCGGATTCCACACCATCACTCCGTTCTTAAAAATCTGCGGGAGGTTGAAGCCGTGACCTTCAAGGATGCCGCTCGCACCGTGCAAGGTGCGTCCGGTGGCTACCGTGTAGGCGATGCCCTTTTCGGTCAGACGTCGCAACGTCTCCCGCGTGTAGGGGCTGATTTTCGACTTCCTGTTAAGAAGCGTGCCGTCTAAGTCAAATACGATTAGTTCCATCGCCTAAGTATAGCGTCGGACATAGGGTAAAAGCTTAGTCTGCCCTGTCTTTGACTTGCTCTTGAGGCGAAAACGCCGTCGGGCGAATGCTGCTGGTCTCCGAACCATCGGCGCGGTCCGGATCATTGCTTGCGTCGGCGGTACTGGACTCTTCATCCTCTTCGGGATTGGTGCTGAGCGAGCTTCCACAATAGCGGCAGTAGCGCGAGTCGATCAGATGGCCGGCCCGGGAGCACTGGGGGCAGTTGATCGGCAGGAACTCGGGCCGCTGTTTTTTGCTACCCATAAGCTGGGACGTGAAGATGCCCGTCGGAACCGCAATGATCGCGTAGCCAACCAGCATCGCGAGTGAACTGATCGCCCGACCTGCGGGAGTGACCGGTGTGACGTCTCCGTAACCTACAGTGGTGATCGTCACTATGGCCCAGTAAACGCTGATCGGTATGTTGGTGAACCCATTGTTAGGTCCTTCGATCACGTACATCAGGCAACCAAATACGATCATGGTGGTGATCACCATGGTAAAGAACACGAATATCTGTCGAGCAGAGGCGCGCAGGGCTCCGGCAACCCGGTTCGCCTCCGACAAAAAGGCAAACATGCGCAACACGCGAAATATGCGTAGTACGCGCAGCAAACGAACGACCAGAAGCGGAGCAGTTTGAGGCACCAAAATGGCCAGGTAGCTGGGCAGGATCGCCAGCAGATCGATGACACCGTAAAAACTCAGCACGTACCCTTTACGGTTCTGCGCAATCCAGATGCGCACCAGATACTCCAGGGTAAATAGTCCGGTAAACACCCACTCCACATACTGAAAGGTCACTCCATAGCGGGCGTGAACGGAGGCAATGGAGTCGAACACAATCACGCTGACACTGACCAGGATCGCGAAAATCAGCAGTAGGTCGAACCACTTGCCCGAGGTTGTATCCGTGCCAAAGACGATGGCGAAGAGTCGCGCCTGTAGCGGGGATTGTTCGCGGCGAGTCACAACGAGTCAGCCAGGTTCTACAGCCATTGAAAGAGCGTCAACAATGGCCTGCTCCACGGTATCTACCAGCAAGGGCTGAGCCGCCTCGGTCGGGTGGATACCATCGCTTTGCATAAGGCCGCGGTCGGTGGCGACTCGCTCCAGAATGAACGGTCCGAG
>JBCCYE010000122.1:0-3460 GCA_039190425.1 Pseudomonadota bacterium | reverse complement strand
TGAGACCTTCTCGCGACAATCAATCGTCTTACCGTTGTAGTAGTAGCCATCACAGGCGATCAGAACCTTGGGCTCGATCTGACCGAAACGATCTACCACCCCATTGACGCCAAAGTCAGGGGAACACGAGGACCAGAGCGCACCCACGCTCGCCGTCGCTAGCATCGCGATGACCGTTTCGGGCACATTAGGCAGCACCCCGGCAACACGATCGCCCTTGCTTACACCCGCAAGCTTGAGGGCGGCAGCCACTCGTGCTACGTCTGCGTAGAGTTGGCGGCGGGTAACGGTGCGCCGCTTTCCGTTCTCCAACCGGGCAACGATGGCCATCTCATCGCCTGGGTGACGCAAAAGGTTCTCGGCAAAGTTGAGCCGAGCACCGTCAAACCAGCGCGCGCCAGGAAACTGGCCTGAATCTGCGAGGGTGACGTTTGCGCGCTTGCTGGCAACGACCTCCGTAAACTCCCAGACACATTCCCAAAACTGCTCTGGCTCATCTACGGACCAGCAATGCAGTGCGCGATAGTCAGCGAACTCCAGGACAAGCCGATCCCGCACAAAGTGCTCGAACTGTCGCAGTCGACTACCGGAGACACGCGTGGCAGCTGGGGTCCATAAAAGCTTGGCATCAGGTGTCATGAGGTAGATTCCCGGTGTGACAGCAGGATTTTATACCCCAAAAGGTCAGGGACTGAGCAGTACGATAAAACACGGGACGAAGCTGTTGCTACCTCATGGTGGCGCTGGCCTGCAGAATCATCAGTCTTGATTAATACAGGTCGACGCGGGGACTGTTCAGGGCAACTGGCTTGGCCCTAGCAGTCGACGAAGTTGACAGGCACCGCAAGTACGTTGACAGCCAACCCACCGCGAGCCGTTTCTTTGTACTTATCCTGCATGTCACGACCTGTGTCACGCATAGTCTTGATGACCTGATCGAGCGATACGAAATGCTCCCCGGAGCCGCGCAGGGCCATACGAGCGCCAGAAATAGCCTTGATTGCACCCATAGCATTGCGCTCGATACAGGGCACCTGCACGAGTCCCCCGATCGGATCGCAGGTCAACCCCAGGTTGTGTTCCATTGCAATCTCAGCGGCGTTCTCGACCTGCGCGGGCGTCCCTCCGAGAACTTCCGCCAGCCCGCCGGCCGCCATCGAGCAGGCCGAGCCCACCTCGCCCTGACATCCGACCTCGGCGCCTGAGATCGAGGCGTTGATCTTATAGAGAATGCCAATAGCACCCGCCGTAAGCAAAAAGCGGCAGATATCTTCTTCGTCGGCGCCGGAGCAATGCTTTACAAAGTACTTGAGAACGGCCGGTATGATGCCGGCGGCGCCGTTGGTCGGCGCGGTCACGATCCGTCCTCCGGACGCGTTCTCTTCATTCACGGCCAAGGCGTACAGCGTCACCCAGTCCATGGTGTTCAGCGACGCATCATTGAGGTCGCTGCCATTACCTTTCAACTGGCGGTAAAGCTGAGCCGCGCGTCGTGTTACCTTGAGTCCGCCGGGCATGATCCCCTCTGTTCGACAGCCAGTGTCGATACAGGCCTCCATGACGCTCCATAGCGCCAACAGCTTGCGGCGTACTTCTTCTTCGGTTTGCCATGCCTTTTCATTCTCGAGCATGAGTGTCGAGACCGAGAGGCCGTTGTTGCTGCACTGCGCCAGCAGCTCCGCACCGGTACTGAATGAGTAGGGAAGCACCGTTGGGTCATCGATGATCAGTTCTTCTTCCGACGCCGCGGTCTCGTCCACCACAAACCCGCCACCAACAGAGTAGAAGACTCGTTTGAGTAGCGCTTCGTCCGCCGAGTCGTAGGCAGTAAAGCGCATGCCGTTGGCGTGATACGACAGTGCTTCTCGGTGCATGATGAGATCGTTGCGATAGGAGAACGCAATCTCTCGACGGCCCAGCAGGTTGAGCTTGCCCTCTTCGCGAGCTCGCGCCACGTGCTGTGGGATCAGCGCCGTGTCGACGCTCTCCGGTGCCTCGCCCTGCAGACCCAGAATAATGGCCTTCGGTGACCCGTGCCCGGCGCCAGTTGCTCCCAACGAACCAAAGAGCTCGGCGACCACTCGATCGGTTGACTCCAGGCTGCCGGACTCCGCCAGCTCCTCCACAAAGCGCCGGGCCGCCACCATGGGGCCGACAGTGTGCGAACTGGACGGCCCAATCCCTATTTTGAAAAGATCGAAAACGCTGATGCTCATTGCACTACCCGGGTGTGAAATTGGGTGAGGAGACTAAGTTAATACTCAAGAAATCCTCGTTACTAGGTGGATTGAATTTTGGCATGTGCGGGGCATCCGGTTACGCACTTAGAGGTTTCAGTTTCTTAGGGTCAATACGTCGAGGCGCAAGCACCAGCCCACCTGCACGACCACCTAGGCATCAGCCGCGCAGACTGCCGTTGCGAACCCTCAGCAGCCACGCCTTGCCATTGCGCGGACCTGCGGCGACTATATACCTTTTCGTGAAGATTAATTTTTTCTTGAGCATTCGAATCCAATTGAACGTACTTAGCGTCTATCGCTCCATTGCGGCTTGCCGTGCGATGAGCCTCGCTGTGCCGGATACATGAACTGCGTAAAGCAATGCCTTACGCAGACGATGCCAGTTTTTTTAGTGCTGGCCACGTGGCTGTTGATCGCTCCCAGAGCACCGGCTCACTTCGACGTCAGCCTGCAGGCAAGCCTTGTTGTCTGCCATGTAGACCATCGTGAGGATGGCATTCACGTAATGATCAGACTCCCCATGCCCTACCTTATCGAAGACAAATTGGGCGCGATACAGGACGACGGCTTACCGATTGCGGCACCCTTCACAAGCAATGCCCTGGAAGGAGATCGCATTGTACATTTCGTCGATCGGGATGCGTTTACCGAAAATCCGCTTGGGCTCGGCAAAATTCTCGAGAATGCGATTGGTCTTAAACTCAATCAGCGAAGCACGCGTGGTGTTATTGAAGGCGTACGTATTCACCGTGCCGATGCGGCGCCACCGTTCGACTCGCTAGACGATGCCGTTGCCGTTTTTAAACCTGGAACTGTGCCCCAGCTTGATGAGCCAGCCATCCAGCAAACGTCCCTCTACGTGGGCGATGCACTGGTCTTTGCCCGACTTAGTTTTGCCCACGACGGCAACCTGCAGATGTACTCCCTGCAAAGCAACCTGACCACCGCATCGAACACTCAGGAAACCGCAGTGACACTTGTTCTCGACCATGGCATCAGCGGAACAAGGATATTTCGAAGCGCCGGCCTTTTGGCCGAGCCGCTGAGCATCTCGCACTCGAGTTACCGGGACTATCAATACCTTGTGGTTCAAGGTATCGAGCATGTTCTGGAAGGCCTGGATCATGTGCTATTCGTGGTTTGTCTGAGCCTAGGTTCCTTAAGTTTTGGAGCACTTCTGTGGAGAGTAACGGGCTTCACTGTGGGCCACAGCCTGACAC
>JBCCYE010000121.1:0-3466 GCA_039190425.1 Pseudomonadota bacterium | reverse complement strand
GTTGGCGAATACGTAGTGATCGGCAATGGCGGCTCCGAGTACGGCGTAAGGGGGTATGTATCGGCCTACGATATCGACACGGGGGAACAGGTATGGCGCTTTTTTACCGTGCCCGGCAATCCTGAAGACGGTTTCGAAAACGCCGCCATGGCTAAGGCTGCAGAGACCTGGACGGGGCAATGGTGGCAATATGGTGGCGGTGGCACGGCCTGGGATTCCATGGCCTATGACGCCGACTTGGACTTACTCTACGTGGGCGTAGGCAATGGTTCGCCCTGGAACCAGGCTGTGCGCAGTCCGCAAGGCGGTGACAATCTATTCATCTCATCGATCGTTGCCCTGCGGCCCAAGACAGGCGAGTACGTCTGGCATTTTCAGACAACGCCCGGTGATCAATGGGACTATACCGCCACTCAGCATATGATCCTGGCGGATATCGACATCGAGGGCGCCACTCGCAAGGTCATCATGCAGGCGCCGAAAAACGGCTACTTTTACGTTCTCGATCGCGAGACTGGCGAGTTTATCTCAGGTCAAAACTTCGTGCCTGTGAACTGGTCTCGCGGCTTAGATCCGAAAACAGGCCGACCCGATATCGTAGCAGAAGCCAAGTACTCGCTAACGGGCGAAGCATTCTTGGGCATGCCCTCCCCCGGCGGTGGCCACAACTGGCAGCCCATGAGTTACAACAGCCATACGAGCCTGGTGTACTTCTCTGCCATGGATATGCCTTATTCCTATGTTGCGCTCTCTCCGCAGAATTTTAGATTCAATCCTTCAGGATGGAATACCGGAGAAGATCCAAGCCAGTTCCCCATGCCAGAAGATCCGCAGATCCGCGCGCAAATCCGAACTATGTTGAAAGGCAAACTGTTGGCCTGGGATCCGGTGAAGCAGCAGGAAGCGTGGTCAGTGCCCATGGGAGTGCCGTGGAATGGAGGCACGCTTACAACTTCTGGCAATCTCGTATTTCACGGCAACGGCGAGGGTTACTTTGCCGCTTACCGCGCCGACAATGGCGAGAAAGTATGGGAGCAATACTTGTCCTCCGGCATTGTGGCGTCGCCAATCACATACGCGATTGATGATGAACAGTATGTTGCCATAGCGGTTGGTTGGGGTGGCATCATGCCGCTCAACTTGGGGGAACCGATGAAATCTGGCGTACCCCCTCTGGTGAATCGTATCGTCAGCTTCAAGCTGGGAGGCGAGGCTGTATTACCGATAGTAGAAAAGCCCGTGCCTATACTCGAACCACCGGCGAGTACGGCCGATGCACTGACGATCGCGAAAGGACGCGTGACGTACCACGAGGCTTGCTGGATGTGTCATGGTGACGGAGCTGTTAATAACGGTGGCGTGCCTAATCTAAGAACATCACCCGTTCTGGGTAACGCTGATGCTTTCGCTCTGTTCGTGCTGGGCGGCATAGCCGAGACCAACGGCATGCCTAACTTTGCGGGAGAACTCACCGAAGTGGACGTGGAGAACATACGCGCGTACGTAATTAACCGAGCACAGGTTTTAAAAACGGATCCGGCGCTACCGTAAGCAGGATCTGGAGCCTCTGCCAATCAACTTCGCTGTCGGCGGAACTCGGTGGGCGATACGCCGAATCGTCGCCGGAAGACCTTATTGAAGTGCGAGATATCGTTAAAACCCGAGTTGAACGCCAATTCACTGATCCGAGCGTTACCACTACTGGCCAGCGCGCGAGCGACCGCCGTGAGACGCGCATCGAGTACCAGCTTGCCGAAAGTAGTGCCCTCACTGTGACAGATCTTGTGAACGTTGCGCACCGAACAACCCAAATGGCTAGCAGCTTGGGCGGGACCAATATCATAGTTTCTGAAATTGCACCCCAGATAATGTCGCAAATCAACAATCAGCCTGTGCATCGCAGGCGCGCGACAGGCAGTCGATTGCTCTGGCCTTAGAGATTCAGCCAGAGTGTGACTCAAAACCTGAAGAAATAGCTCGGAATAGGAGCTGCTGGTCCGCGTCGTTTCTGCCGCTTTTTCCAACATAAGCTCCAGCGCGGATCGCAAAACACTTCCGGATCTATCTACCAGACTCAGACGCTTACCCAGTGCCGTTTCAAGCGGCATCTCAAGCCGTTCTCGCAAGGACCAGGCGGGTATCTGGACACACAGCTGCCGGAACGCACTGTTAAACTCGAGCACATAGGGCTGATTGGGATCGACTAACATGCAGTCTCCCACCGCCAGTTCGGTTGTACCAGACTGGTGCAGAACTCGCCCGGTGCCCCCTATGTGCACATTGAATTTAATCATGTCACTGCCAGCGCGTCGGATCTGCTGATCCCCTCGATGTACACGTTGAGCATCCGCCGTGATCCTTGAAATACGGAGGTCTGCGTAGTTGACCGTTTCGATCAAGCCATTACAGCTATCGTCGTACGCCATCTCAGGTAACAGCTCAGTGAAGGTCTCACACAGTGCTTGATGCCAGGTGTGCAAGCGATCTTCTGCACGTATTGCGGCAAGACTGTGAACCTCTTGAGGGCAGGGTAATATGGTGTCAGGCTCTCTGTCGGCGGCGAAATTGTGCGTTGGCAACCAAGTAAACGCCGAAACTTCAGGATAACCTTCTCGTTGAGGAAGCTTCATAGTAATGCTCCTTTATTTCAAGCTTAAAATACTTTTGTTGGCTTGTGCAATCTTTATGTGCGCCGCTTACACCGACAGCAAAGGGTCCCGCAACTTTGGTTTGTCATAATGAACGCAAAAACAGTGCCAAGGGAAAACGTTATGCAAAATCGAAATATCAGATGGTCAGCAAAGCTGTTGGTAGCGGCGGCGATCGCTGCACCGCCCGTCACCAGTGTGGCTCAGCAGGGGGAATCGTTTGCCATTGAGGAGATTACCGTCACGGCGAGGCGGGTCAGTGAGAGTCTGCAGGAGACTCCGGTGTCGATTACCGCATTCTCGCAGGAAGGACTGGAAGCACGGCAGATTTATTCGCTGGAGGGTGTGGCGGACTTTACGCCCGCGTTGACGATCAACAGCTCCTCTGCATTTTCGGGCAGCAGCCAGACGGTGTCCGTTTTCCTGCGCGGCGTGGGGCAAACGGATTTCACCATGAATACTGATCCTGGCGTCGGTATCTACGTCGATGACGTCTATCTGTCGCGCTCTGTTGGCGGGCTGCTCGACCTGGTTGATGTACAGCGTGTGGAGGTGTTGCGCGGGCCACAGGGCACCCTGTTTGGGCGCAACTCCGTGGGCGGTGCCATCAACATTACCACCGTGCGTCCCGCAGAGGAGTTCGGTGCTCGCATCTACGGCACCGCGGGCAGCGACAGCTGGTATCTGGGCGGGGCCTCGGTAGATGTGCCTTTGGCAGACAACTTTCTCACCAAGCTCAGCCTGCAGTACCAGGAGCGCGATGGCTACGTGAAGCGCACCACCGATGGTAAGGAACTGGGCGACAAGGACAACTTCAG
>JBCCYE010000120.1:0-3491 GCA_039190425.1 Pseudomonadota bacterium | reverse complement strand
GCTTAGCCGCCTCGAACAGTGCCTTGGTCAGGCCCGCGTAATAGGCAAGGTAGCCAATCAGGATGAAAGTCGGGATAAGACTCTACGCCTGGCTTGAAATCTTAGAGTGCGGCACCTGCCCCGCTGTTTTGACAGCTACAGTCACAGCCTTACCGAACCGCGCCGGGTCGTACCCAAACTTGGCCCAGAAAATCCAGATCAGACCAACCATCCCAGCCGTCGCGGCTGCAAATGCCACGCGCATCCCCAACACCACAAGAACAAGTATACCGCCCGAGACGATCAGACCAATATCAATGGGTTCCATTAGATTTAACCTCAGTTGTCGTGGCCCGAGACGTGCTCGGCTTCCATTGCTGCTTGAGTGGCTGCATCGGCTATCAGCGGGACGGCAATTGGTGCCTGTTCGGGGTGCCTGATCGCACGACCGTAGGCCCAGAGCTGCAGAACAAGCCTCAGGCAAAGCACGCTAAAGGCGACGGGGGCCAGCAGCTTTGCCGGCCAAAGCGGGATACCTATGTCGATGGAGCTATCGCGGCTCCAGAGTGGAGCGCCAAAGTCAAAGCTGCGTACGAAATGCGCCCAGCTCCCCCAGATTAGCAAGAAGATCAGCGCCAGAATGACAGCAGTTGTCAGGAATTCGACTACATAGAGCGTCCGACCCTTGAGCGCCCCAACGACCATGTCCATCCGGATATGACCGCCATCACGCTGCGCATAAGAAATCCCCATGAAGGCTATCAATGGCATGGCCTGCTCGATCCAGTCCACGTAACCGGGAAGTGGCGCATTGGCGAAATTCCGGCCACCAACGGAGACCACGGCCATGACCATAAGCGAGAACACTGCAAGACCGCTGATCAGGGCCAGAAGACTTTCCAGTTTGTAGAGACGTCGATCGATAATACTGAGACGGCTGTCGTCGGACAGCACCAGGGATGACCCGGCCATCGTTGTACTCCGCTGTAAGGGAAAAAGGCACCCGACGCCAGCTTGGCCGACGCCGGGTTGTGAGTGGATTAGCTGCCGTTTGCGATCTTCCCAGTCACTAGGTCATAAAGCTCTTGTGCTGGCAGGCCGCGCTCGGTGTTTTCTGCAATCCAGGCCTCGGCCGCGGGTGCGGCAGCGGCTTCTTTGAACGCTGCTATTTCTTCATCGCTGAAAGTGACCCGTTCAATGCCGCGTTGATCCAGCTCAGGGCCCCACGCTTCCATCGTTTTGGTCTGGTAGTGGCTCACGTAGTGATCCAGTGCCTCTTCCACCGATCCCAGCAGAGCTTCGCGGTGTTCGTCAGATAGATCTTCCAGTGCCAGAGTGTTCACCACGACAGGGCAGTTGACGGTGCCTGGGTTGAGGTTCGTGGTCCACCACGTGCCGTTTTCAATGGTGCCAAAGGAAATATGCGCGTGTGGCGCAAAGCTGACCGCTTTGACGATGCCGCTGTCCATTGCTTGACGCACTTCGGATGCAGACATCGAGGTCGGAACTGCTCCAACCGTCTCCATCGCTTTACCGATGCCGCCAGTCGCCCGAACGCTCAGACCTTCAAAATCGGTTAGAGATTTGGGTGCTTCACCGACACCAACGAGGTTGTACTGCGGCAGCGGCGACGGCATCAGCAGCGTTGCATCCCAGCGGGCTAGATCCTCGACAACGGCCGGGTGTTGATAAACGGTAATCGACAGGTCAACCTCCTGTTCAAGGGATGTCACACCCAGAAACGGCAGTTCCAGAACCGTGATCGAGGGATTCTTGTCGCGGTGATAGCCAGCGCAGAATTGGGCCATTTCAAACGCACCAATCGAAATCCCATCGAGGTTCTCTTTGTTCTTCGACAAGCCGCCATAGCTGATGTTCAGAGTGAACTCACCGTTGGTCTTTTCGTTCACCAGTTCGGCAAGCTTCTCAACGTGCTCGGTAAAGGCACGACGCTTTCCCCAAAGGGAAACGTTCCATTCGACAGCCAGTGCTTCGGATGCAACGGTCAATGACAAGGCAGCAATGGCCGCCCGGCTAAGGTGTTTGCGCATAATGGCTCCTCCCAGATCACGCAATTCGCTTGGGTGGAGTATTCAGGATGTGCAGTAGCCCGCCTATGAAGTAAAATGCGCGTGAACAATCAGTGTCCCTGCGGATTTCCGCAGAGTGGTTTCATCTACAAAAGCGACTCTTTATCGAGACCGAGTTTGACGATCTTTTCGTTGAGAGTCCGGCGACCAATCCCAAGCGCTTCGGCGGCGACATCCATGCGGCCTTTATGCGCCTTGATGGCTTTGCCGATGAGCTCGCGCTCAAAAGCAGCAACCGCTTCGCGCAGTGTATCCGGCACTTCGTCGAAGTGCTGATCGCTGTGTATAGCCTGCGCCATTGAGCCTCCTTCGCGTCGCGCCGCCAAAACGCGCCGTTCGCATACATGGCGCAATTCACGCACATTACCGGGCCAGTCATGAGCAAGCAGAGCGGCCAAATCGTCCTGATCGAGCTCTGGCGCGTCAATCTCATAAACCTGTGCGTATTCGCTCAAGAAATGTGTTGCCAACAGAACCAGATCATCCCGTCTTTGCCGTAGCGGGGGTAACGATAGGACGATAGTATTCAATCGATACAATAGGTCCTGACGCAGGCGGCCCTCCTCGGCTGCGAGTACAACGTCTTCGTTAGTTGCTGACACAACCCTGAAATGTACCGGCACCGGCGACACAGCCCCAACCGGCAGGACCTGCTGATCTTCGATGACCCTTAGTAGCTTGGCCTGCGCCGCTGGCGAGCACGAGCAGATCTCATCCAAAAACAAGGTCCCACCCGATGCCGCCACAAGTCGTCCGTCGGATTCACCCGCGACGCCGAACATTTCCGCTTCAAACTTATCTGCCGACAATGCGGCGCAATTTAGCGCCAGAAACGGTGCCTCCGGCGAGCGGCCCAAATCATGTAAAGCATGGGCAACCAGCTCTTTCCCGGTGCCGGTATCCCCCTGCAACAAAACCGCAACCGAAGTATCGGCAATATCAAGTACTTCTTGTCGCAAGTCTGTAATGGCGTCTGTTTGACCCAGAAGGATACGGTCAAGCCCTGACAGTTTGAACAGCCTGTCTTTTAGGCGGGCATTGCTTTTCCGCATGCGGTTTTGTTCAGCCGCGTGTCTCAGCACTGCCAACAATCGCCGAGGTTCATATGGCTTTTCGATAAACCCGTACGCCCCTTCCTGAATGGCCTGAACCGCCATCGGGATATCGCCATGTGCCGAAATCAATACCACCGGAGGCGCTACATGCCTGTCCAGACTGGTCAGCAATTCAAGCCCCGACATACCAGGCATACGCACATCGGACAAAATGACATCGGGCGACGCGCTGGCCAGATACTCCGTCACCTGGGTCGCGCGCGACAGGGCGTTAACGGTCCAGTCAGCGGCTTCGAGCAACTCTACAAGAGAATGTCGCATCGATTTGTCATCATCAACGACCAGAACTTTGAAGGGTTGCTGCTGG
>JBCCYE010000119.1:0-3631 GCA_039190425.1 Pseudomonadota bacterium | reverse complement strand
TCAAGACCCCATAAGTTGCGCCACCCCCAGGCTCCGGCATTTTGTCTGCGGACGCAAGGCAGAAGGCTGCGGATAACCATGCGCGTTTGTTCTGACAACCCTCATCATTTGCATGGCCAATGTGAGAAGACGACGCAAATTGACGCGGGTACTGGGCCATAATGGCGCTGACTCTGGAACCGGATTCGGGCGCCAGGGCGTATGTGGTGAAGCCAAACCTGCCAGGATTCAATCGATGAGCTATTTTTTGACGCGCGCCTTGAGAAGCCTGCACTCAAATGTAAAGCGGCCAAGTTCCACTCGGAGCCAACGGCGGTGATTTATGACCGCAACCCTGGCAGCGAGCGCGGCGGCCGTACCCGGCACAATAGCGCTCGCGAGCCCGGCGGCGCTGCCTGCCTTTCCCGGTGGCCGCATTCGATCCGAATTCGTGAATTACGAAAATCCGCTGGAACATCAGCGACAGAGCTTCCGGGTCCTGCGCAATATGCGTAAAAACGCGGACGTTCTGTTCTGGTACCACTTTCAAATGTACGCCGTGCAGGACGGGCGTCGTCCCGAAGCGGTGGTGCGCTGGGAGGGTATTGAGCTTTCCCATCATCAAAACCTTGGGCCGGGTATGTACCGCATCGGCGGTCACAACCTGTCTTTTCCCCGCGACATTAAAACAGGACGCTGGACCGACAGCGCGGTCAATCCGATCACCGGGGAAACGGTTGCGGTTCCCGCAATCACCCTGACCGGCGATCCAGGCTATCTCTACACACCGGACGGCGTGATCCCCCTCGACAGCCCGGAAGCGCCGCCGCGGATTCGTCACGAGCAGTTTTTGATCGAGGGAGACCTGATGAAGATCGAGCAGGTGCGCCAGCCGCCGGCTTCCTGGCCCGCCACGTTTATCGAAACGTCGGCCAACTGGTCGCCGCTTTCGCTCTTTCAGGACGACAGTATTCTGGATCTCCCGACCGGCACCTCCGGCGGCTATGTTTTCCCCTGGCCCGAATGGATGGATATGGGCGACCGGCCCGGCCATATGTTCGCCACCTGGAACGGTCGCAAGCTTCAGTCCGTCGACCAGCTGCCGGCGGAGTTTTTCCAAAAAGCCAGCACGGTTCATCCAGAGCTGCTTGAAGTGGACATGACGAGATTCTCCGAAGCCCTACCTAAGCCGCTGGCCAAGCGGGTTGCCGAGGCAGCCGCATGAACGCCGTCGAACGTCATCGAAGGGTGGGCATCTTCGCCGCGGTCCTTGCTACCTGCTGCTGGTCTTTCAGCCAGGCGAACGATCAAGCTGACTCGCTGGCAGCGATTCAGGCACTCCTCCCGGGCGATTACCTCGGCGAGGGAAGTCGGGGCCCTGTCTATCATCGGATCGTGCCGCTGCGGGTGCCCACCTTGGGCGGCCAGATTTTCTATCACCACATCAGCACGGAGTCGTTCGGCGGCCCCGCAGCGCAGCGTAAGTTTTATGCCTTCGAAGGCACCGACCTGATCATGCGGTCCACGGTGCTGCTAGAGAGCGGCGTCACGCTGGACAGCAACTGGGACATGGCGCTGCAGCTCACCCAGGTCACGGAGGAGAAGCTCCTCAGATTTCCCGACGGCTGCCGGTTTCAGTGGCGCGACGACGACGGCGACTTCGTCGCACACGTAGACCGCAGCGTGTGTAGCTACGACAGCCCCGCGTTCGGCGGCCGAGTCAGCCCGGAGATGACCTATCGCCTGACGCCCTGCGATCTGGCGATCGCGGAGGGCATTTACCGCGAGGACGGCCGCCCTGTCTTTCCGCCGTCTGACATCACGAACCGCCGGATGGCCACAGCTGATGACACGAACAAAGACGCAATGACGGGATGTAACGCTTCGCGCTGACGTACAGTCCCTCCACCGCCACAACGGGTAGCTTTTCTGCAGGATGCCGTTAGGCTAACCCTATGATTTCTCGCTCTTGGACAGCCCGCACGGCCGGGTTCGTAATGGCGTTTCTGCCGCTGGTTTGGAGCAGCGCCCACTCCCAATCCCTGCGCTTTGAGCGCTTCGTGCCGGCACTTCAGCAGCCCTGGTACTTCTCCGACGGGGTTGACGGTATTGCTGCGGTTGGCGACACGGTCTTTGCGGTAAGCGAAGGCAACGCCTTTGCGCTCAGCCGCACCGGGCGAGTCATCACGCTCGGCTCGCCGTTCGGCGCCAACAATGCGCAAGACCTTGTGGCCAGAGACGGCATGCTCTACATACCGACGTTTCGCGGCGTGGTCCGCATGGACCAGAATTTTGAGTCGACGGAGCTACTCGTTGGCGGCGCCATCGGAGAGCCAGGCGAAATCGCGTTAGCGAATGCCCTGGATTTCCTGAGTGACGGCAGCTTTGTGCTGCTGGACGTCGATTTCTCGGTACCTGACGGCAGTGCCAACAGCGTCAAAGTCTATGACGCTGACTTCAACTTTCAGTCGAGCTTTCAAGGCTTCGGCCCGTGCACTGCCGGCTTTGCCATCCCCCCGGAGGGCCTGTTGGTCGCGCCAGACGATACGGTTTACGTAACTGACAGCTGCAATAACCAAATTATTCAGTTCGATGTGGAGGGCAACTTGCTGCGGGCTTTTGGTTCCTTTGCCGATACACCGCGTCCACAGGACCTGGTGTTCAGTAGTGATGGTAGCCAACTACTGGTTGCCACCGACCGGGACGTCGCAGTCTTGGCTACGGAAAGCGGCGCCGTGCTGGATCGATTCAGTCCACCTGAAAGTGGCAGCAACTTTTTCCCCGCGATCACCAGAGCGCTTGACGGGACCTACCTTCTGGGATCAATCTCCGCCGTACACCGCTACAGCTCAACGTTCCAGCTGTTGAGCACTTTTCAGGCTGCATCACCCGCCGAGGGGTTCTTTGATGAACCGCTGGATATCGCAGTAGATAACCGCAACAGCCTTGTGTACGTGCCCGAATTTCGAAACAGCCGGGTATCTGTGCTGGACGATGAAGGCCGACTCGTTCGCATTTATGACCGGACAACCGCACAGTTCGATACGCTGGACGCGCCCAGCAAAATCGTCAACCTGGGTCCAATCCAGGAACCGTTTACCGGCCTAACCGAAAACTTCTACGGGGTTACAGATTGTCGAGGTGTCAAGTTTTTCTCAGGTGACGGCGTCACTTATGTCCCCCTGGTCACTATTATGGGCAGCCAGCCGGGCGAGTTTATCCAGAACTGCGGCAAGCGCGCAGGCACGATTGATGGCTTTGAACTCTATCTGACAGATGGCGGAGACGATTCGGTCAAGGTCTTTGACACCCTCACGTACGATTTTCTGCGCGAGTGGGACTCAATAAATCCGGAGACTAATGCTCCGTTCAGAATTAGATCGCTGACCAGCGACGGTGTCCACCTGATCGCATTGGGGCGCGACAGGGTCGTTTTCTATGATGAGAACGGTGTGCCGCAGCGAGACTTCGACATTGGGGACAGTGGTGGTGACATCACCTATGCGCAGCTCGGCGATCTGCTGGTGACCAGCTCGCGAGCGCTGCGACGGTACACGCTGGAAGGCGAGCTGACCCAGGAAACCCCGCTGCCTCGAGGTATCGGGCCCGGGCAGGTACGCGACATTACAAACTCCTCCGCCGTCGATCTCGG
>JBCCYE010000118.1:0-3658 GCA_039190425.1 Pseudomonadota bacterium | reverse complement strand
TTCCAGTTCAACTGCACTGAATCAGCAAGGACGTCACTGAGAAATACGTTGGTACAGCGTCGGGAGCGCCGTACCGGTTTGTGCCAGGTTTCGAAGGTGAGCGAAAACGATCTACAAGACCTGCAATGCGAGTACTAACCAAAGGCACTGCCCGAACCGACTTCCAGCATTTCAGGACCCGAGACTATTTTCAGGACGACCAAATACTCCCGAAACCCCATTTGTGCTTCTTATACTCCGGGTCAGGCAATTAGCTCCGTTGCTAAATCAGCTGCCAGTGAATCGCATACAGCACGGCCTGGGTGCGGTCGCGGCAGTTTAGCTTGGTGAGGACGTTGGAGACATGGTTCTTCACCGTACCCTCCGCCAGATGAATCACCTCGGCGATCTCGCGGTTCGACAGGCCGCCCGCCACCAGCTTCAACACCTCGCGCTCCTTATTGCTGAGCAGTTCGGGGTCAGCCGGCGGTGCGTCGGCGATCCCGGTGGACACCTGAGAGACCAGCCTGGGTTCGGCGATAAAGCCCCCGGCGGCAACCGTCTCAATCGCCGCGATGAGTTTTTCCAGCGACACATCCTTCAGCAGGAAACCATTGGCCCCCGCCGCCAGTGCTTCCATAAACAGCTGGTGATCGTCAAAGGTGGTAAGAATCAGAATCGGCTGAGTGGAGCCCTCCGACCGCAGCCTGCGCACCAGGCCGATGCCGTCCAGGCGCGGCATACGGATATCGCACACCAACACGTCCACGGGGTCTGCCTGCAGTCTCTCCAGGGCCGATGCGCCGTCTTCGCATTGCCAGGCTGTCGTGACGCGTTTGGACAGTTCAATCAAGCGGGCAATGCCCTCGCGCACCAGCGCCTGATCATCCACCAGCCCCACCTGAATCACAGGGCAGCCCCCTGCAGTTGGAGTACCAATTCACAGCCTCCGGTATCGCTGTTACTCAGATCTGCACGACCACCAAAGGGCGCCAATCGCGCGCGGATATTGTTCAGGCCAAAACCCGGGCTGATGGTCCCCCTCAGCCCGCGACCGTTATCGCTGATCAAGAAGGACGCGCCGTCGTAGCTGACGTCGATCCGATCGGCCCCGCCGTGGCGAATGGCGTTGTTGAACGCTTCCTGGAAGCAGAACACCAGTTGCTGCACCAGGGGTGTTTCTAGCTCAGGCAGCGAAGAGCTGACCGTGATTTTCACTCCTGGGGTTAGTTTTTCCAGCTGGGCAATGGCACCGGCTAGATCACCGCGCTTCTCTTCAGAGATCTTGCGCACGATGCTGCGAATATCCTCCAGCAGATCGGCTGCCAGCGCCTGGCTGTTTTTCACATCGTGAGAGAGCGATTCCGGTGCCTGATGCGCCAGGGCCTCCAGCTGTAGCTGCAGCGCCGTCAGGCGGTGACCGATGGTGTCGTGTAGATCGCCAGCGATACGCAGCCGTTCTTCCGCCTGGCTCTGCTGGGCCATGACAGCACGCGCGGCCAGCAACTCGTTATTCTGTCTTGCCAGTGTGTCCCGGGTTGCCACCTCACGCTGGCGAGCGAGGCTGGAGGTCAGGGCGAAGCCCTGCAGGGCGAGCAGCGTAAAGAAGGCAATGGCAAACTCCTTCGGTGCCCAGGCTTCGCTGAGCAGCAATCCATAGGCCACGTTCGCGATCACAATCAGCAGCCAACACAGCCGGCCACTGAGATGATAGGGCGCTGACGCTATCATCACTACAGACAGAATCAGCACGATGGTATCGCGAAACCACCCAATCGCGACTACCGAGAGCAGGAACATGAGCAGCACGCTCACGATGCCCTGATGGGGGATGAGAGGGATCTCCTGCTTGTATGCGCCCAGCAGAAATACCAGTGCAAAAGGAATATGCAGGGTCAGGCTGGGCAGCAAGCCGTTGTACTGGGCAATCACATAGCCTACCAGTGCGATAGCGAGCAAGCCGGATACATCCAGCAATACCTGTTCCGTCGTGAGGGTGCGAGATGACATGCCGAGATCATAGTCGACATACGCCTTGCGAACACCCTGCCAAAAGTCACGATTCGCCATCATGTAACGGGTGACTTTCGGCACCTGTTTCCTGCCGATGGATAGCGGAAACTACCCTCATCGACCGTCAAGGAGAATACAACATGCGTAATCTACTGCTCGGGTGTATCGCTCTACCACTGGCACAGACCGGTATAGCTGCAGACCTCACCGTCAATATCATCAACATCAGCGAGCCTGCGGGAGAGATAGCGTGGGTGTTGTTCGACAGCGAAAAGAATTATGCAAACGATGTGAACCCGGTGCTGTCTGCACGAAGCCGCGTCACTGCTGACAGCCAAAAATTCACGCTACACGACCTGCCCGCGGGACGCTACGCGATCAAGCTGTTTCACGATGCCAACAACAATGGAGATCTCGATAGCAATATGCTGGGCATCCCTGTTGAAGGCTATGGCTTTAGCAACGATGCCGGGCGCTTTGGCCCGCCTTCCTTTGAAGACGCGGCCGTGGAACTGCAAGACGACCTGCAAATTGAAATCCGGGTGCGCTAAGCATGGACAGACGAGAATTTCTGAAAGGTCTTGCTGCGCTGGCAGCACTCCCCTCCCTTCCCGGGTATCTGACAGCGAAGGAAACACCGGCCTGGGCACTGGGTTTTCAAGGTGTAACTGAAGATCTGCCGCCGCTGACAATGGACGTCAGCGGTGTGTTCCCCGATGCCTGCCATGGCCGCTTCTATCGCAATGGACCGGCCCTGTATGAGCGCTCTGGGCAGCGCTATCAGCATTGGTTTGACCCCGACGGGATGGTGCAGGCTTTTCAAATC
Organism: Pseudomonadota bacterium; assembly: GCA_039190425.1. Classification (GTDB taxonomy): domain Bacteria; phylum Pseudomonadota; class Gammaproteobacteria; order Pseudomonadales; family Halieaceae; genus Marimicrobium. Next base: position 840 of record JBCCYE010000118.1, on the reverse strand, counting down.
GATGGCAACGGTGTGCAGCATCAAGGTCGATTCGTGCGCACCCGCCGCTTTGTCGAGGAAGAAAAAGCCGGTCGTTTTCTATACAACGGCGCCGGCACTCTCTTTGAGGATAGCCAACCGGTGCGAAACAACGAAAGCACCAACGTGGCGAATATCAATATCCAGCCCCTCAATGGCGAACTACTGGCCCTCTGGGAAGCGGGCTCGGCCTACCGCATCGACCCCGATAGCCTGGAAACCCGCGGCATGTTGACATTCGATACTGCGTTGCAGGGGGTGCCGTTTTCCGCACACCCGCACTTTGATGACCACGGTGACCTCTGGAATATCGGCTCCGTGCCCTTTGCGGGGCGCCCAACCCTGGTGCTGTATCACGTTGGCGCTAACGGCAAACTCAAAAAATCATCCGCCGCGCGCCTGGATTTCCCGGGCTATATGCACGACTTCGTACTGACCCCGCGCTACCTCGTGGCGCTGAATACCTCCGTGGTGCAGGCAGAGGGCAGTGGCTTCGTCAACAAAATGGCCTGGCAGCCCGAACGGCCCAGCCAGCTGCTGGTATTCGACCGCGAGGATTTCGCATTGAAGGCCTCCATTGAGGTGCCTGCGACATTCGTATTCCATTTCGGTAATGCCTGGGAAGAAGGTGATCTCACGCATTTCACCGCCTGCGCCTATCCGAATGCCGATCTCGTTAAGGTGGGCATGCATCGTTTAGTCCAGCAGTTGCAAGGGCCGTATCACCAGCCTCCGGAGCTGGTACGTTACAGTCTGTCGGTGGAGAAGGGTCGAGCCAGCATTGCGCCGCTGGGCGCTGACATGGAGTTTCCAGGCTTCGAT
>JBCCYE010000117.1:0-3697 GCA_039190425.1 Pseudomonadota bacterium | reverse complement strand
GTGATCGCTTCCGGTCTCGCACGGTTCGTTTTCGTTGGCCGTGAACGCTTTGCAACGCCGTTGGCCCGATGGTGGTCTGCGCTGCTCAATCTTGCGGCGCAGGCCGCATTATCCATGCCTCCGTTGCCTGCTCCTTGTAGCTTCGATTTGTGTGTCTTTCTTCTCAAAAATCACGCTGAGGCCCGTCTGAATGCCGTTCGTGCGTGGTGTTTCCTGTCCGAATAGAGCTTCTCCCAATAGCCTCCGCCAGTTAGGCATGGTGTAGCGCTCCCGCGTTCTGGCATGTGGTTAGTGGCAACGCTGTCGGATGAAGTAGCGAGTTGCAGCGTATTTCTCCGCTGTATTCGAAGGGCAGGGAATCACACGCGGACAGGCGGCTTTTGACGTAAGTAAGACATGGATTCAGATCGGTTCTCAGCGATGAACCCCGTAAAGGGTTTTACTGACCGGAGACAGCGTACGGTGTTTCTGGGGTCAGCGCTTGGGCTGCTAGTGAACAACCTGCTGATGTTCGTGTATGTCGCTGGTGGTGACGCGGTGGTCAACACCTGGGTCACCAACGTCACTTACAACATCATCCTGGGCACTATGGTGTACTGTGCGTACGCGAATTGGCATTTTGTCCGCGTCGCTGTATACGGAATGTTGTTGGTCTACGGGCAGATCTGGGTCAACACCTTTATCTACGCCGAAACGAACAACGATTCCCTGATCAATCTGCCTGTTCTTTTCTTCGCGCCTATTGCGCTTGTTCTGATCGCGGACTACCGCGTTATGTCTTTCATAGCGGTGGTCCACTCCATATTGTTGTATCTGCACACGACGACGATTGCGCCCTACACCTACGCCGCCGCATGGTCCGCGCAGGACCTCGCGAATTATGCTGTGTCGCTCACGCTGCTTTCCTTTGTCTCGGGCGCGCTTTTAGCCGCCGTTACCTTTTCTCGTGAGCGTACCGACCAGCGGGTGCTGGCGTTGCTGGCCGAGAAGGATCGGCTCGCGGCCGAGGACCCGCTCACGGGGCTCTCCAACCGACGTAGTTTTCTGAAGGCGCTGGGTGAGGCCATAGAAGCGAAAACGCCGGTGGCGTGCGTGTTTATCGACCTCGATCGCTTTAAGCCGCTGAACGATAAGTACGGGCATGCGGTAGGTGATTCGGTGCTTACGGCGATTGCCGAGCGACTGGCGGAGCCGAACTCTGTCTTGCTGGCCTCGCGGTTTGGCGGCGATGAGTTTGCGGTACTGATCGCAACGTCTCGCCTTGCGAGTCCGCTCAATCAGTTTCTTGAGGTGTTCCACGAAAAGTGCACTGCCGATGTGGCAACCCAGGTGGGGAATGTGGGCGTGGGTGCTTCGCTTGGGTTTGCATGCTACCCCGAGGACTCCACCGAGTTATCGGAATTGATGCATCAGGCCGATACAGCTATGCGACGGGCCAAGGGCGAGGGGCTGGCCGTGTCGCGCTTTAATCAGACGGTGGATCAGTCGACCCTCACTCGCTCCGCCATGGAGCTTGCTTTTTCGGATGCGCTCAAAGCGGGTCAGATCAAACCGGCACTGCAGCCTATTGCCTGTGCAAACACGGGCAACATCCTGGGCTACGAGATATTGGCGCGCTGGGTGGACAGCACTTTGGAGCGTGACCCGGCACCGGCTGAGTTCATACCCGTGGCCGAAAGGGCGGGCCTGCTACACCCCCTTATGTTGAGCACGCTGGAACAAAGCCTTCGCGACCATCCGATACGCACAGATCAGTTCTATGCCGTGAACGTGTCGCCCGCCCAGCTTTCAAACCCGGAGTTCCTCGCAGACAATCAGACTCTGCTGGATCGCTACGACGTGGCCCCGCAGCAAATTGAGCTTGAGATTACCGAACAGGTGGCATTCCGCAATCTCGATTACAACGTTCGGATTTTGCATGCCGCTCGGGCTCGGGGCTTTCGGGTGGCGCTTGATGACTTTGGCGTGGGCTACTCGTCACTGTCGATGCTGCACAATCTGCCCCTCGACAAGCTCAAAATTGATCGATCGTTCATACAGCGAGTTGCGCGGAATCATGCGAATCGTCAGGTACTTGAGGCCACGGTCTCGCTGACTAAAAAGCTCAAGCTAAAGTGCTGCATCGAGGGAGTCGAGGATTCAGAGACGGCCGACTACGTTACCCGCCTGGGCTGTGAGCAGCTGCAGGGTCACTGGATTGGCCCACCCGAGTTAGTCGGTAGCGACGATCGTGTGGTTCCGCTAAAAGCGGTAGGCCACTCTTAACCCGGTTGCTACTGCGCTATTGCCTTCGAAGTCCGCACCAATCGTGGTGGTGCGTGTGTCTCCGAACGAGACGTACCTTACTCCCGCGATCACATCCCATTTATCGCGTCGGTAAACTGCCGCTAGGCCATAGCTGATGAAGCCATCGTAGGCGAGCAGGTTGCCGACGGTATCGCCGAGATCCTCTTCGTATTTGATGGACGCAATGCCTGACCAGCGGTCCGTGATCCTCCGGCCAATGCCAACTTCAAAGGTCCAGATGTCGGAGGTGCCAAAGGCGATAGCGGCACCAGGCCGACCCAGTACGTCGCCAAAATCCGGGGGCGCAATCTGGAACTCGGTCCAGTCTCGCCACCGGGCCGAGGCAAAGGCCAGCGTCTTCTGGTTGATGCCCGATTGCAGGTTGAGCGTAAAAGCCTGGGGTTTGACGACGTCAAACGGCGCGCCATTGTTATCGCTGAAGCTATGTGTGACTTCAGACTCATAGGTTGCAGCAACGCGCAGCAGGATCTCCTGAATCTCGAAAGCCGCACCCACGACATAGCCAAACTGCTCGTCGTACTCGGTTTTGAGCTCATAGCGAAAAGGCGGTGGTAGCGACACGTCGCCACGCACACGTTGCGCGCGCAGCCCACCGAAGACGCTGATGCGGTCAGTCGCCTGATACTTTGCGAGCAGATTGATTGCCAGTGCCTCGATAGTGGCTTCGGCTCCACTGAAGGGATGGGGCCGGCCCTCCGCGTATTTGACGTCTGCACCGACGGGCTGATTTATTAGAGCGGCCAGAGTCCAGCGGTCATCGATTTTGTATTTGAGCCCCAGGGAATACTGCTGATAACTCTCCTGGATATTGCGGGAGTCCAGATCCAGCCCGGGGACAGGCGTGAACGTGCCGCTCATGCTGGGATTAACGTTGGCACCTGCAAGTTCCAGGCGCCGGTCACCGGCTTCATAGAGTATGAGGGCGGGGTTGCCTTCACGTTCAATCTGTCCCGCAAAGGTCGCGGTGGCAGCTAGCACACACGCACCGACGACCGCGGCGGCACACGGCCTGGCCCGTTGTTTTCGAAGCATCGCTATCAGCCTTTTATTCTTTTTGCAGCAGTTTACTGCTTTATTGGGCTGGATGGCTCTCGTTCTGCTCCAATCCTTTGATGACCGCGATGAAGTCACTCGCGTACTTGGCGCATTTTCGCTCGCCCACGCCTGTCAGCTGGGCGAATGAATCCACCGATTGGGGCCGCAACTCGCACATTTCCTGCAGGGTGCGGTCGTGAAAGACCACATAGGGCGGTATGCCCTGCTCCTCGGCCAGCTCGCGCCGCCGCTCCCGGAGTGCCTCCCACAGGGCACCGTCGATATGCTCGGGTAATGGCGTTTTCGTGGTCTTGCGGGCCGACGAGGCCTTTGGGTCTTCGCGCAACTCAACCTT
>JBCCYE010000116.1:0-3727 GCA_039190425.1 Pseudomonadota bacterium | reverse complement strand
CTGCGACATGCTGCGCAGTGCGGGGCACCACGTCTCGGAAATCGAACAACTCGAGGAGGGCATTGCGCACGTCGATATCGTCTATAGCACGCGTCTCCAGGAAGAACGTTTTGCATCGACTGAGGACGCCGACTTGTATCGAGGTCGCTTTCGTCTGAACCAGCAGATATACACGCGCAACTGCGAGCCCAACACCGTGATCATGCATCCCCTGCCGCGTGATTCGCGGGAGCCTGCAAGGGAACTTGATGAAGACCTCAACGACAACCCGAATCTGGCGATCTTTCGTCAGACAGATAATGGCGTAGTTGTGCGCATGGCCCTGTTCGCGTTGGTACTCGATGTCGCAGACAAGGTGGATGCCCACGCCCAGGATGTCCGGTGGTTCGCAACCAGGCGTGATCTGTGACCCTGAAGCTGCGCTACTCCGGCGCCGATGTGCGTATTGTCGCTGATGACGTGGTCTTCGACGGCTATTTTCGAGTACATCAGCGCACCTTCGAACACCGCCTCTTTTCCGGTGACTGGAGTCCTCCGGTTGTGCGCGAGGTATTCGAGCGTGGAAGCGCAGTGGGCGTATTACCCTATGATCCCTGGGATGACAGCCTGATTCTGATCGAACAATTTCGAGCTGGCAGTATGGGTGATGCGGTCTCGCCCTGGATGCTTGAGTTGATTGCGGGAATCGTAGAGGTGGGTGAAGAAGACGAGGCAGTTGCCCGCCGCGAAGCGGTAGAGGAGGCCGGCTGCGACCTGGATCTGCTTACACCCATTGCGTCGTTCTACCCAAGTGCCGGAGCGTGTTCGGAGCACGTACGGCTTTTTTTGGGGAGGGTTCGCTCGGCTGCGGTTGGTGAGGTCAAGGGGCTGGCTGATGAGGGCGAGGACATTCTTGTTCACCGCGTGCCGCGTGTGCAGGCGCTGGCGCTGCTCGAGTCCGATTCCGTAAACAACGGGCACACGCTCGTCGCTCTCCAGTGGTTTGCGTTGAATTGGAAGCGTCAGAGAGAACTCTGGCTGGTAGAGTAAATGAGCGAGGTCGCTGAAGCAGAGAAACGATCGGGTGGTTTGCTCAGATCCAGCGTAATTGTTGGAGCAATGACCGGTCTGTCCCGGGTTCTGGGCCTCATCAGAGACGTGACCCTCGCGGCGCTGGTGGGTGCCAACGCAAACGCCGATGCTTTTTTCATCGCCTTTAAGATTCCCAATTTTCTTCGAAGGCTGTTTGCCGAAGGCGCATTCTCTCAGGCGTTTATCCCGGTGCTGGCCGAATGTCGGGAGCAGGGGGGGCAACGCGCGGTTCGGGAGTTTGTTGATCGCATTGCGGGTGTGCTTGGAGGTGTGCTCCTGGGGTTGACCCTGGCTATTCTCATGGCGGCGCCCCTGGTGGTCACCGTATTTGCGCCAGGTTTTCTTAGCGATCCATTCAAATTCGATTTAACCCGCGATTTGATTCGGATCATGTTTCCCTACCTTATGCTAATTTCGCTGGCCGGTCTTTGCGCTGCCGTCTTAAACAGCTACGGTCGCTTTGCGATACCCGCTTTCACACCCGCGCTGTTGAACGTGTCCGTCATAACTGCCGCGATGTTTGTGGCCCCCGCGTTTGACGAGCCGGTGTATGCCCTGGCGATCGGCGTAGTGGTGGGCGGGGTTGCTCAGCTTGTTTTTCAGCTGCCCCCTCTGTACCGGCTGGCGATACTGCCGCGACCTCGATGGCAGCCCGGCCACCCCCGAGTGCGCCAGGTCTTAACCTTGATGATTCCCGCACTGTTCGGCGTATCGGTGAGTCAGATTAACCTGCTGCTGGATTCGGTTCTGGCATCGCTGCTTCCCACCGGCAGTATTTCCTGGCTGTACTATTCAGATCGTCTTACCGAGCTTCCACTGGGGGTGTTTGCCATCGCCGTAGCCACAGTGATTCTCCCCACGTTATCGGCGCAACAGGCGGCTGACAGGGAGCAGGATTACCGCCGGACTCTGGACTGGGCCGTCCGATCAGTTTTGCTTATTGGCGTACCTTCGGCCGTGGCGCTTCTCATGTTGGCCGAGCCGATACTCATTACGCTGTTTCAGTATGGAGCGATGAGTGAGCGAGACGTGACTCAGGCCTCCTTAAGTCTGCGCGCGTACGCACTGGGACTTTGTGCGTTCATGCTCATCAAGGTGCTCGCGCCAGGTTTTTATGCCCGTCAGGATACGAAGACTCCGGTGCGAATTGGGATCTGGGCCATGCTTGCGAATATGGTGCTTAACGTAATTCTGGTTTTTCTTCTGCTGAAGTTCTTCGACGCGGGACACGCGGGGCTCGCGCTTGCGACTGCATTGAGTGCGTCTCTCAACGCCTTTTTACTATGGCGAGGTCTCCTGGCGCGCGGCGACTATCAATTTGGGGCCGAGTGGCGCCTGCTCTTGCCTCGTGCGCTTGGCTCCACTCTTGCCATGATCGTGTTCCTGGTAGCGCTAACACCCACGTTCGAACTCTGGATTACCTGGGATTGGATTGAGCGTGGCGTTCGTATGGCTGGCTTGTGTGTCGCCGGTCTAGGCTGCTACGCCAGCTGTCTGTTCCTCACAGGTGTTCGCGTGTCTCACCTGCGTGCCCCGGTTGCTGGTCGCGATGACCGGTAAGCTGGTTCGGTCGGCAAGGTACCTACCCGCATGGGCGTGCCTACCGTTCTCCGATATACTCACTCGCTTTTAGCGACCCCAAAGAAAAGCGATGCAGCTTCATCGAGGTCTATCGCGCCTGCGAGCCGATCTCCACCCTGATGCAGCCACCGTGGCCACGATTGGAGCCTTTGATGGGGTCCATCACGGGCATCAAGCGGTTATTGAACAGCTCCTTGAGCAAGGTGATGCCCATAACGCAACGACCGTGCTGGTAACTTTTGAGCCCTTGCCCCGCGAGTTTTTTGCCGGCGACGATGCTCCGGCCCGATTGCAGAGTTTTCGAGAGAGATTTGAAGCGATAGCGGCAGCAGGCGTGGATCGCCTTCTGTGTCTGCGCTTCAATGAGGCTTTGCGCACTATGTCTGCTGAAACGTTTGCACAGAGCATTTTCGTTGACGGCCTCGGAGTTCGCTCGATCGTGCTAGGTGACGATTTCCGTTTCGGTCACGACCGCGAAGGGGACGCGGAATTCATGCGTCGCCTGGGTCTTAAGGAAGGATTCGAGATCCATCCAACGCGTACGCGGGAACTCGATGGAGAACGCATTAGCAGTTCTCGCCTTCGACGAGCCCTGCAGGAGGCCGACTTCGAACTGGCAGAAGCTTTGCTCGGGCGTCCCTTCAGCTTGTCCGGGCGCGTGATATACGGGCGCCAGCTCGGGCGCACAATAGGCGCACCAACGGCCAACATCGCGCTGCGCAGGCGTGCTGTCCCGCTGCGGGGAGTCTATGCGGTGACGGTCGACACGTGTGATGGCGGGCCGCCGCTGAGTGCTTTGAATGGCGTCGCGAATGTGGGGGTGCGGCCCACAATTGCGGATGCGCTAAAACCCAATCTTGAGGTACATCTTCTGGATCGTAAGCTTGATGTCTATGGTCGACGACTTCGCGTGAGTTTCCGAAAAATGCTCCGTGATGAACAGCGCTTTGATTCCCTGGAAGAACTCAAGGCGCAGATCGACAGGGACCGGATCGCCGCCAGGGCTTTTTTTCGTGGGCAGTGAGTTCGCAATTTCGTGACTGCGTTTGTTTCTAGAGCGGATAGGGGCTTCGCG
>JBCCYE010000115.1:0-3740 GCA_039190425.1 Pseudomonadota bacterium | reverse complement strand
TTCCTTTGGCACTGATTTTGCATTCATGATGACAAACCAAAGTCGCGGGATCCTTTGCTGTCGGTGTAAGCGGCGCATATAAAGATTGCATGAGCTTATAAAAATATTTTAAGCTTGAAATAAAGGAGCATTACTATGAAGCGTCCTCCTACAGAAGGTTATCCTGAAGTTTCGGCGTTTACTTGGTTGCCAACGCACAATTTCGCCGTCGACAGTGAGCCTGACAGCATCATGTCATCTCCTCAAGAGGTTCGTAATCTTGCTTGCTTTCGACCGGAGGCGCGTCTGCACGCCTGGCGCCAAGCTCTGTGTGATACTTTTACGGAACTCCTGCCTGAAGTCGCATATGACGACGGTTTTAATGGTTTGATAGAAACCGTCGACTATGCTGACCTTCGCATCTCAAGCATCACTGCCGATGCTCAGCGTGTACATCGAGGAGATCAGCAAATTCAACGTGCTGGCAGTAACATGATCAAGTTGAATGTGCACATAGGCGGCACGGGACGCGTTCTGCACCAGGCGGGTGCAACCGAACTGGCGGTAGGTGACTGCATGCTGGTCGATCCAAATCAACCGTATGTGCTTGAGTTTAACAGTGCGTTCCGACAGCTCTGTATCCAGATACCCGCGTGGTCGCTGCGTGAGCACCTTGCGATGCCGCTTGAAGCGGCGTTGGGTACGCGCCTGAGTCTCGTTGATAGATCAGGTACTGTTTTGCGAGCCGCTCTGGAGCAGATGTTGGTGAAGGCAGCAGGAAATACCGAAGGTAACACAGCTCATACCGAGCTATTTCTGCAGGTGTTGAGTCACACACTAGCGGAATGTCTGGGTCTGTCTAAATCCTATGGCTGTCCCACCCGTTCGATGAATCGGCTGATAGTGGATCTGCGACAGTACTTAGGATGCAATTTTCGACAGGACGATATCAGCCCTACTCAGGCTGCGAAGCATTTGGGCTGCTCGGTGCGCAATGTCCATAAGATATGCCACAACGAAGGCACAACGTTCGGAAAACTGTTGCTTGATGCGCGCCTTTCGGCAGTCTCTCGTGCGTTAGCAGGCGGCAGCGACGCGCGGATCAGTGAGTTGGCCTTCGAGTCGGGGTTTAACGATATTTCGCACTTTAATAAAGTCTTCCGCTGTCGATTCGGTGTGTCGCCTACTGAGTTTCGCCGACAGCGGAGTTGATTGGCAGAGGCCCTAGATCTGGCTTACGGTAGCGTCGGATCCGCTTTTAAAACCTGTGCACGGTTAATAACGTAGGCGCGTACGTTCTCCACGTCCAATGCGGTGAGTTCTCCTGCAAAGCTGGGCATGCCGTTGGTCTCGGCGATGCCGCCCAGCACGAACAGAGCGAAAGCATCAGCGTTACCCAACACCTGCGATGTTCTTAGATTAGGGACGCCCCCGTTGTTAACGGCTCCATCACCATGACACATCCAACAAGCTTCGTGATAAGTCACCCGTCCCTTGGCGATGGTCAATGCATCGGCTGCACTCTCCGGTGGTTCGAGTATAGGAATAGCTTTTTTGACGCCTGGCAAAACGGCCTGGCCCCCGAGCTTGAAGCTGACAATACGATTAACCAGAGGAGGCACACCCGATTTCATCGGTTCTCCCAAGTTGAGCGGCATGATGCCACCCCAACCGACCGCTATGGCGACATACTGTTCGTCATCAATGGCGTAGGTTATCGGTGAGGCCACGATGCCACTGGACAGGTAGTGCTCCCAGACTTTCTCGCCGCTGTCGGCGCGATAGGCGGCAAGGTAGCCCTCACCGTTGCCGTGAAACACGAGATTGCCAGAAGTTGTAAGCGTGCCACCATTCCACGGCACGCCCATGGGTACTGACCACGCTTCCTCCTGTTTTACTGGATTCCAGGCCAGCAATTTGCCTTTCAACATGGTTCTAATTTGGGCGCGGATTTGTGGGTCCTCAGGCATAGGGAACTGGCTCGGGTCTTCTCCTGTATTCCACCCCGAGGGGTTGAATTTGAACGCTTGCGCGGAGAGCGCAACATAAGAATAGGGCATATCCATGGCTGAAAAGTACACCAGGCCAGTATTGCTGTTGTAACTCATAGGCTGCCAATTGTGGCCGCCGCCAGGGGAGGGCATGCCTAAAAATGCTTCGCCCGATAGGGAGTACTTGGCTTCTGGCACGATATCGGGTCGGCCTGTCTTGGGATCTAAACCACGAGACCAGTTCACAGGCACAAAGTTTTGTCCTGAGATAAACCCGCCGGTCTCGCGATCGAGAACGTAGAAGTAGCCGTTTTTCGGCGCCTGCATGATGACCTTGCGAGTGGCGCCCTCGATGTCGATATCCGCCAGGATCATGTGCTGAGTGGCGGTATAGTCCCATTGGTCGCCTGGGGTAGTCTGAAAATGCCAGACGTATTCACCGGTTTTGGGTCTTAGCGCAACGATCGATGAGATGAATAGGTTGTCACCGCCTTGCGGGCTGCGCACAGCCTGGTTCCAGGGTGAACCGTTGCCCACGCCTACATACAGTAAGTCTAAGTCGGCGTCGTAGGCCATGGAATCCCAAGCTGTGCCACCGCCACCGTATTGCCACCACTGCCCCGTCCAGGTGTCTGCGGCCATGGCCATGGCTGCGTTTTCAAATCCATCTTCGGGATTGCCGGGCACGGTGTAAAAGCGCCACACCTGCTCCCCGGTATCAATATGGTAGGCCGACACGTACCCCCTTACTCCGTACTCGGAGCCACCATTACCAATTATCACGTAGTCGCCAACGACGCGGGGTGCGCCAGTGATCGTATAGCTCTTAGTTTGATCTACCGTTACGGTCGACCAGAGCAACTCACCTGAGCGTTTATCAAGGGCGATCAGGCGCCCATCAAGTGTTGCTGAAAGCACTTTACCATCTACAACAGCAACGCCACGGTTAACCATATCGCAGCACGCCTTTCGTGCCGTGTCACCGGGCACCTCTGGGTCGTAGTGCCAAAGCGTGCCGCCGCTGCGAGCGTCAATCGCCATAACCACGCTCCAGGGGCCGGTGACATACATGATGCCATCAACCACGATGGGGGTGGCTTCAACGCCGCGCAGGCTTCTAGAGGGAATATCGGTAAACCAGGCTACCGCGAGTTCGCTAACGGTGTCTGTGTTGATATCGGCCAGATCGCTATGCCGATCTTCACCTGCTGTTAAGCCGTGCATGGGCCAGTTCACGCTGGCAGACGAGGTCGCAATACTGACTGACGTTGAGGAGGGGTTGGGTACCTGTTGGTGCTCGCATGCTGTTAGTACCGCCGTAAGGAACAGCACTGCGGTGATGAGTAGTACTGCGAGTACGGGTTGGCTGCCCGGGGGGCCTGACCGCTTCTTCATAATGCATTGATTCATTTTTTGAAAAGGCACTGCGAGTGCCCGCCCGTAATTTTAGTCCTTTGTTTTGCCCCAGCCGATGCCTTAGTGACGGCTTGATGCTCAGTAGTCGCTATTAAAACGTTCCCACGGCGGGCCGGATGAAAGCATTGCAATCACCCGCGCAACTGTTGAATACTGAGCCTGGGCATACTCATTCCAGAACGCATGAGAGCGACATTATGAGATCTTCAGGGCAAGCAGCCTATCTCGAGCCCTCCGAGCTTGCTTGGTTGCCAACGCACAATGTTATCGCCGAGAAGGAAAACGAAGCGGTATCGCCCACGCCCCAAGAGGTTCACAGCCTGTCGAATTTTGATCCAGCAGAACGGCTGGGTG
>JBCCYE010000114.1:0-3923 GCA_039190425.1 Pseudomonadota bacterium | reverse complement strand
TTTGTCTGCGGTCGACGCCGATACAGCCACAAAGCGTCCATCAGGTGATAACGCCATATGATCCGCGCGACGACCGTCGACGGGAAAACGCCAGGCTATCTCACCTGTACGTGTATTGATCGCCACCACGTCGGCGAAGCTCGGCCGGGATACAACCAGCAAACGACCGTCAATCGAGCTGTACATATCGTCGACGTACTGATCGTGACCCTCGCCGACCGCCATGCGAATGGCGAAAAACATCAGCCTATAAAAAAACTTCGAATCAATTTCTCGCAGGCGCTCCAATTTGTCGGGTATTCCATCGATAACGCCAAGCTTTCGGTAGTCGTCAAGTGAAATGACTGTGATCGTGCCCTGCCAGTTGTTGCCAACGAAAATCACGGGCACTCGATTCTCATCGTCCAGCATCGATCCGCCGGTCATGGCCTGGAAGGCATCACCTCCCTCCAACTCGGTCCAGCTGTCGTGCCAGCGTTGAAGTGGGCGCTGCTGGGTAGCTGCCTGCTCTAACAAGTCATCGATCGCCCTGGATGCCAGCACCTGTACGACCAGCACGGCTACGACCAGCAGCAAAAAAACAAATAACCCGAATCGCAGAATCGTTTTCATATTCGATGTGTAAGATGCCTGAATATCCCAGGCGCGCATTGACGCTGCGTTGAATCGTCATGTCAAGCGGCTGGGCCATAGCGGTCGTCGCGTCGCACCTGCAATAATTTGTTTCGACGGCACTTATTCAACTACGCAAGAGCAGTGAGCCCTATGTCTCGAACACCGGTGTTCTCGATTTTTCTTTCTGGCCTGATTGCCATCGTTGCAACCATCACGTCCTGCTCGACGGGCACAGCAATACCGGTGGTCTCGTCTGGGGCTATCGAGCCCTCATACGATGGCAGCTTTGGTACCGGCGCAATTCCATGGACATCACTTGAAGCGCTTGATGGCGACGCGCGTTTTCACTTTGTTGTCATCACCGATCGCACGGGGGGAGAGCGGGAGGGAGTTTTTGGACCGGCAATGGAAGCCATCAACTTGATGCAACCAGCTTTCGTGGTGAGTGTGGGAGATCTGATTGAAGGTTACACACGAGATCGGCAGCAGATTGAAGCCGAGTGGGATGAACTCGACGGATTCATCAAAGCGCTGGACGCACCTTTTTTTTATACCCCGGGAAATCACGACTACAGCAATCAGGTGATGGCCGACGTTTGGGCAGAACGCTATGGCCCGAGCTATTACAGCTTCGTCTATAAGGAAGTCCTTTTCGTCGTCCTGAACTCCGCGCTATTCGATCGCGAAGGCATTGAAGGACATGGTCAGCGCTTCGAAGACTGGTCAGTGGAACAGCAGGCGCAGCTAAGCTGGTTCGAGAAAACGCTGGCAGCTCACGAGGACGTACGCTGGACGTTCGTACTTACCCATCGGCCCTATTGGCGCAAGAGCTGGAAAGAGCCTGAAGAAGATGGGGATCTTGAGACACCAAGCGCAAGCGGTCCCTGGCCTCGCCACGAAGGCGAGGTCCGCGAATGGAAGGCAATTGAGAGGCTGCTTGATGACCGGGACTACACCGCCTTTGCAGGCCACATGCACAGCTACGAGTACGAGCCCGGTCCTGGCGGCCCTCACGTACACGAAAAAATTGCTCTTGCCACAACCGGCGGAGTGTCGGGGCTACGAGGGAAGCAATACGGCGAATTCGATCACTTCGTCTGGATGACGATGACCGATGAAGGCCCGGTGATGGCCAATGTGCTACTCGACGGCGTGCTGGGCAAGGACCATCCAATGCCTCTCAGGCGGCCCTACTGGGTACCGGGGCCCGATCTAAAACCTGAATGACAGCGATGCTCACGCTTTATTGAGAATTCGCAATGACCGCTCCGGCGCCTACTGAGGTCGGCCCAAATACCCTGAAGTCAGGGAGTCGCGTCGTACTGCATGAGTTCCACCGGCGCGCCATTGACTTCAATGAAAGCAACGCGCAGCCCCGGACTCGGTGAATTTGGCTGGATAATGACTTTTTGCCCCTGGAGTTCTGCATCGAGGTCGTCGACCTCGAACGCCACGTGGGGAACTTGCTGAACCAACTCTGGATAGGGCGCCTTCTCCCAGTACCGCTGCCACTGAATTCCAAAAGGATTGTTCGTGTGGTCCGACACGGTCATTTTCAAATGGGGCAAATCGATCTCGCCGTCAAACGACTCCCGGGTTGGAATCCCAATGTGGTTAAAACGCACTGTGATTTCCTTACCAATGCATGGATGCATCATCGAACAGATGGTGATGCTTGCCAACCCAAGGGCGATTTTTAGGTGCTTGTGTAAGCACTCGCACAGGCACCGCACTATCTCTAAGTGACACTCGGCTCAGCGCTGCACTGTTTTTTGGCCCCAGGATCCGATTGCCCTATAACCCCAAGGCGCTCGACTGCGCGATAACAGCTGAGCGCCGCGAATGGATCAGCCTGCTGACCCCGACTCCCTGCTTGCAGAGTGCCCGCGCTCAGTAATTTGCGCCGTACCGTGGACGATCAAGACTGTCATAAATGCTGTTTCCCCAGCCGGTCAACAGATCGTTCTTGAACACCAGCGGAGTGGTCTCGTCACGAGTGGTCTCCCCATCTGAATGCTTATGCTGGGTCCGGTAGAACAACACACGGACCTCGTCATCACCGACAGTGAAGGCCTCAGACTCGGCGGGAACTCCAAGCCGGCTAACAACCTCGGCTCGCGTGGCACCGACCTCGAGAGAACTGATCGCTTGGCGGTTGTCTCGTTGCTCATCGCGCCAGTCGTCACCGGCGACGCGCTCGCCATTGACATAGATGCACCCGGTCAGGGTACAGGCGGATAGATACAGTAATCCCATTTTCGTCATCAGGTTCACGGTGAACTCCATTTTGTGTGCTGATGAATTTTAGTGCTCTCAAGCGGGGTTACCCGTTAAAAGCCGTTGCTATTTCTGGACGCTCATTGTTGAGTTAGCGAAGAACAGGGGCAACTCGCTGATACACGCTTCGCCCCGGATTAACCCCCATTCGTCGCAGATTTGGCGCGGTCGACCAGCTTGGGGCAATCAGTAGGCGTTTCCGCGGCGGATTTCATCGCGTCGCATAGGCATTGAATCGATCAGGCTGAAAAGCTCCATAAGATTGAGACGCGACTCCCTGGCTTTCACACCTCCGTCTTTGCCAATGAGTACGACCGGTTGGCCAGGCTCAAAGCGAGCTGCAATTTCGCCGCGAACCTGATCGGAGACATCTCCTGCATAGTTGCTTTTGAGACTACCGTTGCTGACAACAAACCAAATGAGATCACGGTCTTCTACGCCACGTTCTTGCTGTGTTAACTGCTCCTGCTTATGGGCCATGGGCGGCAGGATCACGAGGACTCGATTCTCCCAACGTAACTGACCGAGAGAGGTTAGGGTCTCGGCTGCGGAACTCACAAGCGAGATGTTCAGACACACAAGTACTAAAGCGACGGCCTTCATGCGCGCTCTGGCAAGCAATTGGATCCCTGAGGTTGAGCATAGCGTGAGCTTCGCATTGGCTTTCATTGGTGTACTCTCATCGTAACCCAATAGGTACGCTCGGCTGGGGCGAGCCGATTCGGTTTACTCCACGATGCAAGTGGGGTGAATAGCAGGCCGCGGGCTCACATGAGCTACCTGTACTTCGAAAGTGGCAGTCCATTGAACGCCCCAGTGCGTACTTCTTGCGAGGGAGACTCTTGACTTGTTCAGAGGCGTTCTCGCAGTGCTCGCCGGTAGAATCGGCACAGCTATCCCACACGCGGTTCCTGGTCTAACACCGATGATTTCAGCTCCAACGGCCGGCTTCGAGTTTCTATGAGCGGTGCTTTTTTATCCAACTTGACTTCGCCGCCACTCTTGTTTTTTTTCTTGGGTGTTTTTGCCAC
>JBCCYE010000113.1:0-3944 GCA_039190425.1 Pseudomonadota bacterium | reverse complement strand
CTTTGTCTTTGTGGTCATGGGCTATTCCTCCAGCATGGTAGTAAGAGTCTCGAGCGCTGAGTCCACGCCAGCGTCTCTTGCTGACCTTTCGAACTGCGGAACTTGAACGTCTACCGGTATACCTGTCCCTTCGAACCACTCGTCCTGCACCGAGAGGTAAAACTCGTTGCCCACAGAGGCGCCCCAGCCGTTTGTGAGCTTTTTGTCGAGTTGGTCGGACAGACCACCCTGGGTCGATTCACCCAGCAGGGTCACGTTGGGCAGTTCTCGCATGATCAGCGTGAACACTTCAGCGGCGCTCGCCGTTTCGTTACTGGTTAGCAGTACGATTGGTCCCAGGTACTGCGTGGAACCACGGGGGCTCGCATAAACCTCCCGCAGCTCGGTGCGCCCGTCACCGTCTCGGGCTTGCTTGCGATAGGCCTGGGTCTCGTTGGCGATAAACCGGCCGGCCAAGGCGATGCTCAGGAAGTCCTTGCCGCCACCATTGCGGCGAATATCGAGCACCAGGACTTCTGCATCCCGAAGGTCCTGCAGTGCGATGTCGAGTCCTCGATCCAGCTGAACGAGTTCATCTTCGTTGTCTTCGATGTCGCCAAATCCCAGCATCGCATCGACCGCCAGATACCCCACCCCGTCGACTTCGAACCAGGTCAGCAAACCGTTAGCTGCGCGCCTGATGTCCGCTTCGTTATTGGCATAGGACAGGGTGATAGCCCGATCCCGGATGGCCTGCTCAAGGATGTACTCATTCAATGCCTCAAGCTCTGTAACGGACAGAGGCGGCGTGACTTCTTGATCCAGGAGCCACTCATTGACGAGTCGTTGTTGCAATGATGGTTTGTTGAGAACCTTGATCAGCCCTTCGCTGGTCTCAACCGTGGCGTGGATGTCGGCAAACGGCTCTGCGAGGCGAAACAGAGCCTCTGTCAGTTCCTGATCGTTGCTTTCAATGCTGAGTAGCGCTGCCTGTTGCTCGAACAGTTCGAACACGTCGATGTCGCGCAAGCTCGGGTAGATTGAATACTCGGCGATTAGCTCCGCGAATAAACGCAAGTCACGACGAGGGTCTCGCTTGTAACCGGCCTCTCCGACGGTCGGCGTTAGCTCTGGATTGCAGCTTGCCGGGAGCGAGGCCACGCTCTGAAAGCGCACAGCAGGCGCACCATACTCCGCTGTACCAACACTTGAGAACCACTCAAGCTGATTGCCGCTCAGCCTGAACAAAGACTCTATGTCTTTGGTTGTAACCTCTGTTTCGTTGGCGGTTACGAGACAGTAGCTGTCAGTGTAGTCCAGCAAACGTAGTGAGTCCGTGCCAATCTCCAAAACCCGGCCGTAGCCTGGCGCCAGCCAGCTACCCTGATACACGGCTGTAATGGCGGGAGGTCTTGGGGTTGATGAAGGCGGGGCGCTCGGAGCTCGAGCTCCACCACCGCCGTCGCACGCGGCCAAAATTGAGAGGGTGACAGCTGCAACTGTTACTCGATAAATACAAGAAGTTCTCATGATGATTCCTCAGCTGGATGTACAGATGATTTAGAGACGCTGGCCGCCCATGGCGGCGTCGGTGGCGAACCAGACAACGGCCGTGCCGATCGCTATAAGCGCGGTCAAAATCACGTAGTTAAAGGTGTGGCTTCTGCTTTGACTTGCGGTTTGGGGCGTGCCTCGCGCCGCTCGCAGCGATGCGAACATCAACGGGATCGCGGCCGTCATGCCCAGAACTTCGATGAGCGCCAGCGCGAACGACATGGGAGTAGGTGATCGGGGGAAGATCTGTGCCAGATCGACGGCATAGACTGCGTAAAAGCCAATCGCCGCAGCGAATGCGCCTCTGGCTGCCCAGATACGCTCCTTGAATGCAAAGAACGCGAGTACGACCGAGCCTATATCCAGGGTGGTCAGAAACACGTTGAACAAACCGAGGACGAGCGGGTGAATATGCGAGAAGTCCCGGTTCTCAACGGGGCCGCCGGGAATCAGGGTGGAGAGCAGGAGCGCTGATGCGATCAGCCAGAATCCGGTGTATCGAAACGGATGTGTGTTCATAGGGTTTAATCCTTGTTTGATTGGGTAAATGAGGACGCGTTGTTCTGGCAACCCAGGGGTAGGGCCAGGCCCTGCAAGAGCACTGAGTTGCCTCGAGTAAGGTGTGTGCATTAGCCGCTGACGCGATTTGGCCCGGCCGCGGACTGCGCTGCTGGAGAGCTTTGGGATGGCCTGTAAGGCTCTTCCCGGAGAAGATGGGCGCCGATGATCTTCATGTAGAAAACCGGTAGCAGCCACTCAAGGCCATCGATCTGGGGGAGTGCCAGCAGGCTGTAACCTATGCCGATGGCGACAATCCCCGCGCTTAACGGGCGCTGGAGATACAGCGGTGCAAGGACCACCGTGACAGCAGCCACAACTAGGTAGGCCGATGCGCCGAGAAACCAGCCGAAGTCAGCGGCGGCAAATACCCACATCACAAGAGCAAAATGCAGAACGTGCATGCCTGCGAAGGCGAGGTGGTGAATCGGGGTTTGCGAATCTCGATGGAACCAGCGTTTAGCACTTGAGGTGCTGTTGGTGATCACGCCGCCAAGCCCATCGAGCGCAAGAAATGCGACGACGAGCTGCTGGGGCATGTTCCAGGGCAATCCAGTAATGTGAACCAGCAGGGGAACCGCGCCTGCCGCCGCCAGCGGTAGAGTCAGTTGCAGTGCCAGTTCTGCGGATGTGTACCCCGGACCAAATGCTCGATCGAGCAGGCCCGCAAAACCTGACCTGAGCAAAGGCACTTTCCAGTCGATGCAAGAACGGTCGCCGCTTGTGTGATTATCAGCATTCATAACGTGCTCCTTGGGTTTTGCGTTGTAGTTGACGATGCGTTCGGCTCGTCTTCGGCAGCATCCAGGGGCCTCCAGAGCGCGTGATCGACGGTGCCGAACTCGCCGAGGGCGGCCGCGATTCTGGTAGTCCAACCCGTGGAGTGGTTGGATTGGTCGGGACTCAGCAGATGGATGCTCAGGTCACAGGTGGGCGCCTCGCGCAGATACACAGCAACTGCGGTGTGCGGAGAGGGAGGTTCGAATTCTTCGGTGAGCTCGCGCACGTAGGCGACCACGGCGTCGAGGCGCGACGAGCGCACGGTGATGGTTTCAAGCCACATAAAAACTACCCCTGTTTAACTCAAATTCTGTTGAGTTAGAGCATGTGGCGTGCCAGATTTAAAAATGTATATAAAACAATAAGATGCGAGATAGCTTGATGTAAAAATGCTATATTTCGCAAAAAATATCTGCTATATATCGCAATATATTGATAAATTGCGAAATATGGCAACTAAAACGGAAGATGCGTTTTTCAGAAGGGCGACCGCCGCCATATGTCGGCATCTTCGTCCCGAGGACGGGTTGCGCGCCTGCGCTGAACTTCTCGCCAAAGAAATGCCCGTCGGTCAGATGTTCCTCGAGGTGTATGAGCACGATCTTGGGTCTATCCGCTCTATAGCCCGGGCAACACCATCCCGCGGGCAGGCAATGGACATGTTGGTACCCATTAGCGCGGCGCAGCGATCGGTGGTCACCGGATTTCGCGATCAGTCCCCCAGCGACAATGTCTTCGTTGTGAATGAGCCCAAGGCCGATCCGGTGTCCCGGACCATGCTCGAGGCGCTCGGTGAACCCATCGACACGTCAGTCCTTGGAACCTATCCGGCGTTTGACGATCAGGTGGTGGGCAGCGTGGTCGTAACCGCGCCCGGCGAGAACCAGTTCACCGCAGCTCATGCTGAGCTCTTTGGGTTGCTTAAAACGCCTTTCGCCGTGGCTATTCTGAACGCCATGCGCTACCGCGAGATTCTGCGTCTGAAGGAGCTTCTGGCAGACGACAACCGCTTCCTTCAGCGGGAACTCATTCGCGATACCGGCGCTCAGATAGTGGGAGCGGACTTTGGGCTG
>JBCCYE010000112.1:0-3965 GCA_039190425.1 Pseudomonadota bacterium | reverse complement strand
GCAACAAGATATGTGGGGCAACCCACCGCAATATACATCGCATTCCCTCACAAGCTGTTGTTATAAATAAATATTTTTTCAGCTCCATACGTCCATACGAGGTTCTCGGCTGAACTGACCCCACAGATTTTGGTGCTCTCCGTGACGTACGTGCGACGGCGAATACGCTCCCTTTTGAGCAGTGCAAAAAAACTCTCTACCGGTGCATTATCGTAGCAGTAGCCACGGGCGCTCATACTGCATTGAATTCCCTATCCTAGTGGCCCTTGATCCTGCGCGGCGCTTCTCAATCAGGGCAGCAAATATGTGCCTTCGTATACGCCTCCGCGTGGGTCCTGACGATAATCTGTTGCAGGGTTTTCAGCAGCCGCTTTGACTCGTTCAACAATAGTCCAAGCAGCCCGGCGCCATCGACCGCCTTATCCAGTGTGATGATGTCCGTAGCGGCAGACTCGCTGTGCTGATCTTCGACGAAAACTTCGAGTTTGGCGTGCATGATCGCTCTCCTGTTCCGGAATCGCGACCTGGGCGCCAAATGTGTTAGCGCGACCTTGGATACGAGTCTTTTAACTGTTGGTTGATGGCATGGCGGCTGAATCTCACGGCGTCGTAGTGTTCAAACCAGTCGCGGAGCTTTCCGACGGTCACGTGATCTCCGGCCTGGGCGACGCGTTGAAGCACCTACGCGCCGGCAAGGACTTCGTCTATCTTGTGGTAATTGCGGGCGCCTTTCCAGCCGCTACCGCCAAAGCAGCGGGGTAACGCCACGTTTTGGACGGTGATGGCCTCAATTCGGACATCGCACAGCCACCAGTCAGTGTAGTTATAGGTATAGGTGAAGCGGTCGCTCGCGTCGAATTCGAAGTCGTCGAGAAACCCCTCCCCAACGTTGCGGCGGAAGGCATCGCTGTCTGGCTTGCTGACCCCGTAGTCGACACCATGGATGTGAAAGTGGTGGATATGATCGTCGTCCCCGCCCACGGAAATCTGGACCATACCATGCAGAACGGCCAGGGACGTGGTGCCGGCGAGTCGCAGGCGCCGCCAGATCATCGGGCTGATACCGCGGAGCGCGACTTTGATCGAGTTGAGGTTTACTGGCAGGACCTATCACAAGATGTCCTTGAGCTTCCGTTACATTACGGCACCAGAAAACCTAGGACCGGTCTACACCACTGATTTTGTTGCTCTCGAGGTGTATCCCTCCGAATCGTTTGTATGTCCAGAGGGTTAATTGAAGCCACGGTCCGCGCATCTTGTGCCGCTTTGGTACGTTGAAGCAGATCCCGATACGATGCCGACGGGATCATTCACGTTCTGGTCAGTCTCAGGTCAGTCGTGATACACGGACTCGCTTAATGAGCGCGGCAACAACGATACCGCTCAGAAATAGCATACCTGACCCAGGAGTTGGTACCGAAGCGCTCTCAGTTGCGACAGTAAAAGTACCGGAGTTGCCGCTCGCAAGACTAAAAACACCGTTGGCATCACCAAACCCAAAGACTGGATTATCATCGACATCGACCGCGCGATTCCTATCGGTCGGTCTCGTGTTACCCGCTGCTATGAAGCTTCCAATGAAACTGCTATTCAGTCGACCTTGTGTTCCGAAAATCATGTCCAGCTCTGGTCCTGCACCGACCCCGTCGACACCCTCAATCAACAGAGCGCCCGGTAAAACACCAATACCTGGTCCCAGGTTAAAACCTGTGTTGGATAAGCCAAAGCGAGGATCAGTCACCAGGTCAATACCTGCAAAGGTAGCGGACAGATTTGAAATTGCGCTGGCGTCGTAGCTTGCCAGGCGCTCTTGTGGCGCAACCGATAAACCAGGCACAAGCTCACCGGCAGCGATATCGAATAGCGGGTCTGACGGATCAAGGATGAAAGAAATAAGCAGGCTACCGGTTATTAGCTCACCCTGAGTGGCATCGATGGCTTCCGGACCGGCGCCAAATCGGCAGCCAGCTACCAGTGAACAGGTTCCGCTCAGCTCGCCCTGGTAGTCAATCAGTATGGGAGCTGAGTTCGCCTGCGGCGCTCCGTAAAGTGTCGCAGCGGCGATAGCCCCAGCCACACTGAGAAAAGACCTGTTCAGAAGTTCACGCAGTTTCATAAATTTACTCGCTTGCTGATTTGTCGTTTTGCCGGACTCGCCGACACTATGTTCGATCACTCTTCTCGCAGGGATCGCGCCAGCGAATCGGTCAACGGTCGCAGCAAGTAGCTGATCGCCGGCCTGGACCCTGTACGAATGTAGGTTTCCACTGGCATCCCCGGCACCAGTCTCTGCTCACCCAGTATGGACTGCAGTTCTTCTCCGCCAGGAATGTCGACCATGACCAGGTAAAAAGGGACTCCGGTCGCTTCGTCGTCGATGCTGTCCGCCGATACGGTAGTGACTACGCCACCGGTCTCGGGCGTTACACGGCTCCCCAGAGCAGAAAAGCGCACCAGGGTTTCCTGACCATCGCGCACCTTGTCCACATCTTCAGGTGCGACACGCGCGGACACGAGCAGCCGGTCATTGCCGGGAACGATTTCCATCAAAGGTGCCCCTGGGGGCACTACGCCTCCGATGGTATGCACGGATAAACCCAGAACGCGGCCGGATTGCGGCGCTTTGATCGCCGTTCGTTCGAGTGCGTCGATAGCGGTGATCCGCCGTTCTTCCAACTCCGCGATCGAGACGTCCAGATCGCGCAGTTCGCTGATCGCCTCCTCGCGCCCGGCGTCGTACAGGCGTTCTATCTCAAGCTTGGCTTCCGCGATGATGCTCCGCGCCTCGGCGACGCTCGCATCGAGCGCGCTGCGATCACCCTCCAGCGCCTTGGTATCTCGCTCCAGCTCTCTGACCCGCGTTGCGGGAATGAAGCCCTGCTCGCGCAACTCATGCGCACCGCTGAGCTCCTCACGAAACAGTCGGATCTGCTCCTCCAACGAACTGATTCGAGCATATAGGCCGGAGATGCGCTCTTTCTGTTGCACCACGCGCTCTTCAAGGAGCAAGACCTGCCGGCGTCGCGTTTGTCGTCGTGCTTCAAACAGTGAGCGTTGCCCATCGATTTTCTCGGAGAACGCCGCCGATGCCAGTATGACCTCGACGCCTCGTGGCTGAGCCAGGTCGTCGCCTTCATCGCGCTCGGCCTCCAGGCGTGCACGTCGCGCGTACAACTCGGTCAGCTGCCCATCGACCAGGGCAACATTGGCTTTCTGCACGGTGTCATCCAAACGGGCAACAGTCTGCCCCTGCCGGACCGTGTCGCCCTCGCGCACAAGGATTTCGCCGATAACGCCGCCTTCCAGGTGCTGAACTGCTTTGCGGTTCGTCTCAACGACGACCTGACCACGCGCCAACACGGCGCCATCAATGGGAGCAGCGACAGACCAGGTAATCAAACCCCCGAAAACTACGACAATTACCGTAGACGCCAGCTTGAGAAAAAAAGCGGGATCTTGAGGTGAGACGCCGCCTGCGTTCATATCGTTCATCGCCGTGTTCTCGTCACCCTTGTGGCTGCGCGACAAGCGGGTTGAACGGTGTCACCTGCTTGGGCGCGAGCTGTTTCAGAATATCGTCGCGATCGCCAAGCCCGCGAACTTCGCCATGGGCCAGCAACAGCAGCTTGTCGACAAAGGCGATAGCGCTAGGCCGGTGGGCAACGACGATGGCGGTAGCACCCCGCCGCTTCATGTCCTGCACGGCTTTGGCCAGCGCTGCGTCACCCTCTGCATCAAGGTTGGCGTTGGGTTCATCCAACACCACCAGCACAGGGTCACCGTATAGCGCCCGGGCCAGTCCCAATCGTTGGCGCTGGCCCGCGGAGAGGTGCTGCCCGCCCTCACCAATCTCGGTGTTGTAACCATCGGGTAAGGACTGAATCATCTCGTGAGCGCCGGCCGCTTTCGCGGCGGCGACTATCGCGGCAGCGTCGGGTGTTTCGCTGAGCCTGGCAATGTTTGTC
>JBCCYE010000111.1:0-3984 GCA_039190425.1 Pseudomonadota bacterium | reverse complement strand
GTCAGAACCTGACCTTGCAGGTAGCGGGTTTGCGTGTGCTTGAGGCTAGAGCGGAGCTGGGCATTGCGGTCGGCAATCTCTATCCCCAATCCCAGACCGCCCGCGGTGGTGTCTCGCAGTTTGAGGTAAGCGAGAACCAGGCGAATTTCACTCCTGGCCAGCTTGACACCTCCTACCGTGAGGCAGATCTGGGCTTTGATGTTGCCTGGGAGCTGGATTTTTGGGGACGCTTCCGACGTGCCATCGAAGCCGCGGACGCCTCGTTGCTCTCTGAAGTAGCGGGCTACGACGACGTCCTGGTCACGCTGGCTGCCGACGTTGCCAACACCTATGTGCTGATCCGCACTTTCGAGGAGCGCCTGCGCCTGGCGCAAAGCAACGTTGATATCCAGGCCCGATCCTTACAGATCGCAGAGGTGCGATTTAGAAACGACCTGACCACGGAGCTCGATGTTCAGCAGGCACGCAGCCTGCTGGCGAATACACAAGCGACCTTGCCTTCGCTCGAACTTGGACTGCGGCAGACGCAACACGCCCTCAGCGTGCTCCTCGGCCTACCGCCCTCGGACCTGGCGGTGTATCTCACGAGGGGTCCGATGGCCATCCCGGCTGCACCGGACCAACTTGCGCTGGGCATGCCCGCCGATTTACTTCGCCGCCGGCCTGATATCCGTCAGGCAGAGCGCCTGGCTGCAGCCCAGAGTGCGGCAATTGGCCTTACCGCGGCCGACCTTTATCCGGCCTTTTCCCTAACCGGCAGCGTCGGACTTCGGGCCGCAGACACGCCCGGCAGTAGCCTCAGTGACCTGTTTGATTCGGGCAGTCTGGAGGCGAGCTTCGGGCCCTCTTTTTCCTGGAACATCCTCAACTATGGGCGTATCAAGAACGCCGTGCGCGCGGAAGATGCTCTGTTTCAGCAAGCTGTCCTCAGCTATCAGGAAACCGTGCTGCGAGCCGCCCAAGAGGTAGAAGATGCCGTAGTCTCTTTCACCCACAACCGCGAGCGGGTGGGCTTCCTCTCAACGAGCGTGATGGCGGCTGAGCGCTCCGTGGAACTGGCGCTCGTTCAGTATCGCGACGGTACTGCTGACTACACCCGCGTACTCGATACGCAGGAGTCACTGGTCTCGCAGCAAGACAGTTTTACGGAGGCTCGAGGCGATGTGGTCAGCAGCCTGATCGATGCGTACAGGGCTCTCGGCGGCGGTTGGCAGACCTACCCGCAGGCAGGTTTTGTCTCAGACAAGCTGCGCGAGATCATGACCGAGCGTACCGACTGGGGTCACCTGCTGGAGCCCGACGATACGACGCCGCCCCCTGGAACGCAAATACGTGCCCCCGATTGGTGATGCCCCGGAGACTCGCTATGCCCACTGTTCTTCGCTCTCTAATACTGAGTGTCACCGCGTTATTGATCGTTGCGTGCGAGCAGGAATCGCCACCGGCACCCGAGGCCTTGCGCCCGGTGAAGGCAATCCAGGTCATCAGTAACGAGGCCCTCTATCAGAGAAGTTTCCCGGGACGGGCCCAGGCGGTGCAAGAGGTTGATCTATCCTTCCGCGTCAGTGGTCCTCTGGTCGATTTGCCCATCGATGTGGGGGATGTTGTGTCATCGGGTGATCTGGTCGCCCAGCTTGATGGTCGCGATTATGAAGTTGGTGTGCGCGAGGCCATAGGCAAACTCAGCGAAGCGGAAGCCACGCTGCGTCGCGCCAGTGCCGACCTTGACCGGCTACTGTCGGTCATGGCCGAAGACCCGGGCGCGACCAGCCAGGCAGCGGTAGACGAGGCCCGAGAGGCGCGTGATCGCGCACGGGCCAATGTCGCCACCGCGACGGCGTCCCTCAGTTCAGCGGAAGATAATTTAGATGACACCTTCCTGCGTGCGCCGTTTGATGGCACGGTGGTGGCGACTTTTGTGGAGAACTTTGAGGAGGTACTCGCCAAGCAACCGGTACTGCGTATTGTCGATGATCGGCAGCTGGAGATGGTCATCGGTATTCCAGAGTCTCTGATTAGTGTAGCGGGCGAGGCGCGAAATTTGCGGGCCATTTTCGACGCGTTTCCAGATCGCGCTCTGCCGGCGCGCATTACCGAAATCGGCACCGAGGCCTCTGAAGCGACGCGAACTTACCCCGTCACCGTGACCATCGACCAGCCACCGGACTTTCGCGTGCTATCGGGTATGGCAGGTCAGGTGGTGGGCGATCCGCCGGAGGGTGTAGAGGGGATCGGCCTGATCGTGCCCATATCGGCACTTTTTTCTGACGCCGATGATAGCCTGGTGTGGGTGATAGAGGAATCTAGCGGGCTCGTCAGCAAGCGGACCGTTGTTTTGGGTGAACCGACTGAAGGTGGGCAGACCATTGCCAGTGGTATTGACGAGGGTGAATGGGTGGTTACCGCAGGCGTTAACTTTCTCGTCCAGGGCCAGCAAGTACGTATTCTCCGTGAGACAGGAGGATAAGCGCCGTGTCTCTGACAGAAGCTGCTGTTCGCAACCGGGCCGTTACGTACTTCGCGGCTGTGGTGCTGATGGCAGCAGGCTTTGCCAGCTTCTTTCAGCTGGGTCAACTGGAAGATCCGGACTTCACGATCAAGACCGCCAAAGTGACAACCCTTTACCCTGGCGCAAGCGCCGAGGAGGTAGAGCTGGAGGTCACTGATCGCATCGAACTGGAACTTCAGCAGCTTAAGCAACTGGATAACATTGAGTCGCTTTCTATGCCCGGCGTGTCCGTTGTTACGGTCAACATCAAGCCAAGCTACACTAGCGACACGATTCCGCAAGTGTTCGATGAACTCCGGCGTAAGGTAGACGATGTCCAAAGTGATCTTCCGCCCGGGGTGATCGCTTCCTCTATCAATGACGAATTCGGCGATGTCTACGGCCATGTGATCGCCCTGGTAGGCGACGGCTACAGCTACGCCGAACTGGAGGAATACGCCAAGCAGCTGAAACGGGAGCTGTCGGTCATCGAGGGTGTGGCCAAGGTCGATTTCTGGGGCACTCAAGAGGAGGTGGTGTTTCTCGAGGTCTCTGAAAGCCGCCTGAGTCAGATGGGCATCAGCGAAAACACCTTCGAACAAACGCTGGCAACCCAGAACGCAATCGTCGACGCCGGCAACATCGACATGCAGGACAGGCGCATTCGCATCGCGCCCACTGGCGATTTTGACTCCGTTGAGGATATCGCTAGCCTCACGATCACACCCAACGCAAACGATAGCGCATCGAGGGCCCGTGCATCGGAACTGATACGCATACGCGATGTAGCTGATGTGCGCCGCAGCTACGAATACCCGGCCAGCACACTGCTGCGTTTTAACGGTCGACCGGCCATTGCCTTGTCGATTAGTAACATTCCTGGCGTGAACGTGGTCAATATGGGCGAGCGTATCGAGGCGCGCCTTAACGAGCTGACACCGACGCTGCCCATTGGAATCGAAGTTGACCGGGTGCACTGGCAATCAGACGTCATTTCCAATTCGGTTAACGGATTTCTTGAGAGTTTTGCCCAGGCAGTGGCCATTGTGATTCTGGTCATTACGGTTGGTATGGGCTGGCGCCTGGCGATAGTGATTGGGTTGGCGTTGATCGGAACCATTCTTGGCTCTTTCCTGCTCATGAATCTGTTCGGTATCGACCTGCAGCGTATGTCTCTGGGTGCGCTGATCATTGCCCTCGGCATGATGGTGGACAACGCTATCGTGGTCGCCGATGGTTTTTCTGTGCGCCTTAAACAAGGCTTGGAGCGCAGCAAGGCAGCCATCGAATCAGCGTCTGTGCCTTCCATGCCGCTGCTAGGATCTACGCTGGTCGCCGTCATGGCCTTCTATCCCATCGCCGCATCGGATGAAAATGCCGGGGAATACTGCGCCTCCCTGTTCAGCGTGGTCGCGATCTCATTACTCATGAGCTGGCTGATTTCCGTCACACTGACGCCGCTGCAGTGCATGGACATGCTGCCAGACCCGGACCCG
>JBCCYE010000110.1:0-4000 GCA_039190425.1 Pseudomonadota bacterium | reverse complement strand
TTTTGATCGCCGCATCGATCACGCCTTCCACGCAAACCCGGATTGCCAGCGGATCGCCCGGATCTTTGGCGTTGGCTCAAAGACCGCGACGGCCGTTGTGGCTGCTGTCGGCGATGGCAAGGAGTTCAAGAATGGCCGGCACATGGCGGCCTGGATGGGGCTGGTGCCGCGCCAACACTCCAGCGGGGACAAACGCCTCTTTGATGGGCATCAGCAAACGTGGGGACAATCACCGGAGAACGTTGCTGATCCACGGCGCCCGATCCGTCGTCCGCGTGTCGCAACGGCGGACAGACGCCTTCAGCCGATGGGTCAATTCGATCCGCGAGCGTCGTGGAATGAACCGAGCCATCGTCGCAGTGGCCAATAAGAACGCGCGCATTATCTGGGTTGTGCTGCGCAGAAACGAAGAGTTCCGAACTCACGCCTGAGAGCGAGACAAGGATTGCAAGACGACCAAGGAAATGAACCGACCGGTAAACTCCGGTGCGTGAGGAACCTGGCTTTTATAATTGCCCTTTGAGGCCGACCACTTGTTGAGGCTCACCACGCGGAACTCCCATTTGGGCGCGCCATCTGAACGGCGACGCCGGATAGATGTTTGCAACCAGGGAAATGCTGTCAGATCAGGACCGAAGAAACCTCGCAACGGGAGAGACATCCATAGAAGTAAAACGTCGCTGAGCTGATCACGTGTTCGCGGCAGACATTCGACGTTGGAACGCCGCTCTCCTGCTGCTTCAGGATCACGATAACCTGCTCTTCACTGAACCTTGATCTCTTCATAACCCGTCTCCTTCGTCGGAACGGATTCTACCTCAAAATGGAGGAGGAAATGGGTCGCAGGACATCACATGAAGAAGATCATAGGCCTCGATCGCCTGCGCCTCACAGGTCCAAACAGCGCCAAGGGCGAGTTCACATTGGCGGCCACGGCTCAGAACCTGCGCAAGATGGCCAAACTACTACCGACCCCGGTGTAACCGGGCATTTAGCCTGGCTTTACGAGCCCCATGCTGTGCTGCAACGCATTGTTTTTTCAACAGAATTGGCGGAGAGTGAACATCTATTCTGCCGACCTCACCGAACCTTCGGGCGCCCCCCGTGGCAGAAGGCAGGATAAGCGCGCCGGTCCACAGTATCATGTCCAACTTCACGAAAGCGGAGAACAGTGCTGCCTCAGTCATGGTACGAGCAAACACAGCCAGACCAACAGCCAGAAGCGCCCAATTCAACGGGTTTCCGATGCTGACAGCACGCCAAAGCAAGACACCCAATGCCCAAAGCGTGGCAATCGCAGCTAGAAAGGCTCCAACAATACCTATATTGACACTAAGTTCTAACCAAGAGTTGTGGAAATGGAAATTATTCCCGCGCTCCTTGTAGTAGTCGATAAATATTTGTCGGATGAAAGGGGTGTCATCATAGCGCCAATACCCTTTGGCACCAGTCCCGAGCAGAGGGCGCTCGGCAATCTCGGCCATCGCTATGGCCCAAAGATCAGTACGTCCGGTCAGGCCACGATCCTTGCCCAAAGCGTTGAGAACCAGTGTGATCGGATCGGTCGAGGCGAGGTTCGTCCAGGCCACAATGACACCCAACAAAAAAGAGACCGTCAAAGATAGCAGGGCAATGCGTCCAAACGTCAAAGTGTTCTTACGTCCGAGATATACGAGGGCACCGATGAGCACGCCGGCCATACCAAAAGAAAGCAAAATCGCAGTAGCCGATTGACTGGCAAATACCAGAAGCAAGGCAATCGGCATCGTTGCCATAGCTGTCACTCGTACCAGCTTTGGTACGCCTGGTGACAATAGTAGCGCCAAGGCAGATACCCAAAGAACGGACATGTCGATCCCGAATGCGTTCTTGTGAGGATACATTGCCTTTATCGGCGTGCCATACGAGAGCCCGACCAGTCCAACGGGCAAACTCCAAAACGCAAAAACTGCCAGCGCAATAAGAAGCATCGAAAGCAACAATCGGGTGTCGAGACGACTGGCCATGAACATGCAGATCAGGATGGTCAGCAAGGATTGCAGTCCAGACCGGAAGGCTAGCGCAGGCTCGGGCGACCATAAGGCCGAGGTCATCCACCAGATTGGCACCAGAAGCAGAATGAACCCGCGTTGCAGCACCGGCCAGGTCATGTGACGGTCCCGGAAGAACGCAAAGGTGAAATAGAGCGCCATCGGATAAAGCAGCAGTTCGTCGTACCTGAACTGCACCGTGGTCACGTAGAACCAGAGCGTTATGACCGCCAGATCGAAATGCAGCAGCGTCAGTTTCCACTGATCGCCAAAGCGTAGCAGGACCGGCTCGACCGGGCGGCCTTGCGGGAGAGGTGGCAGCGCGGTGACGCTCATGCGGTGCAGCTCGCCATGCCTGGCCAGGTCGCCATCGCTCAGTTCGTGTAGTAGCGTCGGAACGAGGCGTATTCCGCCCCGTAGGTCGCCGTGTCGTACTGGGCCTCGCGTTTGCGGTCGACCTTGCTCAGCACGGCGCCGAGGACCTCGATCTGGTTGTCTCTCAGCCAGCCGAGCGTGCGCTTGAACGATGTGGCGGGCGTCTTGTCCCATTGCACCACCACGACAGTGGTATCCACCCGCTTGCCCAGCACCGAGAAGTCGCCGACCCCCAGCACAGGCGGGGCGTCGATCAGTACGAAATCGTAGCTGCTCTCGAGTTCCGTCATCAGGGCCGAGAACTGTTCCGAGGCCAGGAGATCCGCCTTCCCCGCCTGGCCACGTTTCATCGGGATCAGGTGGAAGCTGCCATGCGCCGGTGAGATGACGGTCTCGTCGAGCTCCGTGCGTTTCTCGATCAGCGAGACGAGATCGCGTTCCGGGCGCATCGACAGGCTGTGCGCGAGGCTTGGCCTGCGCATGTCGCAATCGAGCAGCACCACCGACTTGCCCATCCGCGCCATCATCTCGGCCAGCATGATGCTGAGCGTCGACTTGCCCTCGTCCGGGAAGGAGGAGGTAATCAGCGCACTGCGCAGGTTGCCATTGGATTCGCCCAGGATCGAATTGCGCAGATAGCGGGCCGATTCCGCAAGATCCGAGTTCGGTCGCTGTTCCAGGTAGCGCAGCAGCCTGCGGATTCGGCGCCTGGAGACCTTTGGCGTGCTGGCCAGCACCGGCAGACCGGTCTGTTCGGTGACTTGTGCGATGGTGCGGAACGACCGTGCAAACATGCGCATCAGCGCCAGGATACCCAGCCCGAAGGCACCGCCCGCCACGCCGCCAAGGGCTGCCGACACCTTTGTACGTGGCACGAAGGGGCGCCAGGACGGAGTGGCCGGTTCGATGATCCGGCTATCCGCGGTCTGGAAGCCTTCCTGTTCGCGGGTCTCGTTCAGACGTTGCAGGAAGTCATTGTAGATGCGCCGGTTGGCCTCCGCCTCGGCCTCGAGCTGGCGCAGGCCCACCGCGGCCTCGGCCTGTCCGCC
Source organism: Pseudomonadota bacterium (assembly GCA_039190425.1). Lineage (GTDB taxonomy): Bacteria > Pseudomonadota > Gammaproteobacteria > Pseudomonadales > Halieaceae > Marimicrobium. The sequence continues at coordinate 546 of JBCCYE010000110.1, read as the reverse complement.
TGCACGGGACTCGAGCCCTGTCAGCTCACTTTCAAGCGCTCGGACCCGTGCAGCCCCCTCGGCGACCTGGTTGTTGAGGCTGGTGACGATCTGGCCAACCTCGCCCGAGATCGCCCCGTCCACATCGCGGATCTTGGTGCGCAGCTCGATCATGGTCGGGTGCTTGGGCCCGTAGCGGTTCGAAAGCTCCGCCTCGCGCCGGATCAACTCGGCCCGCTGGCCGCGCAGCGAGATAAGCAGAGGCGATGCCAGCGAGGTCGCAGCCCCCGCCGGGCCCAGCGTGCGCACCATCTGCTGTGCCTGGCGGAACTTGGCCTCGGCGGCGGCACGGTCGGCCCGGGCGGCGGTGAGCCGGGACGTCACCTCGATGATCTGCTGTTCGGTGATGTTGGCGCCCTGGGAGTCGCCGGTCTGGTATTGGGCCATGTAGGACTGGACGGCGGCTTCGCTGGTCTCGAGCCGGGCACGCAGCTCCTCCAGCCGGCCGGTGAGCCAGCTTGAGGCGCGCCTGGCAGCATCGTATTTCGCTTCCAACTGGTCGACGAC
>JBCCYE010000109.1:0-4017 GCA_039190425.1 Pseudomonadota bacterium | reverse complement strand
TGCGCACGCGCATCATCGCGTTCCAATACCCGTTCCAGCACATCGCGACACTCCAAGGAATCGGCCCCTTCCACCGGCTCACCCGTCACCAAATCCCACATATTCCAAGGGGTGCGATTGAGCAGTGCTTCTGCGAACACACAGGTCACATCCAGATCGTCAGGAACGTCATTCATGGCTTTGCGCATCTCGTTCGCGAAAGCATCGTTCCACGCGCTCATATCATCGATCGGTGTCGCCTGTGGGTAGCGCGCCTGCAGCGCTTTAATCAGCGCTTTTTCCGCATCGGTAACGCGTTCGACCAGCGACAGCGCTTGCTGTGCCGCATCGAATGCGGTTTTGAGGGCACCCGCCTGGGTATCGGCGTCCATGATGACCCAGGGATAGTTGTAGTTGGGGCCTGCAGAGTAGGCGAGGCCCCACCAAGCCATCGCACACTGGGGATCGGCCTCAGTGGCGCGCTGATAGCAGTTCACCGCCTCTTCGTGGTTATAGCTGTGGGTCCAGGCGAGACCGCGGTCAAACCAGGTTTGCGCCGCGGGCACATCGGTGGTAACGGATCGGGAATAACAGCCTAGATCAAACGGATAGTCAGACATAAGCGATTACCTGTGTGTGTTCAGTGTGTACTGAAGCTTAGAGTCTGCGCCTGACCCCAGGTAAACGCAACGGTAAAAAGCTTGTAACGAAAAACCCTGCGCAGGGGGAAAAGGTCCCGCCGGCGCGAGGGTCTGCTCGGACCTTATTGGTTGGCGATTCGGTCCTCTTGAGCGAGCTTGCCGCGATGGGCCTCTTGGATAATGTACGCGCGTATCGCCTCGCTTTGTTCAGGCGAAATCCATTCTGCCAAATTGGGCATACCCTGTTCGGCGAGTGCACCCTCGCGCACGACGGTGTCCCAGGCTTCCTGCGAATGTAAGAAGCCAGAGCCGCGCAGATCCGGAATAATGAGTCCTGAGACGGCGTTCAGACCGTGACAGCCCATGCAGGTATCCTGATACAAACGAAAACCCTGTGTGATGGTTTCCTCGTCAGCCGTTTGCTCCGGCGGATTAAAGACAACGCGAGGCTCCCAATCGATGGCCGGTAACGCTTCTTTACCACCCAGCTTGAACGTTAAGACACGGCTCACATTGGGCACGCTGGACGGTTGAATGTATTCACCGAACACCAGCGCATAGGCCCCCCCCCAACCCACGGCAACCGAGACGTACTGTTCGCCATCTAACTCATAGGTAACTGCAGGGGCAACGATGCCGGTGTTGGCAGGCGCGTCCCACAGGAGCTCGCCAGTATCGGCGGTAAAGGCCGCGAACTTACCATCTGCCGTGCCCTGAAAAACCAGATTACCGGCTGTGGTCAATGTGCCGCCATTCCACGGTCCATTGTGCTCAACACGCCAGGCTTCCTCTTGCGTCGCCGGGTCCCAGGCCAGCAGTCGGCCCTTGAATGTGGGTGCGAGGGCATCACGTTCGGCCTGACTGGTGGGTAGACTGCCGATGATGCCATCGGTGCCGATATTGAAGACGCCCGGTCGGTACTCGAAGCCCTCGTCGTGGCCATAGGCCGCGGCGAAATCAAGCACCGGTATGTAGACCAGCCCGGTGTTGGGGTTATATGACATGGGGTGCCAGTTGTGGCCGCCAAGATAGGACGGCACGATCACCGCGGGCCCGGAGTCGTAATACCGCGCCTCAGGTGTTTCTACCGGGCGCCCCGTTTCCAGGTCAATGTGGGTTGCCCAGGTGGTTTCGATATAGTTATTGGCCGATATCAGCTCGCCGGTTTCCCGGTCGACCACATAGAAGAAGCCGTTTTTGGGGGCTTGCATCAGAACTTTGCGATCGCGCCCATTGATCTCCATGTCCGCCAGAATGATGTGCTGGGTGGCGGTGTAGTCCCAGGTTTCGCCAGGCGTGGTCTGATAGTGCCAAACGTATTCACCGGTATCCGGGCGCAGGGCAACAATCGAAGACAGGAAGAGGTTATCGCCACCTTCGGGTGACCGAATTTTTTGATTCCAGGGAGAACCATTCCCCACCCCAATGTCGAGCAGGTCCAGTTCTGGGTCGTAGGCCATGGAATCCCACACGGTTCCGCCACCCCCGCCGATCTCCCACCATCGACCTGTCCAGGTTTCCGCTGCCATTTTCATGGCGTCGTTTTCAAAGCCTAATTCGGGATTGCCCGGCACCGTATAAAACTTCCACAGCATGTCGCCGTCGTCCACATCGTAGGCGGCGATGAAGCCTCTGACCCCAAATTCACCGCCTCCGTTACCAATGAAAACCTTGTCTTTGACGATACGCGGCGCACCGGTAATGGTGTAGGGCAGCTCCGGGTCAACCGTGGCCACCGACCAGTTGACGTCACCCGTGGCGGCATCCAGTGCTACAAGACGTCCGTCCAGCGTCCCTACAAAGACCTGCCCCTTCCATACCGCCACACCTCTGTTAACGGCGTCACAGCAGGCGTGCTGGGTCTTGTCTTTCGCGACCTCGGGGTCGTAGGTCCAAATCACCTCGCCGGTGCGCGCATCCAGCGCATGCACAATGCTCCAGGCAGAGGTGGTGTACATAATGCCGTCAACGACAATAGACGTAGCCTCGATACCGCGCTCCGTTTCCAGATCAAAATACCAAGCAAGCCCGAGATCCTGGACATTCTCGGTATTGATTTGCGCCAGTGGGCTATAGCGCTCTTCACCATAGGTGCGCCCGTGAGACATCCAGTTACCCGGCTCCTCGTCAGCATTGATGATGCGTTCATCATCCACCATGGCGATGACGACTTCCTCAGTCGCAACATCGTCCAGCGCAAGTTCGTCTGTCGACAGTTCCTCTGATTTTTGACAGGCAGCCAGCAGACCGACAATCAGCGCAGGCACCGCGATGTGACGAATAGAGGGGTTGATAGGCATGGTATTAGTCTCTTTATGTCCAGGGGCGGAATTCTAATCGAAAATAACCAGCTTTTGTGTGGTCATCACAGCCCTTAATCAACGGCGGCTCTCTGCGAGCAGACAGCGTAGGCTGAGCACCATCGCCCGTCCTTGGCGAGACTCAGGTAGGCAGCGCGACCTGTTAACGTTATGCGTCGCGCTTGCCCTGAGTAAAGCCGCAATTATTCACCAGCTTCGGCTTTCGCTCAACCGAAGCAACCGGGCATTCAAAATGCCGACTACCGTGGCGTTACCGCTTCCATGATCTGATCGACCGTGAACGAGGCAGGCCGTTGTCGCGGCGGGAATGCCTGTAGGCTACCCACAAATCGTCTCACCGGCGGTAGTGCCATGCTCCCTAAGGCATCAATGGATTCACCCCACCAGACGTTATATTGGTTGGAATCCGTATCGGCACGCTCGAAGGGATCGCGACGCAGATTGAACAGCTTGGGAATCCTCAACACGACGAAGGGATCGCGCCAGACGTCAAAACGCTTGGATCGCTGTTCCGCGAATACGAATTTCCAGTCGCCGATCCTGAGACCAGTCAATAGGCCATCATCACTGAAGTAGAAGAATTCCTCGCGAGGCCCCTCTGTGGTGTCACCTGTTAGCAAGGGGAGGAAGTTAAAGCCGTCCAGGTGCACCTTGTAAGTCGTTCCACTTACCGTGAGTCCGCTCTTCAATTCGGAGATAATATTATCGTTACCCGCAGCGGCCATCAGCGTCGGTAACCAATCGAGGTGGGACATGACCTCGTTATTAATCTGTCCCGGAGCGATCTTGCCAGGCCACCGGACGATGCCGGGCACCCGGAAGCCACCCTCCCAGTTGGTATTCTTTTCACCGCGAAAAGGCGTAATGGCAGCATCCGGCCATTGATTGTAATGGGGGCCGTTATCGGTGGTGTAAATGACAATGGTGTTGTCTGCGATATCGAGCTCATCGAGCTGATCGAGCAGTTCGCCTACATGGCCATCGTGCTCGATCATGCCATCGTTATAAAAGCACTGCCCGGAGAGAAACACAGACTCCTCTTAGATATGAGTGTGAAAGTGCATACGCGGGGAGGT
>JBCCYE010000108.1:0-4198 GCA_039190425.1 Pseudomonadota bacterium | reverse complement strand
GCGCCCGTTGTCGGGCCCGCGCCATCACCCCCGTTTCCACCGGGCACGGAATTGATTTCCCTTGTGGACCCGCTGATCAACAACCTTGAACAGGACCTGGAGTTCTGGGACGTCAGTACGACCTTCGAATGGGAACTGGATTTCGCCACCTTGACCGTGGTGGGTGGCTATCAGGATGTGGAACAAGTCTATCTAACAAACACTGCAGTTCCTTTCCTGGTAGGCAGGTCGTTTGGGCTCGATGACCCGGAAACATCCGAGACGTCATCGCTAGAGGTGCGCCTCAGCGGCGAAAACGACATCTTCAAATGGGTGGGCGGCGTGAATCTGTTCTACGAGGACCAACATGTCGTTAACAACGTAAATACCGGAGTCATACAAAATTTACAGCTCTCTGCCGACATTGAGACCGAAGCGCTTGGTGTCTTTGGTGAAGTAACCTACCAATTGACTGACAAACTTCGTCTCATCGGGGGTCTTCGCTACAGTGACGAAGAGCAGAAGCAAAAGGACTTTAATCGCTTCGCCGTCGATGAGTCGATTGATTGTCCACCGGAGCGAACGACAGAGATCGTAAACGGACTGCGCGTCTGCCAGATTTCAGGTCCCGATAGCCAAAGTATCAGCTCCGATAACTGGGACTGGAAAGCGGGGGTCGAATATGACCTCACAGAAGACTCGATGATCTTTTTTATCGCCAGTACCGGCTTTAAAGCCGGCGGGCTGCCGGCGGTGGCTAGCGACGGCTATGACCCGGAAGAGTTACTCGCGTTCTCACTGGGCATGAAAAACCGATTTATGGATGGCCGCCTGCAGTTGAACGGCGATATCTTTTACTGGGAGTATGACGACAAACAGGAAAACCTGGTCGCGCCAGATGACCAGGGCATCATCGGGCTGGATACCACGAACGCAGGGCAGTCTACCATTCAGGGTATCGCCATGGACCTGCAGTTTGCGGCCACGGACAGAGACGTCTTGACCCTGGCCTTTGAATACCTGGACGCAGAATACGATGAGTTCGAGTACTTTCAAGGTGAGTCGCTTACGCCCGAAACCCAGTGTCCGACAACGGACACAGGCAGAGTGGTCGTAGGGCCGAATGGTCCCACGCGAGAATTGTTAATCGACTGCTCCGGATTTGAGATGACCAAATCACCCGAGTGGTCCGGCAGGGCGTCCTATACCCACACCTTTCCGCTGCCCAATGGCGCCGAACTGGATGCCCAGGTGGACGTGAACTACACCGACGAACGCTGGTTAACGGCTAACTTCCTGGAGGGACAACGGGTAGACAGCTTCACGTTCTGGAATGCGCAACTGGCTTACTTCCAGACTGATCTGAACTTCTCTGTTACCGCCTACATCCGGAACATTACCGACGAGGAGTCCTTCCAGGTAAGTTTGAACCAAACACAGGTACCCGAGTTTGTCGGACTGGTACCCGGGCCACCGAGAACGTACGGACTTCGCGTTCGCTACGATTTCTGAGCGCGTCAATGGGCACCGGGTGCAGGCTTCACGTCCTGACGCCCGGTGATACGCCATCAACGAGGTATTAGCGTGGACAAAATTCTAATCATTGGCGGCACGGGTTTTGTCGGCTTAAACGCGGCTCGCACCTTCGCCGCGGAAGGAGTAAAAGTAGTCGTCACCAGCCGGCGGCGGCACGATGCCGCAGGCGAGGCACTCGCTGCCGAGAATCCTCTGATCAGCGTTGCTTACCTGGATCTGCAAAGTCATGCGGAAGTGTTTGATCTATTCACGCGACACCACTTCGACGGCATGGTCATGCTCGCCCACGCACATCAGTACGCCCGCACCCGGGCGGCGAGTAACGCCATCTACCCGATCACCCTGAACTGTTTGGAGGGCGCCAGGTGTACCGGTGTAAAACGCCTGGTGCTGGCCAGTTCACGCGCCATCTATGGTGGTCTTAACCCACCCTATCACGAAGACAGAACGTTCCCAGCAAACGTCTCCTACGCCGGGACCATCGAAGAGGAGCTGGGTTTACCACACATACCCGAGTTCGAGACCACCGTGAAGCGCACGGTCGAAATGATTGCCTTCGACTACGCTATCCCGATGCCCGCAGCCACCTCTGGGCTCTCGGGTCCACAGGAGGAGCGAGCCATGGAGGTCGTAGCGCTACGATTTCCCATCCAGTGGGGGCCGGGTTATACCGCCATGGGCAGCCCATTTAGTCTGCTCGCCCACACCGCCGCCGGCCGCATCGACAGTCTAAACGGCCGAACCGGTTATCTGGGTCTGCCGGTGACCGACTTCTGGGGCCTGCTCTCGGGCTCATCCTCCAGCTTCGTGCAGGACAGCGCCAGCGCCATTCTGACAACTATGCTGGCCGATGCCCTGCCGCACCCCGTGTACAACGTCTGCAGTGGTTTTAACAACAAGGCCAGAGATCAGCTCGAAGCACTTTACCGCGTGCTACCCGAGGCCAGCGACAAGATTGGTATCGACCCGACGCAGCTGGATCATGAGCCCCGACCCGACGATGGTTTCAACGGCCAGCGCCTACGAGATGATTTTGGCTGGCGCCCAACGCATTCGAGCATCGATGGCGCGTGGGACGAATACGTATCCTGGTTGCGGCTGAATCCCTTTTGACCGCGCTTGCCTGACTAATGAGACGGAAACCCATGGACGATTTGCAACGGCAATTTATCGGCAGCTGGCGCTTGCTGGACTATTCGGTAGAGAACCTGACAACCGGTGTCAGCTCCAAGGTCCTCGGCGACGATGCACAGGGCCACATCATCTACACCCCCGAGGGCTGGGTATCCGCCACCCTGATGGCGGCCAATCGCATGCCAAACTCGACCGACCGCCTGGCGCGCTATGCCTTAAAAGACAAACTCATCGCGGGCGGCATTCACGACCTGACCGAGGAGGATCGCAACTTTGCCCTACCCTTCCTGCTCGCATCTTTTGGCTACATCGCTTACTGCGGTACGTTTACGGCCGACGCTACCCACGTCCACCATCAAATCACCGAGGCGTTTTTTCCCGCCTACGTTGGCTCGACCGCAACCCGAAGCTACCGTTTTACAGAGGACCGTTTATTACTGACTGCCGAAGCCTTTGGCGGCCGTGATCAGGTTTTGTGGCAGCGCGTACCGCCGCCAGGCGGTGTTGCATGAAAATTCGCAACCTGGCAGATATTGAGGAGTTCGAACGCGTTCCCGCGAAGCAGCGTTGGCGAGGCGAGAACACCTATGACCTTATACAGCGCAGCGCAAGACAATTCGCGTCCCGACCGGCACTGCATTACCAGCGGACAGCGGACGTCTCAGAACAAGCTCAAGTCGTGACCTATGACGAACTGCTGCGCCGCATTCACCAATTCGCGAATGCGCTCTACAGCGCGGGGCTTGAACCCGGAGCGGTAACCTCCGTTATCATGCCGAACAGGCCAGAAACCCACTTCGCGCTGTGGGGAGCACAAGCATTCGGTATTGTCGGCCCCATCAACCCCATGTTGGAACCTCAGGGGTTGCGCGACATCATGAACGAGTCCAGCAGCCAGTGTCTGGTGGTGCTTGGCCCGGCGGGGGGCGACAACACCTGGGATAAGGCCCTGTCCATTGTTGATGAGGTGCCCAGCCTGAAGCTAATCCTGCGCGTGGATAGCACGGCTGAGAACAACGGCATCGATACCACCCCGGGTGGGATTCCGGTGCGGTCGATGATGCCGACACTGGAGCAGGCGCAGGACGCCGAGCTGCAGTTTGAACGCGCAATCACGGCGGAATCGATCGCCGCCTATTTTCACACCGGAGGCACCACCGGCACGCCCAAGCTGGCACAGCACAGTCATGCCAACCAGGTGCACCTGTCCTCCATGATGGTGGACTATTTCAACTTTAACGAAAACACGGTCGTCATCGCGGGCCTACCCCTGTTTCACGTCAACGCCTTCTTCAATACCGGCCTCAATGTGTTTGCCTGCGGCGGCTCAGCCGTCATGCTTACGCCGGGCGGCTTTCGCACCAAGGGCGTGGTTGCCAACCTCTGGCAATTGATCGAGAAATACCGGGCGACCTGGTTTGCCACTGTCCCGACGGTGGTGTCTGCGCTGCTGGAAAATCCACGTTCAGATGCGGACATCAGCTCACTTGAATTTATTATCTGCGGGGCTGCCCCCATCGCGCCGCAAGTGTTCCGGGAATTCCAAGAG
>JBCCYE010000107.1:0-4201 GCA_039190425.1 Pseudomonadota bacterium | reverse complement strand
GTAGTTCTCATCAATATACTCGGAAACACGACTAAAAAGCTGTTGGCCGCTCTCGCCCCCGGGGGGTGATGTCGACATCCAATCGGAGCCCCAGGAAGCGAGCGCATCGGGGTCGTTTTCGTGGATCGCATCCCAACTCTGTCCCTCCCAGTCGCCCATATTGAGCTCTCGCAGTCGTGAGTCATCATGCACATGACTCACCGTAGGGAAAACAAGCTCGACGGTTTCGCGGGCACGCAGCAGATCGCTGCAAAAAATCACGTCTGGTGTGGTGAACCAGGCACTGCGCAGCGCGCGAGCCTGCGCCCGACCCCTTGGCGATAACGGCACATCGAGCTGACCGTAGCAGACACCGCTCGCCACCTCTGGCTCCGCATGCCGAAGCAGTAACGAACTGCGGCGTTGTACCCGTGTAGTCCGCGTGTGCTCAGCCACCGGCGAGGGCCACCAGTGCAAGGTATACGCTCAGCTCAACCACCTGATTCGCGGCCCCGAGGGTATCGCCGGTGATCCCGCCCAGCTGACGTTTAAATAAACCACCGCACGCGAAAACGACGGCGATCACACACCCGCAAACAACGAGCGCGCCCTGGGGTACAAGCAGCAAAACCAGGGCCAAACTAGACAGCGAACTGGTCACAAATCGCGAGCGCGGCACTCGATCGACAAGCGAAGCGCCCGATCCGTCCGGGCCGGAGACATAGGGCAACTTATTCACCAGCGGCAGAATCGACCAGCGACCCAGAGTATGACCGAGAACCAACGCAGCGAATGCGTCGCTTGAGGCAAACTCAGCCAGCAAGATCACCTTCAGCATCAGGGTCAGAAGTAATGCGCAGGCCCCGTAGGTGCCAATACGACTGTCCTTCATGATGGCGAGCTTGCGTTCAACGGACCAACCTCCGCCCAGCCCATCCGCCGTATCGGCGAGGCCATCCTCGTGGAACGCTCCGGTGACGACAATGCCAAGTGCAAGCGCCAGTATCGCTCCCACGAAGGGTGTCCACAGCAGACTACCCACAGTGAACCCGAAGGACGCGAGCAGACCCACCAGCACACCCACAAGCGGAAAGTACGCCGCCGCCAGCGGCAGATCTTCGGCAGGAAAACTCTTAAGGCGCACCGGGATTCGCGTCAGAAACACGATGGCGCAGCCGATCAGATGAAGCTCTCGAGAAACTGATGACACAGTGAGGGCGTTAGTGCGTCGACTATCGCAACGTCTCAGGTCGCCGCTTTGGCGGCCATGAGGAGAGCAGTAACCAAGCGACCCTGCCCCCTCGCGACGACGTTAACCGGTGTGCGCCGCACCTCATTCCCCGGATCACAGATTCACCCAGCTGTTCAACGAGCGAAGTCGAAAGTCCGTTCCCTGATACCGAAGGATCACCGAGTCGGGAAGGATCTCGCGCACCTCGACGCTTTTTGTTCGGCCGCCCACGCGCAATGTGGCGCCATTGATCACGACCGTCGAAGCTCGCTCCGAGTCGTACATGTGCTGGCGATACAGCAGTGTCGGCACGGAGTCACGAAACTGCTTTGACAGATCCGCGAGCATCGGAGCTGGGTGCGGTTGCAATGTTTGGGCTGCTTCCGCAGCGTTGAGCGCCTGCAGCGCTTCCGCCAGATTGATCGATTCGTCTTGCCGAATCGGTGCTGTAGACGGCGGTTCATCGGCTTTTTGTACGCGGCCACCTCGCGCCGGTTGCACTCGAGGTTCATTGGCGATGGGCGAACCAGAGCCGCTGACGTCACTAGAGCCGGTGGCCCTCTGAACTTGGCTTTGCTGCGCATTGCTCTGGGCGTAGAGCTCGCGAATACGAGCGGCACTCTGCTTGGATTCAGCGCGATCATCGGTCTTGGTTCCAGTCTCTGGGTTGGCCTTGATGGTATCCGCCACCTCCTTCAACCGTTCTTCCAGAGACCCAAGCGACGCGCGCGCCTGCGATCTAACGGATTGCCTGGCCAAGGTCGCCGAATCGGTAGTCGCGGGCGAGCTCGTTGCTCCGACATCGACTGCTGCCCCAGATTCGCCCCGACGTTGCGTGCTTACGTCATCGGCTGACCGAGCCGCGATCGAAGACTGTTCTTGACGCACAGGGTCTGCAGGAGCGTTTGCCGCAGGTAGCTCGGACCCGGGAGTCACTGGCACATCGTCGCTCTTGAAGCGGGTTCCAACTAAAAAAGCGAGTACGGCAAGAATACAGGCCAGCAGCAGTGTGACCGGCAGCATCCAGCTGCGGCCTGATACTGCGACGACGTTGTCGGGGGTCAGCAGCACATCCAGAGAAGGCGATTCCTGGCGCTTGTCACGCTCAGCGCGATTCAGTGCATCAAGAATCAGTGACATCAGGATTCCCTCATCGCTGACACGCTGGCAACTTGCTGTCTTGCTCGTTCGAGATTCACATCAGCACCGATCGCCATGATGAGTTTTTGCAGGGTTTTTTCACCGAATACTCCGTCAGCATCCAGGCCATTCGCCTGCTGAAACATCGCCACGCGGGTCTCCAGTGCTGACCCGAAGCTGTCACCTGCAAGAGGTGCCTCCTCTCCGTCGAGGTCAGCAAAATAGCGGGCGACCAGAGCCACATCCCGCCCCTGATCTCCGCGCTTGAGTGTTCTTCGTATCTCACTCGGCGCTCGGCGTAACATTCGAACCTCACCAGTCCAAACGGCCGCCACCTGCTCTGCGGGCACTCGCAGCAACGAGCCAGGCCCGGCCAGGAGCAGATCCTGCCCTGCAAGCCCCAAAAACACCGCGCCGTACTCCAATAGATCAATGCCAAGAAGTATCAGCACCGCGGGCCGATCGTCCGCCATCAGCTCGTTCCAGCTACGCCGAGTGGCACGCAGGCAGGTAAGCTCGCGGGGAAGCGCTGCCGCGCAGATATCAGTCGAAACCGCGATTCCGTCCTCTCCGTAGAGCGACAACAAACGCTGCGCTGCTTCTGCACCAGTCATTCTCCAGGCATTTTGCTGATCGAAATCGTCCGGCTCGATCCGAGCGGAGATTTGCGGGCCGCTTTGTTCCTGGGATTTATCCCGAGTTGGCATTGGGGATCGCACAGGCGTTTGCCCAGGAGACTGCGAGTCGGATTGCGCAGGATCTCGAGTCCGCGCGAACCCTGGTTCATCGTTCGACGTTGCATCGCCAGCGGGCGTAGCTTGCTCGACTTGCGCACGATCCACCTCGGCGATTCGAGCGCTGGAAGGCGGCGTACTGCGGCCTGTTCCAGACTCACTCGAAGCCCAGAACCACGCCAGGAGCAGAGCGCCAAACAATACGCCGACTACGGCCAGTGCTCGTGCATCCATTAAATACCAACCGGGACCGACGGGTCGAAGTTCTCCCTGTCCCGTCACTTCGGCCACAGCGCGCGTGACCAGACGCTGGTTGGGCTGCTCGACACCCTGACCATAGGCCCCGAGTAGACTGCGATCGCAGATCAGGTTGATCAGACGCGGCACCCCCTGACTGCGCCGGTGGATAGTGCGTACCAGCGCATCGGAGAACAGGCGCTGCCCAGGTGCCAGCCCGGCCACGTGCAATCGGTGTTTTATGTAGGCGCCAGTCTCTTTTGCATCGAGCGGGAGCAACTCGTAGCGGGCCGTGATTCGCTGATTGAGCTGGCGAAGTTCGGGCCGCCGGAGCTTGTCCCCAAGTTCGGGCTGTCCGATCAGGATGATGTGCAGCAGTTTTTTGTCTTCCGTCTCGAGATTGGTCAGCAGGCGAATCTGCTCGAGCACGTCGAAGTTCAGGTGTTGCGCCTCATCAATCATCAGTACCGTCTTGCGCCCATTGCGATGATTGCGAAGCAGGAACTCATGCAGTGCATCGGTGAGGGTTTTCAGGCTGCGTCGATCTGCGCCCGCCAAATCGATCCCAAGATCTTCGCAGACGCTCGCCAGCAGATCCTGCGAGTCGAGCGCAGGATTGAGAATCAGCGCGACATCGGCGCTTTCGGGCAGCTGCTGCAACAGGCAGCGATTGATGGTGGTCTTGCCCGTTCCGACCTCGCCGGTCAGAAGAATGAAGCCACCCCCAGCCTCAATCCCATACAGCAAATGCGCCAGAGCATCTCGATGTCGAGGGCTCATGTACAGGTAGCGAGGATTCACCGCTATCGAAAATGGTGCCTCGGCCAGGCCGAAGTACTGGTGGTACATGCGACGTTACTTATCGAATATAGAGTGCAGG
>JBCCYE010000106.1:0-4233 GCA_039190425.1 Pseudomonadota bacterium | reverse complement strand
CGAACATGAAGGGTTCTACATCAAACGTACGCACAAGGCCAAAATCATTGAGTGAAACCACGTAGACTTTCATGCCGTGTTCAGGTTGGAACACCATGTTTTTGTCGATGGTATCGCGTGCTAAAAGCACCTTGATTGGGTTAGTGAAGTTGACCGGCATAACCATAAACACCAAATAGCGATCGGTCATCGCGTTATCGTGGCAAAAGGCGAGTCGATCAATGGATATCGCTGATCGTTTTGTCATTTTTCCTGAAGGCGCCAATTGGTAGAGATTGATCTTTGGTCGTGCACTCATGGCCATGCCAAAATTGAAGTAATCGCGAGTGGTGGGATGCACTTTTCCGTGCGCGCTGAAAGTGTCTGTGCTCTTCAAGGCCCCCGCAAAAGTCTCTGGGCCCAATGTGTCCAGGGTTTCCAGATCCATACGCCAGGGCAGTCCGCCTTCGAACAGCGTGAGTAGCATGCCGGCATGGTACACAACGCTGGTGTTCGCAGCGTTTGCCGGCTTGTGCAAGTTTTTCAGGAAGCCCCCGGGCGCATTGTGGCCATAGCTCCGGTACATGACACGGTTCGCGGCCGTCTCGTGGACAAACTTTGGCGTCTTTACGAAACTGCAGCGGTAGCGGACGCCGCCGTCTTCTATGCGCAGGCTATGCACGCAGCCGTCCCCGTCAAACCAGTGCCCAAAGGGCTTGCCATCCAGCTGATTGCGTGCGGGTCCGTTGCGTAAAAAGATACCGTGCAAGCCTTCGGGGATTTTGCCGCGAATGGACTCGGGCGGTACTGAATAAGCAAGGTTATCCGTAGCGGTGCGAAAGCCAGACACATGTGCCAGCAGGGGGTCATTCCACGGGCTGGTTGGCTTTTGGGCAATTTCCATGCTGAATCCTCAGAGCGAGTAGCAGGGGTTTAACGGTAGCACAGTGGGCAGTCCCAGAGCACAGGATATACAGTGGCGATTGGGGTGGTGGTTGTTTACCGGTCTACTAATCGATCGAAGCTGACGAGAGTGGCAGTGCTGAACAAGCAGATTTGATGTCGGATGCCGGGATCAAGACAATCGTACAGGTGTTGTGTGTCTGCCCAAAAGGGATAGGCTACATTGACGTCTACTCTGTCAGGAAAATTCACCCTGAAGTAACCGGTTTCGGGGGCCTCGACGAACGCATGCCAGACTTGTCGTCGTTCGAAAGGTGGTAGCCTGAAGCAGTGGTGAACGGATCGATCAAAGGGCTGCACGGACTCTGTAGTTGCCTCATAGGCTCTCTTGGCTGCTATGTAACTGTTAAGGAGATCTGATCTTGGATAAGTGGAACAAAACACGTTGTACTCTTGATGTGCGAGCCATGCGGACACCGCTTTTGCCCTTGCTTGTGAATTCTTACCGACGAAAAAGCTGTGGGGTAGGTAATCTTCCGTGTATCTGTACCCAGCAGGTAAACGGCCATATCGACACGCTCAGCCTTGGTGAGGAAGGATGCCTGCATATCACCTAGTCGAAGCCACGCCTGCAAGCTTAGACCTGCCGCGATCAGGGGCGCTGCCATCCATTGCGTCGCCAGTCCAGCTGCAAAACTCATACAACAGACCTTCTCCGAAGTCAGCCAGCATCATGGGGATGTCAGCGTATCGCCGCGATGTATAGTCGAGCGGACTGGCAGCCACCGAGCCCGGATGGCCCAGGGCAGTTCGCCCGAACGCCACCCAAATGGCGATCACTATCGAGAGGGCCACAAGGGCTCGGAGCAGCCGTACTGGCCTGTGCTATGTTCATGGTAGCCGATACGAACGGTGAACGCGTGTTACCCATCTGTTAGATCGAATCTCGAGGTAAGCCGTATGTTGGAAAGCCTGCAGGGTAAAGTCGCTATTGTTACGGGGTCGAGCAGTGGGATCGGTGAAGCCTGTGCGGTTGAGATGGCACGACGTGGTGGCAGGGTCGCGATCAACTACGCCACCAACGAGACGGGCGCGCAGCGCACTGCTGAGAAAGTTAGAGCGCTGGGCGCCGAAGCCATTATTGTTCAAGCAGACGTGACAGTGCTCGATAGCTGCCAGATGTTGGTGGACGCCACACTGTCGGAGTGGGGTCAGCTCGACGTTCTAATCAACAATGCGGGCAGGACAAAGTTTAATGCCCATGACGATCTCGATGGTCTGGATAAGAGCGACTTCCTTGAAATTTATGAAACCAATCTGGTTGGTGCGTACCAGCTCATTCAAGCCGCCTATCCCAGTTTCAAGTCTTACTATGAGGAGCGAGGGGCGGTTGGCACCATCGTCAACATGGCTTCCATTGCCGGAGTGGCCGGCATCGGCTCATCGGTCGCCTATGCGGCTTCCAAGGGGGCTCTGAATACGATGACGAAGTCCCTTGCACGGGCGCTGGCCCCGGCGGTACGCGTAAATGCGATCTGCCCCGGCTGGGTCGGCACGCCCTGGATGGGGAAACAGTTCGGTGAAGAGGGCATGCAACGAATGGCCAACCACTTCAGGTCTATCACACCGCTGGACCACGCCGGCGTCGCTGAGGATGTCGCGCTCGCAACACTTTTTTTCGCCTGCGATTTGTCGCGTCATGTCACCGGCGAGACCCTGCTGGTCGATGGTGGTTATCACCTGGCATTGAAATAGTACCTCGAGCTTTCGAGGATATCCGCGGACTCGCGTTTTCGCGCAGTCTTATGCCATTGCTGGGAATAGCGAAAGCGCATTATCCCTCAGAATGCGCTCACGTAAAGTACGCCTTGATGGGTCGTTGGTGACGATGAGTACCTTGGCCAGAGTCGCACCAAGGTGGTAAAACGGCCAGTCGGAACCGAACAGCAAACGCTCGCCGCCAGTGCGCTGGATGATGTCCTCCAAACGACTCACGCCTTGCCCATGCAGGCCCAGCCAGGCGTTGTCGTACCTGGCGCCAAGTTGAAGCATCGCTGCACCGTCCCGCGCGCCGCCATGGCCTAGTATGAATTGCGTCTTGGGAAACTCTGCCAGCGGTGCTTCGTAGTGTCGCGGCATGGCGTAGCGATGCGAGGACTTTGGCTCGATTCCCGCGCGCCCACCATGAAAAAACACCACCAGCCCGAGCTCGCCAGCCAGTTCGTACAGGGGCATCACTCTGGGATCGTCTGGATAGAAGCGCTGTACTGTTGGGTGCAACTTGACGATGGGTGCCCCTGACTGTGAGAGATCGATCATCTGGGTGGACGCCTGGGGGTGGGTAGGAAGCACCGACAGGCCCGGGTGCAGTCTTTCGTTGGCTTTCGCTTTGGCGACGGCGGTGCGCCAATTTTCAGTGAGCGCATCGCCGAAGGGCAATCCCAACTTGATGGGGAGCAATAGTGCATGCTCGACGCGCATGGCGTCCATTTCCGCCAGCAGGTTGGGTATAGTCTGAGTGCTTGCGAAGGGGCTGCCCCATAGTCCTTGCGCCAGAGTGTTCAGGCGCAGGTCAGACAGCTGTGACTCGCTGAAATTGCCATTGATGTAGATGTCCAGATCAAGTGGTGAGCCGGGATCGGTCGCATCGCAGTCCAGCAGATGGCGAACTCGAGGCGTCGTTGCCAGCAGGTCGAGGTGTGGTTCGAACAGCACTGAAATACCCAGGTGGCAGTGCACGTCGATGGCCCGCGGAAAACTGTCATCGATACAAACCAGTCGATCTTCACGGTCGAGATCGAACCAGGGTAGCTCCGCCAGGCCGCGATAGCCCTGGTAGACCTGTGGGCCATGGCGGCCCTTGCCACGCTTTTGTTGCTCTGAGGTCCGTTGGTCCTCGAGTTGCTGGATATCCGCCGCTGTATAGCGCCCACCGGGGTCATCAGCGCAGCCGGTCAGGGCGGTTGTCGCTGTGAGCTGTAGGAATCTTCGCCTGAGCAGACTGGAATGGCCGGTCACTCTCAATCCTAATGTTGATGCATCAGGGCAGAAGTTTAGCCGAAGTTTAGGTAAGATTAGGCGTCGCGCCTCGGTGTTTTAAGTCTGGCGCGACAAGCGTTACCAGTCCCACGATTCAGGAAACCCGTTCCGAAAACTATGAGTCCTCAATACGGGCGCGCAGCCCGAAGAGCCGATTTGCTGCAGGAACAGGGTTGGCGAAGTTCGCCGGGCGTGTTCGGTGAGCACGCCGCCAGCCCACAATCGATTCACGCGCTGCTTGGGTATTTTTTACGCGACAGGCATTCCCCAACACCGTTCCCCGGGCGCGGACATCTGGTTGACTACCAGCTG
>JBCCYE010000105.1:0-4298 GCA_039190425.1 Pseudomonadota bacterium | reverse complement strand
GGCCACCGCTGCCCAAGAGAACCCCCTCACTCGTCCGCCAATCGACCTCAGCCGAAACCGGGGTCGTTTACACCAGCGCCGATGCCAGGGTTTGAGCAAGGCAGCGGTCTCGGGGTCATCCACACAGCTGTCTATCCAATCGCGCATGCGGTTCATTACCTTATCGTCAAGAATGGTGCTGATGTACTCCCCTTCTTCCGGCGTCAGTTCTCGCCCTAGAAAAGGCCCCGCCCAAGAGGCCGATGGGTCCAGCAATTTGCCGAATTCGGTCCAGCCATCTTGCACCATGTCTTCGCCCTGAATCAGGCCTGTGACAAAGTGATTGAAATTATCTTTGCGCTGCGCCTGCCAACCTGCAGCCAGGGCACTGGACCAGGCCTCATCTGTGGGTCGGTTGTCGCGCCTGTCTACCGCTGCGGGGGTGCGCTGGAATACGTATAGCTGCTCAGCGGACTCGGCGATAAACGGTATACACTGCACGCCGGTGGCGCCGGTGCCGATCACGCCCACCCGTTTGTCGCGCAAGCCCGCTAGATTGCCTTCGAAGGTGCCGCCAGTGTAGTCGTAGTCCCAGCGGCTGGTGTGAAACGTGTGGCCCTTAAAGTCGGCGATACCCGGTATCGCCGGTAGTTTTGGCCTGTCCAGCGGGCCGTTAGCCATCATGACAAAGCGGGCACGCATCTTGTCGCCACGATCGGTAGATATCAGCCATTGAGAGGCCGCTTCATCCCACGCTAGCGCTTTCACTTCTGTCTGCAAGCACACATCGTCATATAAGTGATAGTGACGGGCAACGCGGCCGATGTGCTCGCGAATCTCGGAGCCGCGGGCGTATTTATCTGAGGGGATATAACCCAGTTCTTCAAGCAAAGGCATGTAGACATAGGATTCTGTATCGCAGCGTATTCCGGGGTACCGGTTCCAGTACCAGCAGCCTCCCAGATCACCCCCCTTTTCGACAATGCGAATGCTCTTTACACCGGCCTCACGCAGGCGCGCCGCACACAGCACACCGCCAAAGCCGCCACCGATCACCAGCACCTCTACCGTGTCGGTTAACGGCTCGCGAGCGAAGCCAGGCTCAACGTAGGGGTCCTCCACGAAATTAGAGAAGTCGGCTTTGACTTCAATGTACTGGTTGTTCTTGTCTTCTCGCAGGCGCTTATCGCGCTCTATTGCATAGCGCCGGGCGAGGTCATCGGAATCAAAGTCGTGCTCACCGAGAAGCGCTTCGATATCGGGATCAGCTTTCATTATGTCTCCTCGTTTGGGCGTAGCTGAGCCGGGTTACCAGAAAAGATTATCAACGCAAATCGATATAGTCAACACATGTCTATTTATGCTATGCTTGACTCGATTTTTTAGTATTGAGCTCAACGTCCGAGCCAGAGATGGCGACGTCAGGGAATTTTCATGGTGCTCAACAAGTCATTCGATTTCTCGAATCAGAGCGTGCTAGTGGCGGGCGGGTCCAGCGGTATCGGCAACGCGATAGCGCGGCTTTTTCAATCCCTGGGTGCTCACGTTTGCGTGTGGGGCAGCCGCCCTTCCCGAGAGGATTACCAAGCCAGTGAGGGCAGTGACCTGCAGGGTCTGGACTATCGCTGTGTCGATCTCGCTGATCTCGAGTCTATCGCCCAAGCCGAATTACCCACCGAGTCACTGGACGTTCTAATCGTGTCGCAGGGTAGCTGCGCCTGGGAACAGGAACGCGAGCCCGCTGTATTCAAACAGTTAATGAACATCAATCTAAACGGTGTGATGGCAACCTGCATGCGCTGCTACGATGCTTTGAAACGTGCCGGTGGGCGGGCCATCCTCATTAACTCGGTGAGTGGACTGCGGGCATCGTCAAACCTCCCGGCCTACTCCGCCTCAAAAGCAGGCATGAAAAGCCTAACGGAATCACTGGCGGTCAACTGGGCGCAAGACGGTATACGCGTTAATGCAATCGCCCCAGGTGTGGTTCACACTAATTTGACGAAGGCTGCACTTTCGCAGCCAGGGCGTCTAGACGCCAACCTAAAGCGTATACCTTTGGGTCGACTGGGAACGACGGCTGACATCGCGAATGTCGCCGCGTTTCTGGCGTCACCGCTATCAGATTTTATTGTAGGACAGACCGTCGTCGCCGACGGTGGTATGTTGTTAAGCTAACGCTCTCATTATGTATTTCGATCCGATTCAGCTTGTTAAACTTTCAACTCTTGTAGCGATGCCATGAACAATTTATCCAAAACCGAACTCCCCAACTTTACGGCGAATGTCGGCATGCCATTAATTGTCGACGACGCCGATAACGCCCACTGGGATGAAAGCACAGACATTCTGGTCGTTGGATTTGGTGGCGCAGGTGCCGTTGCAGCCCTTCAGGCCCGCGAACTGGATGCTAGCGTGATTGCTATTGACCGTTTCATAGGTGGCGGCGCTACCGCCAACAGTGGCGGCGTGGTCTACGCTGGCGGCACCGATATTCAAAGAGGCGCGGGGTTCGAAGACAGCGCCGATGAAATGTTCAAGTACCTGTCCTATGAAGGGACACCTGTTAAGGATGAAACACTGCGACGTTTTTGCGATACCAGCCGCGAAAATATTGAGTGGCTCACAGGCCATGGTGTTGAATTTGAATCCAGCCTGTATTCAGAGCGAATCGCCTATCCACCCGATGGCTACCACCTCTACTACACCGGCATGGAAAAGTTTCGCGCCGATGTTGCCAAACCCGCACCGCGCGGCCACAGAACGGTCGGCAAGGGAGCTTCGGGGAAAAATTACTTTGCGCCACTCAAGCAGGCCGCGCTGAAAGCACGCGTGAGAGTTTTGACTCACACACCAGCGCGACGATTGGTGATGGATCAGCGAGGTCAGGTCATTGGAGTGGAAGCACAGGTGATCCCCGAGAGGGATCGCGCCAAGCATGAATCGCTGTACAGGAAAGTGGACCCAATGAAGCCGTTTAACAGCGCCAAAGCTGAGGGGCTGATCGAGCAAGCCGATGCCCTTGAAGCCGAGGCACCTCAAAAAACGATCCTGATCAGAGCGAAGCGCGGCGTTATTCTGTCTTCCGGTGGTTATAACTATAACCTGAAGCTGTACGGAAGATACCGACCAGAAGTCGCTGCGGCAGCACCGGTTCTGGTGCGAGGTGGCGGCATGGGCTGTGATGGCAGCGGCATCGAATTGGGCATCAGCGCAGGTGGTGACGTAGACTGCATGGATACCGTGTTTATCAGCAAGGCCATCTCTCCGCCCAATGATTATGTGAGGGGCATTCTCGTCAATCTGAAGGGGGAGCGTCTCCTCAACGAAGACGCCTATCTCGGTAATGTGGGCAACAAGATCATCGAACAGGACAACGGCGTTGCCTGGGTTGTTTTGGAGGGTCGAACGTTTTGGCGCGGTGTACGACAGTTACTGTGGCCCATCAAGAATGCATTTTCCTGGTGGGGTATGCCGGCCCTTATGAACCTGCTGTTTGGTGGCACCCGGCGCGCCAGCAGTTTGGACGCGTTGGCGCAGAAGTTGGGCATGGATGCGGTAGGCCTCAAAAATACCGTTGCCGATTACAACGCGCTGGCAAAGAGCGGTCAAGATACGCAGTTTGGTAAACAACCGGAGAGCCTCGCACCGATTGAGCAAGGCCCCTATTACGCGATTAATCTGTCCCTGAAAAATAAATACGGTTTTTCGGGCTCAATGCCCTATGGCGGTCTCACCGTCAATGAGGAGACAGGCGCTGTTACCCGCCCTAATGGCAGTAGCATCAGCGGATTGTACGCGGCTGGGCGCAGCGCAGTAGGTATTTGTTCCGGCGCTAACTTCTCAGGACTGTCCATCGCCGATACGATTTTCTCGGGTCGCAGAGCCGTTAGAGCTGCCTTGGCAGACGTTGAGTCGGAGTCAGAGCGAGAAGCCCGAGCGACAGACTATCCAAAGCAATCCGCTGCTATTTGAGTATCCAACGGCAAACACGAATCACAAAAAGCTGCTTTTGAATGCGCCAAAAAGACCAAACGATATAGTGAATTCGTAACCGCAATGTAAAGTGCATCCTTCCGCGCCACCCTGGAAACTGCCATGCTCGTGTTTTCCCAATCGGAGCACGTCATGGCCACCAAGCCTATCACCGACCGTCAGCAATACTGGCTCGATCACCTTAAGCGCGCCGCGGCCAGTCGTGAATCGCTGGTCGACTACGCCCAAGCGCACGAGCTCAAGGCCAAAGATCTGTATGCCTGGAAAACACGCCTGATCGAACTCGGCCATCTTCGGGGCAAGCGCAAGAAGAGCAAATTCGT
>JBCCYE010000104.1:0-4345 GCA_039190425.1 Pseudomonadota bacterium | reverse complement strand
GATAAAGCCGTGCCCCGGCCTCACCCGAGAACGGGTCCGCGATGAACTTCTCCGCCGTCAGACCAGGACGACCAAGATACCCCCGGCTCACCTGCAAACCGCCGATCAACAGCTCGCCCGCGACACCCAAAGGCACGGGTTTGAGCCTGCAATCCATAACATATAATTGGGTATTGTTGACCGGGGATCCTAAACTAACCGCCATACCGCTGAATAATTTGGTAGCGGTTACAAATATCGTGGTCTCAGTTGGTCCATATGTATGGATAAGATTGCTTCTGTTAGAGAATTTATTAACGACCTCTGAGCTGCAAACATCGCCACCTGTACAAATGACATCAACCTGAAAGGAGGCCTCATCCATAACGACCAATATCTGCGGTATGAGGTTGAGATTGTTGACGGAATGCTTACGAATGATTTGTTGAATTTTTATTGGAGGAATAGCACCGCTTCCGGCAAGTATCAGGGCGCTGCCAGCGCTTAATGCCGGAAGCCACTCGAACAAGGACCCATCAAATAATAGAGCGCTCGAAGATAAAAGTCTTGTGTCTGATTGGATACTCCGCAGTCTGATCGCCTGGACGATGCAGTGCGCAAGGCTTTTGTAGGTCAAGCCGGCGGGTTTCGGCCGTCCAGTAGAGCCGGAAGTGTAAAGTAGCACCGATAGGTTGTCAGATATCAGTGACCCACTGTGCTCATGCCCGACAATTGTTCTTGTAGAATATTCTGTCAAATCCGCATGCAGAGTGTCACTGTCTATGGTTATGGTGCGTGCAGTGCGGCAACTAAAATATGCAACTGTGGCACTGTTGATGATCGCAAGCTCTGAATTTCCGGCCTGCAACATGAAGGCCAGTCGCTCTTCGGGGTATTGTGGATCGAGGGGGAGGTAGGCGCCGCCGGCTTTCCAAATGGCCAGGAGCGAGACGATGAGCTCGGCGGAGCGCTCCAGGCACACGCCGACCACCACTTCGGGGCCGACACCGAGGCTGATGAGATGGCGCGCCAGCCGGTTGGAGGCAGCATCGAGCGCGCCGTAGGTGAGGGTGCGCTCCCCATCCACGACGGCGACTGCATCAGGACGCTCTGTGGCCCGGGCGCAGAACAGATCCACCACAGTCTGGTCTTGGGGGTAGTCCACCGCGGTGTCGTTGAACAGCGCCACCACCTGGTGCCGTTCCGCCTTGTCCATCAGCGGCAAGTCCGCCACAAGCGTCTCCGGCGCTTCCACCGCCGCACCCAAAAGCCGCAACAACATCGCACTCAACCGCTCCATCGTGCCCGGGTCGAAGATGTCTGTGGCGTACTCCAGTGAAAGTCTGACGCCGTCGGCCCCCGGGTTTACTCCGAACGACAGATCGGTCTTCGCCACCTCAGGCTGCACGCCAAGCGCCTCAATGGCAAAATCATCCCGGACAAATGCACCCTCATCCAAGAACGCGTGCATCACCAGCATCACCTGGAACACCGGTGTGGCGTTGGCGGGCAACACACCGAGCTCTTTCGCCACCGCTTCGAACGGTAGATCCTGGTGCGCAAAGGCCGAAAGCACCGTCTGCCGCACCTTTGCGAAGTGATCGGCAAAGCTCTGCAGCGGATCCACCTCAGTGCGCAGGGCCAAGGTATTGCCGAAGTATCCGAACTCCTCCCACAGGCCCGCGTCGGGCTTCATCACATGCGGGGTGCCGATCACGATGTCACTGGTGCCGCTCACCCGTGACAAGAGCGCCGACAGCCCCGCCACAAATACCATGAAGGGTGTCCCATCGTGGGCCACCGCAAAGCGCTCCACCGCCCGCCACGCGTCAGCGCTTAGGCCCTCGCCCGCAAGACGACCGCCGTGATGCTCCCGCACTGCCGGTCGCGGTCGATCGCTGGGCAGATCCAAAACCTCTGGCGCCCCCGAAAGGGTTTTGCGCCAGTAGCCCAGTTGTTCCTCCAGGATGGGCGCCATGGCCGCAGAGCGCTGCCAGGCTGCGTAGTCCGCATAGTGCAGCGCGATTGAGGGAAGATCCGTCGCACGCCCATCACAGGCTGCATCGTAGAGCGCCGAGAACACCGCCGGCATCACATGGCTGAGCGACCAGTTGTCCCCCACCGCATGGTGGGTGGCCAGCACCCACACATGGGCCTCGTCCGACAGCTTCAGCACCAGCGCACGGCAGGGGTGTTCCGTGGCCAAATCATAGGGCGCTGACAGCAGTGTTCGCGCCCGCTCCTGCGCCGCCTCCTCCAAAACCTCCGCCGACCCAGGTCGGTCCGACCAATCCTCGAAGGTCACCTTGAGGGCTCCTTCCGGGTCGATCTCCTGGATCAGCCGGTCGTCCTGCCAAACAAGCCGTGTTCTCAGCGTCTCGTAGCGGTCCAAAGTGCCCTGCACCGCGGTCACAAGGGCCTGGGTGTTCACCTGGCCGCGCAACAGAAGTGGCAGACCTTCGTTGTAGACGCTGCGTTCGCCATGGATGCGGTTGGCGAGCCACATGCGCTCCTGCTCGAAGCTGGCTGGAATGGGCTGGGTGCGATCCACCAGCATTACCGCCGGACGGTTCGCTTCGAAGCGTTCATGAAGCCGGGCCGAGAGGGCCCGTACCGTCGGTGCCTCAAAGATCAGCCGTACCGGCACCGGCTCGCCCAGCGCCTTTTCCAGCCGCATGGCAAACTGGGCTGCGAAGATGGAGTGCCCGCCGATGTCAAAAAACTGATCATCGATCCCCACCCGCTCCAAGCTCAGCCGGTCGTGGGCAATCACATCGCGCATGATGGTACACATCAGCGCTTCGCGTTCCGACCGCGGCGTGGCATAGGTCACGCTGACAACCGCCGCCTCGGCCTCAGGCAGAGCCTTGCGATCCACCTTGCCTGAGGGCGTGAGCGGCACACGTGACAGGCCCACAAAGCCTGAAGGAACCATGTGCTCCGGCAGCATCCGCTTCAGCGCCGTACGGATGGCGTTCAGATCGACAAGGCCCGCCAGCGGCAAGGTGTGGGTTGTGTGACGATCGGCGTCCGTTAGAGCATCGACGGTCACACTCAGCGCGTCGGCAAGGTGGGTATCGCTCAGCGCTGCCGGTACCACATAGGCCACCAGGCGCGTGTCGCCGGTCTCGTCCTTTGGGGCGGCCACCACCGCCTGGGCGACACCGTCACAGCCCGACAGCGCCGCTTCGATCTCACCCAGCTCCACCCGCATGCCGCGAATCTTCACCTGGGCGTCCATCCGGCCCAGGAACTCCAGCGACCCGTCAGGCCGCCAACGGGCCAAATCCCCCGTCCGGTAAAGCCGTGCCCCTGGCTCGCCCGAGAAGGGGTCCGCAACAAACTTCTCCGCCGTCAGACCCGGACGGCCCAAATAACCACGGCTGACCTGCAAACCTCCGATCAACAGCTCGCCCGCAACACCCACCGGCACCGGCTCGAAACGACCATCCAACACGTAAACCTGCGTGTTCGCGACGGGGGCGCCTATAGGTGGGGGATCTTCGTGATCTTCAAGCTCAATCGTCGTAGTCGTCACTGTCGTTTCGGTGGGACCATAGCTATTCCATACCGTGGCGCCACCCGCGGCCATCCGGTCTAGCAGAGAAGTATCCAAAGGCTCAGCGCCAGTAATCACCTGTAGGTCTGACCCAGGTTGCCAGCCGTTGGCCAGCGCCTGACGCCAACTGGCTGGCGCTAAATGCAAATAGCTTGCTCGAGCTCGATCTACAGCATACGCGACGTACCCAGGCTCGTTTGACCGCGAGCGATCCATCAGCTCAATACGCGCAGCTGCGCTCAACCCAAGGATGAAATCCTGGAATGATACGTCGAATGTGACTGGTGCCGCGGCCAGGATCGTATCGGTTTCGCCGAGTGACACGTCAGCTTGCAGAGCCGCTCGAAATGCGTTGAGAGGATCATGCCCGACCATGACACCCTTTGGGTTGCCGGTTGAGCCCGACGTGTAGATGACGTAGGCGAGGCTCTGTGGGGTCAACGGTGCGTTGCACTCTGTGTCGCGGATAGGACCATCGGACAAGCTGTCGATCGGCGCCGTTGTCGCGAGGCCGTCCATAAGGACAAGCCGCACAGAGCGTGCTCCTCGCGAGGCCACGCCGGTATGGAATGAACCTTGGTCGCTGATCCAGCCATGGTGCTGCGCTGGAACTTCGCCGTGCAACGCAGCTGCGGTGTCTACGGTGGCAAGCACCACACCGGCGCCCGCATCATCCAGCATAAAAGCCAGTCGCTCGGCGGGGTATTCTGGATCGAGGGGGAGGTAGGCTCCGCCGGCTTTCCAGATGGCCAGGAGCGAGACAATCAGCTCGGCGGACCGTTCCAGGCAGACGCCCACCACCACTTC
>JBCCYE010000103.1:0-4498 GCA_039190425.1 Pseudomonadota bacterium | reverse complement strand
GGAGGTGTTCCGCTCGAAGCCCGAACGGCGTCCATCAGACCAGAACGCGCCCACCAGGCCGTCGCGTCGTAACCGGTGGATGCGGCCTCTGGCCCTTCTTCTCCGTAGGGCGTGAGCGAACCGTAGATGATCTTAGGGTTGACCGAGCTGATGTGCTTATATTCCAGCGCCAGAGACGCCCTGGTCCCCAGGGGATAGTTGGTGATAAAGACGTCCGCATGTGCAACGAGCTGATCCAGAACCTTGCGCTGCTCGGGAATCTTCAAGTCCAGTGTCAGACTCTCCTTGTTTCGATTCGTATGACGCCAGGGATAATTGCGTTCGCAGCGTGGCATGCCGGGTAAGTGCACGAGTCTGCGATAGCCATCCCCTGTTGGAGGCTCGATCTTGATCACCCTGGCACCAAGGTCACCCAGCATGGTTGCCGCGGCCGGACCGGCGATAAAGCTTGCACAGTCCAGCACGAGCAAATCACCAAATAGGGAGTCGGTCATTATCTTTATGCTCCGCAGGAAATACGTAGGAGGCTAACGCAGCCGTCGGTACGATAAAAGTAAGCGTCGGTGGCCACAACGCTGGTCAGGTATGCAGGAGCGATGCGCGACCAGATCGGCCGAAATGCTCAGGCGTCGCGAGAGCGCTGCTCGCGCCTCAATGCATTTTCTGACGAGACGCGCCTTGAGTCAGCCGAAGACGAAAAAAGTCATGGGGTTAATCCAATTGCGTACCTTCAGCCACTCGGGTCCAGGCAAGCGCTGAAATAAAAAGCGAAGCCGCGCAGATCGCAAATACCAGTCCTTTGTCTTCGGCCCGACTAATCGCGATTCCCACTCCAAGACTAGCCACGAGCTGCGGTAGCACTACCGACAGGTTGAACAGCCCCATGAACAGCCCCATGCGCTGCTGATCCACCTGTTCCGACATGATGGCAAACGGCAGGCTCACGATGGCCGCCCAGCCAACGCCGAGCAACGCCATGCAAAGATAAAGAAGAACGGAATTGCCTCCTAGGAACAACGCAGCAACGTATCCCAGGGTCATCACGGCCAGGCACGCCACGTGGGTTCGCACCCGACCCATGCGACGCGTGAGCGGCTCCAGAACGAAGGCCGGCAGCACCGCCGCAACGGCATTGAGGATAAGGAAGCTGATCGATACCACGCGACCCATCGCGAAGTCATCGAGCGCAGGCATAGCCTGCTGCACGTACGCAAACAGATAAACGAACATCGTCTGCACACCGATCCAGCTGAACGCATGAGCCGCCAGCACTTTCCGGAATCCGACTCGATCATCGGCGTCGCCGGCCCCAGTATCGGCGAACAGGGTTTGCCCAACGAGCGCGGTAGTGAACAGGGCGCAGCCGATCTCGACCCAGTAGTGGCCGACCTCAATATGCAGCAGTCGCAGGGCGAGCGCGTAGGCGCCATAAACCAGAAAGCCCCACAATGGACGTATGTCCATGAGCACTTCCAGCCATCGGGTCGTCTGGGCTTTTACCTGATTGCTGTTCTCTTTAAGTATCCGCGATTCAGTGATCAGCAGCGGAGGAAAAAGGGAGAACAGCAGTACCAGTCCGACGCCGGAATAAATGAGTACATAGTTGTTCCACAGCGCGCCGGTCGCATAGGCAAGCACACCGAATGTGCCGGAAATCGTCTGCATCCAGGTATAGCCGCGAGTGCGATCACTGGATCTGGGTGTGACGTCGGCGATGATCGAGCGAGTAGGGTTAAAGCTGACATTGATGGCCAGATCCAGAGTCAGGGCAATCAGTATTGCGACTCCCAGAACTCCATCGATCCCCAGCGCGGCAGACACAACATCGATATTGGGTAAGGCAAGCAGCATGAGCGCCGCCAGTACTCCACCCACCAGGATATAAGGGCGCCTGCGTCCCCCCAGCAGCCAGGTATCGTCGCTGATAATGCCGACCAGCACCTGACCGATGATCCCGGCGAGAGGGCCCGCCGCCCACACCAGCCCAACGTCGTGAATTTCCAACCCGTACTGCGTGGTGAGGATCCAGCTCAGCGCCGATATCTGAATCGACAGTGCCAGCCCCATGGCCGTGGCGGGAAGGCTGAGCACCACGAAAAATGGCGCGCCCATGCGCCGCTGAAACTCAAGCATGAGGGCTGGCTCCCGCAATCACCTCTCGGTCATCGACAAACACCAGGGCAAACGCGGCCAGCAGCATTCCCCCGGCGCCGAGCGCCATCGCATAGATTGGTTCACCGTTAAACCACTCTCGAAGCAGCAGGCCCAGCACGCTCGCGGCAACAATTTGCGGCAGGACGATAAAGAAGTTGAAGATCCCCATGTAGACGCCCATCTTCTGGGTTGGAAGGTGGACAGAGAGAATCGCGTAGGGCATCGCCAGTATCGAAGCCCAGGCTATGCCCACACCCACCATGGAGAGCAACAGCCACGTTGGGTCCTCGAACAACAGAAATGACCCGAAGGCAGCAGCTCCACAGAGCAGTGCAATGGCGTGAGTGCCCCGGCGACCGACTCGTCGAGCGGTCCACGGCAACGCGATAGCGGCAAGTGCCGCAAATCCGTTGTAGGCGGCGAACAGCACACCCACCCAGTCGGCGCCGGCATTAAAGGCAACGGAGCTTGTGTCGGTCGTATGATAATGATGGCTGGTCACGGCGGCCGTGGCATAGATCCACATGGCAAAAAAGGCAAACCAGGACAAAAATTGCACCACGGCCAACTGGCGCATCGTGGCTGGCATCGTGACCAAATCCAGCATGACTTCGGCGAATCCATGGTCGGCCCGGCCAAGCACGAGCATTCGGGTTGCGATACCCAACGCCGTGGCAAACAACACCAGCCCGATAGTAAGTATGAGCAGTTCCTGATCCCATTGCAGGATGAGCACCAGAGCCGTCAGCACTGTGCCGGCTACAAACGAAATCGCAGTACCCAGCCGCAATTTGCCGAGAGACGGTACTACGCGTTCTTCCAGCGGATCAGCGGAGCAATCGGTCTGGGCAAAGGTCGCAAGCTCCTGCGGCGAATACTCGCTGCTGGAGAATACCGTCCAGCACACAGCCAACAGTAACCCACCACCGCCCAGGTAGAACGCATAGCGAACCGAATCTGGTATTTCACCCGGGGCTGCTGAGTTTTCGATACCCAGCCAGTTAGCGAAAATCCAGGGAAGCGCCGATGCGACAATCGCGCCGACGCCGATAAAGAAGCTCTGCATGGCAAAGCCAAGACTGCGCTGCCTTTCGGGCAGGTTGTCGCCCACGAAGGCTCGAAAGGGCTCCATGGATACGTTTATCGAGGCATCCATAATCCAGAGCGTTCCCGCCGCAATCCACAGACCGGGCGCGTGAGGCATGAACAGCAGGGCGGCCGTCGCCGCGATGGCACCAAACAGGAAGTACGGTCGCCGCCGACCAAGCCGACCCCAGGTCCGATCACTGAAATAGCCGACAACCGGCTGCACGAGCAGACCCGTGACCGGCGCGGCAATCCATAGAACCGGGATCTCCTCGACCGAAGCGCCGAGCGACTGGAAGATTCGACTGACGTTCGCATTCTGAAGGGCAAAACCCATCTGAATGCCAAAGAAGCCAAAGCACATGTTCCAGATCTGAAGGAACGACAGCTCGGGCCGTGGAGCGGTTTTTTTATCGTTAGACACCGTGTAACCGATTGGTAATTTTACCGTTCGGTCGATCTTAGGGCGCTGTGATGGCCATGCTCAACAGTGAATACGTATGCAGCCCATTGCTGTTTCGCAGCGTGTTCCTAGAATTCCGTAGCAGCAAACTATAATTCTAAAACCGAGGTGAAATATGAAACGCGCCCTACCCCGGCACCTGGTCCCAGGCTCAAACGCGATTGCCTGTAACAGCGCCACCGAGTCGGCCTCGACGACTGCACACCAACGTTTTCCTCGCAACATGCTCGCTGCGGCGATTGCAGCGACGGCCGCTCTTCCGCTTCACGCACAAGAGCCCGCTGATGACCGAATGATCGAAGAGGTCATCGTTACGGTAAACCGTATCGAACAGAATCTTCAGGATGTAGCGGGCACCGTCCAGTCTTTCTCGGCGGACGACCTTCAGTCCCTGGGGATCAACACGGAGTTTGCAAATCTGCAATACGCCGTCCCCGGACTGCAGATTGCCAAGCAGGAGGGCAAGCTGGAGATCTTCCTACGAGGTATCGGATCTTCGGACAGCGATTTCTCCTCTGACCCATCAATCGCGGTGCACTACAACGGTGTGTACCTTCCCCGGCCACGGGGTATCGGGCCACTGTTCTTCGACTCTCAGCGAGTTGAGATCAACAAGGGGCCCCAGGGGACTGTGCGCGGGCGTAATGCCACGGGGGGCACAATCAATATCATCTCCAATCGCCCTAACTTCGAGGAGGTCGAAGGGTACGTCCAGGGTGGGCTCGGAAACTTCGATGACACTCAGGTTGAAGCCGTCATCAATGTACCGATCACCGATACCTTTGCTGCACGCTT
>JBCCYE010000102.1:0-4725 GCA_039190425.1 Pseudomonadota bacterium | reverse complement strand
TTCACTGTGCGCAGCAGGGTTACGGCATCCGCGTTAACAGTATTCACCCTGGATTTGCGGAGACCTCACTGGTAGCTGATGCACTCCCTTTGGCTCCGGAAGGATTCGCCGAGGACACGCTTGCCGACATACCGATGAACCGCTTTGCAAGCCCAGAAGAGATTGCCAAGGCGATATTGTTCCTCGCTTCGGATGAGTCGAGCTATATGACCGGGTCAGAGCTGGTGGTGGATGGCGGACTAACCGCGCGCTAGTCGCTGGGCCTGAGGCGTCTACCGGTTGATGGCAGGGATCAGGTACTGGCCCACAATCTCATTACGCCAGCGCCCCCAGATATAACCCATGAAATAGTTGCCGCCGGTGAATACAACGCTCATGTCCAGATCGGGGATTACCAGCACAATCTGCCCGCCGTTTCCGGTCGCCTCGAAGGACGAATACACCCTATCGCCGACGGGGATGTCGTTCACGCGCCAGGCGTACGCCTGTTTTCCCGGGAAGTAGTTGTTGGCAAATTCGTCGTCGGTCAGCCCTGTCGTCTTCGGCGAAATGTCGATGCGGGGCTGGGTAGACGCCGCGATCCAGCCCGCCGCTAGCACTTTGGTGCCGTTCCATTCGCCATCGCTCAGCTGGATCTGGCCGAGCTTTAGGATATCTCTCGGTCGTAGGTAGGCGCCCCCACCCAGGTAGGCCTCGCCATCCGGCATGAGATTCCAGTGGTAGTCGGTGAACTGAAGTGGACCTGCAAGCAAGGTATGTATGGCGTCCAGTATCGGTACCCCCGCCGCCTGCCTGATCGCATAGCCGCTCATATTGATGCCCGCCGAACAGTAGGCGTAGTGCGTTCCCGGAGCGCGAAGCAGCGGCAGCGCGGCGGTGTAGGTCCAGAACCCGAGTGTTGCTCCCTCCTGCCAAAGTCGATCTTCCTCTCCGGCCGAACTCGGATTTTCGTCGCAATCCAGTCCGCTGGTGTGCGTCATCAGGTGTGCGAGAGTAATAGCGGACTTCGCCGAATTCCCGACGTCGAGACCGGCCTTCGCCAGAATCTCCGGTACCGGTGCATCTTTCGCATCGATAGTTGCACCGGCCTCTCTGAGCGCGCCTACCAGGAGAGGGCTGAAGACTTTTCCGAGCGATCGTATGTCATGCCGCGTGTCACGATCATAGCCATAGAAGTACTCTTCGAAGACCAGACGTCCCTTGCGGGCCACCAGCATGGAGTGGACGAGTTGCGGTCTACGGGAACGCGGGTCGGACTCAGCCAGAACTGTTAGAAGCTCATCGAGCTTTCGTACATCAAACCCGGCGTCGCGTGCATGCTGCACACGCCAGCCATCGCCCGCTTTTGACGGCATCTGGTAGCCGTGACGTTCACCGGGTAGACGGGGGTAGTAGGCGAGACTCTGTTCCCGGGTCGCCCGCTTCAGTCGAAGAGGCGTCGAGAACCGATTGTGGGCTAGTACCAGCGAATCACCCTCGCGTTCAAGCCAATGGCTGACTGACCTATCGCCGCTGCCCGCAGTCAGTTTTACCTGACCAGTGTCGAGTGCTTCTGCCCGGAAACGCGTCGCCCGCAGTATGTCGTTGCGCTCTGGGTTGCGGATTACCGCATAGTCGCCCTCGATCTCGCCTTCGCCCTCCGATTCGAAGATCTCGAGAAAAATCCGAAAGGGGCGATCCTGCACCTGGACTTTCGCCTCCCAGCGATTCGTCGCTACCCGGTTAAGTGTGACCAGCGTGGCCATGCGCGAATAGGCGGTGTTCGTCTCGGGTTGAATCCACTGCCCGGTGATTGAACGCTCATCATCGGACAATTCCCCACGAAACTGATCTCCGTTATTCCTGGACAGAGTCAGGCGTCCCCTTGCCAGCACTACCCGGGCTGCAACGCCATCGACGCGAGCCGCAAAAACTTCGCCGTCACGGATGACTTCGATTCGCCGCTCCGTCGATTCACGTGGCGCCTCCCCAAACCACAGACCATAGGGCAGATCACCGGCTTCTTCCCGGGCACTTTGAGCCCGGGTCGTCAGAGCCAGTGCGCTTAGCACCAGAACCTCGATCACAAACAGGCCGATAAACAGACGCTTCACAAACTGAGCCTCTTTGGATCTGAGCAGGGTGCGATAGGTGGGCTGCGGGCGGTCTGCAGAGCGGCCGGTGTGCGCTGTCTTTTTTGCGCCCAGGCGGGTGTCAGAACGCCGGTTGGGTGGCTGGTGCATGCTCAGCTTGACCGACAGCTCGAACCGATGAGTGAACGTTGGGGTGCCACATGCCTACTTGAACTGCAAGCGAAGCCCAAGCCGCTGGAAGGCATGACGCTGTTCCGATAGTTCTTTCTCAGTGAGGGGATGCTGCTTTAACCAATCCTTGGGAAACACCAGTTTGAGCGTCACGGCGGTCGCCTTAATCGTAAATGCGGGCAGTTGCTCCAGCTGTTCGACGTACTTGAACACCGCCGCGAGACGCAGCAGGGCGATCAACCGCTGCAGTCGGGGAAGATCTGCGTCATCTGCATCAATGAAGAGTTCAGGCCGGATCTTGCCGTGCTGAGCAGCGACCAACGTAGCCATATCCTCCTGCTCCTGTTGTGAGAAACCGGGTAAGTCTGAGTTGCGCAGCAGATACGCGCCATGTCGATGGAAACCCTTGTGAGAGATCGCTTTGCCGATTTCGTGGGTCAGTCCCGCCCACAGCAGCAGCTCGCCATCGCTGCGGTTCAGCTTCCAGGCCTTTCGTGCGGTATCAAACAGCATTCTGGCGCGACGACCGACCATCTGTGCCGTGTCCTCGTCGACATGGTAGCGCTGGCGCAGGGCACTGACACTACGCTCGCGTACGTCTTCATGCCGCAGTCGTCCGACGAGGTCATAGATCACACCTTCACGCAGTGCACCGGGCGAGCTTCGCATCACATCGATATCAAGTACATCGAACACCGCTTCGGCGATAGCAAGGCCAGCGGCAATAACGGACCGCCGGGCGGGAGAGAGGCCTGCAAGATCGATATCTTCGAATCGTTCATAGCGCAGCAGTCGCTTGCGAAGCTGCTTCAGGCCTTTGCGGTCGATGGTGGCCTCGCTCCACTCCTGAGCAATGAGCAGACCTTCGATCGCCTGGAGCGTACCGGAAGAGCCGACGGCCTCTACCCATTGATGCCGGCCGAAAGTCTTGCTGATGTGGGATACCTCAACACAGGCGCGCTCGTAGGCCTTTTTGTAGTTGCGCTTGGTCAGGCGTTCGTTTGGAAAGCAGTCCTTACTGTAGGTTACGCAACCCATTTGTAAGCTCTCAAGCTTTCGGGGTTCGAAGCGTTCGCCGATGGCGAACTCCGTGCTACCACCACCGATGTCGACCACCAGCCGTGAACGGGCGTCGTCGGCGATGGTATGCGCCGCACCCAGATAGACCAGTCGGGCTTCTTCACGCCCATAGATGACTTCGATGGGAGCGCCGAGGATGCGCCGGGCAGGTTCAATGAACTCGCGTCGGTTGCGCGCGCGACGAAGCGCGTTGGTGCCAACCACGCGCAAACGATCGGGTTCTATGCTCTGAAGCAGCTGCGCGAACCGTTCAAGCGCCGCCAGGCCGCGTCCGATGGCGGCACGACTGAGCTTTCCGTCTTCGAGTCCGGCCCCGAGCTGGACTTTCTCGGACAGCGTCTGGGTAGGACGAAGCTCTCCGTGGTCAATTCGGGCAATGATCAGGTGAAACGAGTTGCTGCCGAGATCGACGGCGGCCAGGAGTTCATCGTCCTGGCGTCGGGTTTGAGGTGCGACCGTGCCACTGCGGGCATCGCCATCAGCGAGATCCTGACCAGGAGCGCTACTACTGGGCGAAAGATCCTTGCCTGAAGTCGTTCGGCGTGTTCTACGGCCCTGGCCGTAGGTGGTCTGATCGGGCACGGCAGCGCTGCTGTTAACCGGGGTCTTCAGTTTAACTCAAGCGCTGTTTTCGATCATGGTCTGTTGTGTGGCCTGCTGCATATGCTGTGGCAGGTCGACGCTGCTGCGTGCCACGCGCGGAAGGCGATCAGGCAGGCCAGCCAGGAGTTCGTAGCCAATCGTTCCCGCCTGCTTTGCGACGTAATCGACGCTGATGTTCTCGCCCCATAGTTCCGCCAGCATGCCTACCGTTGCCTGGGGAAGGTCAGTTACGTCGACCATGAGCATATCCATCGACACTCGCCCCGCTAGTGGGCAGACTTGCCCGTCGATCCAGACCTTCGTCCCATCCGCTGCGAGCCGGGGATAGCCATCAGCGTAGCCAGCCGCGATCGTCGCGATCACTGAAGGCCTGCGTGCGGTCCAGCGGTTGCCATACCCCACTGAGTCTCCAGGCCCGACTTCCCTGAGAGCGATGATTGGTGCAACGAAACTCATACTCGCTTTCAGACCGCAATCCAGCGCTGAGCGATGCGCGAGAGGACTGCCGCCGTAAAGCATGTAACCCGGTCGCACCCAGTCCATATGGCTCGAGGGGTGAGCCAGTACACCCGCCGAATTCGCGCAGCTGCGCACGATATCCATGCCGTTGGTGCTCTCAAGCAGGCGTTGAATCTGCGCTTCCGTACGTTCGGGATCTGGGTTGTCGGCATCCGAGAAGTGCGTGCAGATCACCGTGGCGCCGGTGGCAGCCCCAGGGATGATCGTTCTTTCAGCAAGTGCGGTGCGAATACGTGCGTAGAGCTGTTTTGCGTAGTCGGGGCGGATTCCCAGCCGGTGC
>JBCCYE010000101.1:0-4750 GCA_039190425.1 Pseudomonadota bacterium | reverse complement strand
TGATGTAGCAGGACGTAATCATCCATATCAGGTTAAGGCCGACACTCGTTTCTTCGGGCGCACCCCAAGAGTAGGTCAGGTTGCGGTCTTTGCCGCCTGAGCGTTCTACGACATACATGACAAACACATCGTTGGTGAAACCGGTAGCGACGTTGTTCATGGCCCAGTCGACGTTGCGTAAGCGGATCCCAATCTGTCGGTCTGGTTTTTCGTCTGTTGGCTGTGGCACGAAGTATTCGCCGCCCTGGTCATGCATGCGGATACCGCCAAAGTTGCCTGATGTGCCCTCGCCAGAAAATCCCATGGTGCAGGTGAACCAGCGGGCGCGCAGCTGCTTGTGGAGCACCGTTGGCTCTGAGTTGACTTGAACGTCATCGGCCAGGCGTCGGATCAAATCGCCTTTCCACAACGCCCGGTCGTCCAGCATCATTTGATAGTCAGCGTAGACGGTTTCACCCCGCTCTTCATAAACGCAGGCTTTCTTTTTCATCACGCCGTGATAGCCATGAACAATCGGCTTCCAGAACAGGTCGCATTCCGGGAGGTGGGTAAGATCGTCAAGCGACAGGTTGTTCAGCAACGACAAGTCATCAATGGCGTTGCGGTACGGCTCTCCATCAATTCCGATAAACATATGGAGCTTCATGCGGATGGCGTTTTCCTCTTCATCCCGATGAAAGGAATAGATCCGAGGGTGCCACCGATCTTGCTCATACCAATAGTCGAGGATGAAGAACGCATGTTCGCCAAACCTGTCGCTGGGGATACGCCGCACCTCTGTCGACACGCGCTCATGCCGGACGTCGTCAGAAAGGTCCAGTCGATTATCGAAATAGACCTGCTCGTTGTTGTCGTAAGAACCGGGAAACAGGTGGGAAATAATCTGCAGGTCCCGCTGAAGTGGATGCTGGTCCTGTGCTGCGGCGGCAGTGCTGATGAGCACCAACACGGCAATTAATCTGATGAACATGGTGGTTTCCCCGGGTTCTCCCCCATCAATTGGGACGGTTGGGAATAGAGTGACTTCTGCTGTTTTCAAGCTCCATCCTACGCTGCTGCCGCGGATTAACCAGGGTCTTTCCTTGGGAACCCGTTGTCGATCCGCGTCTTCACGATTTGAGGCCGGAATCGCTGACACCAGCTTACGACGTCCATCCAAACCAGGTTGTATTTAATTAGACATATGGCTAATATTAGAATTAATTAGTCATATGTCTAATTTATTTTTCTGGAGCGAAGGAATATGTCAGCTGAACCGTTAGCCGCAGGCCAAATTAGGGCGGTCACACAAGAAGAAATTGCACACTACGAGAATTTCGGTGTTGTGCACTTGCCCGGAATTCTCGATACCAAGCTGGTCAATCAGATGGAGAGTGTATTCATGGAAGTCATGGATACTCAGTCCGAGGGGTTGGCGAGTTCAGATTTCGCGGAACTTGCGAAAGGTCTGGAGGCTCAGGGTCTGGAAATCTTGACCGAAAAAAAAGGTCCGAATGAAATTCCCGCGAAGGGCAAGGGCAAGTTCAAAGCGGGAAGTTTCAACTGCTATAACTACCCATCGCTAAACAGCCTTGGACAAAAGGCTCCATTTGGCCAAATCGCAGCCGATCTCATGGGCTCCAGCAAAATCTGCTTTTATGGTGATCAGCTCTTTTGGAAGCAGCCAAACTCACTGCAACGCACGGCCTTTCATCAGGACGCCACCTACTTCCATCATGAGGGCGAGCAATGCTGCACGTTCTGGATGCCGATGGACAAAGTGGATGAAGAAAACGGCATGATGGGCTACGCGAGAGGCTCCCATCGGGGCGCACTCTACAAGCCAAACCTGTTTGTCAGCCAGGCATCTTTTCCGGGGTCCGAGGGCCAACCGCTGCCTGACGTAGAGGGCAATGAAGACGAGTTTGATGTGGTGTACTACCCGGCGGAACCCGGGGACATTATTGTTCACCACGTCAAAACCTGGCACGGATCAACCGGCAACGTCAGCCCCACCCGCCACCGCCGGGCACTGACGCTGCGCTACCTGGGTGATGACGTCCGCTATCTGGAGCGCCCGGGGACGCCTCCCGACTCCCCGAAAAGTGCTAGCCTGAAAAACGGAGACCCGATCGAGTGTGATGAGTTTCCCCTGATGTGGACCCGCACACAGGGCTTCCTTTCTTGAGCCGTTTTGGGTGGAATCTTAGCCTTCGTCTAAAACCACAAAGCAATCAGAGGCAAGGTTGAAACCCCAGCAAGCACGCCGACGACGGGGACGTCCTCAAACCCATGAGGGCGCTGTATCCCGCGACCAGATCCTAAACGTCGCCATAAGTGCATTTGCCGCTTCGGGATTCGAAGCCATGTCCATCCGCGCACTGACTCGAGAACTGAACGTAAGCCACGGCCTGATTCACCATTACTTCGGCTCCAAACGCCAACTCTGGGAGGCCTGCGTCGACGTTTACTTCCGCGCCCTCCGCGATAAGATGATTGCCCTTGCACCCGTCCCAGAGAAGTCCACGCCGCCGGCAGAAGCCGCGCGGGAATTCATCCGCGTTTCGGTGAAGCTCTCGGCACGATTTCCCGGCTGCGTCCGCATACTGCTGGATGAAGGCGCGCAAGGGGGTGAGCGTCTTGACTACCTGCTGTCCGAATATCTCGACCCCATTGGTAAGGCATGGGTGGAAGCCATAGCGCAACTTGACGAAAGTGCCGGCATTCAGCCCCCCGATGCTCGGACATTATTTTTCCTCATCACCTTTGGCGGTTCTATTCCGTTCTGTGCGCCGGCACTATCCGCACATTTCGAAGGTGAGCCATTGGAGTCCGACCCGGCGATTGAGCGCCATGCCGATTTGGTGGCCAATCTGCTTGTCGACGGAATTCGATCGCGGCCTGAGTAAGGCATCAGCAGCGACAACAAGGCTGTTTCGAAGTCACAGCTTGTTTTGAACCTAGCGGTGTAAAGAGTCCGTTTAACCCTCTTAGGGATTCCGTCTCAGTGTTCTCGTCCGATTAGGCCGGCTCATTCTTCGAAAGCTTTCAGTAGGTCAACCACCGCCGGGTGCTCTTTCCTCCAGGCATCCACCATTTCGTTGGGAATACTGAGATTGAACGTGCTGGGTGGCAGGGGACCATATTGACCCAACGCGAAACTGCGCGCCGGCACGTCGGCAGGCGGTCGGGAAGCGTCAACCAGATCACCGTCAGTCCAGTGCTCAAGGGTAAACCCGGCTGGGTCACGCCAGTAGTCGTAGATCTGGCTGCCCAGTAAGTGCCTGCCGATCCCCCACTCATGGAGATATTGACCTTGCGTTTTCATCCGATAGTGACCGGCTAACAGGTCGTCGATACTGCCGCTAAGCTCAAAACCGCCGTGGCCAAAGGTACCAACGTGCCCTTCCCTGCCTTTCCGCGGCCCGACGATGTTGACAATGTGATGGTCTACCAGCGTGTCCCCGCGATTAGCCCGCATGAACGCGCCGGAGCGTTTTCCGTCGAGCATCACAAGATTGTCGGTCACCAGAAGCCCAAGGGTATTGGCATACCATTCGATGGACGTGTCCGCGTCCGTCACGTTGATGGCGTAGTGCCCGACGCGCAGAACCCGCGACGCGAGGTTGTAGCGCCATTTGTCGTCTCGTAAAGACCACTCTCCCGCGTCCCGCCCGATGCGTTGCAGCACGTTGACGCGTGACTTTTGGGTGCCGGAGTTTAGTGCCGGGGCCGGCCGGGTATCAGGCTCGGCAAAATCAACACCGTAATACACCTCTACGCCGAGCCCGTCGGGGTCGGCAATCTTGACGGCCTGTCCGCCGCCGGGTTCCTGGCTCTCGACAATAGGGGCATCAAATGCGTTTGCCAGCGACTGGAGTTCGTCCGGGGAATCGACGTAATAGCCTGCTCCCAGAAAGCGGTTATCGGCGCCTCGGCGTGCGCAATAGCAAAACGGCGCCAGGCCGGAACCTCGAAAGTAGAGCGCGTCGTCACTTTCCCGAATGAGTTCCAGACCAAAGTGATCCAGATACTCCTTTTGCGCTTCAAAATCGGTGAGCTGAAAGCGGAGAAACAACAGGTCGGCAATGCGGCAAATCGACTTACTCATAAGTTGGCCACCCGGTAGGTTGCGATCGTGTTGGCGGCAACGTCCTCAAGGGTTGCGCCCGGCAGCAGGCGCTCGAGGGTCATTCCGGATTCATCAAAGCGAAAGACCCCGAGATCGGTGATCAGCAGGTCGACAACCCCGCTGGCTGTGAGCGGCAGATCACAACGATCCACCACTTTGCTTGTGCCATCCCGAGCGCAGTGGGTCATGGTGACAATGAGCTTCCGGGCGCCTCCCGCCAGGTCCATTGCGCCGCCGACTCCCAGCAGCGGCTTGCCGGGCACCGCCCAGTTGGCCAAGTTGCCGTGCTCATCCACCTGCAGGCCGCCCATGATGGCCACATCCACATGCCCCCCGCGGATCATGGCGAAGGAGGTGGCGCTGTCGAAATAGCTCGCCCCGGGCAGCGCCGTTACCGGGACCTTACCGGCGTTGACCGGGTGTTCCAGCGCTCCGCCGCTTTCCGGCTCCGGGCCCACGCCCAGCAGTCCATTTTCGGTATGGAGGATGATGCCGTCCTCGGGCCCAATCAGATCGGCCACCAGGGTTGGTATGCCGATCCCAAGGTTGACGATGTCGCCCGGTGACAGCTCCTTCAGCGCCGCTCGAGCCATATTCTCGCGCTGCACATCCGTTCGCTTTTCGCTTGCCGAGACTGAC
>JBCCYE010000100.1:0-4825 GCA_039190425.1 Pseudomonadota bacterium | reverse complement strand
TACAACGAAATCAGGCCACACAGTGCGTTGGGATATCAGTCCCCAGCAACATTTGAAAAGGTGGCCTAAACTTGGATTTCTCTCATGGAAAGTGGGAACCCTACGGGGAGAAGATCACCACCGAGTAGCTAGGCTGCCCATAATCGATGGTCCTAAAAGAGGTGATTTATGAGACTATTCGGAGACTAATAAAATGATGCGTTGTTATAACTTATTGATTTTATGGCCCGCCCGAGAGGATTCGAACCTCTGACCTCTGCCTCCGGAGGGCAGCGCTCTATCCAGCTGAGCTACGGGCGGAAAACTTGACGTACCAAGCATACGTTTCTTGTACGTGGTGAGTAGGCAGGCGGCTGGCCTGCTGCGCTCCTTATCAGCCCTGTGGGGCTGAAAGC
Source organism: Pseudomonadota bacterium (assembly GCA_039190425.1). Lineage (GTDB taxonomy): Bacteria > Pseudomonadota > Gammaproteobacteria > Pseudomonadales > Halieaceae > Marimicrobium. Next base: position 4,430 of record JBCCYE010000100.1, on the reverse strand, counting down.
CCGGCCCTCGCTCACCCGGCCGGGGTCGCGAATCATACCCCGGCTCTGCAACTCCGTCCACGATCCCGAAGCGTGGGGTACCAGGACATGCGATGTGGAGGCGGCGCCACGCCGGCATGCACCGCTGTGGCTCGCCGTCTGCAGGGCGGACGATTCTGGTGCGTAGTCCGCACCAAAAAAGTGCTTCAAGCGACGTGGGCCACCCCCCGGGCCATCCAGCTTATGTAAAAATAATATATAAATCAAAGTCATAGCCTGATGGCATAGACCTTGCAAATTCTCAGTCAGCGCATGAGAACCCTGTCTCTGAAGTCAGCAGGGGGTGCTACCCAAACCCAATAGATGTCTAGGGTTCCGATTTTGCCGCAGGGTGAAATGCCTGGTCCAAGAGTCATCGACCTCCAAACGGGGGTTACACGGAGGGATAAAAGCCCGGGAGACCTCAGACAGGCTCTCTCGTGCTCCCGACAACCGTGTTCCCCCTGGAGGATTCTATGAAAATTGTTTCTCTCACTCGCCAGTTCGTGGCGGCTGTTGCCGCTGTGAGCTTGAGCATTGCTGCGGCCGTCGCGGAGCCGCTGAAAATTGGTTACAGCGATTGGCCGGGCTGGGTCGCCTGGGAAGTTGCAATTGAAAAAGGCTGGTTTGAAGAGGCTGGAGTCGACGTAGAATTTGAGTGGTTCGATTACGTGGCTTCGATGGATGCCTTCGCCGCGGGCAAACTCGACGCGGTCAGCATGACCAATGGCGATACCCTGGTTACCGGTGCGACGGGTGCGCAGGGCGTGATGATCATCGTCAACGACTACTCTAACGGCAACGACATGGTCGTGGCACTGTCGGAATTTGCAGCGATTCCCGATCTCAAAGGCAAAAAAATCGGCGTAGAAGTGGGCTTCGTCAGCCATCTGCTGCTGCTCGACGCGCTGGAGACTGCGGGCTTGACCGAGGCGGACGTGGAACTGGTTAATGTGCCTACCAATGAAACACCGCAAGTGCTGGCGTCGGGTGATGTGGATGCGATTGTTGCCTGGCAGCCGAGCTCCGGACAGGCTTTGCAGCAGGTCCCAGGCTCCAAGGCGGTGGCCACCTCAGCGGATTCCCCCGGATTGATCTACGACGTGCTCGCGGTGTCACCAGAATCACTGGCCGCCCGCAAAGACGATTGGACCAAGGTCACTGAAGTCTGGTACCGCGTGGTTGACTACATTGCCGACGAAAAAACCCGCCCCGATGCATTAAACATCATGGCGGCTCGCGTGGGTCTGACCGCGGATGAGTACGCCCCCCTGCTGCTGGGCACTCGTCTGTTAACACTCGAAGAGGCCAAGGCCGTTTTCGGCAAGGCGGATGGGTTTGCGTCGTTGTACGGTTCGACCAAGATCTCTGATGAGTTCAACATCAAGTACGAGGTTTACGACACACCTCAGGACATTGACGCCTATATCGATCCCAGCATCACCATGGGTCTCAAGTAGGTCGTTGCAGAGGTCGATTGAGCGGGATTGGTGCGATGAGTGAAGCCATGCCTTGGTTTGCCGTGCGCAGGCCCCTGCCAAGCCGCGGGGTGGCTGTGCTCACCGTCGCATCTTTCCTGCTGCCTTTGTTGCTTTGGTGCCTGATCAGTTACGTACCGTTCCTGTGGCACCCAAAGGTTGAAGTCACCGAGCCGGGCAGCGTGACCTGGTTCAAAGAGGGGATGCTGGTCGACCGGCCGGTGTTCGCGGAGCAGATCGAACTGGCAGACGCCGCCGGTGATGCCTTGCCGGAGGGGTTCCGAACCAATCCTGTCTACCTGCCCGCACCCCACGAAGTGGCCATCGCACTGTACACGGCGTTTACCACTGAGCCGAAACGGCGCAGTGAAAAATGGTTGCACGAAAGCCTGTGGCACAGTATCCAAATCATATTCTGGGGTTTTACTCTGTCATCCCTGTTCGGGGTTCCCATCGGAATATTGTGCGGTACGTACGCCGCTTTCTCGCGCTTGCACGAACCCTTTGTCGAGTTCTTCCGCTATCTGCCGGCCCCTGCCTTTGGCGCGCTGGCGGTGGCGGTACTTGGCATTCACGATGGTCCGAAGATCGCCATCATCTTTATCGGCACCTTTTTTCAGCAGGTGCTGGTGGTGGCCAACACCACCCGCAAGCTGGATCTTGCCCTGATCGAGGCGGCGCTGACGCTGGGCGCAAAGCGCCTGCAGCTGCTGTACAAAGTCGTCATCCCTGGCATCCTTCCGGACTTGTACAGAGACCAGCGAATACTGCTCGGATGGGCCTGGACCTACCTCATTGTGGCGGAGCTGATTGGCACCAGTTCGGGTATCACCTGGTTTATCACCCAGCAGGCACGCTACAAGAATTTCGATAACGTGTTTGCCGCCATCATTATCATCGGCATCATCGGCTTGTTGTCCGATATTCTGCTTGCGCGCCTGGGCAAGCGACTGTTTCCTTGGGAAACCAACAAAGCGTAGGCAGCGAGAGCCATGACCTCTTTACAGTTACCAAGTTATCTGGACCAGTCTGACAAGGTCCGGCAGCGCTTTGACAAGCTCAAGCAGCGCGAAGTCATCCTTGAAGTCGACGCCCTGAGCAAGGTGTTCGATTGCCCTGAGGGTCAGATCACTGCACTGAAGGACATCCACTTTACGACCCATCGGCGCGAGTTCCTGTGCATCATCGGACCGTCCGGCTGCGGCAAGTCGACGCTGATTCGCACGCTGGCCGGTCTCGAAACCCCCAGCAGCGGTCGGGTACTGATCGACGGGAAGCCTGTGTTTGAACCCGGGCCGGATCGCGGTATGGTTTTTCAGGGCTACACGCTGTTTCCCTGGCTGAGCGTCAAGCGCAATGTCATGTTTGGCCTGTTGATGGAAGGCCATTCCAAAGCGACGGCGGAAAGCGAGGCCCTGGAATGGATCGAAATGGTGGGTTTGTCTCGGTTTGCCAACAGCTACCCGCACCAGCTCTCCGGTGGTATGAAGCAGCGTGTGGCGATCGCTCGGGCATTGGCCAATCGACCGAGAATTCTGTTGATGGATGAACCCTTTGGCGCGCTGGACGCACAAACCCGTTTGCGCATGCAGGTTAATCTGTTGGAGATCTGGCGCAACATTGAGGTGACGGTGGTCTTTATTACCCACGACCTCGATGAGGCAATCTATCTGGCCGATCGAATACTGGTCCTCAAGGCTCATCCGGGTGAGGTGACTGAGCTCATTGAAGTCCCCGTGCCCAGGCCCCGTAACGCGGATCAGTGCATAGGGGCCGAGTTTCTCGCCACCAAGAAACGATTGGAAGAATTGATTCACCCTGCGGAAGAGGATCAGGATGCAGAACCGATGCACCTGGTACGCATGGCACGTGTGGGTGACAACGTGGAGAACGGTTTGGAGGACATCGAGTAGCGATCGCGGCTGAGATTGAGTTAGCGTGGCGCGCCGATCATCTTCGCAGAGAACCATCATGAGTCTGTACATAGAATCCAAAGAATATACAACGCACATCAAGACGGGCGGCCACTGGTCGCTCATTTTACGGCGTGGTACCTATCTAAAGCTGACGGACGTCGATGGCGGAGCCAATGTCGGCATGCTTTTCTACAATCCCGAAAATTTGCTGGAACGCTACAACGCGCCGGATACTTTGAAGTGCCAGCACACTTTCAAACTGACCGCGGGCAATTGTCTCTACTCGGACATGGGGCGTGTGTTCGCATCCATTGTCGAAGACACCCTTGGTTGGCACGAAACCGTTTGCGGGAACAGCAATGCGAATCAGGTGGCCGATCAGTTCGGCGCTCGCAGCTACCAGCAGGACCTAAACGATTGGCACCAGAACGGTCACGACTCCTTTCTCGTGGAATTGTCCAAGTATGGCATGACGAAGGAGGATATGGCTGCAAATCTCAATTGGTTCAGTAAAGTCGTGGTAAGCGAGAGCGGCCAAATGGCGCTGCAGGCCGACCACAGCCCTCCTGGCGCTTCGGTCATGCTCAGGTTTGAGATGGATACCCTGGTGCTGCTGCATACTTGCCCACACCCGCTGGATACCTGTACCGATTATCCCAGCCGGATCGTACAGATTGAACTGGGCATTGCCCGGCCGCCGGCGAAAGACGATGACTGTCGCAACTGGTGTGAGGAGAATCGCCGCGGCTTTGACAACAACCGCCTTTATCACCTAGGCCAACCCAGGAGTGTTCACTATGCTGACTGAAAGTAACCGACAGGCAGAGTCGGCCAGCGCCAAGAAGGTGCTGCCCGCGGGTGATTACTTTTTCGAGCGGCTCAACAAGGGCCAGGTGCTGCGCATTCTCGATCTCGAAGGAAATCAGGCAGCGGATACTTTGTTTTATTGCGCCGATAGCCCGGATGAACGCTACAGTGCGATGGACACCATTCGCGAGCAGGGCAACATCTATCTCAC
>JBCCYE010000099.1:0-4893 GCA_039190425.1 Pseudomonadota bacterium | reverse complement strand
CAAAAACCAGCGATGTGGGCGGTTTGCGCTGCAATGACGGGTACCAGTTTCGGATAGTCAGGGTGTGACCAGTCGACAGATGGATGAAGCCAGCCCGCAGTTTCGGACATCGTGCCGGCAAAGAAGATCAACTTGGCATGCAGAAACCAGATGGACCGCGGATCCCACTCGCGAATAGGGTCTGTCAGCACGAGGTTTGCGTAGACCAGTATCAGGAGGGCGGCCGGGAGCCACACCATTCGCTGCATTGGTTTTTCGGCGGCGTGTATGTCTGGTATCGAGCGTCGGCAGTGGTTCGTAAAGAGCCCCAAGCCCAGGATTGCCAGAGCCCCCGTGGCAAGCTGAACCAGCGCTAACGACTGCAGCAGCAATACTATCCCATAGTTAAGGATGATGCCCGACACGATGGCGACAAAGACTTCTAATACAACCGGAACGCGCTCGGCTGTGGTGCGATAAGGGCCGTACAGCAATGGCGACGCTATCAGCCAACCCAGACCCAGAGACGCGATACTAATGAGCAGGGTAATGAACAAGCACGACCTCTGCGCCTCGAGCCAAAACGGTAGTATCAGAGCTGCTAGGGCCCTCTTCGAGGAGATAGAATGTATACGGAGAGCTCTGTGTTCGTTTGCTTGGCCATGCAGACTCCGTGATTCGCTGTGTTACGTAGGGGTCTCTTCCGAGGCCTGGTGAAAGTTGGTAACTGTCGAGCTTGGACTCCCGAATGATCTGCAACATGTCGCGCACGATCGGCGATAAAACGTGTAAGCCTGAGCCGGGTGTGTTGATTGAAGCTTGGACGTCGGAGAGATGCGTTGTCGTGTAAGCAAGCGATTCAGCGAGACTGTCAAATGAAGGCTTGACCTCGCTGTACTCGATCAGGATGGCGATACAGGCGAGGGGCAGAGCAAAACGGAGGAAATTCTTTGGCATTGCGCTAAGTATAGGAATCATTGATTCTTTGTCGAGAGTGGACGGGCCTGGGGTTTCTAGTTGCAGTTTGTTGCGTTGAATTGACAACGTCCCGGTTGGGTTTCCCACGCCTTGTGGCATAACCTCGAGTCCAGGTCGCGTTCCACTATCGGTGCATGGGAGAGTGTTTGATGAAGCAGATGTCAACAATGCTATTTTTCTGGAGCCTTACCTTCGGTGCGTGCGGTCAGGAATGGCACACGGTGGACTCCAGTGATGGTTCCCGACCCGACGCCCGGCATGAGTCCGCATTTACCGCGGTAGGAAACTTTCTCGTGCTGGCGGGAGGGCGAGGCATCAAGCCTGTGAATCTGTTCGATCCGCAGTATGGCCGCTGGCTGACGGGTGCACGTACGGCCATGGAGCTGCATCACTTTCAGGGTGTGGAGGTCGACGGTGTGCTCTGGGCGGTCGGTGCGTTCACCGGCGGGTATCCTGATGAAACACCCTTGCCGCATGCCTGGTCCTACGACCCCGAGGGAGACCGCTGGCGCCAGGGTCCGGCCATTCCAGCGGATCGCAGGCGAGGCTCTGCGGGAGCGGTCGCGGTCGACGGGCAAATCTACATTGCCGGCGGCGCAACCGAAGGTCATCGGGGTGGTCATGTATCCTGGCTGGATCGGTTCGATCCCGCCACGGGGGCGTGGCTACGCCTCAAGGATGCGCCGCGCCCTCGCGACCACGCAGCTCTGGTCGCGTTGGACGGCAAGCTCTACTTTGTCGGTGGTCGGCTGTCGATGGCGCCGGACAACACGTTCCGCGCCGTGGTGCCCGAGGTGGATGTGTACGATATCGCCAGCGACACCTGGACGACCTTGGCGCAACCCTTGCCAAATCCACGCGCCGGAATTGCAGCCGCTGCCTATAACGGGTGGGTGTATGTGATGGGTGGTGAGAGCGGCGCAACGGAAGCTGCTTTCGAGACGGTAGACCGGCTCGACGTGGCCACCGGCACCTGGCAGTCAGCGCCACCCTTGAGACGGGGGCGCCATGGTACAGGCGCTGCGGTGTTGGACGGCCAGCTCTGGGTCGCGTCTGGGAGTGGCGCCCGCGGTGGTGGGCCGGAACTGGACGATTTGGAAACACTGGCTGAGAATGTGCCTGGCGCAGTGACTTTGCCGTCCAAGTGATGGTTTGTCGGGGCACAAACTCCCAGGCGCGGGCCCTTCAAGACACACCGCGAGCTGTGCGGTCTTGATCCGATCCGACGCGGGCCGCTGACGTTTTGTGACGCGCCCCCTGCGGCCGGCCGCGCCAAACGTTGACTGGCCGGGTGCTGGGTTAGCGCTGATGCCCATGCAGCCACCGACTGCGATGCTTAGGGCGTGGCGGACTGGTAGACCATAAACCGCCAGTCGCTTTGCAGCGGGTTGGGCAGTGTGCTGTCTTTTACCGGTGCCTTGGTGGGCGTGGAGGTGTACCACCAGCCGACTTTGCCGCGCCCGAGACTGATCATTTCGTCAATGCCGCCCCAGCCAAAATCCCCCAGTGCGTCGCTGGTTAGCTCGATAGGGCCGTCCAGGACAGTACCATTGCCATCGATCTCCATCAGGTAATAGGCCTGAGGTATGAGCATGTCCGCACCGCCACGCACACGATCAGAGCGCCCATTATGACGGTTAGCGGTATAGTCGTGGTCACTGCACAAAAACTTGCCATAACCCAGTAAGAAGCGTCCGTTCTTGAGGTCTATCAGTTGCGGCGCGCCATAGTTACAGCTGATCACAGTACCGTTCGTCCCGTCGCCGACAATGTTGCCATCAATGGTGACATTGCCTTCGCTATCGAGGTCCCAAGCACTACCCGTTAGCCATATCGGTCCTACGCCATCGATGCGACTGTTGTCTGCCTCGAGCGGCAGTATGCCAACGCGGCTGTAGTACTTGGGATCTCGCGACTGCCAACCATGGATGACCCAGTTAGGAAACACAGGATAATCATCGGTGTCTCCTTCCCAAATCATGTATTCGAAGAAATTCAGAAAGCAGGCCGAGTCGTAATCCTCGTACAAAGTGCAGACCTCGCCATCTGTCATACCACCGGTATCGATATTGGTGATGCTGGTTCGTAGGTGATTGATGAACTTATCCATACTGCTCTTGGAAGTCGGCATCGGCGCCACCAGGGCCATCAACGAACGGGTGGGACTGACCGGCACGACCGTATGGCCACCTCCATTGTTGGTCATCGTATTGCTAGCAGGCACGTAATAAGACAAGTAGCCTTTTCGTCCTGCCTCTCGGTTCTCGTTCTTCACACCCACTGTGCCATGGGAATGACCCCAGGGATTCCTTCCGCCCAGAAAGTCCACCAGGTCGCTGGTACACACCGCGCCATACATCTCCGTATAGGGGTTGTAAATCGTACGCATGTGGGCGATGTGGCCGTCGATGCAGTCGAAGGACCAGCCGCGGCCGGTGTCGGTGCCGCTGTCGTACAGATCGTAGCGCCAGTTATCGCGATCAATAATGAACATGCCGCCGGAGTTGTGCGAGCCACCACGAGTATCAAATGCCCGGGTGGTCGTGGTAAAGGCGTAGCTGGTTCGATTCTGACTGTCGTTTTCCACATACAGGAGGTTGAGCGCGCTTTTGCCACCGTATCCTCCTGCCTGTTTGGTTGCCACAAAGGAAGAGTACGAACCCGACAGCGGTGTGTTTTCCCACTCGAGCAGCCAGATTTCCGGGTTCGCCTTACCGCCGACCGAAGTCCCTCTTTCGTCATAGTTGTCCGCATCCTTGAGCATGATGTAATCGCCGTACTCTTCGACAAGATCTTTATCGGAGCTGCGTGACTGTGACGTGAACGGATCTGCCTGACAGAGCACTGCGACCCTGGAGCAGTTGCTGCTGACTGCGATGCCGTGGGTCTGGTTGCAAAAACCGGACAACTTGACCTGATTGTTCACGCGCTCATAACCGCCGGTACTGTCGTCGTACTGCAGTTCGAAGACGCTGCCGACGTTATCCTCAATACTGTTGCCGTCTTGCAGGGTCATCGACACAAAGACACTCTCGACTCCCGTTGGGTTTGTACAATGGGCAGTGTAAGCCCGCATGGGAATCTTGATGTTTTCCTTTTCCGGCTCCTGATGCGTGCGGGCGAGATAGTGCGTGGATTGATACACCTCGCGAGCATTGGTTAGCCCCCAGGGTAGCGCTAGGGTGGACACGTTCAGGGTGCCCATTTGCTCTGCCGCCGCGTTCAACAGGCGCACCTGTCCGACCTGGCCGGGAACAATGACGTCTTCGTTGTTAGGTGGTGGCTCGCTGATGGGCTCAGAGGAGGGTGGTTCCTCGGAGATGGGTTCCGATACTGGGTCTTCAGGAATCACGACCACGGGCGAGGGTGGTGTGGGTTCCGGTGGATCGAATGGAGTGGGGTCTGGATCATCAGCGGGGGGAGTAGGGTCGCTGGGCCCGGCATCGTCACTGGCATCTTCCGCCGGGTTGGAGGGTGATGATTCTTCCGGCGAGTTTGAGGGTGGTGATTCCGCAACCGGTGCCGCAGGGCTGGTGCTGCCGTCATCCACGGGTGCAGTGCCATCGCCGCCGGCGGAATCTCTGCCGGTCGATCCTCCTTCGGACCCGCTATCACTATTACTATTACTGGAACCGCCGCTGAATCCGCCGCCCGCGGAAGGCGGCGGGGTGCTCGAATTTTCCGTTGGTTCGGACGGTGCGCCTACAGACTCGTCGCTAGGGGGTTGATCCTGCGCTTCTGGTTCGCTCGCCGCTTCGCCAGAAGACGCGTTGCCCCCGGATTCCGTGGTTTGCGCATCTCCGGTGGCAACCAGGTTTGCCAACGCCTCCGCCGGATCGCCATTCCCGTTGGAGCAGGCGACGAGACCTGCGAGCGTTGCCGCCGTTATCCATCGTAAAGTCCCCATTATCCCATCCCCGCATAACAAGAAATAAT
>JBCCYE010000098.1:0-4898 GCA_039190425.1 Pseudomonadota bacterium | reverse complement strand
GACGAAGATGGAAGCCTATTGGCGCGCGGCAAACTATTTGTCCATAGGTCAGATCTATTTGTGCGACAACCCGCTGCTGCAAGAGCCCTTACAGACAGCGCATATCAAACCCCGGCTGCTGGGCCACTTTGGCACCTGCCCAGGGCTGAATCTGATTTACGTGCACCTAAATCGTCTGATTCAGCAGCACCACTGCGATGTGCTGTACATGGCAGGCCCGGGTCACGGCGGGCCCGCGCTGGTGGCGAATACCTATCTGGAGGGCACCTACACCAATGTGTTCCCCGACATCGGTGAAGATATAGCCGGGATGCGCAAACTGTTTCGACAGTTCAGTTCACCTGGGGGCATTCCCTCCCACGCGGGGCCGCAAACCCCCGGCTCCATCCACGAGGGCGGTGAGCTGGGCTATGCACTGGTGCATGCCTTCGGCGCGGCCTTTGATAATCCAGATCTGCTGGTGGCCTGTGTCATCGGCGATGGCGAGTCGGAAACTGGCCCTCTGGAGGGTGGGTGGAAGGGCAACAAGTTCCTGAACCCGGCAATGGACGGCGCTGTGCTGCCGATTCTGCATCTCAACGGTTACAAGATTTCAGGCCCCACTGTGTACGCCCGCATCCCGCAAGAGGAGTTGCTGCTGTTGATGCGCGGCCACGGCTACGATCCGATTTTGGTGGGGGGTGACGACCCCACGGCCGTACATCAGGCCTTTGCTGCAGCGCTGGATGCGTCCTATCAGGCGATTCGCAATATTCAAGCCGATGCCCGCAGTAATGGTTTTTCCGGTCGTCCCACCTGGCCCATGATTATTCTGCGCACGCCCAAGGGTTGGACCGGGCCCACACAGGTGGATAGCGTGCCTGTGGCAGACACCTTCCGTGCGCATCAGGTGCCGCTGGCCGGTGTGCGGGAAAACCCCGAGCACCTTGCCATGCTGGAGGAGTGGCTACACAGCTATAGGCCCGAGGAGCTATTCGACGATAAGGGCGCCCTGGTGGAGGAGCTTAAGGCGCTAGTGCCAAAAGCCAGTAAGCGCATGGGTGCCAGCAGTTTCGCGAACGGTGGCAAACGTTTGATCGCACTCGACATGCCAGATTATTCTGACTACGCCATCGATATTCCGGCTCCGGGAACCGTCACCTTCGAGGCGCCGCGCAAGCTGGGTGAGATGCTGCGCGATGTATTTAAGAAGAATGAAAAAGAAGCGAATTTTCGGCTGTTCTGCCCCGACGAGACCAACTCTAATCGGCTGGGCGCGGTGTTTGAGGTGACTAACCGCAATAGCGTCGCACAGACGATTGATATCGATGACCATGTGGCGCCGGATGGACGCGTGATGGAGGTGCTGTCGGAGCACTGCTGCCAGGGCTGGATGGAAGGTTACCTATTGACGGGACGGCACGGACTGTTTCCGACCTATGAGGCCTTTGCCCAGGTGGTGGATTCCATGATGAACCAGCACGCCAAGTGGTTGAAAACCTGCAACGAGCTACCCTGGCGGCGCGATATTAGCTCTTTCAACTATCTGCTCACCAGTCACGCCTGGCGCAACGATCACAATGGCTACAGCCATCAGGGGCCGGGCTTTATCGATACGGTGCTCAATAAGAAGAGTACCGTGACGCGCATCTATCTGCCGCCGGACACCAACTGCCTGCTGAGCGTGTCTGATCACTGCCTGCGCAGCCGCAACTACATCAACCTGATTGTTTGCGGCAAACAGGAGCAGCTGCAGTGGCTCGACATGGCCGCCGCACGCGCGCACTGCTCCAAGGGTCTAGGTATCTGGGAGTTTTGCTCAACGGGCGACGGCAGCGATCCGGATATTGTGCTGGCCTGCGCCGGGGACGTACCGACTATTGAAACCGTCGCCGCGGCCTGGCTGCTGCAAAAACACATTCCTGGGATTCGCGTGCGCGTGGTTAACGTGGTGGATTTGCTGGCACTGTCGCATCCAGATCAGCACCCGCACGGCATTGATGAGCTATTCTTTGAGGAGCTTTTCACGGCGGACAAGCATGTGATTTTCACGTTCCACGGCTACCCTCGGGTGATTCACGATTTAGTCCATGGCCGGCCAAACGAAGGTCGGTTCCATGTGCGCGGGTATTTGGAAGAGGGCACCACCACCACGCCCTTCGATATGGTGGTGCTCAATCTGGCGAGCCGCTTCCAACTTGCGTTGGATGCGTTGAAATCGCTGGGGCGCGACGATGACGCCAGTCGACAACTTGAACGGTTGCTGCATGACAAGATGAAGACGCACGAGACTTACACACGCGAGCATCTGCAGGACATGCCGGAAGTCCGCAACTGGGTATGGACCGATGACTTTAGCGATCCGCCCGAAGACCTCGCCCCGCAGCGCGCCGAGGCGGTGGCGAAGCAATCGTTTACCGACGCCTGAATATGGCCTCCGCTAAAGGAATGGCTTTATTAATGGATCACAGTGTTGAGCTCTGGTTACGTCAGGCGCGAACGTGTTACGTGCGAAAAATGTATCTTAGTCACGCAACGTTCTACTATTAACCGTATTTTCACTGATCAGGAGTCAACCATGCACCGGTCCATTGCAAATGCGTTCGCGCTTGCGAGTGCCATTGCCCTCTGCTTAATCTCGATTCAGTCCAATGCGGAATCGGCCACGGTCAGCGCTGAAGTCATTGCCGCCGAGGTGGCGCTCAGCAAAGCACTGGGGAGTGAAGATTGGGCTGAGGTTAAAGTACTGATGACGCCAGACCATGTTTTGATAACGCCCTATCTCCCGGGCGAAACCGATGTAGAAGCGATCACGCAAGCGGTCACTTCAGAAGACTTTTCGGCACATTTGATCGGGGACAGGCAGGTTGTTGAGCTGGGGGAAGGAGTGGCCTTGCTCAAGCAGGAAGTTGCGTACCAGGGCAAACTGAATGGCGTTCCGCTACCAGAGAAAGTGCATGCGGTAGCTATCTGGCAAAAAATAGATGGCGCCTGGAAGCAGAGCTATTATCAGGAAACGGCGGTGTTTGAAGCCGCTGACTGATTTTTTCAGGTTCATCTATGACGGAAGCTAGTACCAACGCCCAGTCAACCTTGATGGTTGAAGATGCAGAAAACGTCGCGCTCGATGAGGTGTTTCAACAGCTAGAGAGTTCCACCGAAGGCCTGACATCTACTGAAGCGGCCCAGCGTCTGGCGCAGTGTGGCCCAAATGAACTAAGCGAGGAGCAAGAGAGCGCACTGCGCAAGCTGCTGGCATACTTTTGGGGGCCGATCCCCTGGATGATTGAGGCGGCGGCTATTCTGTCGCTGCTGGTTCAGCACTGGACGGACTTTGGCATCATTCTATTTATGCTGCTGTTCAATGCGGGCATTGGTTTTTGGGAAGAACATAAAGCCTCCAATGCGCTGGCAGCACTCAAGAGTGGTCTGGCGCTGAAGGCGCGGGCCTATCGCGATGCAGCCTGGGCCGAACTGGCGGCTGTTGATCTTGTGCCAGGCGATATGGTGCAGATCAAACTGGGCGATGTGGTGCCAGCGGATTGCAAACTGGTGGATGGGGATTACCTCAGTATCGATCAGGCGGCGCTCACGGGTGAGTCGCTGCCGGTTAGCAAGAAGAGCGGCGATCTAGCTTATTCGGGCAGCATCGCTAAAAAAGGCGCGATGACGGGCGTGGTAGTTGCCACCGGCGGCAATACCTTTTTCGGTAAAACCGCGAAGCTGGTGGCGAAGGCGGGCGCAGTGTCGCATTTCCAGCAGGCGGTGATGGCCATCGGCAACTTCCTGATTTTTGTTTCGCTGGGCCTAAGCGTCGTATTGATTGCCGTCGAGCTGTATCGCGATCTGGTGTTGGCCCCCTCCTGGCATTGGGATGATGTGCTAGACATTCTGCAGTTTGTGTTGATTCTGGTGATTGCTTCCATTCCCGTCGCTATGCCCGCCGTGCTGTCGGTCACCATGGCTTTGGGCGCGCTCGCCTTATCGAAAAAGAAGGCCATTGTGTCGCGCCTGCAGGCCATTGAAGAGTTGGCGGGCGTGGATGTGCTTTGCTCAGATAAAACGGGCACGCTGACGAAAAATCAGCTCACGGTTGATACACCGATTCCCTTGGGTGATGTGCCGCCAGAGCGCGTGCTGCTGGTCGGTGCCTTGGCGTCACAGCGAGATGTGGATGATGCCATCGATACCGCGGTGATTGCGGCGCTGCCCGATACCTCGCAACTCGACAGTTATAGCCAGAGCGCCTTCACGCCATTCGACCCGGTGTCCAAACGCACGGAGTCGGTGGTGAGCGGGCCCGATGGCGAATTGCGCTGCACCAAGGGTGCACCCCAGGTGGTCGCTGAGTTGTGCACATTGACGGGTGACGCCGCTGCGCAGGCTGAGCAGGCGGTTGCCGAGTTGGCGAGTAAGGGCTTTCGCGCGCTGAGCGTTGCCGAGTCGCGGGACGACGGTAACTCCTGGACGTTTTTAGGCGTGCTGCCGATGTACGATCCACCGCGGGACGACTCCAAGCAAACGATTGCGGAAGCCAAGGCCTATGGCCTGTCTGTGAAAATGATTACCGGTGACGATGTCGCTATCGGAAATCAAATCGCCGGCCAATTGGGTATGGGTCGTCATCTGATTGCGGCTAGCGATGTGTTTGCCAAAGATGTGGATGTGTCACATCTGCCTGCCAGCGTCGAGCAAGTCGTGGAAGACGCGGACGGGTTCGGACGCGTATTCCCCGAGCACAAGTACGCCATTGTAAAATCGCTGCAAGACCGCGGCCACCTTGTCGCCATGACCGGCGATGGCGTCAACGATGCGCCTGCGCTTAAACAGGCGGATTGCGGTGTCGCCGTCTCCGGTGCCACAGACGCGGCCCGTGCCGCGGCCGCGCTAATACTCACCGCACCGGGCCTGTCGGTGAT
>JBCCYE010000097.1:0-4978 GCA_039190425.1 Pseudomonadota bacterium | reverse complement strand
TCTGGCAGCGGCTCGCTCCTACTCCTGGTCTTTGGGCCGTGCCGTTTGATGTGGCCGATCCGATCAACACCCCGCGTGAGATTGATCTCTCGAACACCGAGGTCGTTGAGGCTGTTCGCGGCGCATTGGCGGCGGCAACGGACCGCCTGCTGGCGGCGTCCATTCCCATCGACGCCCGTTGGGGAGACGTGCAGTTCATCGAAAAGAACGGTGTGCGCTACGGAATTCACGGTGGCGATGTGTCTATGATGTTCAGCGCCATTGTGTCGCCTCTCCTCGATGGAGAGGGTTATTCAGCCATCGAGACCGGTAACAGTTACATTCAGGCGGTCACCTGGGATGAAACGGATTGCCCCATCGCCTACGGTGCACTTACGTACTCCCAGTCCACGAACCCGGATTCCCTGCATTTTGCCGATGCAACGCAGCGCTATTCCGAGAGTGGCTGGATTGACATGCCGTATTGCGCGAGCGCTGTGGAGGCCGCAGAGATCGAGCGGCTGAGTATTTCCGAGTAAGTGCGCCCAGCGGCTCTCACCGGTTCACAGCGATAGAACGGACGAATTTCACTATGGACTACAAGACGCCATTGCGCGATATCCGCTTTTCGCTGTTCGAAGTGCTTGGCTACCAGGAGCACTGTGAGTCTCTGGGCGGAGAAGAAATACTGGATCAGGAAACGGCGACTCTGCTGCTCGCCCAGTACGGGCGATTCTGCGAAGACGTTGTCGCGCCTCTTAACGCCACCGGTGATCTTGAGGGATGTCGATTCGCGGATGGAAGCGTGTCACCGCCAAACGGGTTCAAAGATGCTTACCGCCAGTACGCCGCAGATGGATGGTTTTCGTTAACCAGTGAGCCCGCTTTCGGCGGTCAGGGCCTGCCCCCATCGCTTGCTAAGATCATCAGCGAGATTCTGTCTTCGGCGAATATGGGGTTCACGCTCTATACCTCGGCGATCCCCGGCGCGATAGCGACGCTTCAGCGCTACGGGAGCGAGACACAGCGCGCTCTCTATGAGCGGCGTCTTATCAGTGGCGAATGGAACGCGACCATGTGTCTTACCGAACCTCATTGCGGGACCGATCTCGGATTGCTCCGCACCAAGGCGATACCCGATCGGGGTGGCAGCTTCCGTATTTCAGGAGCGAAGATATTCATTACCGGGGGCGAGCACGACCTTACGGAGAACATCGTTCATCTAGTCCTGGCCCGGGTGGAGGGCGCGCCCGGCGGTACCAGCGGCATCTCGTTGTTCATCGTGCCCAAAATAAGCTGCAGTGAGAGCGGCGAGCTCGGAGAATCAAATGGGGTTTCCTGTGGCGCGGTGGAGAAAAAAATGGGGGTCAAGGCGAGCGCTACCTGTGTGATGAACTTCGACAACGCCAGGGGATTTCTACTGGGCGAAGAAAATCGTGGCCTTGCGGCAATGTTCACCTTCATTAATGCATCGCGAATCAGCGCGGCAAGTCAGGGAGTCGCGCATGCGGAGCTTGGCTTTCAAAAGTCTCTCGCCTATTCGAGGGAGCGCCTGCAGATGCGGTCATTGAGCGGTGCCAAGAATCCGGACCAACCCGCTGACCCGATCATCGTGCATCCGGATGTCAGACGCATGCTACTGACGCAGAAGGCGTTTGCTGAAGGTAACCGCCTGTTCAATCACTTTTTGGCCATGCAACTCGATCTGATCAATAGCGACTCTTCGGACCGGGAACGGGCTCAGGCGCGCCTTGATCTCCTGACACCGGTCGCAAAGGCGTTCGCGACAGAAACCGGAGTCGAGTCGGCCGACCTCGCTGTTCAGTGCTTCGGTGGGCACGGGTACATTCACGAATGGGGAGTGGAGCAGAACCTGAGGGACTCGCGCATCGCAACGATTTACGAGGGCACTACCGGGGTTCAGGCTATCGACTTTCTCGGCCGCAAAGTCCTCGGTGGATTGGGTGTCGCGCTTCAGGACCTGCTCGGCGAAATTGACAGCTTCTGCTCTGACTTTAACGCCCAGAAAACAAGCTGCAGCGACTACTGCTCGGTAATCAGTGAAAAGACAGCAGTGTTGCGCCAAATCACCTCACTCATCGCTGAGCGCGTGAGCAGGGATCCGGAGGAGGTGGGCGCAGCCTCGGTCAGCTACTTGATGTTTGTAGGTTACACAGTAGTAGGCTATTTCTGGCTGCGAGCCTCGAAAGTTGCGCTGGACGCGCTCGACAAAAGCAGGCCGGACCACGAATTTTATGAGGCTAAGCTCGCCGTCGCGGCATTCTACTTCGATCATATCTTGGTCCGTACCGATCTACATGCCCAGAGCATTCGTGCGGGCGCACGAAGCATGATGTCTCTCCGAGCAGAGCAGTTTCGATTCTGAATTAATCGATTGAATACTGGCCAGCAAAGAAAAAAGGCATGCGATGCATGCCTCTGGATCTGGTTTGTATTTTGAAAGTAGGATGTTTGATCCCGCGACACAATTGTCAGTCGTTTACCAATGCGCTGCGTTTTGGCGATTGGCTTTAAGCCTCTGTCGGCTTCCATGCCAAAAGTAGCTGGCTTACGTCTGCTTTTTCGTGACTCACAGCATCGTCGGCTGCCGTGTTTCCCCACCGATCCAGGCGCGTAACCTCCGCCCCCTGAGCGAGCAGGTACTTTACCGTGCCGCAATGCCCCTCGGCCGCCGCAAGATGCAGGGGTGTTCTACCGTCGTAGTCTGCCTGATTGACGTCATGCCCCTGGGCAATCAGCCTTTTCAGATCCTCGGTATCGCCAATGCTGGCCGCATTGATGGCTCTACAGGTGCGATCAGCTTGATCTGGAACCTGTAGGCGGCGGGGGTCTTTCTTGGGCGACGCTGTAAGGCTGTCGTAGTTATGGAAAGCGAACTGCCTGACCAGTTCTTTAAGAAACGCGACTCCGCGGACACTGTTGCCGTTGCCATCAAGACGCGGCGACCACACGGCGATTCCCATCACATCAGGAATCACTGCCATAATCACTCCTGATACTGCCGACTTCGCCGGTATGCCGACAGAGAACGCAAACTCGCCGGAATAGTCATACATACCGCAGGAGTACATCATCGACAGGCTGTGCTTGACCGTGTCCTCGGCGAATACCCTTTCGCCGCTGGTGATGCAAATTCCGCCGTTTGCGAAGCTTGCACCGATGGTCGCCATCATCGGCGTGGTCACTTCGAGCGAGCAGGCCGAGAAGTAATAGTCCAATGTCGACTGAATCTCGGTGTTCGGCGGGAACGCACCAAGTTCACGCATGTAGTGAGCCAGCGCGAAGTTGCGATCCGCAGTTTCTCGTTCTGAGTGCCACACGGCGTTGTTCACGTAGCTGTTCTGGTTTCCAGCCAGGGATGAAACAAGCCCCGTGAGGAACTCGATACGGTCCGCGGTGGGCGCATCACGACGAATCAGGCTGCTCATCATTATCGCTCCCGCGTTGATCATGGGATTGTGCGGTAAACCTGCCCTATTCAGCGTGAGCTCGTTGAACGAGAGACCGCTGGGTTCGCGCCCCACGTGATGGTGAACCGCGTCCAAACCAAGCTCTTCGAGTGCCGCCGCATACAGGATCGGTTTGCAGCTGGACTGCAGCGTGAAACGTGTACCGGTGTCTCCAAAGCTCGCGCATTGCCCATCCACGGTGTGGATGGCTACCGCAAATGTGTCTTTTGGCATTCGCGCTAGCTGTGGAATGTACCGGGCAACGTCTCCGTCTCGTGTGCTGAGAGTTTGTTCAAAGATACGCTCCAGATCCTTAACGAAGTCACCGAAGTCCGGGATTACCAGTTCTCCCCTGGCCGCCCGAGAGACCAGGTTACCGCTGTCTTCGATGAGACCAGCGAAGGCGCAGGGGCTGATGCTACCTTCCGCCAGAGAAGCCAAAAGACGGCGAAGCGTGCGCAGTCGCGAATCAGAGATATCGATGCCCGAATCGGCCAGGCAGTCGACTATCTCCTGACCTTCGATAGTGCCTCGACCTTTTTCGTCAAGGGCGCGGAAGATGGGGCTGGCTTGGTCGGCGGTCATGAGGACGCCTCCTGGCCAATGTTGTAAGCCCGCATGCCGGTTTCGGACAGATCGCCCCCTTCCCGTTCATGCCTTCGGTGCAGACGAATGCCAAGCGTGCGATTGAGGATTGCGAATACAAGGCAGCTTGAGAAGAACGTAAATGCGCCGATTGAGGTGACGCCCCACAGCTGTACCATCAACTTGGCCTCGGGATTTGTGATTGCCACCGCGACTGTTCCCCAGATACCGGCGATCAGATGAACGGGTATGGCACCCACGGCATCATCAAGCAGAAGGTGTTCCAGGGCCCGGGTTGCCGTCATCATCAGTAAGCCTCCCACGGCGCCGATGACTGCTGCCTGCCCAAGGCTTGGGCCGAGGGGCCCGGCGGTGATGCTGACCAGGCCGGCCAAAGCACCGTTGAGCATGACCGTAAGATCCAAGCGCCGATAGACAAGCTGCGAGGCAAGGGTCGTGGCGACAACACCTCCCGCTGCTGCGGCGTTGGTGTTGGCAAAGATCGTAGCAACTGCGTAGGCGTCGTTCGCTGTGGCAAACGACAGTTGAGATCCGCCATTAAAACCAAACCAACCGAGCCAGAGAATGAAGGTGCCGAGAGCGACCATGGGGAGACTGGATGGTGCTATTACCCGCGGGCGACCGTCTTCATCGAACCGTCCTCGGCGCGCACCCAGCAGAACAATACCTGCCAGCGCGGACCACCCTCCCAGCGAGTGAACGACTGTGGATCCCGCAAAGTCCTGGAATCCCAGCGAAGCCAGCCAACCTCCGCCCCAGGTCCAGTGGCCGACGATGGGATACAAGGCCCCTGTCAGAACAACTACAAACAGCGCAAATGCCCAGAACTTCACTCTCTCAGCCAGTGCGCCTGACACCACAGATGCTGCGGTGGCAACAAACACCATCTGGAAAAACCAACTCGCAATCGACGGTTGCCCCAG
>JBCCYE010000096.1:0-4997 GCA_039190425.1 Pseudomonadota bacterium | reverse complement strand
GGATCACAGGACCTCAACGACTACGCGGGTTTTATACCCAATCTGAGCGTGACCAGCGCGGGCGGCCGCAAACGTTCGAGTATCAGTATTCGTGGTATCTCCGCCCAAAGGGGTGTGGCAAGCACAATCGGCGTGTTTGTCGATGAATTCAACGTGTCGCCTACGTCGGTTAATGCGTTCAATAACCCCTCTCTGCAGGACGCAGCTCAGATCGAGGTTTTACGAGGCCCGCAGGGAGTTTACTTTGGCCGCAGCGTCATGGGGGGTGCCATCAGCGTGACGTCGAATAAACCCGGTGATGAATTCGAGGGGGAAATATCCGGCAGGATTGGGTCTAATGATCGCTATCTGGCGCGTGCTGCCGTTAGTGGCCCCTTGATCGAGGACACCCTGGCTGGCCGCTTGGTCGGCTACTACGAGGAATTCGGCGGCTTCCTAGATAACATTGGGCCTTCGGATGCAGCCGATAACTTTGATGAGTACGGTTTTCGGCTGGCGCTGCGGTGGACGCCCTCAGAACGCACCACCATAGATTTTTCTGGCACCTACTCCGATGCGCAAGAAAATCTACCCAACAGAGTGCCACTTGGTGTCTGGACAGCTCGCTACGAAAGGGATCTACCCCTCCTAACGTTCGGTGGCATAAGCTCAGTTGAGGAACTGGCAGCCCTTCAGGGCACTCGCTTTTATCCGGAGGTAGATCACGAGGTCAATTTCGATGACGCCTACAACACCGACACGGAAGCGTACTACCTGACGGTGCGGGCAGTACACGAATTTGATAGCTTCTCACTGGTAGGTATCGCCGGCTATATGTACGGTGATCAGCAGATCGATGCAGGCGAGGCTGACTTGAACCTAAACGAAACGCCTTTCGTGACGGGCTTCGGCGCCGACGCCACCTTATTTGGGGATTATCGGGTTTTCTTCCAGCAGGAAGTAGAGTCTTACACGTTGGAATTGCGCGCACAGTCGAGCGGCACGGGGCCGTTGCAGTGGGTCCTTGGTGCACTCGTATCGCAAGACGAAGAGACCCAGAATACAGAGGACTATATTAAGTGGGCCACTGTTTTCGATGAAACCCCTCCCGGCTTTAGTGGTACCTTCTTCGGCTATGACGGCCCTTGGGACCCGAATTTCGACAAGGACCTGATCGAGAGCTATGCGGTTTTCGGTGACCTCAGTTATACCTTTTTGGATGAGCGGCTCACCTTGAGCGCAGGCGCGCGCTATAGCCAAGACAAGTTCACCAGCAATGGATTTGAGGGCGCTTTCGCACTTGTATCGCTTGGACCTGAAGGCCCATCCGAACTTGGTGAAGAAAGGGTTCGCCCGGAAGCGTCTACGTCGTCGAACGATATCTCACCGGCCCTGACGGCGGTCTACGCAGTCGATGACAGGCTTAATGTGTATGCTAAGGCAGCGAAGGGCTATCGAGCTGGTGGCTTGAACAATAGTACACTCGTACCTGCCGACTACGGCCCGGAGGAACTGTGGAACTACGAGGTCGGGATGAAAGGCCTGCTCTTGGATGGCGATCTTGACCTGCGGCTCGCAGTGTTCAGAATGGATTGGGAGGACGTACAGGTCAATGAGGTTGATTCTGTAACCTTGCGCAGCTTCACGGGCAATGCAGGTGGGGCGCGAATTGATGGCGTAGAGCTCGAAAGCAACTGGAATTTTGGCGAGAACTGGCTTTGGCAAGTAGGAGTAGGCTACTCAGACGCCGAGTACACGGTTTACGACCAGGGCTTCGTTTCAACCGAAATAGAGCCTGTCGACCTGTCTGGGACGCGACTACCGAGAGCGCCGGAGTGGACAGTGAATACACAGCTGCAGTACAACTTTACCCTGGCCTCCGGCGCCGATATGTACCTTCGCGGCGAGTACCAGTATACAGATGATCAGTTCGCTGAGTTAGGCGGCAGGCAGTACGATGCCTTCGTGCTGGAATCCTACGAATTCGTCAATTTTCGGGTGGGTTACGCCAAGGGGAGCTATTCTCTGACGGCTTTCGCGGAGAACGTCTTCGACGAGATCTATCTGCAGGGTACCACCCGTGGCCTGAACCCCTTGGGTATCCAGGGTGTTGTGAACGAAGGCCGGCGCTTTGGCGTTCGTGGGCGGTACAACTTTTAGGTGCCGAATAACATCATGTACGAGTGGCAGTGAAAAGAAGACACCTGGCGTTTTACCCTCGCTTTGTATCATCTACCCGGAGGTTTATTCATGGGACCTATGGCCAGCGCCGCAGTGGGGCATGGACGCCGCGTATTCGCCATGTTTGTTATCTCGCTGTGCTGTATCGGCAGCGCCGTAAGCCAGGACCTTGAAGAGCGCTTCAGTCTCGACGCGGCACTGCAGGTACAGAGCCTGTCCTCCGCCGGCTCAGGTGTTGAGATATCGAAGCATACGGATTTTTTGGCCTGGGTCGATTCGGGCGATTTGCGCATAGCCCGGGAGCCTGATTTCATACCGCAGACGGTTTTAAGTCGTGATGAGGTCAGTGCCGTCCGGTCAATCTATCCTTCTCGGGATGGCGAGACGATTCTGTTCATCCGCGGCCGCGCGACTATGAGCTTTGGCGATATAGCTAAGGCAGATGATCGAGAGCTCTGGTCTGTCGATGTATCCACGGGGCAGCGGGTGCTGATCGCTCAGGGTGATGATGTGCCGGAGGGGCCGATAGAGAGAAGCTACTTCGGCGCTCGCGCCAACCCGACGCTGGTGTTTGCACCCGCCGGCGACGCATTTGCCTTCGCCGAGGACAATGCACTGTTTGAATATCGCCGCGGCGAAGACGGAAGCTGGCGGAGGACGCAGTTGCTGAACTCAGAGCCTCAGCACATGGCCGGTAAGGAGCTCAGTGGCATTGCCTACTCTCCGGATGGCTCAAAAATCGCGTTTACCAGTACCCGTAAGGCCAGGCAGAGCTTCGTGGGAATTGTGGATCTGAACAGTGGCGAGACACGTTACCTGCAGCCGAGTATTTTCAAGGATGGAGCGCCCGTCTGGTCTCCCGACGGCACCCGGCTTGCCTTTATGCGCTTGCCGGGCAACTGGCCCATGACTTATCGATTCACCCCCAAGTCTGAGGGCGCACCCTGGCGCATCATGCTGGCGGATGTTGAGAGCGGAGATGTAAGCACGCTGTGGACGGCCGACCCGGGTCCGGGAAGCGTCAATTTTCTGTCACGCCTGCTATGGACTGACGATGAACGCATTGTATTTCGTTGGGAAAAAACAGGCTGGTTTCTTCTGTACGGCTTGCCAGCGGAGGGGGGGGAGCCCGTCTTGTTGACTCCTGGCAAGGGCGAGGTGACGAGGTTCGATGTCTCCCCCGATGGCCAATTCCTCACCTATGCAAGCAACATGGGTGATTTGGCCCGTCGTCACCTTTGGACCCTGGACCTCACGACCGGGGAGAATAAGCCACTTACAGTTGGGGAAGGCGTGGAGGACTTTCCCCGGTACACGTCAGGGGGGCGCTTGACCTATTTGGAGACATATCGGCCGGATGGAGCGCCGCGGCTTATGGCGGATAATGGCCGTGGTGAAAACCAAGCGATAGCGGTCTTGACGCCACAGCAACAGCACATAGTGAATGCACTCTGGTCTGAGTTTTCGCCGCTGCAAGTACATTGGCTGAAAGCGCGCGATGGCGTCGAATCCCCCCACTTGCTGATTATGCCGAGTTCGCCACCGCCTCCCGAAGGCTATCCGGTGATTGTGCAGGCTCACGGGGGTCCTGCCAGTCAAACCTTGCCGGGCGGAGGTTACTTTACCTTTGGACAGTACCTGGCCAGCCAGGGATATCTGTACGTGAGTATGAACTATCGCGGTGGTACGGGGCTCGGTCTGAGCTATCGCAATGCCGCGGGGGCTGGAGCTGACGGAGGCAGCGAATGGAAGGACCTGGCCGCCCTGGCCCGCTATTTGAAGGGCCGCGACGATGTCAATGGCTCCCGCATCGGCATCTTCGGGGTGTCTTACGGTGGTCACATTGTCGGTCAGGCCATGTCCCGGCTGCCAAAGGATTACGCGGTGGGTGTTTCGCACGTCGGCGTTGCTGACTGGGTGGTTGAACTCAAGAAGGACACTGAGGATCAGGGCTGGATGAGTGCGCCCACTGAATATATGCGTTTATCGGAACGCTTGCGTATTGAAGATCTCGCGCATGCGTCTTCGCCCACTTCACGCATCGAAAGCTGGCGCGGGCCGATCCTGTTCACTCTCGGAGAATTGGACCGGGCAGGGCATATGGAGTCGGCTATTGATCTCGGGTATCGCCTGCTTGCAAAGGGAGACGTAACGGTAGAGTTCTACGTGGACCCCGCCGGAGGTCATCGGGCCTACCATGAGCAGGCCTATGAGTTTTTTAAGGAGCACCTTTGATGCCATGCAGGTCCGCGAATCAGAGATGCTCAAGCGATCACCTCTGGTTCTTCTGGTTCTCTCTGCTACTGTTAATCCGATGTTACATTAGTCACAAGCGCTGGGCGCTGCGCCACCAACCACACCCCACGGGTCAGTAGCGGGACGATAAATACCAGTACAAAGAACCAGGTCAGTGTTCCGTAGCCGTCTGAGATCAACTGAACGAAACCTACAAAGTGTGCCAGCGCAATCGACAGCACGAGGGCGAAGAGCGCCAAGACCGGGCGGTACCACCTTGGCAATACCAGCGAGCGCTCGGCTGCCGCCTCTGCTATACGCTCGTTCACCGCGTGAATATAGGCCGCGCCCGTCTCCACGAAAGTCCCAAAAATCACAATATAGAAGAAGGCCTGGAAAAGGCCGCTGTCCAGCTGCTGCATCAGGTAGTCCGCAGGTACGGGCGCGCTCAGTATGCCCGGGTAGCTGGCAATCATTGGCAGAAGCAAGAGTAAAGCGGGCACCATTGCAATTGGGCCACCAAGAGCGCCGGCTAGCAGGGCGTCGCGACGGGATTGCATGTGCATCACACAGAAGAGAATGACTGGAACGGCCGAGACGTT
>JBCCYE010000095.1:0-5022 GCA_039190425.1 Pseudomonadota bacterium | reverse complement strand
TTGAATGGACCGTCCAGGGGTAGTGCCTGCATCCTTAAGTCTCCCTACGCGAGATAACGTTGCCGCTTGCGCGGCGTCAATTTATCGAGATCGGCGATTACGAAACTGTCCACGCAGTCACCAAAGTCCGGGTCGATGTTGAAGGCCGTGAACACAACTCCATCTGGGCTCGTCGCCTGAGAGTAGTGTTTGTACAGCGTGGGCAGCGGCAGACCTGCACTGGCCAGGTGCTCGCGTAGTGATTTCATATCTTCTTCGGGATCAACACCCGTGAACTCAGCCTCCAGACGGCTGCGGATGGCGGGTGCCATCGAGTAGGGATTGACCGGCGTAACATCGAGCCGCACATCGCTGAAATGTGTGCCGAAGTAATAGATGAGGCGGGCGGTGGCTTCGCTACCGTAGTATCGGCTTATGGACGCCGGGCCAAACAGATACCGGATGTGCGGTCTGCGCTTGACGTAAGCGCCGATTCCGAACCAAAGGTAGTCGAGGCTATGCCTTGTTTGATAGCGCTGTTGAACGAACGAGCGCCCCATCTCCAATCCCTGTGAAAGGAGCGATCTGCTTGTTGGTCCATAATCGAAGAGAGTGGAAGAGTAGAGGCCAGCGACCCCCAGGCGCTTGATGACCTCACGCCCATCGGCGAGACGATAGGCACCGACAATCTCCATGTCGGTTTCGTCCCAGAGCACTAGCTGCTCGTAGTGCCGGTCGAATCGGTCGATGTCGCGGGGCTGTCCAGTCCCTTCACCGACAGTGCGAAAGGTTAATTCACGCAAGCGGCCGATCTCGCGCATCACACAGGGAGCCGATTCCATGCGACACACGAGAATGCTCTTGCCGTCACGGGTCGCACCCAGAGCTTCCGCGTGGGCGAGCTCCTGGCGCAAAAGGACGCGATTTTCCGGCGGAGCGACGGTTTCTACCGTCCGAAAAACCGGGCGGCCGCGGCTTGCGAGGCGGTAGACATGCTTGCGGAACATGCGCGCTAACTGGCGCGCAGAGAAACCGTTCGCGGAGTACACCTCGTGCGGTACCGGACGGCCAATTCGAGCGTCTATCGTATTGTGGCTTTGCTTGAACATCTCCCGCACCAGCCAGATTGTTGACAGGGGACGTGCCAAGATCGACAGACTGTAGAAGAACAGGGAGTTGCGGCCATCCACATAGACGGGCAAAACCGGCGAACGTGTGCTGCTGGAGAGTTTTATAAAACCGCTTTGCCACTCCGCGTCTTTGACTCCGAGTGCACCGAGGCGCGACACCTCGCCCGCAGGAAAGATAATCACGGCGCCTTCGTCCATCAGATGTTCCCTGATACGTTTTAGGGCTGTGCGGGCTGTATCGCGACGACCCATATTGGCTACGGGCAGCAGCACTGGATCGAGTGGGGCTATGGCGGTCAGCAGATCGTTGGCGACAACCTTTACATCTGAGCGGACACTTCGCACCAGGTTAAGTAACGCGAGGCCGTCAAGAGAGCCGATGGGATGGTTCGCAGCAATGACGACGCGTCCGCTTGCGGGGATTCGCGCACGTTCGGATTCCGTCAGACGTAAATCAAAATCGAAGTATCGGAGTGCTTGATCAATAAAATCGAAACCCCGCAGGTGGGGGTACTCCTCGCTAAATTTCTGGAACCGCGATTCGTAGAAAAGAAAGCTCAAGAATCGGGTGAGCGTTCGGGCGATGCGACGGTGACGGTCGAAGAAGCGGGGGTAACGCGCTTCGAGCACACTGTGCACGTTCAGCATTCTGCGCTGCTCCTTCGACCCTGGCTGCGCGTATGGTCGCGGCGCTCTTTTGCAGAAAAAAGATGCAATTTTGAAAGTTTCGTGACAACTGGCTGCCCTGGGAGACGCGGTGAGCCGTCAAGTTTCCTGGTGCGGCCGTTACTCTCTGGCCCGAGCAAGTTCCCGGTATTTGAGAAAGCGCCAGGAATCATGCAGCGCGCGACGCAGGTCTTCCTGAAGCCGAAGTCGGTGATCCCGTGGATGAATGGAGATCCGTAGCGGCATACGGCCAGAACCCGCTTTGCTTTGTTCACGCGCATTCCATGCGCGTAGGCACAGAGCCCGGAACTGCGTATCGGCCTCAAAGCCAATTAGCGGTAGCGGGATGCGCTGGACCTGTTCCGTCACATGATATACACCGCCAAGAGTTTCCACATACCGAAAGGGTAACTGCATAAGCAGTTCGGCTTTGATGCCCAGTGCCCAGGCTGGTGGTATGTAGGTCTCTGGTGATTGCAAGTCGTTGTCCTTAAACCAGTGAAACGATCTTTGCATGAGTTCAAGGACCGCCATCTGATCCAGGTCGAGATGTTCAGCTACGTCGCGCGAGATCAATGCGGAGTGGAGTCGGTGGTACAGCCGTTTAGGCTTCGTAAAGTGTGTCCATCCATGGGCAATGAGTTCGGAGCCTGCCCTTTCCCACTCTTGAATGCGCTGCAACTCTGCGCGCTTCCAGGAAAGACCAGGAACTATCAAGAGAGAAGGCGCGGACACCCCGGCACCCGCGCATAGGTCGAGAAGCTCCTGAACATCGTCGAGAGTGTCAGGCATTACATCGTGAATCGATAGCAACGCCTGGGGCGCTTGCGTGATCAACTACCGGGGTCCTTCCAGATGCGCAGCCTGATGGCGCTCCAGCATTGAGAGCCAGTGATCGAGCGTCCTGCGGTTGAGATTCTCCGCCAGTATGCGAGCCGCTTTCGAGCGTCGCTTCCACTCACTTTCTGGCAGCTCGGTGAGCTGCTTTAGCGTTTCGGGCAGGTGATCAGGCGAGTCCAGGGTGAAGAGTCCATCGCGAAGGCCTGGCCAGGTGTGAATGCCGGTACGTGTCGATACCAGGGCCGGGCGTCCGCGAGCCATCGCTTCGAGAGCTACCGATCCAAAAGTCTCGAAACTGGAGGGCAGCAGCAGGAGCGAACAGCTATCGAGTAGTTCGGTCAGCTGTTCCCTCGTAAGCCAGCCCAGGAACCGGACATTTGCGCAGCCGCTTGCCTGCTCCTCGAGCTGTTCACTCAAGGGACCTTCACCCGCGATCAAAAACTCAATACCGGGGAGAGATCTAGCAGCCGCTATGACCTGTTCGACGTTCTTTTCCGGTGCCAGGCGACCGGCAAAACATACTCTCTGTAAGGTGGAGGGGATAGCCACCAGAGGGCGGCAAATGAAGTCCTGCGCGAGGGGCGTACCGATAACTTCCACATCTTTCGCCCCAAGGCGCAGTACGTCTGCCCGAAGCCCCGCGTTGTTGATCAACACACTACGGCTGGCTTTACAAATTGTCCGATTTGCACCGCGTAACACCAGGTTGATGAAGAACCGTGAGATGGGGTTCCAGTACATCCGCGCGAGCTGCTCAAAGTCGGTATGAAAGGCCGAGATCAGGACGACACCACGGCGACGTGCCTCCCATACTCCCAGGAGGCCATGCAGCCCGGGAGTGACAACGACGATAACAGTGGGATTCAGTTCATCGCAGGCGCTTCGAATCTCTCTAAGGCTAGGTGTTACGAGTCGCTGCCCCGGGTCTCCGGGCATACGAATCGAGAGCAGGGGTTGTTTGCCTCCGCTCTGTGGCTGGAAGACCGCGACCCGGTCGATTCTGCCGCGCAACTGAAATAGCAAGTCATGGTAATACGCACCCGTACCATTGCGCTCAGGGAATGCGTCAGAGAAGAACGCCACGCGTACTGTCGATCGCGTAGATCTGGTGTCGGTGGGCTCTACAAGCTTCAGTAACTCTGGACTCATGTTCATAGTTGTCGATGCTCCAGGCGCTGTGATCTCTCCAGTAGTCTGGTGTAATCAGCCCGCATAGTTGTCAGAAGCTCCGGGTCGATGTTCCAGGAGCGCCGCTGTTGCCCAGCGGCTCTGGATTCCTCGGCTTGATCGTCCAAAAGGGCGGGCGGTACTTCCCTTCCCAGGCACTCGTAGACCACGGCGATAACGTCTGCGGGTTGTCTGCGCAGCAGTTGTTGCTCGACGATCACGGATGTGACAGCGGGATCACCGGCGAGGCGAACGAGTTCTGCGAACCAGACTTCGTAGAGCTCCACAAACTCTGCTTCGATGGCGTGGTCGTCAGGGAAGGTGGCAAAAGCGGTCCGGGCCGTTGCGAGACTCGTCAATTGCGAGCTAAGCGCTGAGTCCGGTTCGCGCACGCAGAGCACGAATGCTGCATCCGGGTATTTCTGTGCCAGGTACTTTCCCCAGGATGCAAACGCGGCGTTCTTTGATAACAGTTGGGTTTCGTTGTGAAAGTACATATGCCGCTGTAATACGCGGTGGTAGGTCAGCAGCACACGCTCCCGACGCTCTTCCTTAAGCTGATCCAGACGCCCGAGATCACGAAACCAGCGCGCACCGGGGAACATCAGAAAAGCAAAAAAACAGTAGGCCGTTGGAAGCAGATACAAGTAGTCCTCTTCTGCTTCCGTGAGCTCAACCGGGTGCACATCGTTGATATCCGTGGCGAACCGGGCGATTACCCAATGCAACGAGCGGCCGAGCGGCTGCCCCAATACGTTGTCAACTTTTGCGCAGGCGTGGACGGCGTAGCGCAGGCAAAGAGACGGTGCGACGAAGACTTCCCAGCTTAGAGGCGCTGTAAAGCTTGGGTCTAACGCCAGCCGGCGATGTAGAAAGGTTGTTCCACTTCGGGGTACACCAAGTATGAACACGGGCTTCTCTATCGCAATCGAGCGAAAACCTGGGAACAGAAGGTGATCGCATGCCAACAGAAGCAGGTGGATTGACTGCAGTAGGAAAAACACGGGAAACAATGCCAGCGCACCCAGGCGGCGGCCGGTCAACGGGGCGTTTACGCGGCCGGATGGTAAAAATGCCCCCACCCAGGCCACCAGATAAGCCATTATTCCAACTGAAAACACATTCGCTACGATCTTGCGTCCGGCCGATGCAACTTCGCTAACCAGCTTATTACGCGATTGTTACAACTCGGAGAAACGCATCCGAGAGGGGAGTAGGAAACCTAGGACGGGGGCAGGAT
>JBCCYE010000094.1:0-5205 GCA_039190425.1 Pseudomonadota bacterium | reverse complement strand
GAGTCCGGAGTCAACGGCTATGTATGCCTCTTGGGCACCAGAAAATACCAAGGCAAACACGTGCTATACCGCAACGTTTGACAAAGTCCCTGCTGATGCGTTCGCGTCTCTCACCCTATACAATGAGGACAATTACCTGATGACTGACGAGTACAATGTCGTCAGCACCAGCCGCGACGCCTTCCAAGAAAACGAGGACGGTAGCTTCACCATTATCTTTGGCGGGAAAGACTGCAAAGAAATCGCCGAAGAACGATCTGTTAACTTTGCTCTCACACCGGTGGATGGGTGGCGCGCACAAATACGAGCGTATAAGCCTGACGTTGACGCGATGAAGAAATACGTCTTACCGGAGCTTGTCCCAATGAGCCCATTACGCTAAAAAGTACCGCTGATTGCAGGTGGTCCTTTATAGCAACGCGATGTCCGGAGACGTCGCTTCAGGGGAAGTCTGATGTCCTCCACAATTGCGCCTCGAGATACGTGTTTAACGGGTATCGCCAAGCTCGTTGCAGTTTTGCTGTTTCTCGGTTTTTTGTCATCTGAAACGGTGGCTGATGACGGTGAGGACATCGCTCAGCAGCTTGCTAACCCGGTTGCTTCGCTCATTAGCGTGCCGCTCCAACTGAATTACGATGATGGATTTGGTTTAGACGGAGATGGAACGCTCTTGCGGCTAAACGTGCAGCCGGTGATCCCGATTGATTTGTCTCCAAACTGGAATCTAATATCCCGGACCATCATCCCGCTCGTCTACCAAGAAGACTTCCCGGTCGCAGGCTCCAGTGACTGGGGCCTAAGCGATACCGTGCAGAGCTTTTTCTTCTCACCTAAGGAGCCTACGTCCAGTGGTTGGATATGGGGAGTGGGGCCGGCATTGCTACTGCCCACAGGGACAGACAAGTCTTTGGGCAGCGAGAAGTGGGGAGCGGGTCCGACCGGCGTCGCCCTAAAACAATCCGGAGCTTGGACGTACGGTGGGCTGGCTAACCATCTCGAGTCTTTTGCGGGTGAGAGCAGCCGTGCCGACGTTAGTGCCACTTTTATACAACCGTTCCTCACGTATATCACGCCGACGAAGACCACCTTAGCACTGAATACAGAGTCGACGTACGATTGGGAGGTACGTAAGTGGTCAGTCCCGATTAATTTCACCGTCACTCAGCTCTTAGTAATAGGCGACCAAATTGTGTCAGTTGGCGGTGGTGTGCGGTACTGGGCTACCGCACCAGACCCGGCTGCTGAAGGCTGGGGCGTCCGCCTCATTTTCACCTTGGTCTATCCAAAATAGTGCACTCGTGTAGATAGACTTCTTTCTGCTTAAACCTAGTAGTGCCTTAGTAGGAGTCGTTTACCGTCGTAAGTACCCTGTATCGCCTTGAGTAGGCCGCTATCCCTTTTAAGTAAACAGCTATGTCGTTCAACATGGCCAAACGTGTTTGAGAAAAGAACGCACGCACGCTGAAGTCGTGATAATGCGGATAATCATGAAATAGTTGCGCTTGCGATATCGAGAGAACCGCAAAGTCTAGTCACTGTTTTTCATCGCCACGGGTGCAATCCCTCGCAGAGTATTGCAAGCCAAAGCCGGAACCCATGGTATCTGCCGTCAGCAACCCACCGCGTCCAAACATGAGGTTAGGGTAAAAAACGTCTTCTTGCAGCAACAGCGTGCTGAACGCCCCTTCCTGGGCGACCAGGTGCGGGCGGGCATAGTGTGCTGCGGTGAGCGCCGCGCGTGTCAGCAGACTGGTTTCCCCAACTTGGGCGCCCACTATGATCGGAAGCTGCAGTTCGGCGGCCATGTCCAACAGTTCAATGGAGCGCAGCAGACCACCCATTTTGGAAACGCGGAGGTTGATCACCCAGTATTCGGGGTTTGCCCGCAGCTGCTCCAGATCCTGCAGCTTCAGCATGCTCTCATCGAGTATGAGCTTACAGCCCAGTGCCGTCGCAATGTCGGACATGCCTTCGAAGGCGCCGGGCTGCAGAGGCTCTTCAATACCGAACAAGGGGCTGTCGAGTTGACTCATAAAGTCGATTACTTCGTCGCTTTGTGTCCAGAGATTGTTGCCGTCTACCCGTAGGCGGCAGTGTTCGGCGCGTTTCCATATCGCCTGCGCTTTGTAGCGATCTGCCTCCAGATCGCCGCTCAGTTTGACCTTGAAGTCCTGGATACCGATGGCAAGGTAGGCCTCAAGCATGGCGTCGAATGTCGACCGCCGCGAGTTGTCGAGTACCGCGCTGTAGCGAAAAGCTTTTCCCCGGATGGACGGAAGACCCAGCAACGCTTCGACGGATTGTCCGCAGCTGTCCGCGATCGCATCAAGTAGGGCCAGTTCTATGGCGCACCATGCTGCAGGGTTGCGGTCGATGCGCCCCCGGTTGCGGTTAACCCAATGTCTGAGTGTGTCCACACTGACGATCTCTGAGATCAACTCCGCCTGCACACACCTCGTAAACTCTGCGACGGATGCCACGCTCTCACCGGTGACGTAACTGCGTGGGCAGGACTCGCCCCAGCCGACGCTGCCATCCTCAAGCTCCACACAGACAAGCACCGTTTCCGTTGACTTGCGCGTGGCCGAGGCGTGGGAGAACGTGTGGCGGAAGGGAACATGGAGTACTTCCGCCTTCAGTGCGCGAATAGTGCAAGCATGGCCGCTGACGTTGCGCTCCTGAACACTCATCGAGCGGCCACCAGCCTGGGCGTAAAGCCGGGATCGTCTGCTAAGTATTCCGAAAAATCGAAGTCGCAGTCACGCTGGTACTGTAGGCACAGGTATTTGAGCTGGCTTTCTCGTTGGCCTGCTTCCACCAGGGATTGCCGGTAGTGTTCACCGGCGCCGGCCCTCAGCACGGCGACATCCACCGGTCCCAGGCGGCCGCTGGCGCTCTTGGCAGCGTATTCGATATTGCGTTCGCGCAGTGCGTGATCGGTTGCAGACGCCAGCGAACGCTCAACATCGTGCTCAGGGATACAATCGCCTTCGGGCTCAAACAGCAAGCGGTAACGGCTGTTGTGTTCATCGGCTAGCACCAGGAAGAATCGAGAGGTCAGGCACAGCTCCGCTTCTGCTTCGGCCACGGCGGCGATGGCTTGCTGCTCGGACAGCTTCTCCCCGGTGATGTTGGTGACGCCCTTGCCCTTCTGGACGAAGTGGAAGCTAGGGGTGTTCTCGCAAAACCCGTCGACCTCGATAATATCGTTCATGAAGTAGCGATACAGACCGTTACAGTTGGTGACGATAATGTAGTACTGCTGGCCGCGCTCCAGTTCGTGCAATAGCCGGAAGCTGGCGCCATCCACACCGTTGGTCTCCCAGTCCGACCGCTCGACGAATTCGAAGAAGTTCTGCTGCAAGCAGGCAATCTGCTGGTAGCGTGTTTTGCCGTTCACTACTACGGTCTTTGCTGAACTGATGGTACCGCGGCACTCCGAGGCAATGTAGCCCAACTCCATCACCTGAGTAGAAGGTGCAAGCGCGCGCTGCAGGCGACCGAGGGGAATACCACAGCTGCCGCCCGTCCAGGTCACCACCAGTCTGAGATCTGGCCAGAGCTGGTTGAAGCCAATGGGCTGTTCGGCAGCGAACAGCTGCTCGAGTGCAGCAATGCGTTGCGAGCTGGCGGAAATGTGCTTGTTGATCACTGCGGTAATGCTGGCGGGCAGGCCAGGTGCCGCGCATTGTGCCTTGATCTCGTCCAGCAGGCTCCAGCGCTCTGCATCGAGCACAGCCAGCAGCTTCAGCAGGGTGGACGGGTTGGCCGTACCGAGGAAGGTGATGTCCGGCTGGCAGAGACCAATCTTCAGTATTTCGCGGTAGCGAACCTCGTGGTCCTGGATCTCGAACACCTCCCAGGGCAGGGCGTATTTCTCGCGCGCCAAACGCGGCATGTTTTTTACCACCAGTCCAGACGCGGAGCCGTAGGGGGCGCCGCCCGTCAGGTAGCCCTCGATGGCCGGACTGACAATCGCCAGCAGCTTGCCCCGGTACGCCTCGGGGCAGGCCCGATAGTGGCAGTACCCGGCCAAGCTCTGGCTCTCTTTGAGCGTGCCGAGGGCCTTGTGGCCGATGGGAATGTACTTGGCAGCGCCTGTGGTGCCACTGGTCTTTGCATACAGCACAGGGCGCTCAGACGTCAGGCTGGGTAATCCGGCCTGCTGGCGCTCGACATAGGGCTCAATGGAATCGTAGCTCTGCAGCGGCACGCGCGTGCGAAAGTTCTCGTAGTCATGGACGTGGACAAAACCGAATTCCCGGCCGAACTCGGTCTCTCGGTTGTTCCGCAGGATCTCGCCGAGCAGCCTGCGCTGGGCCGCCCAGGGTTGTTGCAGGTCCCTCTGCAGGGGCTGCCATAAGCGAATGCGGATCAGCGACATTTTGGCGCGCAGGGCGATGTTGAGCAGGGCGTTGAGGGCGGGCCTGAACAGTTCCCGGCTCAGCCATGCCCGGATGATGCCGCGTCTGAAGCGGTAGCGCTGCAGGTGCCCGCGAATGCCTACAGCAAACGATGCGCTATCCTCACCCTTATTCGGCAGGTAACGGGTGCCGAATAGCGTGTCCCATAGAATAATGTTGTTGCCGAAGTTGACCTGGGCAACGGTCGGGTCGACGTGGTGATGCCAGCGATGCAGTTCGCTGCCGCTGATCAAGTGGTTCAAGGGCCCTAGCCTGACGTTGAGATTGGCGTGCTGGAAAAAGCCGTTGATGGCGTAGAAGACGAAGTAGGCCGCGAGCACCGTGGGCTCTACCGCCAGTAGCACAAAGGGAGCGGCGTCGAACAGGTACTGCAGGGATTTCTCCAGCGGGTGAAAACGGCCCACATTGAGTGCGTACAGCTTTTCGGTCTCGTGGTGCACGGCGTGGAAGCGCCACAGAAACGCGTTCCTGTGGCAGGCGACGTGCAGCCAATAGCGAAGGAAATCGGCGACCGCGATCATCAACAACAGTTGCGCCCAGACCGGGCTGGCGTGGGGCCACAGATTTGCCAGGGCGAAGTCGGCTTTGCCTATGGCTATCGCCAGGCTGACCGATACCGCCAGGGCGAGGCCGCGGGGCAACAATACCTGCACCAGCAGCATGAACGCGGCGTCGGTTTTCAGTTCCTTCAGCGTGGGCTGCCAGGCGGCGGAGTAGGGGATTATCCGCTCCAGGGCGATGATGGCCAGCAATGCCGCACTGACCACGGCCATGGCCGTGG
>JBCCYE010000093.1:0-5233 GCA_039190425.1 Pseudomonadota bacterium | reverse complement strand
ACCGAGGCCAGTACGCCGAGTGCGACGACCGATTCTTTCATCGCGATCGCCCGTTGCCTGCAACGGCTCGCGATGCCCTGCTTAGTTGTGTTGGATGTTTCCATGGCTTGATTCCTCTTAAGCATCCCAATTCAAATTCATGACGGCGATCGCCACCATGACGACAAAAACCGCACGAACGAGCTTGCCGGCGGCATCCGACACGTTCGTGCCCGGATTACGGAGTGACTGGTAGGCGCTGATCGCGATCCAGGCCAGCCAAAAAATCAAAATCACCACGGCGACGGACACGACGCTGACGCCCACGTCAGCCGCCGTAAACGCTTGACCGGAATTCGCGGCCTCAAACGCCGCGCGCTGCTCCGTGGTCATCTCATTCATGGTGTGTCCTCATTGCATTGACAACGATTACTTCGGACTTAAAAGCGGAATGCGTCACAGTGTTTTCTCCCCTACCGCCAACTTTCGCTGTCCCTTATAGGAATTTCTTGAACCGGCTGGTCGCGATGTAAATCATCACGCCCGCCAGGCATAACGCAGGGGCAAATACGGCCACCGGCGGTATTGAAAACGGGATCATCAAATACACGGTGATCGTCAACAATAAGCTGGGAATCACGAAGCGCTTGGCCTTGTGAAAGACGTAGGAACTCTCGTGACCCCCCGTGAATTTGCGGATATCTCGCGACACCATGCCGTCTAAGAGTGCCACCAACGCCACCAGCAGAAACGCCGGTAAAGTGAACAGGCACACGGCGAGTCGCAGCGAGATCAGCTTGGCGATATTGATCGCCGCCGCCAGATAGCCCTCACTGGCGCCCTCCCATCCCATCCAGGCCGCAGCCGCATCCACGCGCGTTACTGCATCGGCGCTGATCCGATACGGCGAGACCACGAGACTCGGGTACGCATCAATTTTTTCGATATAGCTACGCTCGGTTTCCAGCAGGCGCTGCGCATGATCAACGCCCCACCAATTGAGTGCGATGCCCAGCCATTCAATGATGATCGAAGCAGCCATAGCCACGAACACTGCCGACAACAGCGATAGGCCCAGACCGAGCACACGTCCGATCTTGCCGGGCTCTTTGACCGGCTTCTGATCGACGCGATCGGTTGCGCGTACGGCGCGGGCCTCGCTCACTCGGCGTCCCTCCACGCTAAGGGGAGCGTCTGCGCCCAGCCTTCGTTGCCAGCGCTGTGATACTGACTGCGCATGGCTTCGGCCATGACCGATAAGCCAGTCGGCAGCTGCGTATCGTCGGTGAATAGCGGTAGGCGCAGCTTGTAAAGATTGCCTGCACACAGGGCAAAGGCGTGACCCTTCGGCAAGGCATCCAGATCCCCAGGATGAATCATCGGCACGCGTTGGCTGGTAATCCGCTGTCGCGTATTAGAGGTAAAGTGGATATCCGTATCGGGGTTTGAGCTGTCCGTCGTCCCCGACTCCAGCATCAAATGGTTGATTTCCACGTCCTTGAGCCGTGTGGTCAGTAGCTCTGCCGTCGCCTGTTCCTTCACCCGCAGCATGATCAGTGTGCCGAGGTTACCGATCACCTGGCCCGCTTTGGCCTGTGAATCAAATCGCGCGACGATATCGGAGAGGGTCTGTGTGTAGGCGGTCAGCTGAAATCCTGCACCACCGGCTTTATTGGCGAGCGGGACAAACTCCCGGCCAACGAGCTCATTAAACTCATCGGCGTGTACACAAATTTTGCGCGGCTTTTTGCCGCCTTGCGCATCCTTGTAGATGCTGCCTGCCACCGAGGTCAGATCGGCGAACATGGCATTGCCCACCGCCGCTGCTACATCAGGGTCTGATAGCGCGTCTAACCCGACATAGACAATCCCGCCACTGGTGATGACTTGTGACCAATCCAGAATATTCATCTCGTCCTCGCTCGGCGATAACAAGCGTGCTGCTGAGCCGGACGTCAATTTTTCCAGCAACGGGAATAAGCTGGCGACCAGCTTGTCGAAATGACTCTTGTCGTTCTCGAACGTCTTAATCAGCGATTCGGCGGTCGAATCCTGATAAGTCTGTGCTCGATAGGCCTCACTCGCTGCCCATGCCCTCTTCGCTCGGCCCTTGAGATGGGCTGGCATCGCTTGCGCACCGTGTTCGACGGCATCGACCTGATCGCTCCAGTCTTGCACCTCGTGCACAGCTGCGAGGTGCATCAGGTACTCATACACGACGTTGTCTATGTCACTCGCCGCCTCCAACAGACGTTGGTAATGCATGGGCTTACCCATCGCGTCAAAGGCTTTGGCGATCACGTTCACATACCGCCAAGCAAACTCCCTGAACGCCGCTGAGTTTCCCTCGTTGGGCAACGCGCCAGAGATCCGCCCCGCCACTTCCGTAATGCGCGAATATGAACCAACCGGGTTATAGCTCACGGAATGTTCGGGAAATCCGAGATGAAAGACCTTAAACTCGTCTTGCCGCCCTGCTCGCTGCGCCTCGGTGTATAACCTTGCTAGCAAGTCGCCATCGCCCTTGGGATCAAACACGATGACGACATCACCATTCTTTATGTCCTGGGTCGCGATCACCTCTAGTAAGCGTGTTTTACCCACCCGCGTTGTCCCGACCACAAACGTGTGGGCTACTCGCTCGGACTGTTTTAATGTGACCCCGCGTTCTTTCTCGTACAGCCCCACGCCATGCAATGCCGCTGAACCTTCTACATAGGGACGCGGCGGAAAGGGATTCAACATCGATTGACTGTTAAAGGGCGCCATTACATATCGGCCGAAGATCGTCTGTAAGCTGTCGATCGTCGCTCGAGCTGCCTTATGCGCCGGTGACATATGGTGGTGATGGGCAAACTCGTTGCGGTCCAGATCTGCCCGTCGCTGCGTGTGTTTCGTCTTCCATTCGAACCCCATTCCCAGAAACAGATCGGTCTTGTTGGCGCGAATGGACTTGGGCCTAACTTGGTATTTGGGTAGTACGTGCAGGCCGCGCTGATACCGTTTTAATCGCACGCACTGGCGCAACATATACAGCGCTCTGGCGAAACACAGTCCGCCGATCGCATACCCCACCCCGCCCGGCATTAGCAGGAAGCCAGGCGCGGTAACGGCCACCGTACCCAACGCTGTATTACTCATCACTGAGGCAAACTCGACAGGCGGACGCAATAGCGCTTCGATAGGCTTATCGCTCACGAGGCACCCTCCCCTAGTAAGGCGGGGCTTGCCATCACAACCGGGTAGGTAGCAATCCCGTATCCCGATGCAATGACGGCATCCTCCATGAGTTGCAACTCAATGCCGATCCCGGCCGCTTCGTCTCGAAACATTTCCCACTGCGTAAGACCATCGGCCTGCACGACTAGGCCAATTGCATTGTGCTCAGCGAGGCCTTGCGCGACGCGCATGAACCACTCAATGGAATCGGAATCCATGCCCAGTACAAAAACCGGACGCGCTAACTGGTCTACCGGATGTGCATAGGGTTTCGCTAATCGAAGGACCGTCGGCGTCAGCGGTAGCTTGTCTTCCAGCGTAAACACGGTGGTCGGTTCGACCGTTGTCGCAATGCCACCCGTCGCACGCGAGTTGAGCGTTTGGAAATACGGTGCTGCGCTGATCGCGCCCGGTTTGTCTTGCACGACCGTCGGTGTTTGCCGGGGTATGGCCTGCTGGGCCTGCGCCTCGATGAACACGAGCATCCACAGCAGCACGCTCCCGATCACTTTCATTTGGCGCCTCCGACTAGCGTCAGGCCTTCTGACTGGCGCATGCGTTTCACTCGTTGCTGATGATGCCGCCGAACCCTCTCTACATACGCGTCTCTAATCGGCTGATCACTCGCCTCCTGCCGTGGCCGGTGGTACAGGCCGACTGCCACCCACCAGTCGCCATGTTCATCGTAATAGGCTTTCAGTAGTTCGGCGGCGATCTTGAGATTGATGGCGGGATGGGTCGCTCTCCAGGGGTTTTGCAATTTATCGAACTGCCAAAACCAGTTGGTTTGCATAGGACCGATATCGACTCGAAGCTTGCCCTCGCCCAGGATGCGCATCAGGTCTTTGAACATGTCCTCTCGGCTGCTGTACCGTTTGGGCTCGCCTTCGACATTCAATGTCCACGGCCAGGGCTTAAAGTTGCTGGCTTCGTCCCTATAGCCTGATTCGGCCAATGCCATCGAATATAGGATATCCGCCGGCACACCCACATAATCCGCAACGGACTCGACGTGCGCTTCAATGGCCCAGGCCTGGACCGGCAGTAAGGACAGAATCATCATTAGCGTTCGCGCGACCATTGGCCGTCCCCGTTCTTGCGGAAAACAACTGGCAGCGATGTCAGTCCGTTAAATGCATCTGTGGCATGATTGACCGTCACTCGACGTGCCTTCAGCGCCTCAAGAATCGCGGGCTGGTCATCTACCCACTGGCGCAGCTGATCGTCATCGCCGTCGGTGCCCAGTACATGAATATCAACCCCCGTGAGCGCTACTCGGGTCATCTGATCCAATTGTTGTGACACAAAGGCATCGCATTCGATGCACTCTGGCTTGACGATGATGGCGTAGCGCTCTACCTGTCCTGGCGATGTAGCGGGCGCTCCAGCTGCACGTAGCAGGGGCGTAGTGGGATAGAGGCGCTTCCAGGCCTGATCGACTTCGATTTGAAAAGCGAGTTCTTTCTGCGTTCTTTCAAACTCTGTTCGCACATAAAGTTCCGCCAATCGGCGGCGCTCGCTGGGGCTGTCAGTGGATACGCCGAGGGCGGTGATGGGGTCTAGGCCGGGGCTCCACGTACCCCGATTTCCCTGCATGAGCCTTTCATACTCATGCCATTGCTCCTCCGACAGACCCCACTCTTGACGTACATTAAGCGCTTGGGACCGCTCCGATTCTGATGTGGTTGCACCGACAATCCGTGTGGGGTTCTGGGCTGTCACCATCTGCCCCAGGAGGATCGTTAGCATTACCACCAGCCACGCGACCCATCTCATTTCTTGCCCCCGGACACAGACAGGGCCAGCGCGATGTAATCGACCTCTGGATCAAAGCCCTCGGGGATTAACTTGCCTTGAGATTTGACGTAGAGCTCGTACTGCCTGGAATCAGGCACGCCATACCGCTTCCACGTGCTGACTGCTTGAGTACAGGTGTTGGTGATGTGCGCTACGCCAGTCACGGACTTAAAGACAGCCAAAACGTCATCCATGGTCATGGTTCCCCCCTCGGAACCGTCATGATTAAGTGACGTTT
>JBCCYE010000092.1:0-5289 GCA_039190425.1 Pseudomonadota bacterium | reverse complement strand
TTCGTCGGTGCCAAGTTCAACCACAGCGTTGAGGAACTGCTGGTGTCCCCGGTACCCAACTGGATCATCCTGGCGGGCTATATCACAGGTGGTGTCAGCCGCGGTCTGGCGGTGGCGGTCATTGTCACCTGCCTGTCGTTGTTTTTCTCGGAACTGTCGATCCATAACCTGCCGATGACGGTGGCCATCGTGCTGTTTACCTCGGTGCTGTTCGCGCTGTTCGGATTCATCAATGCGGTGTTCGCCAACAACTTCGACGACATTTCCATCGTGCCGACCTTTGTGCTCACGCCGCTGACCTACCTGGGCGGCGTGTTCTACTCTCTCGACCTGCTGCCGGAGTTCTGGGAGAACGTGTCGCGTCTGAACCCGCTGGTCTACGTGGTCAATGGTTTCCGCTACGGGGTGCTGGGTGTGTCTGACGTGGATGTAGGCTTCGCCTTCAGCATGCTGGCATTGTTCACCCTCGTCGCTTTCAGCTACTGCATGCACCTGCTGAACACCGGCAAGAGGCTGCGCCAGTAATGTTGTTGGGCAAGGACAGTCCGGCCCCCGAGCAGTACGCGCCGGAAATCCTCTACCCGATTCCGCGGCGCCTGGCCCGGGATGAGCTGGGGCTGCCGGAGACGCTGCCGTTTCACGGCGAGGACATCTGGCATGCCTGGGAACTATCCTGGCTGGATGGGGAGGGTGCACCGGTTGCCGCTGTTGCGCGCTTCTCGGTTCCCTCCACTTCCGAGAACCTGGTGGAATCCAAGTCCTTCAAGCTGTATCTCAACTCCCTGAACCAGGAAGCCTTCGAGAACACTGAGGCAATGAAGGCCACGGTGGTTAAAGACCTTTCAGCGGTGGCAAAGGGCGATATCGCCGTGGAACTGTTGGACGTGGATGACGCGTCGCTGGCACCCACCGCTATGCCGGGTGAATGCGTGGATGCCGCGCCGATGGCGGCGTTGGCATCAGAGCCCGAACCCGGTCTGCTGGAGCTGAGCGCTGCCCCAGGTGAATCCCAGCAGCTTTACAGCCACGGGCTGCGCTCACTGTGCCCGGTAACCGCACAACCCGACTGGGCGACAGTGGTATTGAGCTGTAATGGAGTGAAAGTAGATCCGGGCAGCCTGCGCCGCTACGTGGCCAGTTTTCGCCACCACCAGGAATTCCATGAGCAGTGTGTGGAGCGGATGTATCGCGACCTGCAGGCGGCGGGCCTGGAAAGCTTCAGCGTTCAGGCGCTGTATACGCGCCGGGGCGGACTGGACATCAGCCCCTGGCGCAGCAGTGAGCCAGGGCAGGCGCCCCGGCTCAGGAGTATGCGCCAGTAGCGGCGCGACTCGTTGTCAGGTCCTGATCAGGCCTGGCGAGCCTTCAGCTTGCCGAACTTCTCGGGCTGATTGATCTTCAGCAGCATGCGGATTTCCTCCGCCGCCAGCTTGTCACCGCGCGCCACTGCCGCCACCAGTTGCTGCTTCAGGCTCATCGGCTTCTGCTTTTCATAGAACTCGATCATTTCCACGTTTTTCTCCTTCATTTCACCACCTACGCAGTTTTTGCAGCACTGCTTCCTTGGGGCTAATTAGACGCCTGGCGAGGCTTTTGAAGGATGGCAGTCAGCGACAGCCGCATTGCCGCGCACGCCAGTCAGCTGGCGCCCTGTGGCGCTGGTAACTTGCTGATGTTGTGGTATGATTCGCGCCCTTGTCGCAGGGGCCCC
The DNA here is from genome assembly GCA_039190425.1 of Pseudomonadota bacterium. Taxonomy (GTDB): domain Bacteria; phylum Pseudomonadota; class Gammaproteobacteria; order Pseudomonadales; family Halieaceae; genus Marimicrobium. Next base: position 3,578 of record JBCCYE010000092.1, on the reverse strand, counting down.
AGGCGGGTTCTCGCAACAATCCGGAGAGGTGGCCGAGCGGTCGAAGGCGCACGCCTGGAAAGTGTGTATACGGAAACGTATCGAGGGTTCGAATCCCTCCCTCTCCGCCATTCGACTACCAAACGCAAGTTCGACAAACCCCTAACCGATGCCTCCGATTACCAGGCCGCCCTGCGCCAAAGAGCGAACAGGGTAACGATGTAAGCGAGTACGAGCGTCATCACAAGCGGTCCAACGGTTTGCAGATCAAGCTTCCCGAGATTTCCGAATGCGAAAAATACGTGAAGTGCGAAAAAGGGAGTGGACATGATGATCTCAAGAGAGGAAAGACTGTGATGCCAATCCGCACCCTTGGCTTTGCCTTGAGCCTGCCAGAAGTCTACCTGTAGATGATCCTCGATCTGCCGGATGACCTGACCTTTCGCCTTCATGATGTTGCTGTAGTAGTTCGATATCAGCATCCAGATAAAGCACAAGCCTATGCCGAGACCTGATAAACAAACTGAGCTGTAGGTCGATTCAGGACAGAGCCCCACGTAAGACTCAATTGCAAGTAGCCCCGAGTTGGCGATAAGGAACATCTTGTTCAGCTCCTCTCGGCGTCCTACCGTTACGTCCGCCAGCTCAAGGTATTTTTCTGCCCAGCGGTATTGGTATTCACTGATATCACTCATCGCTTGCCTCTCTGATCTTCCACCTATGTATCGCTGCGTCGTGTGCTGCGCACTTACCGCCGCGTCTGATTGGTAAGTAAGATAGAGTCAGGCGAGTGATTGAGCTTGCAGTGTCAGTGATGAAAAGCTCGTGAACTATGAATAACTATGAAAGCTCGTAAGTTAGTGGCGATTGGGGCCTAGCCTGTGCAGAGCCCCGTAACAGCTGAATCGCCCGAGCAGATTCGCTACGTTGTCTTCATTAGCTGTATCGCTACGATTGGCGGATTTCTATTCGGATTCGATAGTGGTGTGATCAACGGTACGGTCGAGGGCCTGCAGGTTGCCTTCCGGTCCGATAGCGTGGGCACCGGGTTTAACGTTGCGTCCATGCTGCTCGGTTGCGCAGCGGGTGCCTATTCCGCAGGGCGGCTCGCGGACCGTTTTGGTCGCCGGGCAATCATGCGGGTTGCCGCGGTTTTATTTATAGCCAGTGCCTGGGGTTCGGGAATAGCGGGTAGTTCCGGCGTGTTCGTGCTCTACAGGGTTCTGGGCGGATTGGCCGTTGGTGCGGCGAGTATTCTGGCTCCTGCCTATATTAGTGAGGTCACCCCAGCGCGCTTTCGCGGCGCGCTGGCGACCGTGCAGCAAGTCGCGATCATCTTTGGTTTATTCATCGCGTTCCTCAGTAATTACTCGCTGGCGCAGTTCGCAGGTAGTTCAACGGCGGTTTTTTGGTTTGGCTTTGAAGCCTGGCGCTGGATGTTCTGGGTCGAGCTCATTCCCGCCGGTGTGTTTCTGGGTGCTTTGTTTTTGATACCGGAAAGCCCGCGCTACCTGGTATTGCGAGGTAATACCCCGTTAGCGGAACGGGTGCTTGCAAGAGTCGGTAACCCGAACCCTGCTGCAACGGTATCGCAGATCAGTGCGTCCCTCGCGGCGGATCATGGCAGGCCGAGTCTGAGAGATCTGATTGATCCGCACACAGGACGGATCAGGGTGCTGGTGTGGGTTGGCGTTGGGCTTGCTGTGCTACAGCAGCTCGTGGGAATCAATGTGGTCTTTTACTACGGCGCAGTTCTCTGGCAGTCGGTCGGTTTTTCCGAGAGCGATGCATTACTTATAAATGTGATTAGCGGTGCATTGAGTATTGTAGCGGTGGCTGCCGCCGCCGCGCTTGTCGATCGCATCGGACGCAAACCGATTCTCGTTTTCGGATCCTGCGGCATGTCGGTCACGCTCGCCGTTGTCGCATTCGCGTTTACGAATGCCGAACGCGGTTTTGAGGGGACGCTGATGTTGGAAGGCATCTATGGTCCGATGGCGCTGGTCGCGGCCAACCTCTATGTAGCGTTCTTCAACTCTTCCTGGGGCCCGGTCATGTGGGTCATGCTTGGTGAGATGTTCCCCAACCAGATTCGGGGTACGGGGCTCGCAGTCAGTGGTCTCGCACAGTGGTCCGCCAACTTTGCGGTGACCATGACGTTCCCCATTATGCTCACCGGCATTGGCCTTGGCGGCGCCTACGGAGTCTATATGGGCTTTGCGCTGCTATCGATCCCGTTCGTCGTAAAAATGGTCCGCGAAACGAAGGGTATAGAGCTTGAGTTGATGCCGGGGTAAGTGGGACGACTGCAGATGTGCAGGGTAGCGCAGAAAGCTAAGACGGTGATCAGGTCCGGGCCTTTGCCAGCGCATACTGCTGTACAGACAGCAAACACACGACAGCCGACATGCAACATATGGTGCCATCACCGCCTGGATCGAGATCGCTGGGTGTATCTATTTGCAGATAGGATCTTCAGCGGTTTGAGTGCGGCAGGAGCGCGTCTGTGCGCGCTGGTCATCGTTGGCGTGAGTGATCTAGGTCAGAAACAATTTTTGGTCATGAAAGGCGACGTACAGGAATTGACGCAGAGCTGGCACGAGCTGTTGTTGGATCATAAACCCTGATGATTGACGACCCCACCGGAGCCGGCCTGCGGAGATGGGCCTTAGCGGGCTGGTGCCCTTGAGGAGATATACCACAAAACGCGGCCACGACGCTGCTACATGCACAAGACCGGAAAAGTTCTGAATTATCTGCCGAAGACGGTATCAGCAAAACGAAGGCCGCGCTGCACGATATCTGGATGGTGCCGACGCAGGATGAAGCGTACCAAGCGTTTTACCGTTTTGGAGACACCTACACTGCCAAGTAACCAAAGGCAGCGGCGTATCTCTCAATGGACCGAGAGGCCTTGCAAGCGTTTTGCGATTTCTCTGCAGCGCTCTGGGTTCATCTGCGGACGATGAATCCGATTGAATCGTCTTTTGTGGCAATTCGGCCTGCCGACAACCAGACAAAAGGCTGTGTGATGCTCACGACGATTCTGGCGTTCCTACTTAAGCTGAGTCAGTGTACGGAGCAGCGCTAGAGACGAATACAATGCTTCAATCACTTGGCGAAAGAGTGGAGGGCGCGAGGACCAATGATGGGGTCGAATGCGCGGAAAGTACCCTAGCGAGTAGTGCCGCCTGCTCAATGGAAAAACGCCACAATCGAATACAGCTCGGAGTGCAAGCAATATATAGTATTGAAGCTCAAGGATTGATCCCGGACTGGTAATATGAGGAACTCCGGAATAATGTAAAACGAATTTTTGCCAACTCACATCAAACTCTTATTGGCTGGGGAAAGAGTGGATCGGCCGAAGGCGCGGTCTCTGCGTTCGGAGAACGTCTAACTGTGATCTTGGTAGAGACGATGCATGTTACCTTCTTCAATTGTTAAATCATGTTGCCTCATTTTGCAGGTTAGAACTACCCGGGAGACTTGTAGTTTTTCAAAATCACTAGGAGTGCTGGAAATTGGTCAGTGATTCAATCCCGATCAGACGAAACCCATTTGAGATCGAGGGGGAGGATTGGCCGTGCGCCAACGAT
>JBCCYE010000091.1:0-5511 GCA_039190425.1 Pseudomonadota bacterium | reverse complement strand
GTGATCATCCCCTGCCACCGAATTGTCGGGGCCGATGGGCTGGGCGGTTTCTCGGGCATGGGCGGGGTTGAGACCAAGGTCGCCTTGTTGCGCCATGAGGGGGCCTATTCCCTGTTGCCGAAGTCGTAGCGGTACCCTCAATGTTGACGGCGACTACGGATACGCGTCATTACATCGATCTGGCGCGAGATCAGTATCGCTTTCACGGCATGCTCATGGATTCTGACCAGGTGAACAGTATTCATGGCAGCAACGAGTACATTGGAGTTGACAGTTACGAGCGGATGATAGAGGTCGCACGGCACATGCTGCTCGGCGCCGGGAAATAGCCCGCGAGGTGCTTTGCCAGCCTCATAGTGGTACCCTTCGCACCATTCAAAGTAGTGCGATTATAAAGGGATAGTTAATGCGCCTTGCCTACGCCGTCGGCCTCCTGGTGGGGTTGACCGCCTGCGCCAGTTCGCCTGAGCCGACTCCGTTTACGACGTGCGGCGAACCGCGACCGCAGGTCTGTACCATGCAGTATGAACCCACCTGCGGCATTCTGGTAGAGGGTGGCCGCGAAGACTACTCGTCCCCTTGCAACGCCTGCGCTCACGATACCGTGGCGGCTTACGAGCCCGGGCCCTGTTCCGAATGAACCTGACAAACCGCATCCTGCTCGCGATGGCCGGTGGCATTCTACTGGGTTCCCTGTGTAACCTGCTGCTGCACAGCGTGGAGCTGGCTCCAGGCGTTCGCGTTGTGATCGAAAACTACCTGATCGATGGTTTGTTCGAGGTCGTGGGTGAGGTGTTTGTGCGGTCACTCAAGCTGCTGGTGGTGCCGCTCGTATTCGTATCACTGGTGTGTGGCAGCAGTTCTCTGGGTGACAGCGCTCGCATGGGTCCGATAGCGGCAAAAACACTTGGATTTTACCTCGCAACCACTGCCGTGGCTGTCTCCTGCGCACTCCTGGCTGCTGTCGTGTTCCAACCGGGCGCTGGCATCGATCTGGGCGCGCAGGTTGAGTACACGCCTGCGACAGCACCGCCGCTGACACAGGTTATTGTTGACATGTTTCCGTCCAACCCAGTGCGTGCCATGGCTGACGGCAAGATGCTGCAGATTATCGTGTTTGCGCTGCTCATGGGTTATGCCATATCGCACTCCGGAGCGCCGGGAAGACGTATAGGTGACTTCTTCCGGGATCTCGAGTCGGTTGTTATGCGCATTGTGGAGTTTTTGATTCACCTGGCGCCGTACGGTGTCTTCGCTTTGTTGGCCAAGCTTTTTTCCCATATGGGCATTGGTGCGATACTCGATCTAGGTGCTTACTTTCTCACAGTGTTGTCTGTACTGCTGTTTCACGCACTGGTGGTTTACAGTGTGATGCTGCGCTCCTTGTCGGGCCTGTCGCCGAGCATGCTTCGCAACAAAATGCGTCCGGTGTGGGCGTTCGCGTTCAGTACCGCATCCTCAGGGGCGACGCTTCCGGTCACTTTGCGCACTGTGGAGCGAAGGATGGGGGTACACAACTCGGTAGCCGGTTTTACAGTGCCGCTCGGCGCAACGGTGAACATGGACGGTACTGCGATTATGCAGGGTGTGGCCACCGTATTCATCGCGCAGGTTTACGGGGTTGATCTGAGCTTTGGTGCCTTCATAACGGTTATTCTGACGGCTACTCTCGCATCGATAGGAGCAGCGGCTGTGCCGGGTGTCGGTCTGATCACTCTGGCGCTGGTATTGGAGCAGGCCGGTTTGCCGGTGGAGGGCATAGCGCTCATTATCGGAGTTGACCGTTTGCTGGATATGGTGCGTACCGCTGTGAACGTGACGGGCGATGCAACGGTATCTCTCATAGTTGCTCGCAGTGAAGGTCAGCTTGACGAAGACGTGTTCAAGGACCCGGATGCGGATAGTGGTGGAGAGGCGTCATGGTCCAGCGAGACCGAAGTGGACCGTGCCCAGTGAGCGTCGTGCGAGTCAGAGGCCTCGGCGTGCGTTCCGGGCGCGGGTGAAAGAGGTTTAACAGACACAATGTCAATCAAGTGTACTATTGTTCCGGTCACTCCCTATCAGCAAAATTGTTCAGTCATTGTTTGTGATGCCACGCACAAGGCTGCGATTGTAGATCCCGGTGGCGATAACGAACGTATCTTGGCAGCGGTGGAGCAAATGGGAGCAAGTGTCCAGAAGATTATTCTGACGCATGCCCACATGGACCACTGTGCCGCCGCGGACGTGCTGCGCCGACAGCTTGGAGTAGCCATCGAGGGGCCACACCGCGATGATTTGTTCTGGCTTGAAGGTTTACCGCAGTTCTGCGAAATGTCCGGCTTTCCGCCGGCAGACGCATTTGAACCAGACAGATGGCTCGAACAGGGCGATACGGTGACCGTTGGCGAGCAGACCCTGCAGGTCATTCACTGTCCGGGACACACGCCGGGGCACGTGGTGTTTCTCTATGAGCCGCAGCGAGTTGCCTGGGTGGGCGATGTTTTATTCCAGGGTTCTATTGGTCGAACGGACTTCCCCAAGGGCAATCACCAGGATCTGATCGACAGTATTCACGACAAGCTGTTTCCTCTCGGTGACGACATAACGTTTGTGCCGGGGCACGGCCCTACCTCAACGTTTGGACATGAGCGTCAAACAAACCCTTTTGTCGCCGATCCAAACTATGGCTGACTCCGGGCGGGAGTCATTGCTGCGGCGAGAGTACTACAGTCAAACCGCGCGTATTCCCTGGCGGGACCTGCAAACCTGGTATGCAAAGGGCGCAACCGTCGCGGTAGATGCCTCGCTGGATCTGGTAGAAGTGGCGGTGCAGCTTGGTATGGACAATAAGGCGCTGTTTGAGCGTTGGATGGGCGAAGGTCAGATCGCCGGTGTCACCGACGAACAGGCCAGGCTTTGGTTTGAATCTGATACTTCCGTGTGGGCGGTCGTCTCTGCGCCTTGGGTTTTGGTGCAGGAGCGTGTCTGACGCCTCGCGTGGCGTGCACGCTGACCTTTCGCATCTTCGATTTCCCTTGGTCGCTCTGTCGTTCGTGGTGGTGGTCGCGTGCGGCGTTCGCCTGATCGGTTTGTCTGAAACCGGTCTGGGAGGCAATGACACGATACTTTACTACAGCCTCGCTGAGCGGTGGTTGCAGGGCGATTATGCCGTCAGCATAGGGCCTTCGGTGGAGGTTCATCGGCCGGTACTGCACGCTATGAACGCCGCCGCTCTCTGGCTGTTTGGGCACACTGATTGGTCTATCAAACTGCTCAATGTCGTGCTGGACACATTTAGCCTGCTGCTGATTGCCGGTCTGGCATGGCAGGTGAGCAGGCGCTGGTCCGTGGTGTTGGCCACTGCGGTGACCTACGGGGCCTTACCGATTGCCATATGGGCCAGTCGGCAGGAACTGGCTCACAGTGCGTCTATCTTTTTTGTCACCGCCAGTAGCCTGCTGCTTGTCTTTGGCCTGCGCCGTTCGCGCCAGCGATCACCGGTCGCCTTGCTGGTCCTGTCTGGTGCAGCCCTGGCCGCAGCGATCGGTACCCACGAAGAGCTGGGCTTTTTGTGGTTACCAATGCTGTTGTTTGTGTTCGCGTTTTTGCTGGTCAGTTCCTCCGCGTCTTCCGCACTGAAAGCCAGCCTGGCGTTTAGCGTGTTGCCTCTGCTAGCAGGAGGTGCAATCTATGCCAGTCAGCGGGACACCGTGCAATCGGTCCTTCGAAAAGCGGGCAGCGTTGACTCCGATTCTGGTCGACATCCACTGGTCAGTGACGAGTTCTTTCGGTTTTTGTGGGATGTGGTGCTTGGCGCCGGCTCTGCACTTCTCGCGATGTTGGTACTGCTGGGTGCGTTGGTGTGGCTGTATCAGTTGATACGTCGGCCGACGGGCCGAACCGTTGACGATATGTGGTGGTGGGGATATTGCCTGTTGGTGCCGGTAGCGTTCGTTGGCTTGAATTCTCTGCTGTTTAGCACAATTTTCTCGCGCGCGTTCCTGCCGGTGTTTCCGCTGCTGGTGATCTTCGTGTACAGCTATCTGTCCCTTGTATTGCGACCGCTACCCTTTCAAGCCGCAGCTCTGACGCTATGCCTGTTCGTCATTGCTGTCGTTCTTGCAAATATGGCGTCTTATTCCGCTTTTGCTGTGGGAAACAGACGTTATGCGGCAACCTGGGCCGAGCCGGTATGGCCCAGTATCGAATCGCTGCAGCTCGGTTATATGGGTTTTCTAGTGGATGCGCGCTACCGGCCGAGTTATTACAGTCACTGGCGTTCGCTCTATCGCGCGTTACAGGATAACGTGGACCCTGGCAATCGAGTCCTGATCTTGCCCAGCACAGCCATGCATGCACCGGGTCGTCGACCATTACAGACACAGGTGTATTTCGGTGACAATGCCATTTATCGGCTGGACCATCACGATTTGGACCTCGCAACCATAGTGAGTCGTTACAACATTCGCTGGATCATCTTCACAACGGGGCAACAAAGGGCCGTGCCCAAATGGTTGGCTCGGTATCAGTACAACGGCAACTGGTCGGTGCCTGAACTGGTCGATCTTGCAGAAGCGTATCGTCTGCCGGAGTATTCTGTTCAGGCAGAAGCGAATCAGTTGAGAGACTTTCTCAGCGGGGTGGGTGCGCGTGATGTGAGTGACTTTGCGGCGGGCAGCTACGAGGCAAGCGCCAGCATGATCTTCGAATTACGCCATCGGCGGATGCTCAGCGAATGATTTTTATCCAGTCTCCCGTGCGGGGTTCGCCTCGAGGGTAAAAGCCGTTGATCAGTCGCAGCTGCGCTTCCGCGTCAGGGATGCGCATGCTCGCGGCAAGGCTGGATAGTGTGGCCCCTCTGGGTACCTGTATGTACTCTATGCGGCGAGGGTTGGCGGCGCGGCGCTCTCTGGGATGAATGGGGCGAAAACTCTCCACCAGGGCGAGTAGCTCCGCGTCTGTCGCGGGGAAATCACTGGCTTTTCCGTCAAACAGATAAAACAGGTTCTTGTACTGTATAACGGCGAGTCGATGCGATTCACCATCCTTTGAAGAGACGGCGGTGTAGCCGATCAGCCCCGCCTGTTCCAGCTTCTCGCCGTCGCGGAGTTCTCCGCCGGCGTTGGATTCGAGTACGCTCTTAGGTGTGTCTTCCGGCTTCCGGCCTTTCAAGCTCAGCGTCATGTCTGCGCTGCCATCGAGAGCGGTGGCAATGATCGTGCTTGAACCCGCGTTCACTTTCCAGCCGGGAGGGTGCTCAAAGGTAAAGTCCAACTTTGTGTGGTAGTAACGGTTTTCTGCTTGCTCCCCCTGTACGCTTTCACCCCAAACCAGCCCTTCAAGGCGGCGGCGAAATTCGCCCGGCGAGGACGGGTCTTCGATAAACGTTTCCTGATCAAGTTGCCCGGCTTCGCGAACGACGGTGCGTAATCGCTGGTCGTTGCGAGGATGGCTAGCGTAGAGGCCGTGATACGTCTGTGTGGGCTTGCCGCCAGCCTTCGCCTTGACTCTCTGGAACTGCTCCTGATC
>JBCCYE010000090.1:0-5548 GCA_039190425.1 Pseudomonadota bacterium | reverse complement strand
TTTATGTTTGTGCCGACGATCCTGTTTATGGTGATCGTCGCGCCGATCTGGGTGGGGCTGCACTACAAGAGTGTGAACCGCGCATCCCGAAATCTCAGCGGAGAGGACCGGGAGACGATTGAGCAGATCCTGGTCACCGTCGATAAGCTGACGGAACGGATCGGCACCCTGGAGAGCCTACTTGATGCCTCTCACGGAGACTGGAGAGAGGCCGATGAACGGAAAGTAGAAGGAGTTGAATCATGACCGGACCACACAGAAGGCGAAACCGACGGCGATCACAAGGCGAGGATTTATCCAGCCAGTACCGACGTTTTACCGAGCGCAAGCGGCACGGCTGGGGCATGGGCCTGTATCGCAACCGGCGTGACGGCAAGATCTGCGGCGTCGCTGCGGGCATCGCCGACTACTGGGATGTGGCGAACTGGGTCGTACGCCTGATGTTCATCGGCATGTTCCTGTTCACGGGCTCGCTGGCACTGTGGGCCTATGTGGCGGGCTACTTTTTACTGAGTCCTCGCCCGGCTGACAGATCGTCATCGGAGACGCGACGACAACGTCGCCGCCGCCGATCCCGGCGTCGCTACGAAGACGACGACGTCGCAGAGGAGCCTTTCGAGTCGGCCAATGAAGACGACGCGTTTGGCCCTGAGATGGAGTACGACGAGCGTTACGGTGACTACCGACCCCGGCGCATGTTCCGTTACTCCGAGAGCGCCAGCGTGCGCCTGGCCCGGGCTCGCGAGCGTCTCGATGCCGCCGTGAAGCGGGTCGAAGACATGGAGACCTACGTGACATCACGGCGCTTCAAGCTCAACAGCGAGTTCTCAAAACTGTGATCTAGTCGCGGTCTTCAGAACCACCTAGTGCCCCCCGCTCCCGACCAGGGAAGGCGGGGGGTATGCGTTCTGGGGCAAGGCGAGTATGCTCCGCGCAACAAAAATAATGCAGGCCCGAGATGGGCCCGCTGGGGAGAGGATTTGGCGAACAAACGCCATGCGTTTTTCGACGGCATTCAGATGCCCGGGGATCAACCGATTGACCCCCACTATTTGCCCCCACCGGCTCCCTGGCTCGCGCTTACCGAGCCTCAGCGAGTTGTTCTCGAAGTTGCCTCTTTAACCACCGTTCGTGCTCTGTTAAAGCAGTTACCCAAGGGCGATGGCCATCCTGTGATGGTGTTCCCGGGATTCCTGGGATCCGATGGCTACAACGCAACGCTTAGGCGGTTTCTGCGAGGACAGGGTTACCCAACGTACGGGTGGGGGCTAGGCACTAACCTTGGCCCGCGCGGGGGTGTGTTGGAAAAGCTCCTGGCTAATCTAGATGAGGTGTACCGCAGGCACGGCCAGCCAGTCTCGCTGATTGGGCACAGTCTTGGCGGCATCTACGCCCGGGAATTGGCGCGTGAGCAGCCCGACAAGGTCCGTCAGGCCATTTCGCTCGGCAGCCCATTTGGTCGCGGACGCAACAGCGCTTCTTATCCGGCGCGTCTGTTCGAAGCGCTGAATCCTGAAGACGAAATCCCCATCTCGATCGACGAGCTCCACCGGGCGCCGCCGGTGCCAACGACGGCCATCTACTCCCGCGGGGACGGCATTGTGAATTGGCGTACCTCGCGCCAGCACTGGGATTTCGCGCATTCGAGCACCCAGAGCATCCAGGTGCGGGGAAGTCACTGCGGTATGACGCTTAACCCGATTGTCTGGTACATCATCTCGGACCGATTGCAGACGTCCGCCGAGAACTGGTCGCCGTTCGAGGTTCGCAAATACGCAAAGCTATTGGTGCCTAGGCACCTTTAAGGATCGGCAGCAAGGATCCGCAGCTACTCAAGTAGCTCGGAAAACGCCGAACTCTAGCCAACGCTTAGCGCTTTAGCGATAAGCCCGCAGCTAGGAACTGAGAGCTAGGAGCTAGGAGCGTCGCTACGCGCGCCACTAAGAGGATCCAGTTGGTCTTCGTCGCTAACGTGCCGGATGATCCGGTACATCAGTCCCGCTGATGACCCGGTCAACAGCGCGTCGCGCACCATGCTGTCCGTATCGACCTCACCCGCGCTGTCCAACAGTTTTTCGAACGTGGCCTTAAAGTTATTGGCGTGACGGGTCCGGATTTCGGTCCCGAACAGCAATTCACGTAGACCTTCGGGATCGTCGATGTAGGAAGCCGCGGCCGCGGTCATCTTGCGCATAAAGAGCGTGTCGTCGCCGCTACCCGCCGCGGATCTGAGCTGTGAGAACTCATCCATCGTGATCTCTTCATTCCCCGTTGGCCCATACACTGACAGATAGTGAAAGGCGGCGATGCTGTCGAGCTGCTTGGTAACCAGACTCAACAGCTTGAAGTAGGAATCCCGCCGCGAATGCAACTCCAGTCTTCGCGTGCTTCGCTCCTGCATGCTGATGGCCCGGGTGTTGGCCGAGATCTCTTTTTGCTGCATAAAGTGGCCGATGACCAGCCACAGGAACGCGAGCGGCGCGAACGCGCCCTCAAAAAAGCTGCCAATATCGGCGGTGGGCAGGTTCAGAAAATTAGGCCAGCCTACGATGCTGGTCAGATACACCAGCCCGGCGAGGATCCAGACGCTGGTCACACTGAGGCCCAGAAGGATGCGCCAGTCCATGCCGTGTTCGTGGGGGTGTAGGTCTGCGTCAGAGTAGCTCGCGCGGGCTGGGGTATCGGACAGGGAGTCGTCAATGCGGAAGGACACCGTGTCACTGGGTGCGTCGGTCGCCAGGTTCAGGGAGGCGCTTTCCTCACCAGGACTGCCCACGCCAGGACCGCCTTCCCCAGGAACTTGGGCGTTGTCGGCAACGCTTTCGCTGATATTCTCGACGGTGCTGGACGTCGGTCGATCCATGATGCCCTCGTGTTTTCTGGCGCAGTTTAAATGATCGGTTTCATTTGTGTTCGGTAGTGTTTGATCGGGTTTAGTCTCATTTCGCTACGCTGCGCCACAGCCCTCAATTGAGTCCAGCTGCAAAGGGGTCTGCCAGAGACCGGCGGACCCGGACAAAAGGTTGGCCAATCGCTCCAAAAGTGACGTAGCCCCGTAAATCAATTCAACACCCCACGCGTGCACGCCGTTTTCCTATCGGATTCGGTCAGTCCCGGGGGATCCCACCGGTTAAAAGGGCACAGCTTGAAACCACATATCTTTCATCTGGGGCAGTCCCCCGATTCTGCGCCCAGTCTTCTGTTCGCGCATGCGAATGGGTACCCGCCCGGATCGTATCGCGCGCTGCTCGAGCCGTTGCAGCGAGATTATTCTGTATGGGTCATTGAGCACCGCCCTCTCTGGGATGGCCGTGAGCCGCCAGAACGACTGTCCTGGAGTGTGTTTGTGAACGATCTGCGTGCGGCGATTGAAGAGATAGCAGCGCCTTCGCTGCATCTGATGGGGCACAGCATGGGCGCCACGTGCGCGACATTACTGGCGGCGCAACATCCCGGCCTGGTTGCCAGTTTGTTGCTCTTGGATCCTGTGTTTTTACCGGATCGGCTGATCCTGGCCTCGCGGTTTGCTGGTCGGAAGTCTATGGAGAAGTTCCCTTTGGTACGCGGAGCGCTACGCAGGCCGGAGTACTTTGCGGATCAGCAACAGGCGTTTCGGTTTTACCGCAATAAACGGGCGTTCAAGAACTTCAGCGATGAAGCATTGCAGGACTTTGTTGATGCCAGCAATGAGCCCATGCCCGACGGTCGCGTGCGCCTGCGCTACTCGGGCCAGTGGGAGGCCGCGGTCTATATGAGCGGGCCGCGCATAAAACCCGCGCTCAAATCGCTCAACCTGCCGGTGCTGGGCCTGCGGGGCGAGAACACAGACACGCTCTCGGAGTCGATGTGGGCCCGCTGGGCGAAGTGGCAACCAGAGGCGGTTTTAAGAGAGGTGCCCGGCGGCCATCTGTTTCCCATGGAGCATCCTTCCGAAGCTCTAGTGCCTATTCAGGGATTTCTCTCTGAGCAGTCGAGCGCTGAGTCTCTTGCCGACCGGATCGCCGTCTAAAGACCGATCAGTGCTGTTCACCAAACAGGTTGTCCGTCGAATCGAGTGTGAGAGTCACCGGTCGAGCTGAGAAGGTAAGCCTAGCTGTAGTTTGTCAAACGTTCTCCGTGGATCACTATGGCTTAGGACGAATCTGCGCGAACAGTCCAGGCGAACCGTCTGGGCGTTAGTTCAGCCGCGGTGGTTCCGTTAGCCAAAGCTGTGCCTATAATCTGGTTTCCAAAACAGGGGGTGTTGTATGGGTAAGATTCTGGTGGTGGCTGACGAAGGCGATAGCTGTGTCGCGACTTCACGCGGTGTTCAGCTTGCGGGCGCACTGGGGCATAGCATCGAGGTAGTGGCGTTCACCTTCGCGCCGCTCAGCCGTATAGCGAGTGATAAAGATAAGCAGGCGTCTTTCAAGACCGCGTTGCTGGAGCAGCGACAGGAGCAGGTACAGGCCCGAATTGACCGTTTTCGCAAGCCGGACCAAAAGGTCTCGTTGCGAGTGGTCTGGAAGGAGCACATCCACGAATGGGTCGTCAAGCGGGCCCAGAAAGCCCACTTCGATCTGGTGATAAAAACGGGTCGACAGAGCGGCAGCATTACCTACACGTCTACAGACTGGCACCTGCTGAGGGAGTGTCCGGCACCCGTGATGATCACCGAGGCGAACAAATGGCATCGTACCAAGCCGGTTCTGGCGGCTCTGGACCTGGGCACGAAGAGTAAGCGCAAACAGGCGCTGAACAGCGCGGTACTCGGCAAGGCGAAAGAGCTGGCCCACTCCCTGGGTGTAGAGCTTAAGATTATCTCAGCCATCGAGATCCCGGCGATTCTCTCCGACCTGGATCTAATCGACCCGATTCGCTACACCAAGGAACACCGCGAAGAACTCATGCCCCATCTCAAGGTGCTTGCCAAAGCCCACGACGTAGACAAAAAAGCCTTCGTAACGCGCCGGGGACCGGTCGACAAGGTGATCTGTTCTTATGCTGCCAAGGTCCGGGCGCAGGTTGTGGTGCTGGGTACCTCGGCGCGTACGGGTATCGGTGCGGCTATCATCGGTAACACTGCTGAAGAAGTGCTGGAATTCCTGCGCACGGATATTCTCGCGATCAAAGGTGACTAAAAAGGCGACCAAAAAGGCGACTAAGAAGCCGACTATCAAGGTGGCCAAAATGGTCGCAGAAAAGCTGGTTGAAAGATTGATTGAAAAGGCGACCAGAAAGCAAGCGAACAGGGTGACTGGATAGGTTGCGAAGAAGGCCACCAAGAAGGTTGCTGAGAAGGTGACTAAGAAGGGGTAAAAAAGGTTACGGTCTTCGCAGTGGCTGAGGAGCAGGTCGACAGGGCTCTTTGCCAAACGTAACCGGAACATTGAGTGGTATCGATTGAATAGTCCCATAAAAACGCGACTCGCGGATCTGGATGAAAGTCTGTTCGTCCCCCGCGAGCTGAGCTGGCTCGCATTCAACGCGCGCGTACTCCAGGAGGCGGCCGATGAGTCGGTGCCCGAGATCCAGCGACTGCGCTACCTGGGTATCTTCTCGAGCAACA
>JBCCYE010000089.1:0-5763 GCA_039190425.1 Pseudomonadota bacterium | reverse complement strand
TTGATCAGCGGCGTGCTGTACATGCGCTCCTTGCCGTACACCTTGGGTATCAGGTGGTAAAGGCATCCGATCGAGATCATCGCGACCCACCCCAGCGCACCGGAATGCACGTGCCCGATTGTCCAGTCGGTGTAGTGGGACAAGGAGTTAACTGTCTTGATGGACATCATGGGGCCTTCGAAGGTCGACATGCCATAGAACGACAGACTCACGACCATGAAGCGCAAGATCGGATCATCGCGCAACTTATGCCAGGCACCGGACAGAGTCATGATGCCGTTGATCATCCCGCCCCAGGACGGAGCCAGCAGGATCAGACTCATCACCATTCCCAGACTCTGAGCCCAGTCAGGCAGTGTGGTGTAGTGAAGGTGATGGGGTCCGGCCCAGATATAAACAGCAGTCAGCGCCCAGAAGTGGACGATAGATAAGCGGTATGAGTACACCGGCCGCTCAGCCTGCTTGGGCACGAAGTAGTACATCATGCCCAGGAAGCCTGCAGTCAGGAAAAACCCAACGGCGTTGTGGCCATACCACCACTGGACCATCGCATCGACGGTTCCCGCGAACACCGAGTAGGATTTGAACGGAGACCAGGGAATCTCCATGCTATTGAGTATGTGCAATACCGCGACGGTGACGATAAACGCGCCAAAGAACCAGTTGGCCACATAAATGTGGCTGGTGTTGCGCTTAATGATGGTGCCAAAGAACAGAATCGCGTAGCACACCCAGACCACGGTAATGACTATGTCGATGGGCCACTCCAGCTCTGCATACTCTTTGCCGGTGGTGTAGCCCAGGGGCAGGCTGATCGCTGCGGATAAAATGACAAGCTGCCATCCCCAGAAAACGACTGCAGCAAGACGATCGGAGAACAAACGCACCTGACAGGTGCGCTGCACGATGTACAGAGAAGTCGCGAACAGGGCGCAGCCCCCAAATGCGAAAATCACCGCGTTGGTGTGCAACGGTCGAAGGCGCCCGAAGCTGAGCCAGGGCAAGTCGAAATTCAACGCGGGCCAGGCCATCTGCCCCGCGATCAGTACACCGACCAGCATACCGACGATGCCCCACACAACCGTCATGATCGCGAACTGGCGTACCACACGGTAGTTGTAAGTAGGATGTTCCAGACTCGTATCGAGCGCGCTCATAGCATGACTACTCTCTAGCTGAGTTTGGCTAAGGCACCCGCAGGTGCCTGCCAAATCTATTGTTGTATCGCTGTCATTCCAGCCAGGCGGTTGGAATTCCCCCGGTTCTCGCGCACCTGTTAGGCGTTGCTAGCCATCCACGAAGGCAGGCGCAACGCCGTAATCCCAGGCGAGAATCGTGACAACGAGAATGCACACAAAGACCACCAACCCGATTGCAAGCACGGCACTCGAAAACAAGAAGCCACGCTCACTCGGGATCCGCATAACAATCGGAATGCCGAGATACATGAGATACACCGCCCAGCTAACGGCGGCGACCCCGATCAGCAGGTCTACGCCTAGCAGCGGGTAGAAGCCCACGAGCCCTGTGATAAACAGCGGCGTCGCTGTCAGACCAGCAATGGCAACACCCTTGGCAAAGCTTGACTGCTCGGCACCATAGGTATGCGCCATCCAGTGAATGAAGTAGCCGATTCCAACTACGGCGGCCACCATGACGACGTAGAACAGTATGTTGATCTGTCTGGCACTGTCTTCAGTCAGGCGAATAACCTCGCCATAGCTGCCCACGGTCCAGCCGACCTTCGTGGTGCCGTAATACCAGGCGAAGGCGGGCAACACGGCAAAGATGACCGGGTATAACACCAGGACTTTGAATGACTGCTCAGGCAGATCTGCGATCTGCTGCCATTGTTTTTTTGGGTTTACAAGAAGCCCGACGCTGTACTGGAGCATCGTTTGATCTTCCCCCGATGATCAATGTTTGAATATTGTAATTTGGCTGCAAATCAGGCTCTTGATCTAGGTCAAGATCGGGGTGGTCAAACAGCGAATTCGCCCTACAAAATGTGGGCGAATCCAACGGGATCCGCCGCCCCATTAGACTTAAGTATTAAGGCATTAAGACACTGGTAGGGGTCTGTTAGAACCGTGCTTTTCTTGATGTTTGCAGTGCTGTCCTACGGCTGCAATGCGGTATACGAATCATCGCAGGCATGGCTTTTTGGGCCGAAGAAAGGTCGGTGTAATCGCAGCAACTCACGACTCTGCTGCATGTGGTGATCAGAGCGCAGGATGGGCACTCAGTGGTTTCGTTGTCGAGGAATCGTGTCGAGTCGGGATAGTCTTGGAATTGAGCTCAAGTTGAAAACAATTGCTAAGGCGAAAACCGTCGGGGAGTAAATGCCCCAGACTTGGTGTTTCGGCACCTAGAGCTCCACAGTCCTTCTTTAACTCCTATAGCGTTTTACGGGTAATGGTTACATCACACCGTTCGGCGAGACTTCCTTTGGGCGCATGCCGGCTTAGATCTGTCGCTCCCTAGAACCCTGCGGTCTCCTTGAGTACATCTTTCTGCAGGATCTCAATCTCGCGCTTATCCACCTTCAAGATCTTCTGCTTGTGGAGCCGCGACAAAATTCGGCTCACCGTTTCGACGGTCAATCCCAGGTAATTGCTGATTTCAATACGCGACATGCTCAAGCGAAACTTCGTGGCGCTGAGGTTTTCTCGACCCCGGCGAGAGGACAACCCGATCAGGAATGCCGACATGCGTTGTTCAGCGGTCGCTTTCGACAGCAGCGCGATAAGCTGATGGTCTTCAGCAATTTCGCGGCTCATCAACTGCATCAAATGCCGCTGGAGATGCGGCATTTCTTGGCTTAGGTCCTCAAAGGCATCAAAGGGTATGGTACACACGGACGCCGTCTCCAGTGCCTGCGCGGAGGAGACATGAAAGTTCGTTCCGATACCGTCAAATCCCAGGATTTCTCCGGGAAAATAAAAACCGGTCACCTGCTCGTGACCTTCGTGAGAGGTCTGGTAGGCCTTCAGGCTTCCGGAGCGCACCGCGTAAAAGGCTTGAAACTCATCTCGCTCCCAGAAAAGGTGCTGACCACGCTGTAAGGGCTGGCTTCGCTGAACGATACGTTCTAGCTCGTCGAGTTCCCGATGCCTCAGAGCTAGAGGCAGGCAGAAGGCACCCAACCTGCAGTTGCTGCAGTTGTCGTTGAAGCGTGTCGCGCTTGACTCTACCGCAAGGCTTTCGAGAAATTTAGCCGCCTGGCTATTCACTTGGGCTTCCCCCATACCGCTGACCCAATCAACTTGAAACTATGCGTTCGTCAGGGCACTGTCAAGCCTTCTTTACATACGTTTTCGATGCGTTGTCAGGCATTGGTATTCGGCGCTCTGGCGCACAGCATTGGTGCGAGTCTCGCCCACTGCCGGTGCTGCTCCCTTGAGGTGTTTATGCCGCAGGTTCGCTACTAGCGTTGTTAAGTAGATGAATTTAGAGGCTTTGCAAAGAGCCGGCGGAAGTGGCCGGAGTTTTGCAAATCACTACTGCATCACCTACTTGGGTTGGGCATCGCCCGAACAACCTGAGTCGAACTGCCAATAACCCAATAAGCAAACAGTACACCGCGCTGCTGCGTGAACCAGCCGCACTAGTCGGGCTATCGCTTATTGGAGTTTGCAGCTATGCATACCAAAGCCTATCTGTTTCTTATCCCTCGCATCGATCGTACCGGATCCACGTCTGCAGGTAATTCTGAGAGTACGTTCACCCACCTCGCCTACTCTGTCTCCGGCGGATCGAGTTTCGACCATCGTTCTATGCACGGACGAGATCCGGCGAACGCCACAATGGTTTCATCAACGCCCTTCAAGCGGCTCGGCGACCTGCTTTATCTGCGCAGTGGTGCCATCCTCTTCGGTTTGGTAGTGGCTTTGCTGGCGGTCATGTGTGTCTCCTCGGGCTGTGCGTCACCCGGTCCGTGCTTGGAGTACCGAACGCTTGCGCAGCAAAAAATGACGTCTATGTACGGTGCTGGCTACGTCGTGTACACGGAGGAAGCCCTTGTATGTTCGCGACGGGGGCCTGTCTAAACCGTTGCAGCCAAGCCTTGGGCGGCGTAGCGTGCCCGACTACGTAACCACATCTGCGCTCGCCCCATGCTCGATGAAGTGCCTAATTCTCGATCCCTGGCTATTGATGGCCTTGAGTTAAGTTGCTGGGAGCAAGGCGAAGGCCCTGTAGTTCTGTTGCTTCACGGCTTCCCTGACAGCCCCCAGACCTGGAGGCTTGCCCTGCCGGCGCTTGCCAAAGCTGGCTTTAGAGCGGTCGCAGTGACAATTCCGGGCTATGAGCAAAGCTCAATACGGACGGGAAAACCGAAGGTCAGGGACTTCTCGTCTCTCAACCTTGCTCGCATTGTCGAAGCAGTAGTAGACCAGCTCAGCTCGGAGCCGATTCATCTGGTGGGTCACGACTGGGGAGCCAGCCTGGTGTTTTCCGCCGCTCGGTTGTGCCCCCAGAAAGTTCGCAGTTTGACGATGATGTCCGTTCCCCACCCTGCGCGGTTCTTCAGGTTTATGTTTGCCAATTCCGACCAACGTAAGGCCTCACGCTACATCCAGTTTTTTCAGCTGGTGGGCATCGCAGAGTACGCGCTACGGCGCAATGACTTTGGCGGCATCAAGAAACTCTGGGACCGCTGGTCACCGGGCCTGCAGGGCTCGGAAGAGTACCTAGCGCCGGTGCTCGAGCAATTCGCACGTCGCGAAGTGCTGACCGCCGCTCTTTGCTACTACCGCGCTGCAGCCTTACCCGGTGACTCGCAAAGCAAAGCACTCATACGCGGGCACGTCGATGTACCAACGCTCGGTATGTACGGCGAACACGATGGCTGCATCCTGCCGCGAACCTTCCGCGCCTGTATGAACGAGGATGACTTCACCGGCGGGCTCACCGTCGAGGCCGTCGCCGACGCCGGGCATTTTTTGCACCTCGAACAACCTGATTCCTGTCACCGGCTGCTTGTTGAGCATTTAAAAAAGCACAGCTAGTGTCCTGTCGGGCTAGCGGAAGCTGCGCGGTTTCAAACGCAGCTCACCCAAGGCGCTGCTGTGATCAAACAACGCGCCCGCGACAATGTGAGTAACGCCGTCGCGTTTTTGCAGCGTGCCTTTGACCAGCAGTAACTGCCCTTTCATCAACTCCTCACGATACCGCTGCTGAATCGATGGCCAGACCACAACGTTGTTGTTCCCCGTTTCGTCTTCGAGAGTAAGAAACAAAACCCCCGAGGCGGTACCGGGCCGTTGCCGGCAGGTCACCAGTCCTGCAATGCGCACAAAGCGACCATCGCTGAGGGCCTTAAGATCATCGTGTCGCTTGCAGCGTACGAAAGGCGCGCGATCACGCAGCAGCGCCAGAGGGTGCGCGCGCAGGGTGAGGCCCGTACTCTGATAGTCGGACATCACCGACTCCGACACCGCCGGCTCCGGCAGAGAGACTTCGTCGTTCAGGGCATCGGCACTCGCATAGTGTTCATGGCTGAGCAGCGGGCGCTCGGGCTCCAGCGCCATCACCTGCCAGCGCGCCTGATGCCGATTGCCGCTTAAGCTTGCCAATGCATCGGCATCAACCAGCGCCTCCATATCGCCTTTGTCGAGCCTTGCGCGTTTGCGTAAATCGGACAGCTGACGAAACGGAGCCTGCCGGCGCGCAGCGACTACCCGCTCCGCCCCCTCTTTGGACAGCCCCTTAACCAGGCGCATACCTACGCGAACCGGGGCTTTGGCGCCCTGACAGCCCTCC
>JBCCYE010000088.1:0-5820 GCA_039190425.1 Pseudomonadota bacterium | reverse complement strand
GACGCCCTCGCCATGGGCCTGACCTCAGCCCCGGCACACCCGGATGTGATCCAGGAACGAGCCTACTCATCCCCGATCTGGGTCAAGCCGGCGGCAGCGGACACATTGGTTAGCGTGCCGCCTCCAGCGCCTGTTCAATATACGCAATGATGTCATCGATATGCTCTATCCCGATCGACAATCGCACCATTTCCTCACTGACACCCGCGGCCGCCAGTTCCTGATCGTTCAACTGTCGGTGGGTTGTAGACGCTGGGTGGCAAGCCAGTGACTTGGCGTCACCGATGTTCACAAGACGCAAGATCATCTGCAGCGCGTCTATAAATCGGGCGCCTGCGTCACTGCCGCCCTTGATCCCAAAGCTCAGGATACCGGCGGCTCTTCCACCGGTGATTTTTTTACAGTTCTCCTGAAACTCGCTGTCGAGCAGCGCAGCATAGTTCACCCACTCGACCAGCGGGTGACGAGTCAGATACTCGGCCACAGCCTGAGCATTCTCGCAGTGCCGATCCATGCGCAGACCCAGGGTCTCCAAGCCCTGCATAATCAAAAACGCGCTGTGAGGGGACAGCGGCGCGCCTGTGTTGCGCAGCGGCACAACCCTGCAGCGGCCAATGAAAGCGGCCTCGCCCATCGCTTCGGTATAGACCACGCCGTGGTAGGACGGGTCTGGTTCACTGAACATGGGGAACCGTTTCTTATTAGCCGCCCAGTCAAACTTGCCCGAGTCGACAATAATGCCGCCCACGGTTGTCCCATGCCCGCCGATGTATTTCGTCAGCGAGTGGATGACGATGTCGGCACCAAAATCGAAGGCCTTGCACAAATAGGGGGTGGCGACCGTGTTGTCAACGATCAAGGGTAATCCGTGTTCATGCGCAACCTCCGCCAACTTTACAATATCGACGATGTTGCCCAGCGGGTTACCGATGGACTCACAAAAAATGCCCCGGGTCTTGTCGTCAATCAGGCTTTCCATCGCCGCGTAGTCATCGTGAGAAGCAAACCGGACATCGATGCCCTGCTGTGGGAAGGTATGAGCGAACAGATTGTAGGTTCCCCCATACAGCTGGCTGACGCTAATGATATTGTCTCCAGCGCGCGTGATGCACTGGATGGTGTAGGTAATGGCTGCCATCCCCGAGGCCACGGTCAGGGCACCTACGCCACCTTCCATCGCGGCGATACGCGCTTCGAGCACCCCACAGGTGGGGTTCATGATTCGGCTGTAGATGTTGCCCTCAACCGCCAGATTGAACAGATCCGCCCCATGCTGAGTATCATCAAATGTGTAGGAGGTGGTCTGGTAAATGGGGACAGCCGCCGCCTTGGTCGTTGCTTCAGCGGTATACCCTTCATGTAGGGCGAGAGACTCCAGTTTCATAGCTTAGCTCCAGCGTCAGTAATGGATTGTTCTGAATAGCACACGATAGACAATCGCTGCAGTGACTGCCAACCCTCCAGTAGCTCCCCAGGGACGGTGTGCGGATCGAACTCCCGGCTTGCTAACCCTGCACTGGCAGTGGAGCGAGGGTGTGGGGCCTGTCTCAACTGCGAAATTACACAGTTTTAACATCAGCAGCCCGCTGCACATTGCTACCATGCGGAGCGTTGAACCCAATTGCACCGACCCTACGCCACCACCGAGGAGGTGACCATGTTGCGCTGGCTTGTGCTCACAATCGTACTGCATGCCGGGCTCGCCTGGAGCGACGAAATCAGGCCCGGCGTCCTAAGGACACCCGAGAGCCGCTTCGACAACCTGAAAGGCTACCCATTCCTCCCAAACTATCTGGAAATCGACGGACTGCGCGTTCACTATCTGGACGAGGGGCCACCAGAGGGTGACCCGATTCTGCTGTTGCATGGGGAGCCGACCTGGAGCTACCTGTTTCGCAAGATGATCCCTGTCTTGACCGCGGCAGGCCATCGGGTGATTGCGCCTGACATGATTGGCTTTGGCCGCTCCGACAAACTCGCTAACCGGGACGACTACAGCTACCCGTTTCACATCCACACCATGGTTGAGCTGGTCAATCGCCTGAATCTTAGGGACGCCACGTTTTTCGGCCAGGACTGGGGTGGCCTGGTGGGTCTGAGGGTGGTTTCGGCCGTTCCCGATCGCTTCGCCCGAGTTGTGGTCTCCAACACGGGCCTGCCAAGCGCTTCCGGCATCACCGCCCTGCTTGGAGAGCCCATATTCAAGCTCCTCGCATGGTGGGAAAAACCCGTGACCATCGATGAGCTGCTGGAGGATCCCTCTTTTGCACGCTGGGTTGCCTACGCCTACTACGGCGAAGACCTGTCCGTGGCCGCGGTTATGAAGTTTCTGGGCAACGTTGAGGACCCTGAGGTTATTCAGGGCTACGATGCGCCTTACCCCGATGCACGGTACAAAGCGGGCGCACAGGTTTTTCCCTACCTGATCCCCACACAACTCACTGAAAACCAGACCGCTTGGGAAGAGGTCTTTGAGCAGTGGGACAAACCGTTTCTAATCGCATTCACCGACCTTGATCCAGTGACCAGCGGTACCGATATGGCTGAGCAGTTCGAACAGCGTGTGCCGGGAGCCACGCGCGTTGTCATCGGGGGCGTCGGGCACTTCGTGCAGGAAGAGGCGGGCGCAGAGCTCGCGGCACTGATCAACGACTTTATCGCGGGACGGCCCGTCACAGGGTTCTAGGTTAATTCTCTCAAAGGCCGATACACCGCGGTCATTTCCGGGCGTCATGGGCTACACTTAACCAGCACCAAAACGCAGAACAAGGAAATGACGTATGGCAAATCGCGCCCGACGGGGCATTATCACCTTTGTGGCTGTATTTGCTGCACTTGTGGTGATTGTGTATCTGCTCAAGGAGCGTTCAAACGCTGAGAAGCTGGCGTCCGCGCCCCCTCCCGGGGCACAGTACGTGGTGTTTTCGAAGGTGACTCAGCAGGAGTGGGGCACTCTGATCGAGGCGGTGGGCACCGTACAGAGCTTCTCTGGTATCACACTGCGCGCACAGATCAGCGGTAGGGTGACTGCAGTCCACGTGGAATCCGGCGCGCAGGTCAGGGCTGGTGAGGCGCTGTTCGAAATCAACCCGGAAGTGATTCAGGCGCAGTTGGACCAGCATGAGGCGGAGCTTAAAAGCAGCAAATTCAACTTTGAACGAATGCAAGAACTGTTTGCTCAGGGCACCGTTTCGCAGCAGGCTATGGTGGAAGCACGCAGCAACTTCTTTGCTGACCAGGCTAAGGTGCGCACCAGTCAGCAGCAGTTGGAGCTGGCCACCACCTACGCTACCATCGACGGTACGGTGGGCATAACCAAGGTCAAAGTCGGTGACGAGGTCGCCGTCAACCAGGAGCTGGCCACGCTGCAGTCCTCCGAGCGTCTGCGGGTCGAGTTTGCCATCCCGCAAAAGTATGCGTCTCTGGTATCGCCTCAGGATTCGGTGAGCGTTGCCACCTCACCCGACAGTACGAGGCCCGTTGACGCTATTATCTATGCGGTCAGCCCTCTCATCGAACCCGATACGCGCACCGTCGCGATACGCGCCGAGGTTCCCCCTCACCGGTTTCTTCCCGGCAGCTATGTGCATGTCACACTAACGCTCGATGACGCTGCACCCGTGCTCACCGTTCCTCAAACCGCGGTGGTCCGCTCACTGTATGGCGATAGTGTCTACAAGGTGGTCAATGGCAAGGCGGTGAAGACCGGCGTAGTGATTGGCGAAAGACGCGGTGGTGACGTGGAGGTGACTGGCACACTCGCCGCCGGGGACGCCATAGTGGGCGCGGGCACACGCAAGGTGGCCGACGGTACCCCCGTGGTCGACGGCAAAGCGCCGGACGCCAAGCAGACCGCCGACGGTCAAGCGGCTTCGCAAAGCCAATGATTAAGACCTTCCTGGAACGACCCGTCCTCGCCATCAGTCTGTGCATGCTGATTGTCCTCGCAGGTGGCATGGCTTTTGACCAGCTTTCCGTGCGGCACTATCCGTTGCTACCCACATCGGAGGTCACCATCACCACCGGCTACTATGGCGCCAGTCCATCTGTGATGGAGGAGTTTGTTACCGTCCCCATGCAGCGTGCACTGAGCGGTTTGCCCGGCCTCGACTACATGATGGCCACGAACGAATACGAGCAGGCCACCATCACGCTCAAGTTTTTCATCGGGTCCGATGTCGACGCACTGCTGCCGCAAATCAGCAATCGGATCGGCGGGCTTATGTGGGAGTTACCCGAGGGAATCGTCAGCCCCGTCATCGAAAAAATTGACCCCAATGCCAGCGCCACCAGCGGCATTCTCTACATCGAAAGTCTCAGCGAGACCCACAGCAAGCTGCAGATCACCGAATACTTGCGCAATATCGTGGTGCCCCAGATCGAGGCGGTACCTGGTGTCTACGAGGTAAATATCTTCGGTGGTCGAGACAACGCCATGCGGGTATGGCTGATGCCGCACCAAATGGCAGCACTGGGCGTAACCGCCAGCGATGTGGTCACGGCACTGGAAGAGCAAAATCTGCGCTCAACGACCGGCAATTTATACGGCGAAGAAATCAAGATTCAAGTTCACACCTCAACCTCGCTGAGCACTCCCGAAGATTTCGACAATCTTGTCATTCGCAACGTCGGCGATCGACTCGTGCGCCTGCGAGACATCGGCTACGCGGAATACGGCGCAACAAACTACGAAAGTGGCGGAATTGCCAACGATGAGTCGGCCGTGTTCATGGGCCTTAGCCCGACCGACGACGCCAATGCAATAGCCACCGCCGATGCGGTCATCGCCAAGCTTAAAGATATTCAAGCGGATGCGCCGAAGGGCATGATTATTCAGCCCAACTGGAACGTCACCAAGTTCAGCAAGGATTCGATCGACGAGGTGTATCGAACCTTTATTGAAGCAGGCATCTTTGTATTTATTGTGATTTTCGCTTTTCTGGGCAGCTTGCGATCCATCACGATACCACTGGTTACCATCCCGCTCTCGATGCTGGGAGCTGCAGCCATCATGTACGCCATGGGCTACAGCCTCAACGCACTAACCCTGCTTGCCTGGGTATTGGCAATAGGCCTTGTGGTTGATGATGCCATCGTGGTGGTGGAGAACGTACACCGGCATATGGAACAGGGGATGACCCGCTTTGATGCAGCTCTGGCCGGCGTTAAAGAGCTGCAGTTCGCCATCATTACCATCACGCTGTCTGTGGCCATTGTGTTTGCGCCCATCGCTTTCGTGCCCGGGTTCTCTGGAGCACTGTTCAAGGAATTCGCCCTTACCATGTCCTTCGTGGTGATGATCTCCGGCTTGTTGGCGCTCTTTGTATCGCCCGTGATGTGCACGTACCTGCTGCGTCCAGTAGGCCACGCCGGTGCAGTCACCCGCTATGTGGATCGGCAGTTTCGCCTGGTTCGCCTAACCTATCGCAGACTTTTGAACGCGGTGTTGGAGACTCGATGGTTGGTTCTGGTCGTTTTCCTTGCCCTGGTAGCGGGCGCTATCAAACTGTTTGATCAATTACCTTCAGAGTTGATGCCGATCGAAAATACCGGCGCACTCAATACCCTCGCCATGGGGCCTACCGACGCCAACTACGACTACGTTGCCGAATACTCCAAGCCCATTATCGACATCTACAAAGGCGTACCGGAGCGCAGAAGTTGGGGAATGATCAACGGCATTGCGATGTTCGGCGCAACCAACAGCATCAGCTGGATACTGATCGATACGGAAAAGAAAGGCGCCCGCTCAGAAGATGAAGTTTTGGCAGATCTGCAATCACAGGTGACGAAAGTCCCCGGCATGCAGTCGTTTTCCTT
>JBCCYE010000087.1:0-5977 GCA_039190425.1 Pseudomonadota bacterium | reverse complement strand
CAAGCCCGTTGGAGCCTCCCTCTTCTGGTAAAGAAAACGTATCAGGGTCTGACGTCCGCGCCAAGGACTGAACTGAAGTTTTATGAAAATAAGATTCCTGAAAGTGGGTCAGCATCACGCGGCGCGCGCACGGGCGATGCGTAGGCAGCAGTTAAGCTTTTGCGGATCAACAGATACAAACGCATCGCCCCGCCTCAACGCGACATGTTCGCGCACCGATCATGCGCACACAATCAGGCTAATCTTCCTTCGCGCCGCCCCAACACGGAAGCTTGGCCAGCAGGCGAGTACAGGCTCAGGCACTGCTACCGGACTTGGTGATCCTGCTATGGACGTAAGTAATCGTTTGGTTCCAGGCGGGCCTCCTTACCCGCGAGGGATAATACGGCTTCAGCCTAGTGTCGATAGCAAATCAACCCCGCCTCATCGGGCACGGTGATTATCCATCACGCCGCACGATCAGCAGCAAATCATCGTAGCGCCTTTTAATTGATCGCAAGTCGAGGCGAGTCGCTGAAAAACCATCGGGTACCGCAGACTCAAGATAGGTCAACATTTCAGGGTCTTGAATATCCTCAATCACAAGCATACCTCCGGGAAGCAGCTTCTGAGAATACGATTGAATAGCAACCATCTGGCCGCGAAGCGTATGACACCCATCATCAATAATCAGATCAAAATCAGGCTGGCTTTTAATCTTATCCACTTCATATGCGTCAAAGAAAAAATATTCTATATTTTGATGTCCGCGCCAGTGGGGATTAACATTGTCGCTTATGTCAACACCTACTATTCTTGAATCAGAGAAATAGCTTGCCCACAGAGCCAATGAAGCACCGTTGTTGATGCCGATTTCCAGGAAGCTGATTGAACGGTCGCGGTAGAACGGAAGTACAAGCTCATAAAAATGCGCGATATAACTATGCACGGTGTGCTTGTCGGTTCCGATTGAGCCGGAGAACTCTGGATCGGCCGCGATGATTGATGAAAGACTTGCTTGCATAATCGGTATTTCTGATTGCTGATCAAGTTATTTTATTCGTGTATCCCGCCGCCTGGGTTATAGCACTCGACTTCATCCTGCTCTGGCCACCAATGCAGTGGCTTGCCGCTGTCCAGCGGGGTGGGGTGGCAGCGCGACTTGACCTCATCGACGTCGTCGGACTTATGCCCCCATTTACGGTGGAATCGCCCGTGATTGATGTCATACCAATGAGCAACATGACGAGCCATCTCGGAGTCTTTCTTGATCGTCAGGCTAGTAAAATGTTCATGCCGTGCTGAAAAGAGTTGCTTCATTCTGCCCCCGCCTAGAACAACACGCGTCGCATAATCGTTGTCCTCGAAATACGCGGGCTTGTACTCACGATCAAACCATCCGTGCTTATGGATCGTGCCTCGCCGCAACATGAGGCATGAAAAATCATGCCAATCTCTCATCATTTGAGAATCGTCAATATCTTCACTGGTCGGCGTAGAACTCCAAATATCACAACCAGGGTCAGCAGTGCCGTAATCCAGCAGCGCATCAATTGTTTTAGGCGTTACCGAGACATCGACCGCAGTGATCAGATACTGTGTAAACCCATCCGTATCAGACAACTGAATACCGCGGTTCCACGCCCCCGCTACAGACCGTTCCTTGTCCGCGATGACCTGGATGGAGGCCTCGACTTCGGCTTGCAGCATTGCTTCAAGCGTTGATTCAGACATCACCGTCAGCCGGTTACAGAGCACGTAGAATCGGCCGATCGCGTCATGCCTAAACGTCCGCAGGTTCTCCCGGAAAATCTCTAAAAGTGACCGCTCTTGAATACAAGCTGGGATGATGATACTGAACTGGCCGGAAGGTTGAGATCCGTTGTCATCTGTACTACTCACGCTTGGGGCGCCTCCATCCCGATACGTTCGACCATCGACGTGGTCGAAGAATCATACTTCACAGGGATGAGGACGACCTCGCCGCCATGCTCTTGAACGTATGAGGCCCCTGGCAGATCGGCAGCATGCGGGTAGTCGCCGCCTTTGGTTAAGACATCGGGCTTCAGACGTTGAATAAGCCGCTCAGGCGTATCCTCTTCAAACACGACGACGGCATCTACCCAGCGCAGCGCCGATAAGACGGCGGCGCGTTGTTCCAGCGCCTGCAGTGGCCTGCCCGGGCCTTTGATCCTCCGGATAGAGTTGTCGGAATTCAAGCCCACGACCAACCGGTCACCGAGGCGTTTGGACTGATCCAGGTAATCGATGTGTCCCGCGTGGATCAGGTCGAAACAGCCGTTGGTAAATACCAGCCGATTGCCCTCCCGCCGGAGGGCTTCAGCCCAGGCCTCGGCGTCACGCTCATGCAGGATCGGAGCCGCGTGCAAGACCTGTGATTCATGGCGCTCAGCCTCACGGATCAAGGCGTTGGCCGTGACCGCCCACGTGCCAAGGTGGCGGACTTTGGCCCCACCCGCGAGGTTGGCGAGCCAGCAGGCGTCTTTCAGCCCCTCCCCGCACCCAAGGACAGCGGCCATGACCGCTGTCACCGTGTCCCCGGCTCCGGTCACATCGAACACTTGTTGAGGCAGCGAGCGGAATGCATGAACCACAAGACCAGCGGAGCCTTCGCTCTCATATAGCTTCATACCCTGGCTACCCCGGGTTACGACCAGGGCGTCCCAGCCGTTTGAGCGCAACAGTTCATGCACCACTTGTTCGTCCTCTGGGTGCTGCATCTCTTGGATGCCCGTATAGGTGGTGAACTCACTGAAGTTCGGTTTGATCACTGTGGCGCCGGCGTACGGTTGCCAGTCCTGAGGATTCGGATCTACGATAACAGGAACTTCCGCAGCGGCCCGGATCACTTTTTGGCATACACCCGGGCTCAGCACACCATTTCCGTAGTCGCTGATCACCAGCACATCAGAATCGGCGATCGCCTGTTTCACTTGTGCGATCAGGGCCGCTTCAAGCCCATTTAAATTGCGTGAGATACAGGTGTGGTCTTCTTGATCGAACCGCGCGACTTGTTGTTGCCCCGACACGAGACGGGTCTTGCGTGTGGTGTGTCGGCCGGCATCAACCAGCACCCCGGCAGTATCAATGCCGACTGAGTCGGCCAATGATCGCAACGCCAGCCCGTCGCTGTCTGCACCGACAAGGCCACAGAGCCGGGCTTTCGCTCCCAGCCCAGCCAGGTTCTTCGCGACATTCGCGGCTCCGCCGAGTCCCATGCGTTGATTGGCGATGTCCACGACGGGGATTGGTGCTTCGCGACTGAGCCGTTTCGTGTCACCCGTCACCGTGACGTCCAGGATCAGGTCGCCGAGGATACATACGCATAAATTCGAAGCGGACCTTAGCAAAGAACGGGCCCAATCACTCGATTGAAAATATTCATTCATTGCATGCACGCTCCGTAAAACTGAACGCCACACCGGCATACTTTAAAGCATGTCGAACGACCTACGTCTCGACCACGGCCTTACTTTTCTGCGGTATCTGTTCATACAGCCTCAGGTATTCGAAACAGGCCTCCTCGTGCTGAAAGCCGTCGATTTTCCGATTAGACTCCACGGGAAGTTGCCATTTTGCAAAATTGCGGTGCATAAACAACAGCATGCCCTGCAAATCGTGCTGACACATCGTGGCCTCAATGGCATGTATTGGCCTATCAGGCATGGCATACATGCGGTTGAGTCGCCGCCAGGCTAGATGGAACGTGTCTTTGTCGCCGTGGATATGCTGATACCAAAAATCGCTGAACTCGTTGAACCACATCGTTAGCAGCAGCTCGCCCCAGCAGGCCGATTTGTTGACCAGGATCTGCCCGGACTCGAATTCAGGCTCGTCTTGATAGGGTATCCCGGTGAGTTGCCAGATGCTCTGGTCTGGGCCGAAACGATTGAAGTCTGGCCAAAAAACTGCGCCGGTTTCGAGATAGCGCGGGTCATTGAACAGGTAGGCTGGGTCACGCGCTACTACGTTGTCCGCATCTAACAGCAAAACTTCATTAAACCGGCTGTGGAGGATTGCATAGGGCTTGACCTCCCAGCCATTAAGGGTGCGGGCGGGGTAACGCTCGCTTCTCATACGCGCATCGATACACTTCGTGTCCAACGGCATCAGGCTCTCGCGAATATGCCATGGCATCTCCTTTTCACCAAGATGCCAAACCTCGACCGGCAGATCACAGCCATGATGGCGGAGCATGTTGATACAGACCCAGACGCACGGCAGGTACTTCGGCCCGCCCGCGCAAATAACAATGCCGCGCCCCTGTCCTGCCGACGCAGCCGCTTGGTATCCGGCGCTGCCTTCCAAGCGTCGGATAAGTCGAGCCACGGTATCAAGGGACTGGCGTGCGTTCTGTGCCGTCACTTTCTCCTCGTCGCGCACCGTGTGCCAGATACTCTGATCGTGCGAGACGCGGTAGACCGGCAGCGGCTGATTGGATTCAGACGAAGAGCTGGCCCCGGCAGCAGCTTGAATACCCCGACACAACGCATCATCCTGCCTATTAAGTGATGCCTCGGCCCGCTCGACCGCATGAATGACACGATCGGGTGTGATCATGTGCATACACTCGGCGATCCGCAGATCCGGCGTGACCTGGACCGGCCGCTCGCAGAGGTTATTGCGGTCTTTGTCATCGCCATCGTCCACCAGTTGGCAGCGTGAGCGCCAGCACCCGAAGGTTGCGCAGCACGGCAACTGACCGATCGTGTTTAAACACTCGTGCCCCGGGTACGCCACCCAGTGCACCGGCTCACGCCCCCCAGAAAGCACCACACAGGGACGCAGCATCCCGGTCTTGGAGGGTACCGCCGCCGCCAGGTGCATCGCGAACGTCACCGGGCAGACCACGCCACGTGCGTGGTAGACCAGCCGGATCAGTTCCCGCAGCGAAGTCTTACCAATCAGATTTTCAACGCCGCGGAGTTCCGGATGCCAGTGATCCTTGGCCCCACACTGCACGAACCGGACCTTGCCGGTGGTGTGCCCACTTGATGGGCTGTCCAGTGTCGTCTTACCTTTAAAATGATCGACTACCGCCTGGGCATATTCTGGGACCCACCACTTCGCGGTGAAGTCGTACTTGCCCCCAGCGATGAAGACCCAGTAGGGCTCACGTGCATCAAACCCTTCCACGATCGGCGTGTCCAACGACTCCTCTTCAGGTGTCAAATAGATATCTCCGCGAAACTCGGTCGTGGGAATCTTCAGCCCCAGCACACCCTCCAGGTACTCGGTGTACCCCCGCAGGAAGTGGGTCGGCTCCTGGTTAGACCGGTGGATACTTGGGTAGTGCATCGGTATCGTTGTCACCGCAGGATCGTCATTACTCAGATCGGTGATGTACGGGTTGTTTTCCCAGATCTCGGGCGCTGGTGTGTGGACGCCGGTCAAAAACCTGCCCGGATAAGCCCGGTGCAAGTCACGCACTGCGGCAGTCAGTGTCACAATATCTCCAGGACTCAGGCCGCACGTGAGCAGCAAGGGCTTGCGCTTCGTACGGGGCGCGCGAACCCGCATCGCCGAACCGACACCCATCGGCCACTTACGCAGCTTGCACCGGCCATGGATCAGGGACACCCCTGCACAGCCGCAGGCCTTACACTGCACAGACACCACGCCAAGCTTTTTGTTCTGGCTACAGGCATCGCAGTGCTGCCGGCGCTCATCGACAGTCTGGCGCTGATCGGGGCTCAGCAGTGAGAGGAGATGTTTGGCCTTCGCTTGTTCGTCAGATGCGTCTTGAGTTGATTGCACAAACGACTCCAGCTGTTTCTGCTAACCTCGCCAATAAATCTGGCGTGTTCTACGTGATCATATTTTTTGGGCGGTAAGCGAGCTAAACCAACTGCTAGACGAACTGAATGAGCTACTGCTGGACATCGGTACTTACTCCCCCGCCGGAAGCGGTGAAACGGTGTGGATAGGGGACGAACAAACCCAAGGCCATAACGGCAATGGGCAGAACAGAGCGCCT
>JBCCYE010000086.1:0-6032 GCA_039190425.1 Pseudomonadota bacterium | reverse complement strand
GCCTGTTGCCGCTTGCCGTCGGTAGCGTTCGCTCCAGTGCGGAATCCATGGACGCCAGCGTTGCCAAAGCTGCCCGCGTACTGGGCGCTGGACCGGCAGAGGTTTTTCGGCGCGTCACTTTGCCGCTCAGCCTGAGGGGCATTGTTGCCGGAGCGGCACTGGTTTTTCTGGAAGCGATGCGGGAGTTACCGGCGACCTTGTTGCTGGCACCCATCGGGTTCGAAACCCTGGCGACCTATCTCTGGCGGATGTACGAGGCCGGGTATTTTGGTCGCGCTGCCATACCCGGATTGATGCTGATCTTCATTTCAGCTTTGGGTCTGGCCGTAATGCTGGCTGGCGAGCGTCGAGCAGAGTTTGGCGTTTTCAAGGATAATAGCGCGCAAAGCTAAGCGGACTGACCTATTCAATGCTATGTATCCGGCAGTTGTGTGTGAGCTACGGCGACACGCAGATCATTCGCGACATTGATCTCGAACTCGCAAAGGATGAGATTCTGATGCTGCTTGGACCCACTGGCTGTGGCAAGACAACGGTGCTGCAGACGGTGGCCGGACTGGTGCCCATGGACAGTGGTGAGATCCAGCTGCAGAGCTGGCGCGCAACACCTCGGCAGTCCGTGCCCCCGGAGAAGCGCCGCGTGGGTATGGTGTTTCAGGACTTCGCCCTGTTTCCTCACCTTACCGTTGAGGAAAACGTTCGTTTTAGACTGTCCGATCCTGCGCCAGCGGATCACTGGCTTGAATTGTTGGGATTGTCCGATCTGAGACACGCTCAACCCGCGAGACTGTCCGGCGGGCAGAAGCAGCGGGTCGCGCTGGCACGAGCCCTGGCCCACAGTCCCGCACTGATGCTGCTGGATGAGCCGCTATCCAGTCTGGACGCGGCGCTCAAAGACAGTTTGCGTTGGGACATTCGGAATGCTCTGAAAGCCGCGGGTGTGCCCGCTCTATGGGTGACTCATGACCAGGGAGAAGCGATGGCCGTCGGCGACCGAATCGCCATTCTGAACAAGGGGCAACTGGCGCAGATTGGCACGCCCGAACAGTGCTATCGTCGACCGGCCAATCGATTCGTGGCTCGATTTCTTGGGGACGCCAGCTTTATCTCTGGCACGAGGAGCGCGGGCCGTGTCAGCACCGCGCTGGGTGAACTGAGTATCAGGGCGCATGACGGCGCCGATGGCGTCCTGGAAGTCTTGTTGCGACCAAACGATTGCGTGATTACGCCGGCTGAAAGCGGCGGCAATGCGGTGATCACGCTTGCTCAATTTGAGGGCGGCAGCTGGCTTTACACGACGACACTGGATTGCGGCACCGAGGTGCGCGTGCGGACGCACCATACACAGACCTTGCAGGCGGGTAGCCGTGTGTCGGTGTCGGTGGATTGCACGAGTACCTTCACCGCGTTCGTCATCAATTGAGTCGACCTGGTCCATGCCTCGCACTTGCGTGGGCTATCGAAAAATCTAGGCAACGCCCTTCGCGCGATTTTGCGCCGCACGTAAGGGGCGGTATCTCAGCCAGACTACCCGGGCAGATATCAACCCCAGGGGAATGTAGATAGCGGCGGTTGTGAACGGCAATAAGGCCTCGCCGCGGGACCAGTCCAGGCCACCATCGGCCAGTAAGTGCCCCGTCGCTGTCTGATACGGGTAAACGTAGTAAGTGAGTAGCAGGAGCGGCATTGCGCACCCGTAAAGGACGAGGCTGGCGGGCGCAATTAGCGTGACAGCAGCTTTTTTGTAGTCACGGTCTTCAGTCGGTGTCTCGTGCAGTCGATGGCGATAACGGGATTCTTCTTCTGTCACACTGCCTCGCGTCGACAGGACGAAAATAGTCAGTAGACTGCAGCTGGCGCCAATAATGACCGGGTTGAAGTAGCTGGGTAGCTCAATCCAGTTGAGGTAGACGAGGGTAGCGGGCACCACGTTACCAATAAAACCGGTCACAATGCCCCAGAATGCAGCGGCCTCCGTAATGCGTTTACTCCATACGCTCATAAAGCCCACCGGCCCCCAGGACGACGCAAAGACCGTGCCGATAAACAGCGTGAACCAGAAGATGTCTGGAGGAAACAGGAAACTCCCCATCAACACGATGAGGCCGGTCACCAGCATGATGACTCGCGTCGCAGTCAGACTGAAGGGAGTGGCGCGGCGCACAATATCGTTGCTGACGCTGAAACCCACCAGTGACAGAAAAGTGGAGGCGGATGACAAAGCCGCGGCCACGATACCTGCCAGCAAAAGCGCTCCCAGAAACTCTGGCACGAGTTCCTGGGCGGCCCAGATGATTACCGTTTCCGAAGGCTCAATGCCGGGATTGTGCAGGTTAATGATGCCGCCCAGTCCGTAGATGGCTATCTGCATCACGATAACGAAGAAGCAGGTATAGATCGCAGCACGTACAACAACGTGCTCGTCTCTTGCCATTAGGTGCCTGCTGGCTTGCCACGGTCCGACGGCGTACACCACGCCCCAGGCCAGGTCGATGATCAGCAACCAGATGAGGAAGTCCAGTGCCGTTGGCCACTCGGTGCCCGGCCCGATGATGCCGTGCCAGGAAGCTATGCCGGATTTGACGTCTGCGCGAACCAGATCCTCTATCGCCTGGGCTACGCCGCCAAGGTCGCTGACCACCAACACCGAAAACACCAAGGTGGCCCCTAGAAACAGGAGAAACATCATCGTGTCGGTCAAAATGACGCCCTGTGAACCGGCGTACAGTGTGAAGAGGGTATAGCTGAACCAGGCGAGCAATACGCACTCGGTGTAGCTGAGCGGCGTAAGGTCTGCAAGCAGAATGGCCGCGCCCTGCGTCACGACTAGAAGATATCCGCCCAGACCAATGATGATAGTGACGCCGGCCGCCTGCTGCACGCGGTGGCTGTTGAACCGTTGACCGAAGAAGTCGGCGACGGTCGGCGCGCGGCTGCGCCGGATGTAGGTGCCGAACAAAAGCGAGCCGTAGATGTAGCCGATGACGGCCAGTCCAGGAAACAGAAGGTAAGGGCCCATCTGACCGTCGTACGTGAAGCCGGCTTCGCCCATGAAAATGGTGGTACTGAACACACTGGCAACCAGCGTGCCGACGATCAGCAGCGTGGGTGCTCGCCGCCCTGCAACGAAGTAGTCATCGAGGTTCTTGACGCGCCGTCCCGCGTAGTTGCCTACCGCAATGAACAGTAGGATGCTCGCTATGATGGTACCGGTAAACATATCCATGGGTCTGCCGCCCTGGAGTCGTTGCTGGACGAATCGCGGTTCGCCTGATCAATGCGCTACTCTATCACGTCAACTGCACAGACGTTCGCGCGAACCCTGCAGCGGCAAAGGATCTACTTGAATACCACGGTCTTGTTGCCGTCCAGAAACGCTCGGTGCTCGGTGTGTAACTTCACCGCGGTCACCAGTGCACGTGTCTCCGTGTCCCGACCGATGCTGACGAGCATTTCCGGCGTATAGGTATGATTGACCGGCTGTACGGCCTGCTCGATGATGGGGCCTTCATCCAACTCCGCGGTCACGTAGTGCGCCGTGGCCCCAATCAGTTTCACGCCACGCTCGTACGCCTGGTGATAGGGCCTTGCACCTTTGAATCCGGGCAGAAACGAGTGATGAATATTGATTACGCGGCCGGGCAGTTTTTCACACAGGGCGTCTGACAGAATCTGCATGTACCGGGCCAGCACCACCAGCTCGGTATCGGTCTCGTCAATGAGGTCCAGCAGGACCTCTTCCTGCATGGGTTTTGTGTCCGGAGTAATGGGTAGGTGTACAAAACGTATCCCCTCTCTCTCGACCATCGGACGCAGTGTCTGATGATTGGAGACCACGGCGGTGATCTTCAGGTTGAGTTCACCCTTATTGAGGCGGTACAACAGGTCGCTCAGGCAGTGATCGTATTGGCTGACCATGATCAGCGTCCGGGTCGGCTGCGCGGCTGGAAGGATCTGCCACTGCATCGAAAACGCTTCAGCGACGGTCGGAAAACCTTCTTTCAAATCATCCAGCGTGGCGTCCCCTGAGTCGACTCGGAAGCGCGCGCGCATGAACAGCCGCTCATTGGTTTCATCGTCAAACTGGTTCAGTTCAGAAACGTAACAGCCCTTTTCCGCGAGAAAGCCGGTGATGCTCGCGACGATGCCGCAGGCCGCGGGGCAGATGATGCGCAGGATAAACTCGTCTGGGATCGCCATGGGACGCTGGCCTCTTCCACCCTCGAGCTGTGATTAGAGGTCAGTTGGCGTCGTTTATCTTCCGACCGTGTAGGTTGAGAAAGGGCCTGTACGCCGTTTCCGATTCGGTGTGCGCAGCCCGGTCGCACCGGTATAATGCGCCAGAGTGCGTAACCTGAAGGAGCATCGCTCATTTCTTTGCCAACACTGATCGCGACCTCCGTCGTGCGCGGAAGCCAGAAAGGCGAAAGTCACGGTGGCGTATTCACACTCGACTTCGAGCGGCAAAACGTAGAGCAGCACATCGACTGGAATACGGGGGAGATCGATTTTGCCGGTCGCGGTGCGGACCGTGGCCTGCGTGGCATCGCCTTTGATGGCGAACGCATTTACATTGCCGCGTCCGATGAGCTGTTCTGTTACGACCGAAGTTTTCAACGCATCGGTTCCTGGCGCTGCGCCTACCTCAAGCACTGCCATGAAATCTGCGTGCTGGACCGGCTGCTGTTCCTCACCTCCACGGGCTTCGACTCGCTGCTGGTGTTCGACCTGGACCAGGCACGCTTCGTGCGCGGTATTCACATGCTGAAACAGACTGACGGCTGGATCGGTGTGAGCTACGACCCCGAATCGGAATCGGGCCCCAGGCCCAGCAATGAGCACCACATCAACATGGTGCACGTGGACAGTCGTGGCGTTTTTTTCAGTGGCCTTAAAACGCGCGCGCTGGTGCACTATGCAGGCGATGACCGCGTAACGGAGTTTTGCAGCTTACCGCGGGGCACGCACAATGCGCGGCCATTTGCCGGAGGTGTACTGTTTAATGACACAGAGAGTGACTGCCTGCGTGTGGTTAAGCAGTCAGGCCGTCAGCAGGTCTTGAAGATTCGTCACTACGATCCTGCCACCATTCGCTTTGCAGGCGTCGACGACTCGAGGGTCGCCCGGCAGGGTTTCGGCAGGGGGTTGTGTGTGATCGACGAACAAACGCTCGCAGGGGGCTCGTCGCCCTCCACCATCACACTGTACGATCTTCGCCACGGTCGAGAGATCGCCTCGGTGAATTTGACCATGGACATACGCAACGCCATTCACGGTTTGGAAGTCTGGCCGTACTGAGCAGTGGTCTGGCGATCTAACAGTCGCTAACAAAAAAGGCCGGGCGAAGCCGGCCTTTGAGCGGTGACGCAGGGACTAGTCTCCCCATCGCTTGATGACGCGCAATCCGAACTCCCTGGGTCGGTTGGTGTAAATCGGAGCTATGTGGTCTCGCCCCTCCGAGAAGTTGTATTGACTCCAGCCGCCCTGTCGAAGGTGGTTGTAGGTAGCGCGTTCGTCCGTCAAGTTGGTGACAAACAAGCTGACATCCCAGGTTTCGCCCTGCAGACCAAGGTACAGGTCGCCGATGTTGTAAGACTCGTTCTTGAACTGGGGATAGGGGTTGTCGTCGACCAGTGGAGACGGTTCGATGTTACTCAACGTGGAACTGCTGTAGGACCACTGCAGGCGCGCGTAGGCGCTGCCGCTGATCCGTTCGACCGGATAGCTGTAGGTTGCCCAGGCGGCGCCGGTCCATTCCGGCGTCACCGGCAGGTCAGAGCCTTTTGGTATGAACAAGGTGCCTTCATCGATCTCCGTGTCGGTTTCTGCTTCCAGCCATTCCGCGTTGATGCCAACTATAAGATCGCTGCTAATGGCCCAGTCCAGTTCGCCGGTGACGCCCAAGATATGCGCGTCACCCGCGTTGGCTACGGCGACCTGGAAGGGCTGGCCGCAAACGCCGGCAATGACATCCGGTCCATCGTCTGGGCAAGGCGCGGTTGAGGGATCGGTCAGCTCCAGCTGAAAGTCTT
>JBCCYE010000085.1:0-6069 GCA_039190425.1 Pseudomonadota bacterium | reverse complement strand
TGCACTCTATAAGTTGGGAACCAGTTCACAAGATCAGTTTCCCCGAGTTATCAAGGAAAATAACAGCGGCCGAGGCTGGATAGTTAACGAGTGAGGAACGCCCAAAGCACACAAAGAGTCACTAAAACTAGCAATGCAAAAAACATTGCTTTCTCACTCACAGCTCGTCTATAGTGCGCGCCCTGCTCTCGAAGCTGACAAATTCATGTAACTCACCTAGGACATAGGAGGCTTAATATGCGTTGCAAAAACCATGACAACACAATGTTGGGCTTTGCCACTTCCAGCCAATTTGGCTAACTCATCCTATTGCCATCTCTGGCAGTAGCGAACCCCCTCAATAACTCAACGGACAGGTCGACAAGCCTGTCTAAATGTATTTTTGCATCGAACGAAAGCTGACACACAGCAGGTCGACCGGTACCTGGGTGAATATCATGGATCTGGAACTAGCCAAAGAAATCATCGCCTGCCTACCGCAGGAACGCACCTTGTATCACTACCACAAGGGCCGCTACGCAGTGGACCTACTGCGTCGATACCTTGCGGATAGAGACGGCTTGCCAATCGCCAGGCTCAAAGCCAGCCCCTACGGACGACTGCTAGAGAAGCCACTGATCAAGTCGATCATTTCTCAGTGGGGCCAGGGCGTTGCCAAGTACCGTGATTTGGACTCACTCTGGGACGGACAGTACGAGACCTACGTACTCACACTGGGCACCTGGGGCGGCAAGAAATATTCGCGTTGGGATCAACTGTCGCGCCCGGGTGGCAATCTGGTGCTACAGATGAACTTCAGCAATCGGCACAACCTCGCTCTGCAGCGCTGCGGGTTCGAAGACCCTAATTACTTCAACAACTGGGGACATCCAGTTTCTCCTCGCAGGTGCACTCTTGCTTGGGCACGTATCGACCTCGACTTCGAAACCGATGAGGCTCTGGTGGAAGAAGTACAGTCAGACTGGGTGCGGGACATTGATGAACTGCGCGAGGACGTACAGTATGCAATCGAGAACGGTGATAGCAAGCTCGACTATTGGGGCGAAAACGCCTATGTGGATCGCGCCCTGGAATACCTGGAAGGCGAATTGGGCCGGCACCTAGGTATCTGGAGTGAAGCCATGTTGAATGCAACGCTTCAGTTTTTGACCGAAGAGCTTGGATTGAAATCGATCTACTATCACAGCTTCGAGACGGGCACACAGCTGAAGAACATCAACTACAGCAAGCCGCCGAGGTCGCTGTACTCCGATCTGCCCAAGCAATTCTGCTTCCAAAAAACTGAGGAAGCTCCGGAGTTCCTTGCGCGCGATAAACACGCGCGCAGGGTACTCAAAAAGGTTCGGAATCTGACATGGTTCCGTTTGGCCGAATGAGTCACCTTTGACTCAGGCATCTCACTGAAGCAATGGAGGATAGGAGAACCCACCATGACAAAGCAACGACGACGTAACCCGTACGCACTGCACCCATTGATGCGCAAGGGTGGCGTACACGAAAAATCGAAAAAAGCTAAGCGCAGCGCTGCAAGGCTCGCCACCAAAGGCCTGGTGGACGAGTCGCGCTGCGCTGCGCACCCCTTCTGAGCTCGCATATGCCTTACTGAGTATCTCTTGCGTCACTCACCGACAAGACCGCCACCGCAAGGCCGCACCGTTTCGCAGCGCGTTCACTATCGCCGTCCATTTTGAACAGGATTGGCCCCCTGTGGGGTCTGCGCGGGCAGCTCGATAAAGCCGAAAAGACGAACCCGCCACCGCCTCACTCGTCACCCAAAAAGCCCGCCCGGTAGGCCTCCCATCACACCCAATTTCCTTATGGCCCCCAATCCTAATCGATTTGTCCCCCCTCGGCATCATACCCTAACAGACTTCTGGGTAGACTGACCCACTGACCACTCGGAGGCTCGGACCTCCCCCAGACAATCTGTGGCACACCGGCCTCGAAGGATATGTGGCCGTCGCACAGCACAGAACGCGCGAGCGCGCACGGAAGCGCAACGGCGCAGGGACGCGCGATGGCGCAAGGACGCGCACGAGCGCATGGAGGCGCAACGCACTCAGCCATTCACGCCAGACGATCAGCGCCAGCGATAAACTCACCGGCTCACGTGAACCGGTGCTGGAGCTGGTGCGCCCGGGCGGTGCTCAAAAAGTGCGACACCTCCCGCCCCAGCGACGCTTCAATGGCAATGTCAACATCCGCTGCCTTGCGCAGGGCGGCCTCCAACTCACTTGCGGGCCACTGCACCAACCGGGTCGACTCGGTCGTGGTGACGCTGACCGGTGCCCGAAAGTCGGCGTCACGCATCAGAAAGGCGGTGGCCCCCAGGATGCGGCCCTCGCCCAGCTCATCCACCCGTTCGCCGTCCAGAGTCACGGCGACGTTGCCGCGAATGATGACCGTCAACTCGTCCACCACCTGGCCCTCGGTGATCAGCGCGGTGCCGGCCGATTCCGTACGCCAGGTACCCAATTGGAACAACCGCAGCGCCTCGCGCTCCGACAGGTTGCGAAACGTCGCCTCATAGAGTCGCCGCTGCTCTTCGGTGAACGGCACCGGGCGACGTTCCAGGAACAGCTTGACGATCCAGTACAGGTTGATCGACAGAAACAGCAGGTTCCAGCCAATCGGCCCCCACAGCGCGCTTGGCTGCAGGTAGTAATAGGGCATTAGTAGCGCAATGCCCAGTACCGTCAGGATTCGCAGCCAGAGAATATCCCGCATCGTATAGGACACGAGGTACGAAACGTTGGCAATGGCGAGCAGCGTGTCGAGTCCGAGCATGGCGCAACCTCAGTGTGGTGTGCGGATGGTGCGTCTGCCTGGCTGCGCGCCGCTTCAGTGAAAGTGCGAGCGCCAATCGGCCGGCGTGGTGTCCATCCTCTTCTTGAACGCGTTGATAAAGGAACTGGCGTGCGAATAGCCTACCCGCAGCGCAACCTCCTCGATCGGCAGGTTGGTGCTTTGCAGCAGATCGATCGCCAGATTGAATCGAACTTCCTGCAGAATCTCGCTGAAGCTGACCCCGAGTCGCGCCAGCTTGCGCTTGATCGTCCTCGGGGAACTCGACAGGCGATCCGCCGCCTCCGTCAAGTTGGCACCGCTGGCCACGTGCTTGCGGATATAGTCCTTCACCCGCAGCAGGGTCGCGTCCCCCTCCTGTTGGTACACTTTTTCCAATTGTTCAACCGCCAACTTCTTCAACGCCGGCTCATGCAGCGGGCTGGGCACGTCCAGCAGATGACGGTCGGCCACAAAAGCGTTGATGGGCTGGGAAAAGTGGTAGTCGAACAGCAGATACTGTTCGTACAGCTCGGCGTAGTCCGGCCGTGGGTAGCTGAGGTTCACTCTGACGCGATTCAGCGCCTCGACGGGCAGCCCCGTGTCCGCCACCGTGCGTTGCACAAGCGCCATCAGCGCCTCCATGTAAGGGGGCAACATGCCTCCTGGTACATTGAAGTACAGGTTGCAGACGAAGCAGCGGTCGAATTCGTCCAGATCCAGAGCGATGTTGGAAATGCGGCTGGCTGCGAACTTGCGGCAGATCTCTATCGTCTCCCGCAGGTTCGCCGAGGTCTTCACGGCGTAGCCAAAAAAGCCGTGCGTATCGATGGTCAATGCCTTGCCGTACTCGAAGCTGATGCGCCGATCGCCGGTGGCTTTGAAACAGTTTTTCCAGAACGTGTTGCACGCATCTACGGTGATGAAGGTGCGCTGATCATCCAGGTGCAGAAACTCTTCGGGCAACCAGGCGAAGTCGAGCTCGTGGCCACAATCGTGCAGCACCTGAAGAAAGACCGGTATGTACTCCGTGAGGGTGAGTTCCTTGTTCACGCTACCGCCAGGCCTGGGGGTCGATCTCCACGTCTTGCCAATCCGCGGGATCCAGCTTGGGTTCCGCACCTCCGCTGCGCTTTGCCTCAAAGTCGCGCAATATGCGCAGCGCCAGGCCGCTGAGCATGATGAGCGCCGCCAGGTTGACCACCCCCAGCAGGGCCATGGTCAGGTCCGCGAAGGCGAACACGGTGCCCAGATCCTGCACGGAGCCCCACAGCACCAGTAGCAACACCAGAACTCTAAAACCGTTGAACAGCGTTTGGTTTTCTTCGCTGAAGTAGTTGAGGCTGTTTTCACCCAGGTAGTAGTTGTACATCATGGAACTGAAGGCAAAAAACAGCAGCGCAATACTGACAAACCCCTGCCCCCAGCTGCCAACGTGTTCAGCCAGCGCCACCTGGGTGAGCGCGATACCACCGACGCCCTCGGCGCCCGGCTGATACACATCCGCCAGCAGAATGATCACCGCCGTGCAGGTGCACAGCACGATGGTGTCGATAAAGACACTCAATGCCTGCACCAGACCCTGCTGCGCCGGGTGCGATACGTGGGCGACGGCGGCCACGTTAGGCGCACTGCCCAGGCCCGACTCGTTGGAAAACAAACCCCGCTTGACGCCCTGCATGAGTACCGCGGCAAAGCCACCGCCAACCAACTGCTCCAGCCCCATCGCCGCCACCACGATTTGCTTTAACACACCCGGTACTTCCGTGATGTTCAAGGCCAGCACAATCAACGCCATGATGAAATAGCAGGCGGCCATCAGGGGCACGACGACTTCCGCCACCACCGCGATCCGCTTGATGCCACCAAAGATGATCACGCCCAGGCCGACCGCAAGCACCACGCCGGTGAACCAGGTGGGCACACCGAAGGAGGCCTGCATCGATGTGGCCACCATATAGGACTGCACCGAATTGAAACCGAAGCCAAAGGTCACCAGCAACAGCACCGAAAAGACAGCGGCCATCCAGCGCTTCTTCAAGCCAATGCTCATGTAATAGGCGGGCCCACCCCGAAAATTGCCGCCGGGCTCCGATCGTTTGAACAGCTGCGCCAGGGAACACTCGAAGAAACTGGTCGCCATGCCCATCAGACCAATGAGCCACATCCAGAACACCGCGCCCGGTCCGCCGAGCGTAATGGCAACGGCCACCCCGGCGATGTTGCCGCCCCCGACACGCCCCGCCACGCTCACCACTAGCGCCTGGAAGGAGCTGATACGCCCGCTGTCGTGCTGCATGCCACCCAACATCGAGCGCAGCGCCGCGCCGAACAACCGGAACTGCACAAACCGTGAGCGCACCGTAAAAAAGATACCCAGGCCGACCAGCATGACGATCAGCACGTAATTCCACAAAAAATCGCTGAAGGCACTCAACATGGTGTCGGAGCCCGCAAAATAGACCTGTTCGTATTCAAGGTGAAGTATCGCTTTTGGTAATAACCGCTACTTCAGTATAGAACATCTCGGCAGAAGCCAAGAAAAACAACCCACTTTCTAATCATCCCCGACGCAAGGCGCAGCAGGAACCGATCAATACCCCGCCCGCGAGTCGCGCTTTGGCAGGCGCACCGACTTTGCGACGATATGATACTCGTACGATGGCCCGTCGACCTGCGCGGCGCTCTCACCGAGATCCTCGGCATAGTGGGCTGCCTGAGCGGCGCTCAGCGCCTGCCGCGACAGCGTACCC
This sequence comes from Pseudomonadota bacterium, assembly GCA_039190425.1. Classification (GTDB taxonomy): domain Bacteria; phylum Pseudomonadota; class Gammaproteobacteria; order Pseudomonadales; family Halieaceae; genus Marimicrobium. Next base: position 532 of record JBCCYE010000085.1, on the reverse strand, counting down.
ACCAGGGTGACGCGGAAGCCCGCGCTGTCTGTGGGCACGAAGAAGGCGTAGTCCGCAAAGGTGATGCGCGCCCAGGCGGCTCCGTCCGTCGCGATGAAGAAACAGCCTTTCTTCTGGCAGACCTGCTTCACCTCGGCGTCAATGCGCAGCGTTGCGCCCTTAAGCGCCGCGCTCCGGTTCACCGCTTCCGACAGTGACAAGGCAGTGCCCTCTTCGGGCATCGGCGCCCCGAACACTTCGTAAGTATCGGTCACCGTCACCGGCTCGGACAGGCGCAGCCCCTCTCCGGTCGCGTCAGCGACGAACGCGCCACTCAACGCCACGAGTGTGAAGGCGAACCAGGCGCGGCTCTGCAGGGGATTGCAAAAAAACAGGTTGATCGTCATCGCATCAATCTACTCGATCGACCGCTAGGACGAAAGGCGCGGGGTGTGGTCAACCCGGGCGGGATCTGCGCCGGCCACACCGGTCGGGGGCGTATCAAAAGGTGATGTCGTACACGAACGTCAGCGCTCGTCCCGGAGCGCCCGCC
>JBCCYE010000084.1:0-6092 GCA_039190425.1 Pseudomonadota bacterium | reverse complement strand
CTGGTACCTGACTCAGATGCGTCGCTGGGGTCAGATTTCCGAAGACAAATCCGATGACTGGTACCAGGAAGTCGCAGCGAAGGTCTATCGGCCTGATATCTATGCCGAAGCGGCAAAGAGCCTGATCGCAGAGGGTCTCGTGGAGCCGGTCGGGTTTCCGGATTTCGATAAGGAAGACGGCTACAAGGAACCACAAACGACCTTCATTGATGGCATCAGCTACAACGGTCGGGAGCCTAACGCCTACATCGATCTGTTTCCTATCGGATTAAAAACCGGCGAGACCCTCTAGTAACACCCGGCGACCCATCCTCAAGGCAGGTGCACCAGAATCATGGATTCCAGTAATGCGGTTGTATCCACACCCACCAGTGACTTCGAGCTTGGTGCGTGGCTTAAAAAATCACTTGGTCGGTTAGTCGAGTCGGTGGGGGTGCCGCTTTGCGGAATCGCAGTGTTTTTACTGCTGTGGTCCGCAGGGGCGGCGCGCGTAGATACATCCCTGGGTAAATTCCCCGGGCCAACGGCCGTGTGGGAGCAGTTCGGTGCGCTTCTCGAAGAACATCAAGCAGGACGGGAGAAAGAGCGCGCGTTCTACGAGCGTCAGGAGAAGCGCAACGCCGATCGCGTTGCCAAAGATCCGGATTACGTTCCCAAGATACGCGCCTACACCGGCAAAGAGACCTTCCTTGATCAGATTGGCACAAGCCTTTTGACGGTAATGTGCGGTTTCTTACTGGCGGGCGTGATTGCCATACCGCTTGGTATTGCGGTGGGGCTCAGTAGAACGCTCAACACGGCGGTCAACCCCATCATCCAACTTTTCAAACCGGTATCACCCCTTGCCTGGCTCCCCCTCGTGACGATGGTCGTCAGCGCGTTGTACACCACGTCAGATCCAGCCGTGCCCAAGGCGTTCATCAACTCCATGGTGACGGTCACGCTGTGTTGCCTGTGGCCGATGGTCATCAATACCGCTTTTGGTGTGGCCACAATCCCCGCTGATCTTACGAATGTCAGCAAGGTTCTGCGGCTCCCCGCTCTTACCCACGTCCGCAAAATCGTGCTTCCGGCCTCGATTCCCATGATCTTTACCGGGATGCGCCTGTCACTTGGCATTGCGTGGATGGTGCTGATCGCAGCTGAGATGCTGGCGCAGAATCCGGGTCTTGGAAAGTTCGTCTGGGACGAGTTCCAGAACGGCAGTTCAAATTCTCTTAGCCGAATCATGGCAGCGGTTCTGGTTATCGGGTTTATCGGGTTTCTTCTGGACCGGGGTATGTTGCAGATCCAGCGCTTCGCATCCTGGGATAAGAACGCCGCAACGCGCTGAACCGCCGTGGTTGAAGCGGGCAGAATAAATCACCGACGAGACGCTAAAGGGAACCTGGGCAGACTATGAAAGCAAAGCTGCACATCAGCAAAATCGATATGGAGTTCCCGACGCCAGACGGGGCGTTTCTGGCGTTACAGGATGTCGACCTTAAAATCCGTGAAGGTGAGTTCGTATCGCTGATCGGACATTCCGGCTGCGGTAAATCGACAGTGTTGAATGTGGTGGCCGGCCTTTACAAGGCCACAAAGGGCGGTGTGATCCTAAATGGAAGGGAAGTCGATGAACCGGGTCCTGAGCGGGCCGTTGTCTTCCAGAATCACTCCCTACTGCCCTGGCTTACGGCTTATGAAAATGTCGAACTGGCGGTTGATCAGGTGTTTGGCAAACGCAGTTCTAACCCCAAGTCCAAAGCCGAGAAACAGGAGTGGATTGAGCACAACTTGCATCTGGTTCATATGGATCACGCGATGCACAAGCGGCCCGATGAGATCTCGGGCGGTATGAAGCAGCGTGTGGGCATTGCCCGGGCATTGTCGATGCAGCCCGAAATCCTGCTCCTCGATGAGCCGTTTGGAGCGCTGGATGCGCTGACCCGTTCGCACATGCAGGACTCTCTGATGGAGATTCAGGCAGAGCTGAACAATACCGTCATCATGATCACACACGATGTCGATGAGGCGGTGTTACTGTCAGATCGCATTGTGATGATGACCAACGGGCCAGCGGCCACGATAGGCGAGATACTCAGCGTTGATATCGAGCGCCCCCGCGACCGGATCAGCCTCGCTTCGAGCCCCGATTACATTGATATTCGGTCCGCTGTACTCAAGTTCCTGTACGAGAAGCAACGTAAGATCGAAACCATCCACGCTGCGCGCTCGGCAAAGTCCACCAACAAAGCAAAGACTCGCGAAGTCGCCTGAGCCGATACTGGCTGAGACCAACTGTTAATGGACGCCCAACAAGTCGTCGTTGTGGGCAACGGCATGGTCGGTCATCGCTGTGTTGAGCTGCTGGCGACCACCCCCGCTGATTTCAAGATCACGGTTGTGGGCGGGGAGCCACGCCCCGCTTACGACCGCGTGCACCTCTCCGAGTTCTTTGCGGGTCGCACGTGCGAAGATCTTGCGCTGGCAACCGAGGCGGGCTACACGAAGCTGGGTATTCGCTCGGTCTATGGTGATCCAGTTGCAGCGATTGAGCCGCAGTCGAAGACTGTCACCACAGGGAGCGGGCTCGTTCTCGGCTATGACATTCTCATCCTTGCCACCGGTTCTTATCCCTTCGTTCCTCCGATCCCCGGCAACGACAGCGCCCACTGTTTAACGTACCGAACCATCGAAGATCTGGAACAGATCAAGGCCAGTGCCGCAGCGGCGCGCGTGGGCGTCGTCGTTGGGGGAGGCTTACTGGGACTTGAGTGCGCCAACGCCCTGCACAATCTGGGACTTGAGACGCACGTCGTTGAGTTCGCTCCCGGATTGATGGGTGTGCAGCTCGATAGCTCGGGAAGCAAAATGCTCAGGCGGCAAATTGAAGGACTCGGTGTGCGCGTGCATACCCAGAAAGCCACGAAGAGCATCATGGCCGGCGACAAGCGGCGCCTGCACATGGAGTTTGCCGACGGCGAATCACTGGACACCGATATGATCGTGTTCTCTGCTGGTATCAGGCCGCACGACCAGCTAGCCCGGGACAGTGGCCTGGCTGTAGGAGAGCGCGGCGGTGTTGTCGTTGACGATCAGTGCCGAACAAGCGATGCGCATATTTTTGCGATTGGGGAATGCGCGCTCTGGCAGGGGCGCATTCTTGGCCTCGTATCGCCCGGATATAAAATGGCGGAGACGGCCGTCGCGGCGATTCGCGGCGCGCCTGCGTGCTTCACCGGCGCGGACATGAGCACAAAACTTAAACTGCTGGGTATTCAAGTTGGTTCAATCGGAGATGCCCACGGTCGTGCCAAACAGTCCATGTCATTCAGTTTCAGTGATCCGACACGGCAGGTCTACAAGTCGATATGCACAAGCGCTGACGGTGAAAGACTGCTTGGGGCGGTTCTGGTTGGTGACACCGATGATTACGATACCTTGCTCCAGTATCACCTCAATCAACTCCCCCTGCCCGCATCTCCAGAGCAGTTGGTGCTTCCAGGTGGCGTTTCCGATGTGCAGTCCGATCCATGCGCGCTCCCCGATACGGCCATGATTTGTTCCTGCAATAGCGTCACGAAAGGCTCCATCTACGATGCCATTAAGTCTGGGTGCAAAACCCTGGATGCGCTCAAGGCGACCACCAAGGCAGGAACAGGCTGCGGTGGCTGTACCAAAACCCTGGAGGTCCTGTTGGCCTCGCTGAATTCGCCGGCAGATCAGCTAGCGGAGCACACCCTGGACTGCTCCGAGATAGCACTCTCTAAAACCCGCGCGAAAACTCGAGCAGGCAGTCTGGAAAAGGCTCTGGAAAAAACTGGCTGAGTTCGATTATGGAAATCATTGCTCAAAGCCAGGAAGACAAGGCGTCAACGGTGCGCACAACCTGCCCCTATTGCGGTGTGGGTTGCGGCGTGGATGCCACGGTTCGGACTCAGACCGGAAGTAGGTCCTCTTTAACTCCGGCACCTGAAAGCAACACTGATATCAGGTCTGTGCGCACGGACAGCAGCGCGTCGGCAGATTCTTCCGCTTTACGCACAGCACAAGACAATACCAACACCGTTTGCGCAGTACGAGGCACGGATTTCCACCCCGCAAACTTTGGGCGTTTGTGTGTCAAAGGCGCCTCGCTGCACGAAACCCTGGCGAAGCACGACCGCTTGCTCCATCCGCAGGTGGACGGCGAACGAGTCACCTGGGATCACGCACTCACCACGGTAGCGGATAGATTTAAGGCAATCGCCGACGAACACGGACCGGATTCGGTTGCGTTCTATTTGTCGGGCCAACTATTGACCGAAGACTACTACGTGGCGAATAAGCTCATGAAGGGCTACGTCGGCACTGCCAACGTCGATACGAATTCGCGCCTGTGCATGGCATCAGCGGTTGCGGGTTACAAGCGCGCATTCGGTGCGGACGCGGTACCCTGCGACTACCGGGACCTTGAGAGCTGTGATCTGCTGATCATGGTCGGTTCGAACGCCGCCTGGACACACCCGGTCCTGTACCAACGGATTGCGGCGGCTAAAGAGTCGCGACCCGAGATGCGCGTGGTTGTGATTGATCCTCGGCGTACCGCGTCCTGCGAACTTGCCGACCTGCACCTGCAGGTTGCTCCGGGCACCGACGCCGCACTGTTCAATGGTCTGCTCAACTTTTTACATCAGTCAAACGCCTGCGATCCAAAGTACATTGATGTACATACAGAGGGTTTTGCCGAGGCCCTTGCCGCTGCGGCTCCCTGGACCCCCGCAGTCGTGGCCGAGTTCTGCGAAGTTGCCAATCGAGACCTGCTGACTTTTTTTAACTGGGCGAAGGATACGGAGAAAATGGTCTCCTTCTACTCCCAGGGTATTAATCAATCGTCGACCGGAACAGACAAGTGCAATGCCATCATCAATGTTCATCTGGCCACCGGCCGGATCGGCAAAGCGGGCATGGGTCCTTTTTCCATCACCGGCCAGCCCAATGCGATGGGAGGCCGCGAAGTAGGAGGGCTTGCCAACCAGCTTGCGGCCCATATGGGGTTTGAGCCCAACGATGTTGATCGCGTGCGTCGATTCTGGGACGCGCCGCGCATGGCGGAGAAACCCGGATTACTGGCGGTCGATCTGTTTGAGGCCATTCACGACGGCCGTGTGAAGGCCGTGTGGATCATGGCGACTAATCCCGTCGTGAGCCTTCCTCAGGCTGATCGCGTGAAAGAAGCCCTTGAGAGATGCGAATTCGTCGTGGTGTCAGACTGTGTTGCGCCTACCGATACCGCCCGTCTGGCCGACGTATTGCTACCCGCTCGTGGATGGTCCGAAAAGCAGGGAACCGTCACGAATTCGGAACGCTGCATATCGCTGCAACCCGCGCTGGTGGAGCCCGCGGGTGAAGCACAGGATGACTGGTGGATAGTTTGTGAGGTAGCCAAGCGCATGGGCTGGGCGTCGGCGTTCGATTATCGATCAGCTTACGAAATCTTTCTGGAACATGCGCATTTATCGGCATTTGAGAATCATGGGACGCGAGCCTTCAACATCGAAGGGCTCGCAAGCCTAACCGAGACCCAGTACCTGAATCTGAATCCGGTCCAGTGGCCGGTACACGCAGCACCCACCAGCAACGATGGGGCCGGGATTCGGCGCAAGGGTGCACGTTTGTTCAGTGACGGGCTTTTCTATACCGCCAATCGCAGGGCCCGCTTTCTACCGATCGAGGCGCAGGGCCCTAAGGCCACGGTCTCAGCAAGCTACCCCTATCTACTCAATACAGGCCGCATTCGGGATCAGTGGCATACGATGACGCGAACCGGTAAAGCGGAGCGGCTATCCCAACATATCGACGCACCGCAGCTTTCAATGTGTAAACGTGATGCGATGCGCTTGGGTGTCGCCGACGGCGATCTTCTAAAGATTGAGAGCAGCGCCGGTGCGGTGAAGGCGCTCACCCGTATCGATAATACGGTGCGCCCGGGTGAAGTCTTTCTTCCGATGCACTGGACGGGTGAGAATTCCAGCGGCGGTCGCATGGGCGTAGTGGTGACCCCTGAGCGTGATCCCTACTCAGGGCAGCCCGAGTCCAAGCAGACGCCTGTTCGCATTGAGCCAGTTGAG
>JBCCYE010000083.1:0-6364 GCA_039190425.1 Pseudomonadota bacterium | reverse complement strand
TGCAGATGTCGAAGCATCTAATGGCGTTATCCACGTCATCGATGCCGTGATCCTGGAAGCTGCTGCTGCACCGGCTCCATCCGGATCGTAAGGACCTCACCGACAAACGAAAAATGCCGCGACGTTTGTCGCGGCATTTTTTATTGTTTCAGATATTATAGGGACTATTCCGGCGAGGGGTCGGGCCGCGCCAGAATCTCTCGCTTACCGGCATGGTTCGGACCACTGATAACGCCCTCTTCCTCTAGTCGTTCGATTAGCGTGGCGGCGCGATTGTAGCCAATCTTCAGGCGGCGCTGCAGGTAGGACGTCGATGCACGCTTGTCTTTCAGAACGATGGCAAGAGCCTGGGCGAAGAGATCATCCTCGGCACTGTCGGTGGATGTGCCGAGCATGGCATCCATGACTGCACTCGTGTCGCCTTCGTCTGGCTCCTCCAGGATATCCGCCTGGTAGTCTGGCTCGCCCTGTTCCTTACACCAGGCAACAACTGACTCGACTTCTTCATCCGAAACAAACGGGCCATGCAGACGCTTGGTCTTTCCGCCGGGTGCTTGATACAACAGGTCTCCCATACCAAGCAGTTGCTCAGCTCCCTGCTCGCCAAGAATAGTGCGCGAGTCGATTTTCGTCGTGACCATATACGAAATACGGGTCGGGAAGTTAGCCTTGATCGTACCGGTAATGACGTCCACCGATGGTCGCTGCGTGGCAGTGATCAGGTGGATGCCTGCAGCCCGCGCCATCTGCGCCAGGCGTTGAATGCAGCCCTCAATCTCTTTCCCGGCCACCATCATGAGGTCGGCCATCTCGTCAATCACAACAACGATGTTCGGGATCGATTCTGTTGGCAGAACTTCGGTCTCATGGATCGGCTGACCATTATCATCATATCCGGTTTGTACCCGGCGGGTCAGCGCTTCACCGCGATCGCGGTACTCCTTCGCCTTCGCATTAAACCCAGCAAGGTTGCGGACATTCGCCTTGGACATCAGCTCGTAGCGGCTTTCCATCTCCCGCACCGTCCATTTTAGCGCGTTCACGGCCTTCTTGGGATCGGTGACAACCGGGGCCAATAGATGCGGGATACCCTCATAGATAGACAGTTCCAGCATCTTGGGATCGATCATGATGAAGCGGCATTGTTCCGGTGTCAGCTTGTACATCAGCGACAGGATCATCGCGTTCACACCAACCGACTTACCAGAACCGGTCGTACCCGCGATCAGCAAGTGAGGCATCTTGGCAAGCTCAACCACAGTCGGCGCACCGCCAATGTCTTCACCTAGCGCCATAGGGAGTTTGGCTTTGGACTTCCGGTACGGATCAGCTGCCAGCAGCGTGCGAAGGTAAACCGTCTCCCGTTCATCATTCGGCAGCTCGATACCAATGGCATTCTTACCGGGAACGACAGCAACACGAGCAGATGTCGCGCTCATCGATCTGGCAATGTCGTCAGCGAGCGCAATCACACGAGCGGATTTTACACCCGCCGCCGGCTCAAGCTCAAAAAGGGTGACGACCGGGCCAGGGCGCACTTCGATAATCCGTCCACGAACACCGAACTCCTGGAGCACTTCAGTCAGCCGCGCCGCTTGAGACAAGAGCGCATCTTCATCAACTGCGCACGAACGCGCCGGCGGCACCTGCAGCAAATCAATCGGCGGCAGCTGCTCATTAGACCGGCGACCACCTTTGTGAATACGTGTCTTGGGCGGGTTCGGCATCAGGCGACGAATGGGGCCCTTCGCAGGCTCGGTCGTTGCAGCCACCTCTTCGGTTGGCGTCTCACGGTAAACCGGTTGCGGCTCGGCAACATGCTCGGGTGCGGCAGACTGGGGAATATAGTCCAGAGCGTCGTCCTCCCGATCCTGGCTGACAACGATACTCCGCTCACCCGATTGGGCGCGATTGAAAAGACCACCCAGGAAATTGCTGGCCGCCCGAGCACCAGACGCCGCCTTGCGGCTTTGGATGCTCGCCGCAAGTTGCAGCAGTTCAGCATCGCGGCGGCCGAAGCCCATAGCCGTACTGGCGCACCATAGTGCTGCTATACCGAGCACGAGGCCTGCTAAAATATCCGGCACCGGTAACATCAGTGCACGGAATGGAAAAACAGCAAGCCAAAGCAAACCGTCGCCGACGACTCCGCCCAGTCCGGCGCTAAGTGGCCAGGACGCGGGCACAGGCCAGGCCGCAAAACAGGCAGCTGACAAAGGCACGAACAATACACCTAAGCACCATCTGTAGAGCTTTGGTTGACCTATGAGGACAGTCCGCATCGCACCGCCGATCATCGCCGCCAGACCAGCCGTCCAGGCGGACCACCCGAAAGACTGTCGCGCCAGATCGGCAAAGACTGCCCCCGCAGCCCCGAACAGATTCTGAGGATCAACAGTTGTCGCTGCATTCCAGCTAGGATCAGCTGGCACGTAAGAGCCAACGCTGCCGCAAACAAACACACCCAAGGCAAAAGAGAACGCCCCCGTCAGCATACGCCAGACCGGATCGCTCACAGAACGGATCTGTTCGTCGGTCATAGGCACATCATTCAAGGTACGCGCTCGCGCCATGGGCAAACTCCACAACAGGAAAAAAGCTATGGCTGCACTCTTCCTCAACAGCCTTAACGGGGAACAAAGATTGGAAAGAATCTGCGGAAAATTTCACACAAAACTGCAATTCCCGTTACAGGGGAAAAATAGCCGCGCGGCTATGACGCTATGGACGTTTCCCTCGGCTGTTCATAAGTCCAGTCCATGGACTCTACTGCCACACCCTCAGAGATAGCCGATATCATCATCGTTGGCGCGGGTCCCACCGGCGGCACTCTGGCCCTAGCGGCAGCGCAATCGGGCCTGAAAGTGGTGTTGTTGGATGCGCGCTCACCCACCGACCGGAACAAGCGAGATGGAAGAAACTTTGCGATTGTTCGCGGCAGTTGGGCACTTTTAGACAGCGTCGGCCTTGCTGAGGCCATTAGTGACACCGCAGAGCCCTTGAACGGCTTGGAAGCCGTCGACGGCGGCACACACTGGTTTGGCGCGCCATGGGCACTTTTTGGCACTGACGATCTGCCAATACGAGATGACGGCACACCACTTGGCTATATGGTCGAAGCCGAAAAACTGCAGACAGCCATCGATAACGCGTTGGAAAATCAAGAGAATATCGATTGGCAAGCGGACACTCGTTTCGACACGGTGGAATTTGAAACCGGCCATGCAGTTGTCGCCATCGAAAATGGCAAGACTCTGCGGACCCGGCTGCTCATCGGCTGTGACGGGGTGAACTCCCCGGTGCGAAACGCCGCCGGCATCACCACGGAAGGTCGCGAATATGGCAAATCCGTCTTCGCTGCGAACGTAAAACTCTCCAAGCCCCACCATGGCATCGCGCGGCAGCTTTTCACACCCGAGGGCCCCTTCGCCACCCTGCCCCTCTCGGGCAACAGAGCGAACCTCGCCTGGTATATGAAGACAGGGGCCGCCGAAACGATGGCCGCCATGGACAACGACAACATCGAAGCTGAGTTAAACGCCCGTTTTGCCCATTTCGCGGGCGATATGACCCTGGAGGGCAAGGCAATCGCCTATCCGCTGATCCTGCAGATCGCCAACGAGATGATAGCGCCACGTATCGCCCTCGTCGGAGATGCCGCCCGCAGGATTAACCCACTCGCTGGCCAGGGTCTGAATCTTGGGCTGAAAGACGTGGCCGCCCTCGCAGAGGTTTTGGAAGACAGTGCTCACGCTGGGCTCGATATTGGCTCGCTCAACATTCTCGAACGCTACCAGTCCTGGAGACGGTTTGATGCCAACTCGACCGCGCTTGGCCTCGATATGATCGACCGCGTCTTCTCAAATGACAATGCAGTCCTCAAACCACTGCGTGGCCTCGGCCTCTTAGCCGCAAACCGACTTAGACCCGTGCGCCGCGCCCTCGCCCGCCAGGCCAGCGCCGATCAGAAGAGCTTACCAAAACGCATGCGGTGACACTTCTAAGCCCAGACGTCCAGCTCAGGTGAAAAGATTTCTAGCGGACACCGTTTTGTAAGCTGAGCCTCTGGATACAATCGAAGGCATCAACAATTTTCTTGTGGAGCTCGGCGACGTCTTCGGCACTCAAGCCGGTAGAGTGATGATTGACGACAAGCTGTTCCACTGAGCTTAAACTCGCATTCAACGCATATCGAATAGCTTTGATGTCCACGCTTGATTCAGGGTCTGCGCGGCGGAGGGGGATAATATTACTCACGCTGCATCCTCCAGGAATGCCACGGTTTCAGGGAGGTAATACATCCCCAGTGTTTTCACGCCCGGCATGGGCTTGAATTTCAGATATGCGATTAAAGCCGCCGCCCCGGCCGGCGTTGCCGCCCTAGCAAACGCGGGCAAGTCGCCGTAAAACGCCGACCGTAGACCCACCCCAACCGTAACCACAGCTGCCCTGCTGGCATGCGTCGTCGCTGCGCCAGCCCAGGCATAGGATCCATAAACGTTATCACCAGCGCGGGCTAGGTGATTAAAATGAGGGTTCGGACCATCGAAAGTGTTCAGCATCAAAGCCTGCACACCGTCTTTTGTCAGGTTCAGCAGTCCCGCCATGCCGGTAATGACCCCATTTTCTCGGAACACCAGCATCCCCACATCGCAGTACTTCTGCACCGCCAGAAACGTTCCAACCGACGCAACGCCTGGATCAATCATGTCGGCAGCAAGTTTCCGCCCATCCACTATGTCTTGCTGGGATTTCGGACGCTCCAAACCATACTCCGCGACTTTGTCATCAAACCGCTTCAGGTCGATCTTGGTAGACGCCCAAGGATGGGGCTTTCTCTGTGCCAGCATGCCGGCGCTCCTTTGCTAGTCAGGCAAAGAGCGTTCGTTTTTCGACGGCGGCTCGCTATTGGTTAAATTGCTAGTCCTGTTGTACGCTCACGCACAGCAAAAGCAGGGATGAAAGGCGGCTGGTGAGATGGGGCAGAACCGACCTCTGGCATGGGAGGAACTTCAGTTCTTGCAAGCCGTAGCAGCAACGGGAAGTTTCAAGCAGGCTGCGGACGTCCTCGACAGCAACCATGCGACCGTGAAGCGTAAGATCGTGGCGCTGGAAGCATGGTGCGGTGCCGCTCTGGTCAAAAGCACATCGACAGGCTCGGCGCTGACAGAATTAGGAGAAGCGCTTGTCGAGCAACTGTCCGAAATGGCGCATACCGCTAATCAAATTGAGAAGCTTGTGCGTAACCGCGAAAGCAAGATCGGGGGTGAAGTCACGCTGGAAGCGACAGACCTGATTGCCTCAAATCTGATTGGACGGCAGCTCGGTGCCTTCTTGAGGGAGTCGCCAAATATCTCTCTGAAGATCGACTCTGGATTGTGGCAGGTTCCCGGTGAACCTATACGCCCCGATCTTCAATTGAGTTTCGAACGCCCTGATGAAGATCGGGCAAATAGTGAGGTCGTCGCTCGCTGTCACTACGCCTTCTACACGTCAGCAGCATACTTGGCCCACAAGAAAGAGAACGGGATCAGTTGTCCGAGGAACCTTCGGGATATCACCCAACACACAATACTGTACTGCCAGAGCCAGCAACATCAGACCGAACGATGGCCGACGGAGTTGCTGGCGCTGAGCGAGCTGATTACTGAGTGTATTCGGTTAAGCGTATCCACGAGCTCTGCCCTTATTGAAGCGACCCTGGATGGAGCCGGAATCGCCGCTCTGCCAACCTATGTGACGGAAGACTATCCGGAACTCATTCCGCTCCCTGTTGGGAAGCTTTATAGCGCCCCTGTTTATTTGTGTACTGACCGTGCTGTTAGAAACTCACTTCGAGTTGGGCGTGTTTCGAAATGGCTACGCAAAACTGTCTTCGATACAAAAGCGAACCCTTGGCTTGCAGATACGTATCGCGATCCGCTCGATTGGTGGATCGCACAGAGTACCGAGAATGCTGACTTGCTGGGCCAATACATCGACAAGCCGTTCTTAGACAGCCGGCTTCGTGTAATTCGAAACTAAATCGGGATGTGTAGGACGAACGCCGAGTTGTCTGGAAAATGAATTCTGGATGATTGGCTGCGATGCCCTAAACCAACCCACTCATTCCGGCGTCTTTCAGAAAGTCTCCCAAGCCATCGGACTTGCGAAGCTTCTCCACCGCTTTCTTCACGGCGCGCCAGGATTTGGAGGCATAGCGCTGGGTGGCCTGGGCATAGACTTCGCCGCCAATCTCAAGCTCAACCGCTTTCTTGCGTTTGCTGACAGCCGAGGAGTTTGCCTCGGCCCAAGGAACGAATGTGACAGCGATCTCATCCTTAAACAGCGGCATAAGGGTGGGAGCAAGGTCCGCCAGGCTTGC
>JBCCYE010000082.1:0-6480 GCA_039190425.1 Pseudomonadota bacterium | reverse complement strand
TTATCGCCCAGCGTCATTTCACAGCTAGGCCCTGAAAGCGCTTCGTAGGGGCCGCTGTAGTCACGCGGCTCCTTGGCGCAGCCCACGGCGACTAATGCCGCGCCACATAAGAGAAAACCCGTCTTTAGTGAATGTTTTTGCATATTAATTAACATCTGTCCCCGTGGTGATTTTTTGTTCAGTTTGCGTAGATCCTGTCCTGCTCGTTCGTGGTACACTCGGCGGGTGAGTACCACGAAACGAGGGCAGGACGATGACTGTCAAAGAATTTGCTGCTGGTAGCGCCAAGGCGCTGCTGACAACCACTAAGGTGCTGTTCCGCATCCTTGTGGGGCTGCTTGCCGCGCTCTGGTCTATGGTCCTTTTTATTTGGGCGAATGCTCCTCGTGATCAAAGCTACGGCTATGGCAGTGAGCGTGGCGCTGACGGCCTGACAATCGCAGAGCGAAACGTGCTCGTCGAACGTGACGGCATGAACTCCTTGTAGCACTACGCTTTTCCTTTCGTAGCAGCTGTAGTCACTAGATTCCCTCCAGCAGCGCCAGGCGCTGCTGCACTATTGCCATAATTCTGCATTTGAGTGGCAAAGGTGCCTGCTGAAATCCCGACCCAACCTAGCGATGCCAAGTACAGCATCGGAAATATGATGTACATAAACCGCTCCATCCACAGGATGATCCCGCTCTGAACCGGGTTGGTCATGGGAGCGAACGCGCCTAGCCCCTCGCTTTGGGTTAACAAGTTCATCAAGTTGTTTTCCATCCAAAAGGCCACGGCCCATAGGAAAGTCATAAAGTGCATCCCGAAGAAGATGATCGTGAGGGTCATCAGGGTGGACAGCTTGTACTGACTGAACACCATCAAGAATGGCAGGATGATCACAAAGACCATCAGCGCCAGGGATTGAAACATGGAAATCCCCTGCCGGATCATGACCCCTTCGCCGATGCCAGAAGGGGCCTTAATGATGCCGCCCGCTGCTGCAATACCGGTCTCGATCGTGTCCACGACAAAATCGACGGTCGTATCAAACATCGAACCCAGACTGCTCCAAACAGAGCCATCACTGTTCACCGGTGGTTGTGAACTCCCCATATTGCGGTATCCGGTACTCATGGGTAGATCCACAGACACCGCTTCGCGGACCCGGTTAATCGCCAGGTATTTCCTTAAAAACACGTCCTCGCGCTCGGCCTGGCTGAGCGTTTGGTCCGTTGCCGCATCAATCAGGTTATTGGTGTCATACACCATGTCATCGAGCATGTCGGGATCGATCGAGGCCAGCACCTGAGCCCGTATCCCGTCCGTCCCATCCAGCCACCATTCGTTGCAACGAGGATGTCCGCCTACACCGGCACTGGATTCGAAGCCCGCATCACGCGTGGCATCGAATGGGAAGTCCGCTCGTGGGTCTTGCGAGTAGTAGTAGTTGTAGTAACCGGGTTCCGTCAGGAAAAACTGAGAGCCAAGCCAATTGGTGTCGTCCAACTGCTCAAGGGTTAAACCGCTGGTGTCCTCGCGCAGTAGGCGTGACTTAGAACGGCGATAACAATCGTTCGTAAACTCCTGTATCTCTTTGCGCAAGCCGGGATCATCGATACCGTCATTCGCCAGCCGGTATTCAACCGAGGCAAGATCGTTAGAACAGGGAATGGACGCCACGGCCGCCGCCGTAATACTTTTACTGAGGACATGGATCGCAGCCCACCAGATGGGGATCCCGCCCTGCTGGTCACCGAGCTCCGCCAAGGTTCTGTCGTACGTCGTACCCGTATCCGTGCCCGGTATGGTTTCAACCGTGTCACCACAGGTGAGCGCGGGCCGCACATATTCCATTTCACCGAGCTCCACCGAGAGCGCCGGAATGCCTGCAAAGACAATGACTGCGATCATCACATAGAAATCGGCTTCGACTTTCTTAAGCGATTGAAGCCCTGCGTTGCCCTCATCGTCACCGGCGCGATGGCTGGACAGCGCATTCGTAATAATCATCGCGATGAACGGCAGGAATACGATGCCGGTATCCACCAGCACCGACCAGATACCGTCATAGATAATCCAGCTGAACAGCGTGGTAATAAATTCAAAGAAACTCGCTACGCCCATCGCTAAACCACCAAGAAACTGATCACAATGCACACCTCGATAATCAATATGCCGCCCATATACACATTCCGCCTGGAGCGCCAGTACGATCGCCGCTCGAGCGCGTTTTCGGTGTCACCGGGAATCAAGCGATTGCCAATCGCCTCCCATTGCCACCAGATCACCGCCCAGAGACACCAACGCACAACGGCGATAATCCAGCGGTAACCGCGCACGGTGCTCGAGCCTTCTGCCATCGACGCGCCTGCGGCATGGGGATCCACACCCAGCTGCCACGCGATGTATAGGGTGGCTATCACAATCACTGACCACAGCAGCGCTTGCCCGATAAAGGTGCCCATAAAGCGGCTCATACGGCTCATGGATTGACCACCGCGCCGTCTTCAAAGCGCGCTTCGGGTTGCGGCTCATTGATCGGCACTCGGGCGCGAGCCTGATCGCGTCTCAGCAACGCCACAGCGGTATTGGCCGCAATGCGATCGCGGACTTCCAACTCATACAGAATGTTGTCCATCTCTCGCTCGAGTTCGGCGATGTACTCACCCAGATCTTCCTGCGCGACCTCAAGGTTCGCGATATTGGGTTCCTTAGCACCGGCCAGCATCGCCCTGCGGGCTACGACCGCCATTTCCATGATGCGAGACAGGGCCATCTCGGCAGAGATGCGGGCAATCAACATCTCCTGGTTCTCGGGCTCTTCTTCTCGTAAGGCTTCCACCACGCGGCGTGTGATCTGCATGCCTGGTCCACCGGAGACTTCCTCGAGCTCGTCCGCTGTCGGTGCGGCATCGGTGAGCACCAAGGCCTCCAAATCCAAGGCGATCTGCTGCTGCTCGACCTCGATCTGGCGGGGTAAGCCCATGCCTGCTTGGGTCTCGACCTTGTCGCAGCCTTCGCAGGTCCGCACGGTTTTTTCGCCCACAACCGCGACCATCCAATCGGAGAACGCCTGTGGGTTGTCCCAACGACGGCAGATATAGGCATCGGCGCAGATACCGGATGCACTGGTTGAGTTTGTCGGGTTGCGGTTAAGGAGCATGTTGTAGCCTGATTTCGCAGTGTCTTCGACGACAAGTACGGGCGGTTGCGCAGCGCCGCCACGTTGCGCCCCACCGGCCCAGGTCACACCTTCATCGAGACCATCGCTGTCTGCATCGTCCTTGGCATCAAGAATGTCGCCGCCTGCGACCGATCGACCGGACCACCAGCCCCCTCGCGCAGCCGCTTCCCATTCATTACCGTCGATCACATCGCCCATGCGTTCTACGATGTCTTCACACTCGGCCTTAGCGATATGGAATTCCTCAGAGCCCTGCAGGATGCCGTTTTGCAGCAGGTCATACAGCGCGGGATTCACCTTCTGGATAATCAGTGCCGGCAGAGAGGCGACCGCGCCGGTCGCGGCACTGATGACGTTATCCATCAGATCAGAAAAGGAGCCTTCCAGGCCCTGCAGCTGGTTCTGCACGGACAAGCTCATGTCGAAGTTGCCGCACATCAAATCGTTATTCCAACGGATGCTGCCACCGATGGTTGTGGTCGCGTTGCGATTGGTCGCCGCCTGGGTCACCGGCTCGCCTCCACCCAAGAGGTAATAAAATTCATCGTCTGCTTGCGCCGGTACCGAATGCACCAGCAAATACGCACTTCCAAGCACGATGGCCAACGCAAACTCAGCGCTTAGCAACAGATTGCGGCACGTTCGGTTTTCTCTTTTCATCACCTATTCCTTCACTCTCTTGAGTAGATAGATCCGTGCCTAGAACCACGCGACCAAGACTGCGCCCTTTTGTTCACAGCAGCTGTAACGGCGCCACAACTGCCAGGCATTGCCATTCACCTGATTGAGTCGGCTTGCATAGGGGTCCGTGATGTACAAGGTATCGTCGATATCCGGTAAGTACTGACACCCCATGTAGTACGGCACGAGCTGCTGCCATAGAAAGGGCGTCCCCGAGGAGGGCGGCCATTGGCCTTGCCGGTTTGAACTCCCCATCGATTGATACACGTGCGGACCGCCTTGGCGAACAATGTGGCTCGCGCGCAAGGCTGCGACCAACGAGGCTTTGTAATCATGATTCTGTTTCACAAACCCAATACGCGGATACAGGCCAGCAAACCGCGATGCCCCGGCACTGATGCCGGTAAACAGGTTGGCCATGGTCCACGGGGTTTCCACAACAGGATCACGCCAGTTCGGGTCGAGCGTGCTAATAAAATGCGGGTTCATGGGGAAAGTTAGCGGAATGCACACAGGGACAGATCCCGTCGTGCCCAACGCAAGAAAAAAAGCGGTGCTAGGACTACCCAGTATGTCCACGTTCTTGAACTTCAGGACTTGCTCGCGGACATCAGCCCCACCTTCATCGCTCGCCCCACCCTCCTCGGCAAATCCGGTGGGACTCACCATGAACTCTGATTCGGGCCAGGGGCTTTGCCCCAAGATCGGGTAACTGGTGGCAACCACTTCTGGAATATTGTGGCTGACGCGGATCGAGGTATCGAAGTCACAGCCTGTTGGCGTGCAGGTCATCCACAAGCACGCACCGATCACCTCATAATCGAAACAGGCCACGTCAAAACCGCTGGTCAAAATATTCGAGGTCGATGTGGTGACCGTATCGCCGCGAGAGACAAACGATAGCAGAACACCGCTCACCACAATAAAGAGGCCTAGCACAATGTCCGCCGATTTCCGACGGGCTCTACTGTTCCATTTCATTGGCGCGGTACTCCCTAATCGTCTCTAGTGCAGCATTCACATCCCACTGGCCGTAGACCACGTACTGATCATCAACCAGTACAGCCGGTAGCTTCTCAATGCCCATGACCCAAGCCTGGACCAAGGCTTGCCCACTGACTTTGATTCGCTCAATCGACGCCTGGAACGCGGGGCTATTCACACGCGCCAACGCCATCTTTTTGGCCGCTTCCTCACTGCCCGGGTAGGCAAAGCGCATGCTGGCAAGCTCGTTCTCAACGCCATCCAGAATGAAGACCGTGTGTTCAGGATCCACACCGATTAACGGCGGTAGGGACTTAGCCGTAAACACAGCCACGCTCGGCAAGTGAGCTGCGGGTTCTTCGCTGAGCGCGACAGGCGGCACCAACATAATCCACAACAGGGCGACGGCTTTTATATAGAAGGAAGACTTAGGCATCCGCGATGCCCCTTTCCACATCGATCTTGTGGGCCACCTTGATGGCCGCTTCGACCTCCGTGATGCCGTGCGCTTGCATCAACTCCATGCGCTTCGCTTTTTCGTGTTTCTCTGTCTGCGCTAGCGCTAACATCAGCGACGGCGGGACGTTCCTGAACAAGTTGTCCGTGGCTTCCGACATGACCACACCTTCGGTGTATTGCCCCTGCGCCTTACTGGCTGAGAGCAACATGTCGCGCTGTGCGGCATCGACCTTCCTAAAGCGGGCAATCTCCTCGACTTCCTCTTTGGGCATCACCAGGCACAGCCACCACTCAACCATGTTCAGCATTTTTTTAGCCGCGGCCGGGTAGTCCTCCATGTTCTGCGTGGCCGACCACAACCAGGCCCCCAGCTTGCGCCACATCTTCACAATCTTGATCAAAAACGGCGCCAATAACGGATTGGTCGTGATGATGTGCGCCTCATCGATGGTCACCACGATTTCGCGCGAACCGTGTTGATCCCGCTCCGCAATGTTGTTGATCATGTTGAGACAAGACACGACGGAAATCGCCAGATGCGCCTCATAGCCCTCGCGGGCAAAGGTCGCTAAATCAATGATCGTGACATCGGCTTCTTCCCACGCCGCGCCGTTCCGGCTATTGAAGATCTCACCCGGAAACCCCGTGCAGAACATCGCGATGGAATCGCCCATATCCCGTAAACGCTCCCGCGTTTTCGGATCGTATTTATCGTCTTGGCACAGGGTGATAAACGCATCGCGGACATCTTCCGTCATGCACGGTCGGTTGGCTTCCACCGCCACCTGCGCTGCCAGGGTGATCGCTTCCTGAATACGCCGTTGATCGGGCCGCGTCAGACGGGCAGCTTCCTTCTCCTCGCCCCCGGTGATCATGAGCTTGGCCACCACTTCCATTTCACCCATCACATCGCGCTCTTCCCATTCCTCGTCGTTATCAAAGGGCATGGGGTCAGGCAAGGCACTTTCCTCTAATACCAGCTTGGCATCGGCATAGGGTGACAGCGACACGCCGCCACCGGGTTTCAGCTTCACACTATTGACGGAGAGTCCATGGGACTTGAACCAGTCACCCATTAGGCCAAAACTGTTACCCGCTTCGATAATGAACAGCCGGGGACGATGAACCGCCATCACGTGACTGAGCATCGACACCAAGGTGGCCGACTTACCCGCGCCGGAGGGTCCCAG
>JBCCYE010000081.1:0-6491 GCA_039190425.1 Pseudomonadota bacterium | reverse complement strand
TGAGTGGGCCCTGCAGGGCGTACCCTGCGGCGCTGGGTGTAATCGCCAGCTTGCCCCTGACTTCGGAGTCCTCCTGCTGCGCCGCCTGCAGGGTGAGATCGGCCTGCAGCGCTTTGAGCACCATCAACTCCCTGGGGGACGTACTGGCGCTCAAAGCGCTGCAGGCCGATCTCACCCTGCAGGCGGCGCAGCAGGAGGACTCCGAAGTCAGGGGCAAGCTGGCGATTACACCCAGCGCCGCAGGGTACGCCCTGCAGGGCCAACTCAAGGCGCGCAAGATGCAACTGGACGTGCAGGCCGACAGCAGCGAGACCTGGACACTGCCGGTCAAGTCCGCGCTGACGCTGGACCAGCTGCGACCCAACGCGCTGGCAACGCTGCTCGGCCAGTACTTTCCCCACGACCGCCAGGCGCAAACGGACACCAGCTTCAACGAGCTGCTGGCCGGCACCGTGCCCCGCCTGTCACTGCCCGTTCACACCGCACAAATCGCCATCGAGAAGGTGCGCCTGCCGGTTCTACTGGTCGAGGAAGTGCACTTCACCCTGAACACCGGGGCCAACGGCGTCACGCTGTCCGGTTTGCAGGGGACCGGACCGGCTGGCCTGCTCAGTGGCAATGCCGGCATTGTAAGCAGCGACAGTGGCTGGCAGGTGCGCGCCGACGTGCTGGTCACCGCACGGGATACCGAGAGTGGCCTGGGTGCCCAGCTGGTCGACATCGACTGGCGCTGGCACGACGGCGAAGTCGATCTCAGCGGTCAGGGCGTCACCTGGGGGGAACTGATCAATACCCTCAAAGGAAAAGCGTCGTTCTCAGGCGCTCATGTGGGCACCACTCGCACCCCCGTTAGCGTCAAAGCCGAACTGGATTCCTCGGCGGGCAAGTTCGCCCTGCCCCAACTCACGGCGAAGCTAGGAGACGGCACACTCACGGGCAGCCTGTCGCTGGACAGCCGCAAGCCACGCACGTTAACGGCGGACATCAAAGGGAAGGATCTTAACCTGTCCTTTCTGATGCCCGATGACGAAGACACCCCCGAGGAGACCGACAGCGAATCCAGCCCGCACGGCGTACCCCTGCCGCACCCGCTGACGCTGTATCCGGAGCTGTTACTGGATCTCAAGCTCGACGTGACGAACCTCAAGCTTCCCGCTCTGGACCTGAAGCGCGTGGCCGGCACCGCCACCCGCAACCCCAGCCGTGGCCAGTTTCAGGCCACCCTCACCGGCCGCCAGAACGGCACCCTGGTGATCAACCTGGATGCCCAGGACGCCGCCGACGGCAAGGACACGCTGACCCTGAACATGCAGTTTAATCAGCTCGATTCGCTCAGCGCGTTCTGGCGTCAGGACATGCTGCACACGCGCAGCTCCGGCAGCATTGACTTCACCAGCACCGGTGAGGGTGTCAACGAAATCTTCGAGTCGCTGCGCGGTCGCGCGGATCTGGACATTGAGATTCGTCGCGACAACGATTGGACGCGCACGGCGGGTGATCGAGAGAAGCTGCACCTGGGCGGCAGCGCCCGGTTTGTGTTGGACGGTGACTACATTACGGGTGTGGAGATTAAGGATCTGGACGTCGACACCTTTGAACAGGATCTGACCGGGGACGTGACCCTCACCGCGGGCGGCTCACCGTGGCTGAAGGCGGACTTGAAATCCAAGGCGCTCAATCTTGCCAACCTGATGGACCTGTTGCCCGAGGACAGCGACAACGCGGCGCAAGGGGCTCACTCAACAGCCAGCGCAAAGACCGACTCAACAACCCCTGCCAAGAGCAGCACAACGGCGAACGCCAGTAGCAGCGCCACTGCCAGCGCAGCGACGACGGGCAATCCGACGGATGCCATACTGCGCAACCTGCGCCTGCTCGGCGATACCCGCATCGACCTGTCGGTGGACTCGCTGACCCTGCGCGAGGAGCCGTTCTCTTCACTGACCCTCCAGTTTCTATCGTCTGCGGACAGTGTGCAGATACAGAATCTGTCGATGACGGCCCGAGGCAACAGCCTGAAGGGCAACGCCAAACTCAGCTGGCAGGGGGACACCAGCTTACTGAAAAGCAACCTGGAACTGGATAACGTCAACCTCGACCAGTTCGTAATCACCAACCCGAACCACACGCCCATCCCCGTCACCGGCACCGTGACCCTGAATGCCGAGGGCACAACCATGGATACCCTGCTGGGCAGCATCAATGGCGAGGTTGAGCTGGCACCGACTCAAACAACGGCCGCCAACCGCCCACAGGACCGCCGCCGGCTGAGCCTGGTGGCCAAACGCACCAGCAATGGCATGCAGGCGGACATCAAGGCTTTTCAGCTCGGCCTCAGCACCATGACGGGCGCGATCAATTACACCGCGGGCGACCCCGCACTGTGGGACGTGGACGTCACCAGCGGCTCACTGGATCTCACCGCCTGGGAGCAGACCACGGCCAGCAGCGATTCGTCCACCCAAAAACGCGGCGACGGCTCGGCCATCACCAGCGCCGCCAAAGCCAGCGCCGATTTCGTCGAGGATTTTCTGCTGACGCCCATCCACTGGCTGCGCGGTGACGCCGTCGACCGGCCGCCCAAGGACGAACGCATCTTCAGCGAGGACCCGTTGCCACTGGACGATCTCAATGCCGTTAACCTGGCGCTGACGGGCAAGCTGGAAAGCTTTAACAGCGTTGTGATCGCGGCCCGCAACATACAGATGCAAGGCAAGGCCAACGCCGACGGTCTGTCGTTCTCCGTCAGCAGTCAACACGCCAGCGATGGCACGGCGAACACCAAACTCAGAATGGACCGCACCCAACAGATGCCCCACTGGCACCTGGAATCCACCTTTGAAAACATGCGCGGCGTGAACGACCGCGACACCTTTCCGCGCAGCGGCCATGTGAAGCTGCACAGCCGCGGACAGAGCGCGGCGCAAATAGCCAAGAACACCGATGGCATCGTGTATTTGAAGTTTGGGCGCGGCCCGCTGGACTATTCAGAGTCGCGACTGCTCACGCGTGATATCGCCACCAGCGTGTTTACCGCGCTCATACCCGGCTCCGACGATTCGAAACCGGAAATGCGCTGCGGCGTGGCGCTGGGGTTGTTCAAAAACGGCAAGGGCATCACGCCCTACGGCGCGGCGGTGCGCACCGATGAGGCCAACCTGCTGGCTCGCATCGAAATCGACTTGCACAAGGAAACCCTGAAGATGAGCATCGACTCCCGCAGCCGCAAGGGCGTGGGACTGTCGGTGGGCAACGTATTTTCCAACACCATTTTGGTGGAGGGGCCGCTGGACGCGCCCAAGATCGTGCCCAACACCACCGGCATTTTGTGGCGCGGCTGGGCGGCCATCATGACCGCGGGTATGTCCATCGTCGGCGAGAGCGTGCTGAAACGCGCGCTTGCGGCAGAAGACCCCTGCGACTCCATTCAGAAACTCATCGATGACAAGTTCTGCCCGAAACACAAGGCCGCCGCTGACTCCTCCATGGTGTGTCCCGTCACCCATTCCGAACAGACGGCCACGAGCGGCTTCTAGGCCCGCTGTTTCGGGCTGGCCTGTGAGGCGACGAGCTGAGGCCACGTGCCGCGACTCAGTGCTGCGCCTCTGACCGTGCCGTCGCGGGCACCAGCTGCACCCGATCGCGAAACCGCTCACCCATGCGCAGCGCCCCCAGGCGCGTGAAATGGATGGCGTCCAGATACAGCAGCTTGCCTTCTTCCACGGCGATGCACTCGGGCTGGCACTGAAGGTCGTACATGTCGACGACCGGCACCTGCGGCAGCGCCTCGCGCAGGCCCAGTAGTACCTCGCGGTAAGGTTCCACGTGCAAAGCCAGGCGCTCATTCACCCTGGCCAGTGACTCTTCACGGGCCAGCAGCACCGGTACCCGACCGCGGTAAGCGGCGCGCGGCCCCACCACCATTACCGGAGTGCCCCGGGCCTGCACGTGCGCCACGGTGGCTTGCAGGGTGGGTATGCGTTTATCGGTGGACAGGGAAGCCAACACGACGAGATCGATATCCTGTTCCAGCAGCTCCTGGAAGCGGTATTCATTCAATGACTGACAAGCCGGGTACTGTTTGCCAAACCCGTGATCACCGATGAGCGCGGGGCAGGCGCTGGCGGTAGCCTGCAAAAAGTGGATGTGCGGGTAGGCCTTGGACAACAGCATGTACATGTCTGCCCCCATGCTGTCACCGAGCACCGCCACGTTCAGCTTGCCGGGCTGAGCTTGCGCGCAGGCTGCGGTATCGTAGCGGGCAAACGTGTGCTCTTCGCTAAGGTTGCATACGCCAAAGCGAATCGATTCCCGGCGCAGCGCCTGCTCCTGCGGCAGACTGTCGATCATTGCCTGAATGACCACGTTGCTGCGCTGTTCGAACCCCCGCGTGCCCAGCGTGACACTCGCCAGTGCCAGGGTCATGGCAAGCAGCACCAGTGAGCAACTCACCGCGTGGCGCTGCGCCCAGGTGACGTCCTCACGGCGTTTGCGAAACGGCTTCTCCACGAATTCATGCAGCACCATGGCCGCGAGAAACGACCCGACCAATAAAAGCACGCGCTCCGCTGCGCGCAACTCAAAGTTGGTGGCGAACAGGTACAACACCACGATGGGCCAGTGCACCAGGTACAGCGCGTAGGAGCGCTGGCCGACCCACTGCATGGGTGCCCAGCCGAACACGCGCTCCGCCAGGGAGCCGTCGCGCCCGAGCAGCAGCAGAAACCCGAGACCGCTCACCAGCGCAGCGCCCACCGCGGGCGAGTGCCCCTCACCCATGACGACGAACGCGGCCACCAAACCCACGGTGCCCAGCAACGTCGCGACATTGGCACCGGCGCCCGAAAGGCGCAGGGACAACAGGGCGATGAGTGCGCCCGCCATCAGCTGGTGGACGCGAAACGGCAGCAGGTAGAACACCGCATCCGGGGCCAGATGCCGGTAGAACACAGTGGCCCACAGGGAGACGGCCAGCAGAACCACCACCCAGAGGACGCGCCGCCGCTGGGTACCGAGCAGCAGCAACAGAAACGGCCAAAACAAATAAAACTGCTCTTCCACACTCAGCGACCAGGTGTGCAACAGCGGCCGCGTGTGGGCGGCCGCCTCGAAATAACCCGCCTGCAGCCAGAAGTGGATATTGGCCAGTGAAAACAGGGCATAGAACGCCGACACCGCAGTGTCGCGCAGCTCCAGCGGCGGCATCAGCCAGGCGCCCGCCGCCAGCGTCACACACACGGTGACCAGCAGTGCGGGAAACAGCCTCCGGAAACGACGTACATAAAATTCGCGCAAGACAAAGCGTTGCTGCTGCATATCGCCCAACAGGTTGCGGGTGATGATGAAGCCGGAGACGACAAAGAACAGGTCCACTCCCAGGTAGCCACCGGCAACCTGGGGAAGATCCAGATGAAACAGCAACACCGCCAGCACCGCGAGGGCGCGCATGCCCTCGAGACTGGGAATAAAGCTCCCGTGAGCAAACCGATTACTCAAGGGTTGAAGGCCTCGCGCCGTCGCACAGGATTGAACATCGGCATCTACACACAGTTGTTATTCTTACGGGAAGCGTCGCAGCGTACCGCCATAACAAGGCCCCGCACCGCAGCCATTGAACCCCTGACACTGCCGCTGCGACGAGCCGTGGCGATCGCTGACAGGCGGCAACAGCCTAACACAGGGCTGCCAATGCGGGCGAGATGGCGCTTCACCGCACGCGGGGAGCGCCCACGGCAACAGCACCGGCCACCCCGCCGGGCCCCTACAAGTGTGACCGTCGAAACAACCGCACGCACCGCCCAATGCGGGACGCACCGCTGATTTTGCTTGATTTTACGCCACTCAAGCCCCATAAAACGCCCCCACCCCAGAAACCGCACGTTTGCGGTATAATGGGGATCACCATTTTGGGGGCGATTCGGATTCGACGACGGTAACGAAGCCTTCAGGTGCATGCCGTGATGGTAGCGAATCACGTTAATCAAAAGCTGCAAACTATTAGTTGCCAACGACGACAACTACGACATGGCTCTGGCTGCGTAAGCAGAACGAAAAATGTCTTCTAGTGGCTTCGGCCCTAGCGGTCTTTAGCAAGGTGCCAGCCCCGCGCTACTGACTGTCATACAGAACTGGATCGCAGCAACGCACGCTCTGGGCCGCGCTGTTAAATGAACTTCAGGGCTCGCCAATCACGTCCTGACCGTTGGGCTGTGTGCGGCTAAATCAATAGACGGACTCTAAGCATGTAGAGCCTAAGGAATAGTGCTGGCGGACGCGGGTTCAACTCCCGCCGCCTCCACCAAAAACACTTCCAGCAACATCCCAAGAAGTACATAAAGCCCTGTATATCAGGGCTTTTTTGTTTACAATCAGTCCAGAGACGTCCAGCTAAAACCTATAAAATACCGCCAAATTTGCGGTATAAGTGGCGGCACTTCCTAATGCAGCCGGTTTAATACCGCCACTTCACTGACTGAGAGGTGCAATGTGGG
>JBCCYE010000080.1:0-6841 GCA_039190425.1 Pseudomonadota bacterium | reverse complement strand
CATGATCAAGATGGTGGGTTATGACATGACCGCCAATGCCGCCCAGCAGGTGTACGAGCAGGCCGGCATCGGGCCGCAGGACATCGACGTGGTGGAACTGCACGACTGCTTCACGGCCAACGAACTGTTGACTTACGAAGCACTGGGCCTCTGTGCGGAGGGCGACGCGGAACGCTTCATCCTCGACGGGGACAATACCTACGGCGGCCGCTGCGTCACCAACCCCTCGGGCGGACTGCTGTCCAAGGGCCACCCGCTGGGTGCCACCGGGCTTGCCCAGTGCACAGAGCTGGTCTGGCAGCTGCGCGGTCAGGCGGACAAGCGTCAGGTGGAGGGCGCGCGCACCGCACTGCAGCACAACCTTGGGCTGGGCGGCGCCTGCGTAGTTACCCTGTACCAGCACGGGGGCTAGCGGGCGCGGCCCGGATTCGGTTCACTGCTCAACAAAGGCGCGCTCAATCACATAGTGCGCCTGATAACCGTGGCGCGATTCCGCAAAGCCGCGGTCATCCAGAATTTTGCACACGTCTTTGAGCATGCTGGGACTGCCGCACAGCATGAAGCGATCGTCTTCCAGCGTCGGCTTGGGCAGGCCAATGTCCATGAACAGCTTGCCCGACGTCATGAGTGTGGTGAGCCTGCCGTTGTTGCGAAACGGTTCACGCGTGACGGCGGGGTAGTAAATCAGTTTTTCGCGAACCAGCTCGCCGATGAATTCGTCCTGCGGTAGCTCCTGCTCAATGACGTCTGCGTAGGCGAGCTCGGAGATCTCTCGCACACCGTGAAACAGAATCACCTTGTCGAACTGTTCGTAAATGTGGGGGTCGCGAATGATGCTCATGAAAGGCGCGAGCCCCGTGCCGGTTCCCAGCAGATACAGATGCTTGCCCGGCAGCAGGTGGTCTGCGATCAGAGTACCGGTCGCCTTGGTGCTCATGATGATGGGATCACCGGGTTGCACCCGCTGCAGCTTGGAGGTGAGCGGCCCATCGGCGACCTTGATGCTGGAGAACTCCAGTTCTGGCTGGTAGTTGGCGCTGGCGATGCTGTAGGCCCGCATGAGTGGTTTGCCCTCATGCTCGAGGCCGATAATGATGAAGTGGCCGTTCTCGAACCGCAGTGCGTTTCCGCGCGTCGTTCGGAAGCTGAACAGAGTGTCATTCCAGTGGTGTACGTGGGTGACGGTTTCCTCAATGAATTTCGACATAACCTTCCTTATTTCACGGCTGCCAGGCATCAAGTCTTGAACCCCCAAACCACAGGCTGTTGGACTCGGGGCCCGCTGTTCCCGCCTTTTACGGTTTCACGCCTGGCCAGAGCAGGACCAAGGTTGCGGTAGCGGGGTGGATTATATTGATAATGGGAATCATTATCAAATAAAAGCCTGTCATCGGGTGGACTCCCGCACGTGCTGAGACACAGCCTGGTCGGGCGCTCGTGTTCTTCGATGGTGGGGTGTATCATCCAAACGCTAATAGGAATCATTGTTAAACGGTGAGTGGGTGCTGCATCCGTCGCGCGACTCACCCCCGCTGTAGGGCGCGCGACGCCCGAAAGGTCAGTCATTAACAGCCCCACTACCAGACTCTCCGCGCACTACCGCTGGAGCATCGCCGGTCGCTGCCTCATGGCCTTTGCGGGTGGGTTTGTATTGATCAGTGTTTTTGGCGCCTTCTGCGCCGTTCTCTTCGAGCGCTTGAGCTGGATGCCGCTGGTGCAGGGTGTGTACGCCATGACCCTGCTGAACTACCTGACCTGGGTAGCAATTGCCATGTGGGTTTTCCATGAACGCAGGTTGAGTACCGTGGTGTGGACGATGACGTTGAGCTGCGCGACGTTTTATCTACTGTTCCTTGCGTTGCGATAAATGGGCACTTCACAGACTCCTCGGCGCAGCTTCCGTCAGTCCATGGCCTGGCTGCATACCTGGTCGGGCCTGGTGCTGTCGCTGTTTCTGTACTTCATCTTCATTACCGGCAGCATTGGTTATTTCAACTACGAGGTGGACCACTGGATGACGCCGGAGGCGCCGGCGCATCGGCTGCAGGCCAGTACCGAGGCCATGCTGACGCTGGGCATCGATTATCTGCAAGAGGCTGCGCCGGCTGCGCGCCGCTACTTTGTGTCGCTGCCGCTGGAGCGTGGTAACCCGACCATTCGGGTGTTTGCCACGCTCAAACAACCGAATGAACAGGGCGATACGTCGATCGAGCGTTACCTGCACCCGCTGACGGGTGCACCGGTGCCGCTGCGCGATACCGGCGGCGGTAACGCGCTGTACCGCATGCACTATGCTCTGCACTACATCCCTTACGACGTGGCAATCTACATCGTTGGCATCGCGACACTGTTTATGTTGCTGGCGTTATTGACGGGTATCGTCACCCACAAGAAAATCTTTAAAGACTTTTTCACGCTGAGACTGGGCAAGGGTCAGCGCTCTTGGTTGGACGCCCACAACATCAGCAGTGTGCTGGCTTTGCCATTTTTGCTGATGATCACCTACTCGGGGCTGGTGTTTTACGATCTCGAATACTCCCCCGGAACGCTGTTTCTTACCATGGGGGTTGACGACGCAGCCATCAACGAGATGTTTGCGCACCTTCGCCCGGGAGTGCAGCGGCCCGTGGAAACGGGTGTCCAGGTGGCGGGCGTGTCCCTGGCCGAGCCCATCAGTGCGGCGCAACAGCGCTGGGGCGAAGGTGCCGTCCGCTATCTCGAAATTGTCCACCCCGGTGACGGAGCGGCGTTGATCAGAATGGGCAACAAGGCCCAGGGCATCGGTCGCGTCGGTGAAGTACTGTCCTTCAATGGTGTGAGTGGCGAAATGCAGCCACTGGCACCTGCCAAGCCCGCCGATGCGGTGTTTGCCGGCAGCGTGCTTGCGCTGCACGAGGGTCGCTTTGCCAGTTACTGGCTGCGCTGGGCCTATTTCTTGAGTGGCCTGTTGGGGGCGGGCATGATCGCCACCGGGCTGCTGCTGTGGGCGAAGAAACGCCGCGCCGGCAGGGCTGATAACGTGCCGGTCGAGGGCAGTCTGGTGTTCATCGAACGGACCAACCTCGCCATCATCGTGGGGCTGCCGCTGGGCATTGCCGCCTATTTCTGGGCCAATCGTCTGTTACCGCTAAGCATGGGGCATCGCGCCGAGTGGGAACTGCATGTGCTGTTCATCACCTGGGCGCTGTCCTTCGCACACGCGGGCGCGCGCGAGTTGCGCCGGGCCTGGCGTGAGCAGGTTGCGCTGTTGGCGGCGTTGTTCCTTATGCTGCCCTTGTTGAATGCGTTCACCACGGACGTTCATCTCACCCACGCGTTGGCCACGGGTGACTGGACCCGGGCGGGCTTTGACATAACGTCGCTGGTCGCTGGCCTGCTGCTGTGTCTGGTATGGCGCGTGCTGCCCCAGCCGGCCACACCGCCCGTCGGTCGCGATTTACCTGACCTTGACACGACGCCCGGCGCGGCACCGCTGACCGGTACTAAGACGTGACCTTCCTGCTGGGACTTTGGTTGGCCGCCGCTGGCATGACGTTGCTGGCCCTTACGCAGCCGAAACAGAGGAAGCTGATGCTGAACCTGCCATGGTCCCAGGGCAGGCGTCGTGGTTGTGCAGTGGGGGGAACTGTCTTGTTGCTGTCGAGCGCGGTACAGGCCGTAGCGGTGTACGGGCCAGGTGTCGGCCTTGTGACGTTCGCCGCCTACGCGTGCTTTGCCGCCTGGCTGGTGGCGCTGTTGCTTACCTGGCGTCGTCGCGTCTTAAAAAAACCGCCTCAGAGGCCGGTAACGCGCTAAGCCGATCCGAGCCCAGCGCGTTTGCTGGGACGTCCGCGCGACGGTACGCTACGCGGCGTCGCCCACACACACTAACCATCGTTGGACCCCTGTCGGCCATGACGCAACCGGCCGACAGGGAGGGCGCTTTTGTACGCGCGGGCAAAGCGTAGCGATAGGGGAAGGTTAGGAACCTGCCGCTGCGGTTCGTGGCGGCGCAGCGCAGGCCGCTCCGCCCAAACAGGCGTGAGCGATCGCGCCCACATGGCGATCATCCGTCCCACAGCACCCGCCAAAAATGCGCAGGTTGGGCAAGTAGTCTTTTACCTGCGCGTGCAGCTCGGCCAGTTCTGACGGATTGCCTTCGTCGAGCGTGTCGGCATTGTCGAGTTCCTCATGGCTCATGCGAGAGGCGTTGCACCGCATGCCGTAGATGCGCGCCGCCGCGCTGGCTCGTTGCTGCAGCACTGGCATAAAGTGTTCCGGATGCGCGCAGTTGATCATGTAGTACGCAGGTGGTGTACAAGCATCGCCGTCGACTTCCCGAATGGCGTCCATAAGCGGTTGGCCAGACGGCAGTCGTCCATCGAGTTCGACGGTGAACGAGATCGCCAGCGGTAGACCACGGTCGGCGCACGCGTTCGCAATGCCCAGCGCCTCACCGGTATGGGTCATCGTAATGGCCGTTACCATATCGACGCCCGCAGTGTCGAAGGTCTCGATCTGCTCTGCGTGATAGTCTGCCGACTGGGCCGCGTCCAACATCTCGGACGGCGCATAGCCGTCGCCCATGGGTCCGACGCAGCCACTGACCACCACCGGTTGCTCACTTGCAAAACCTTCTCGCAGCCCGTGCAGCAGTTCGATGGCCTGTCGGTTCGCCGTTGCCAGATCCTGCGCGCTGTAGCCCAGCGGTTCGCCCCACACCCGACTCGCCCGCCAGGTTGCGCTCTCCAGAATGAAACCGGTGTTGTGCTCCTCGGCGAGGGCCAGGTACTTGCCGTAGTAGCGGTTCAACGCCTGCCGACCGCGCTCTGATTTTAGCAGCGTAAAGGCGGCGAACAGTGGCAGCTCGAAACCCTCGTGAAAAATCAGCGTGGTTTCGATACCACCGTCCGTTAAAAAGTCGTTGCGCTGCAGCTGAGGCAGTGCGTTTCTGTGCAGATGTGTGTGCATGGTTCTGCGCTCCTTGTTGTGAAGGGTGGAACGCACTATAGGAGCGGGCAGTCACCAAGCGAATGACGGGAACACCGCAATGCATGATCAAATCGCCGGGGGGAGCGGTGTCAGGATGAGCCGCGCGGGCTCGCCGCTTATGCGCTGCGTCGCCAGGCGCTGGGGGAATGACCGGTAGCTCGCTTGAAGGCCCGCGAAAACGCTTCCGGCGCGTCGTAGCCGACCCGATAGGCGATCTCGGCCGTCGACAGCTCGGTTTCCCGCAGCAGCGCGGCAGCGGTTTCCAAACGACGGGCCAGCATGTAGGTCGCTGGCGCCGCGCCCATGGTTTGGGAAAATACCTCGACAAAGGACGAGCGCGACATGCCCGCCTCCCGAGCGAGGTCTTCGACGCAGGGTGGTTGCGATAGATTGGCGTGGATGGCGGCCAGTGCGAGGGAAATGCGTGGGTGAGCCATGCCCGCCAGCCAGCCGGTGGGTTCCGGGTTTTGCGCCAGGTAAGCGCGCAGCGCTTCGATCAATAGCAGTCGGCACAGGCCGGATTCGATCGCAGCGCCTGAGGCGCCGTCCAGTGAGGATGCTCTGGCCGCCATGGCCACGGACGCTTCAATCCACTGCTGAGTTTCCGAATTCTCGATGTTGATGACGAGCAGCTCCGGCAGGGCGTCCAGCAGCGGCAGGCGACCTGAACCGCTGGCCATGAAACCGCACAGAATGCTGGTGGCTTCGCCACCACCGCCGTGGACGATCCGAGCCAGACCGTCGTTGCCTGCCGGCAGCAGCAGATCATCGCCGGATACAGGAGTGGCCCCGGGTTCCGAGGCCAGAACGTGCAGGGCGTTGGACGGCAGCAACAGGATATCCCCCTGCTGTGCGACACAACCGAGGGTGTCGCCACCGGTCTTACCCAGCGACACGATCGCTTGACCCCGCCGGACGTAGTGGTAGGCGAGCACCTGTCTCGGCAGTGGCATGAACGGCCGGCAGTCTTCTTCGGTCACATGCGCTGTGATCGCCCAGGGGGCGGTGAAGTCCGCTTTCAGAAACACGGTACCCGTCAGGTCCAGCGACTCCACAATGGCGGCGAGCGGATCGCGTTGGGTCGTATTGTCAGGTCGTCGTGTCTTCATCTCGGATAGGGCCAATGGCGCGGGCTCTGCTCTGGTATGCAACCGCTCGCACGTGGGCAGGTCGACGCTGCGTGTTCTCGGCCGGCGACACCCACTAGTATCAAGCATCCGGCAGGTGGCTGCCATAGGCCCTGGAGCCATCCGCGGCGGCGTGTGCAGCACCGCAAACCCGCACTGTCCAGATTCGGTGTGTGCAGCCGATAACGATCGCTCACTGTGCCTCTGGTCGGTTGATAATAGCAATGATAATCACTACCATTCATCGCCTCAGTGGGGACCGTTTCGGCTGTGTTGGCCCGATGTCTGCAACCGAGGTATCGCCCGAGCGCGAGTGTCCCCGCCGACAGGGCCCAGCCCAACCGGCTTGCCGCTTTAAGTGAGGCAAGCGGTACGTTCGCGGTCGAAACTCTCAACCCGTGCCATAACTGCAAGGCAGTTGGATGTATAGCTCTATAACCCGATTCGGCAGCGGCCGTCGCTGCACCATCGTGCTTTGTTCAGCGGCCCTGTTGGCCTGTATTCATCCCCATGCAGGGGCGGAGGAAGAGACCGCCTCGGACGGGCCCCTGGAGCAGGTTGTCGTGACGGCCACACGGCGTGAGCAGTCGATCAACGAGGTCTCGCGAACGGTTCAGGTCCTGGACGAAGACATCATCGCGCGCGAGTTGGCCAAGAGCTCCAACATCGGCGATCTGTTGGGCGCCCAGGTGCCGGGTTTTGGTGCGCCCACCTTTCTCGATATCGACCGCACCCAGACTCTG
>JBCCYE010000079.1:0-7431 GCA_039190425.1 Pseudomonadota bacterium | reverse complement strand
TGCTGGAGCCCATGAGATCGGCTGCGATTTGGCCAAATGGAGCCTTTTGTCCAAGGCTGTTGAGCGATGGGTAGTTATAGCAGTTGAAACTGCCCGCTTTGAACTTGCCCCGGTGCTTGGCGGATGTATCGCTCGGGTCTTTCTTTTCGTTCAAAATTTCCAGCCCCTGTGCCTCCAGCCCTTTCGCGTGTTCCTCAAAATCTGAACTCGCCATTCCCTCGGACTGAGTATCCATGACTTCCATGAAGACACTCTCCATTCGATTGACCAGCTCGAGATCGAGAATACCGGGCAAGTGCACAACACCGTGCTTCTCATAATGCGCAATTTCTTCTTGTGTGACCGCCCTAATTTGGCCTGCGGCTAACGGTTCAGCTGACATATTCCTTCGCTCCAGAAAGATAAATTAGACATATGGCTAATTAATTCTAATATTAGTCATATGTCTAATTAAATACAACTTGGTTTGGTTGAACGTCGTAAGCCGGTGTCAGCGATTCCGGCTCCAATTCGTAAAGACCCGGATCGGCAAAGGTCTCCCAAGGAAAGGCTCTGGTTAATCCGCGGCAGCCGCGTAGGATGGAGCTTGAATACAGCAGAAGTCACTCTATTCCCAACCGTCCAAATTGATGGGGTAGAACCCGGGGAAACCACCATGTTCATCAGACTATTTACCGTGTTGGCGCTCATCAGCACGGCCGCCGCAGCACAGGATCAGCATCCACTTCAGCGGGACCTGCAGATTATTGCCCACTTGTTTCCCGGGACTTACGACAACAACGAGCAGGTCTATTTCGATAATCGACTGAACCTGTCAGATGCCGTCCGGCACGAGCGCGTGTCGTCAGAGGTAAGGCGTATCCCCAGCGACAGGTTTGGTGAACATGCTTTCTTCATCCTCGACTATTGGTATGAGCAAGATCGGTGGCACCCCCGGATCTATTCCTTTCATCGGGATGAAGAGGAAAACGCCGTCCGCATGAAGCTCCATATGTTTATCGGTATTGATGGAGAGCCGTACCGCAACGCCATTGACGACTTGTCGTTGCTGAACAACCTGTCGCTTGACGATCTTACCCACCTCCCGGAATGCGACCTGTTCTGGAAGCCGATTGTTCATGGCTATCACGGGGTTATGAAAGAGAAGGCCTGCGTGTATGAAGAGGGAGGAGAGACCGTCTACGCCGACTATCAAATGATGCTGGACGATCGAGCGTTATGGAAAGGCGACGTGGTCCGACGCTTGGCCGATGACGGTCAGGTGAACTCAGAGCCGGAAGTGCTTCACAAGCAGCTGCGCGCCCGTTGGTTCACCTGCAACATGGGGTTTTCTGGCGAGGGCACATCAGGCAACTTTGGCGATATCCGCATGCATGACCAAGGTGGCGAATATTTTGTGCCACAGCCGACAGAGGAAAAACCAGACCGACAGATTGGTATCCGCTTACGCAACGTGGACTGGGCCATGAACAACGTCGCCACGGGTTTCACCAACGATGTGTTTGTCATGTATGTCGTTGAACGCTCAGGCGGCAAAGACCGCAACCTGACCTACTCTTGGGGTGCGCCCGAAGAAACGAGTGTCGGCCTTAACCTGATATGGATGATTACGTCCTGCTACATCACGCCGACAAGTGAAACGCAGCCCTACCTCAGGAAACCCCCAGCCGGCCCTTGGCAGAGTCCGCCGCCGTAGAATGGCAGTGGGTGAGGAAACAAGCTCAGCTTCCCAGGGACTTGAGCAAGCTCCAGAACGCCCAGCTGAGCAGGCCCACAAATCCTGCCAGTAGCGGAAGCATCGACCAGCGCATGGAGGGGCGTTCGCCCTGCGAGCGTGCTTGCTCAACCCAGCGCGTCTGAAATTCGTCGATGAGCTCGCGGGCTCGCTGATGGTCAGCATCGTCATAGAGCCAGAGCCCCGCGCTGCCGAAGCCCCAGGTCCCGGTTTTGGTCTCATAGTATTGAATGCCGGCCCCATCCAACGTTTCCTTTACGCCCTGGATCTCTTCCTCCGGCGCTGACCGGGCATCAAAAACGCGCTTGCTCATGGCGTCATTGTGACATGGGGTGCCCACCCAAGCTCAGGAGTATCGACAGGTTTCGAGGTTGTTCAGCGGACTTTCAGTGTATGTGTCCTAGCCTAGCTTCATTCGTCGCTTGGGGATTGGGGTTGTGTGGTTTAGGCGAGCTTTTCAAGGAATGGCAGGCTAACCGGAATGACGGGGCGCGAGGGGATGTTCTGGGGCGCTCTGGTTTTGATCACCGCCTTGCTGGCTGGCGGCCTGAGTGAGCTGGCGGTCTGGTCCTGGGTCAGCGCCACTCGACCGGCCAATCTCCATCTCTATCCCGCCAGTCAGGTGTGGCTCGGCGGCTTTGTTCCACAGCTGACGGGCATTTTCTATGCGCCCAAGCCCCATCACGAAAGGCGTTTTTGCCGCGATGAGTTTTGTACTCAGGTAAGGACAAATGCACAGGGTTTTCGGTCTGATCGAAAGGTCTTGGCCCATCCCGATGTGACCATCGTGGGAGACTCCTTCGCCTTCGGTTGGGCGGTGGAGGTTGAGGAGCGGTATGGCGCTCAGCTGGAAAAACTGTTGGTGAACCGAAGGGTGGAGCCGCTGGCGTATCCCAATGGGCATAGCCCCCCGTACTACGATTTTTTCCTCAAGCAAAATCCGCAATACCTGCCGAAGGAACTCTTGGTGGTGCAGCTGTTCGCCTGGAACGATCTCGGTGCGGATCAACAGGACGTTATCTATTGGTACGACGAGCGCGAACAATGGATTGGCCTCGGCAGCCGCAGTCTGATGGTCAACGCCGAGGGCTATTTCGACTCACCGGCCCGACCTTTTGTGCCTCGGTTGGAAGGGTTTGGTCGGCTGCTGGCGCAGTCGTGGACGGGCCGCCTGGTGCTGGCGAACCTGCGGCGGAACAGCGCTACTCCTGTCCTGCCGTCGGAGCTGGCGCCCCTCGATCGAGGAGCACTCGATTTCAGCGCGCAGCGAGCGCTGAGGCATGTAGGCGATCTGGCGCACCGGGCTCGTGAACAGGGCAGTAGTGTGGTGCTGCTTTATGTGCCTTTCGCGACGCTTATCGGACAGTACCCGCGTCTGTGTCAGTACGAGGCTGAGCTATGCGCCCAGCGAGCCGCAAACGACGATCCGCTGGCCGCTGCCCTGGCTGCGTGGGCGGAATCGGCATCAATTCCGATGCTCGACCCGACGCCGGCACTTCGCGCCGCTGAGCGAAAAGGCGAGCGCACGTACTTCGAAAATGACGGGCACTGGACGCCAGCGGGACACCGTGTGGTGGCGGAGGTGCTCCGCCGGTGGATCGAGGAGCGAGACCCCTGAGATTCTGCCCCCTCGAGTTTCCCAGCAGCAATCAATCTGGCGAGCTGGCGATTATCGTCACGGACCTTTCCCTTCTGCAACTGAAGGACCACCAAATCGTACCAGCCACGACTGCCACAAAGAGGAACTGTTCAAAGTACCCGGAAAAACTATTAAAAAAAACGAGAAGCGGATCTTCCGCCTTGACACTGTCAATGTTGGGGAGCGCGATTCGGTCGTACCACACTCCCAAAGCGGCTTGACTGTCCGCGATGCCAAAGTACTGTCGAGTCAGAAACATCAGATAAAAGACGTGCGCTGCGATGAATTGCGACCTTTTTAACTGCTTCGCGGTGAAGAACATCGCGATCAGCCAGGCGAAGACGATTTGGATCGTAAATTCAATTTGTGAATGTATGTAGTTCCAGAGAAAGTCGATGTGCTCCAACATCTCCCCTCTTGTCATCCCCAGTTCGGGCGCGCCCAAGGGCAACAACTCCGTTTCCATCTTCGTCCATTCCTTATTCTGTTGGGGCGCCACTATAGCAAGCATGATCCGAACCTTGGCGTCAGGACTCCTGAAGCCCTGGCCTCTGAAGCTCGCTGAATTTCCTGCCCCCTGAGTTTGAAGGAAGACTCAGTAAGAAAGCCAACCTGAGCCCGCTTCAGTAAAGCAAACAGCGAATGGCGATCAGATAAGGGTGCTGAACATCCCGGTGATCAATACCAGCGCTCCCAGTGAGAGGCCAACAAACGTGATCGCGTAGTGACGTTTGAAAAACCCGGCTTTGCTGCGTTCCTGCTCATAAAACGTGACCAGGGCCGGGGGCAGTTCTGTTTTAGCTTTCGCATATCGAAACCGGACGATGTTGCGTCCCAGCCAATCGTGAACCGTGGAATACAGGTTGTCCCTGATCAGCGCATTCGACGGATCAACCCGAGCGGCGTCAAACATCAGTTCGATCGCTTGAAGGTG
This sequence comes from Pseudomonadota bacterium, assembly GCA_039190425.1. GTDB lineage: Bacteria > Pseudomonadota > Gammaproteobacteria > Pseudomonadales > Halieaceae > Marimicrobium. The sequence goes on along the minus strand of JBCCYE010000079.1, from coordinate 3,123 downwards.
TTTTCCGCGGGCGGTTAATACGCGAGCAAGGTTGTGCAGGTAGGCCTCGTTTTCGGGCTCTAGTTCCAGCGCCGCCCGATAGTGCTTTTCCGCGTCGGCTTTTTGTTTGTATTCCAAGGCCAATTCAGCAAGCAGCGCATGGCCGTGCGCGGACTCAGGGTCCAGCCGGGTGGCTTCACGGGCAGAAACGAGCGCTTTGGCAATCTGGCCGCTTTGCTGTTGAGCTTCGGCTAGGCGATGTAAGTATTGCGGATCGTCAGGCTCGAGCCTCACGGCCTCCTCTGCGCACTTTAGCTCGTTGTCAAAATGATATTTCCCATGCCAGGCAAAGCTGAGAAGGTGATAGGCAGGTGCAAATCCCGGTTCGGATCCTAGAGATCGGTGGCAGGCCGAGATGGCCTCATCGTATTGGCTCTTGTGGAGATGGACGACGCCGACTAGAAAGTGTCCGGTGGGGTCTTCTGGGTCGCGCGTCAGTTGTTGTGCAATCTGCGTCAACGCCTGATCGTACCTGCCCAGGTCAATCAACGTTTCTGCGCGCGAGTAATCTTGAAACCCCAGGTCATGCGCTTCGAGCCGGGAATCATCCATCAGCTGAGACCGTTTTCGCGCAGGTAGGTAAGGAGCTCATCGTAAGATCCACCGTCGTTGGCAAACAGGGCGTAGTTTTTTGCCATTTCAAACCAGGCACGGGTACTTGGCCTAAAATCTTTGATGGCGGTGTCGAAGTCGTCCTGACTAATCGGTTTGACCGTGCCGGTGACCAAAGACGCCTCCAGCGCATTCTCGGTTGCCCGGTCACACAGGTACTTTAGATCGGCACCCGAGAAACCGTCGCTGCCGGCGACCAGCCCAGCAATGTCGATATCCTCGTGGGGTCCGCGAGCCAGGTTTTGTTCCAAAATGGCCGCTCTAGCCTTCGCGTCTGGTGGAAAGACGGCAACCATGCGATCAAAGCGGCCGGGACGGCGCAGCGCCGTGTCTACATCCCAGGGATGATTGGTGGCGCCGAGCACGTAAAGGTTGGTGTTGTCGCTCCCGACGGAGTCCATCTCTGCCAAAAGCTGATTGACCAGGTTCCGACCACCGGAGTTGCGTTGCTGCGATCGCTTTTGGCCGAGTGCATCGATCTCGTCAAAAAAAAGCACGCAAGGCGACTCGCGCCGTGCGTTTTCGAAAATATCATGCAGTTTGCGCTCGCTTTCACCCACGTACATGTCCAGTACATCTGATAACCCGATGGCAAAAAACTTGGCGCCCAGCTCGCCTGCCAGAGCGCGGGCGATGTAGGTCTTTCCGCAGCCTGGAGGGCCGTAAAGCAGCAGGCCGCCGCCGACACGTTTGCCGAATGCCTTAAGCATCTCTGGGTTTCGCAAAGGGGCGAGAAACGCCAGTTCCAGATGGCGCTTCACCTCTGCCATGCCAGCCACATCCTCGAGGTAAACCGTTTCATCAACTGGATCCGCATAAAGTGAGGTATCACCGTCTGAGCCAACGACGGTGAGTTTTGCTCGCTGCGTTCGCGGTGGTGGAGCGGGCGGCTCCGCAGGTTTACTGGAGCCCGACAGCGCGGTCAGTAGCTGTTGATATTGCAAGGCCAGAGTGGAGCTGCCGGCGTTTTCAGCGCAGGTCAACGCCTGGCGAAGTAGATCAACGTCAGCGGGGAATTCCCCGAGCAACTGCTGATAGTGCGCCAGTGCGTCCTTGTAGCGCTCTGCGCTGGTCAGGGTCTGGGCGAGATGGGCCCGCAAATCGCGGTCGTCAGGGTTGTCGGCGAGGGCGGACTCAAGTGCGGCAATAACGGATTCTGAGGTCAAAGTGATCGGGAATAATGTTCGTTGTGGGCTAAGAACTGTACCCGAAATCCTTGAACATCTGGAACGCATTTTTTGAACGGTTGTAAGTCTTGCGTGGTGAGAGCCAAGACTCCACAGTTTCTCCTTATTCTCCGCACAATTGATACCTAGGCTTCACCCATCCATAGAGCGGAGTCTTCCAAAATGTTCAGATTTCGAGCTTCGGTTTTTACCGTGTTCATGGCGTTCTCCTGTTCCGCCCTGGCCGCGGAATATCCGGAAGACGGGTGGTGGTGGAATCCAAACGAGCCAGGGCGGGGCTACCTGATCGAGCGACAGGACAACATCATGTTCATCGCCTCTTTTCATTACGCCGCAGACGGGCTCCCCGAATGGCTCACAATCCAAGGGGTTTATACTCCGGACGAGACCGCCACAACCGAAATCGGAACCTTTGTTGGCGATACCTTCGAGAGCCTGAACGGACAGTGCATCGCCTGTGCCTTTAATGCCCCCACAACGAGCGATTCCGCCCAGGGTGTCGCCGTCATCAACTTCACCAGCAATCAGTCCGGTACCTTCGCCTGGGAAGGTGAGACGATTCCTATCGAGCGCACCTTTTGGGCCTTTGGCGGAACCCTGGAGCAACTGTCCGGCCAATGGGCATTTTCAACCCTGGACGGCGGTACCGGCAGCATGCAGCTGGTGCAGATCGAAACCGACAGCGGGACCAGCAGTACGGTCAGCAGCCTGGCAAGCGGGGAGAGCATCGGCAGCATTTCCTCCAGCGACACCGGGCTGAGCCTGACCTTTGCACAGGACGATATAGCACTTCCTATCAAAATGCCGGAGACCAACCGATTCTATGCCGGTGAGAGCAGCGCAGACTCAACCCAGGTTGTCGCCACCCGCGTAGACGATGTGCCCCTGGATACCGCAAGCGAAACCGTCAGCGAGCTGCCGCTTGCCTTTTCTGCTTTTGGCAGCAACGTGACTGTTATCGGCAACATCGAAGACGGGACGGTGACGCTGGAAGCTGCTGGCCGGCCCGATCATCCGTCTCCCTATTGGGATCCCGATGGCGACAGCGGACTATATGTCGAGGCGGGACCAGAAACGACCGTCAGCAGGATGTCGCCGGGCTTCATCGAGAGCTACACCAATCGCTATTTTCTCACTGTGCCGATCAACCCGGAGCTGGCCGACTCACCAACCAGCACCACGCTGGGACCGATCGGCATCGCAATTACCGGTGCCCCTATTTTTAACGACCAGGAGGGTCCAGCCGACAGCCTGAATCAGGGCGTGATATCCGGCTTTGACGACT
>JBCCYE010000078.1:0-7930 GCA_039190425.1 Pseudomonadota bacterium | reverse complement strand
TACGTTACCCTGCTGAACGCCGCGGGTTTCACCACGGAGTCCAACGCGACGCAAAACACATCGAAGCTGTCTGATCTCTCGGTGAAACTCGTCTACTTTACGCCGGGCGGAGATCCACTCGCGGCGCAAGCCAAGGCGAGTTTCAGCGTGAACACGACCAACAGTTACTACATCGGAACGGATGGATCCATTCTCTCTGGTGTTTCACCTGTGCTGACACACTATGTGGACCTGTAAAAGCGCGTCATCCCCTAGCGCGTGAATTGCACCGAGAGGCGTCCGGACGTGCCCGTTACCATGTCTGTAGCGGACAGCACCACGGCGGCACCTGCCCGGTGAATTTCCAGACACTATTCAGAGGAGATTCTCCAGTGACGATCAATCCACTCAGTACGCTAGCCCTGCTGCTTACCTCGGCACTGCTACTGATCAGCAATGCAGCGCACGCGGTGTCCTTCAGCGTCAGCCAATCCATCGCCGTGTCGGGTGCAACCTCTGGCTCGGGCAGCGGCAGCGGTACCGCGACCTTGGATACCGCCACGGGCACCTTGACCATGAACCTGGTCACCACAACCGTGACCGGTTTTACCGACACCACCACCGAAACGGTGGTCACCCTATCGGGCGCCTTTGTGCCGGACAGCCTCAGCGGTGTCAGCGGCAGCAGCCAGTTGATTAGCTGTACTAACAACGGCGGCCTGGTGAATGGGTGCAGCAGTGTGGGCAGCGATTTTGGCACGCAATCGCTGACCGACCCGATCAGCTTTGATTTGAGCTCTCTGGGTGTTACCACCTTTTCGGCCAGTGATAGCAACACCGGCGCGAACATTAATCAGACCTTCACCCTGATAACGGGGGGCACACCGCCTCCGCCGCCACCGGCTATGGCGACGATCGACTTCACGTCGGGCGGGCCTACTCAGTATACCTTCGAACTCGGTGCGGGTAGTTCAGTGACACTGAACGTCTCATCTAACGCCGGTGATGTGACTCGAGATATCTCCGGCCTGGGCAATGACACGGGTACGCTTGACGATGGAGCGCTGGATAACTACTGGACGGGCTCCAGTCGCGAAACGCTGAATTTCAGCTTCAGTGAGCCGGTGATTTTGAGCAAGATCCTCCTGGACTTGTTCGAACCCATTCTGACCAATGAGCGGGCAGAGCTGTCGCTGAACGGTGGTCCTATCACGACCATCGATGAGAACAATGCCAGCCGCACCGGCCTCGATTTGTCGAACTGGGAGTACCTCGTTGATACCGAGGTCACCACATTTTCTATCAGTACGCCGAACCGGGGCGCCATTGGTAACTCGACATTTCGGGTCAACTCGCTTGAGGTGGCGGCCCTGCCGCCTGTCGATACGGATGAAGATGGATTGTTCGATGACGTGGAAACCAACACCGGCGTCTTCGTAGATGAAAACGATACGGGAACGGATCCGAACAACCCGGATAGCGATGGCGATGGATTGCTGGACGGTGCAGAGCTGACCTTTGGCACCGACCCGACAGACACTGACAGTGATGACGACGGTGTGCCAGACGGGGCGGAAGTGGGTGCTGGAACCGATCCTTCGGTCTCACAGTTCCCCTGCGACCTCGATTCCGTGGTTGGGCTGAGTCTCGGTGATCTGCTGTTGCTGCAACAGCATCAGACTCGGGCGCGATTGTTGACTTCGAATGAAGAGATTTTCTGTGATATCGACTTTGATAATGAGGTCAATCTTGCAGACTTCCTGTTGCTGCAACAGCTGTTGCTGGGACATTAGCAGAGGTGGTACACCCGCTATTGTCATTCTTCCAATGAGCGCTCACGCGCTCTAGCAATGCCCCGCACACGCAAATCGGTTTGTGCTGGGCGCACGCTAGACGTCCGCCTGCCCGATAAAGCGCGATCTGTTGGGTCCTGATGCCGGGTTCCCTGATTTTTGTTGGGCTGGAGTTGTATCTCGATAACCGCAAACACACGCCCTCGCCGAACCCAGCACCACTTAACGATTTCTGATCGATCAGCCTATAATTAGCTGAGTACGGGTTTCTCTTAGGCCGGCCGCTGAGGGCAGCAATATGGCGCGCAGCATTTCTGAAGCAATACTTGATGTTCTGGCTGAAGCCGGAGCGAGGGATATCTTTGGCATGGTTGGTGATGTCATCAACCCCTTTGTTCTGCAGGCCATCAAGGATCCTCGCTTCAGATGGATTACGGTCCGCCATGAAGAGCATGCGGCGTACGCTGCCGCCGCTCAGTCAGAGCTGAGTGGTGCGATAGGGGTCTGCGCTGGCACTTCGGGCCCCGGAGCGCTCCACCTCATTAACGGCCTTTACAACGCGCAAAAAGAGGGTGGGGCGGTGGTTGCTATTACTGGCCAGGTGCCCACCGCGCAGCGCGGCAGCGACTTCCATAAAGAAATGGATCTGACGAAAGTGTTCGATGACGTGTGCGCCTATCAGGCCATCATAGAGACACCTGCGCAGGTACCACGCATGGTGGAGATCGCCGTGCAGAAAGCGCTGACGGAGCGGGTCGTCGTTCGCATTGAAGTGGCTGCTGATGTATTCCCGAAGAACATCGCGGGTGAACACTACACCCACCCGCTGGTGCATCGTATACCCGCTTTTGCGCCGCCCGCAGAACAATTACAGCAGGCGGCGGACATTTTGTCGAAAGGGGAACGCGTGACGGTGTATTGCGGCATCGGCTGTCGGGACGCCAAAGCCGAGGTGCTGGCGCTCGCCGATAAGCTGGGAGCCCCCATCGGTAATACGCTGAGAGCAAAAGACGTATTTGAGTACAGCGACGGCCCTGTGGTGGGCATGACTGGCAATATAGGCAACCCTGCCGGCTTCCACGCGGTCAACGACTGTGATGTCCTGTTGATGCTTGGAACGGACTTTCCCTACAGTGAGTTTTTGCCTGACGGCCGCCCGATTATCCAGGTCGATACGCGGGTCGATCATATAGGGCGCAGGGCCCCGGTCACCTTGGGCCTTGTCGGTGATGCGGGGGAAACGGTCCGGGGGTTGATGCCCCTGCTGGGCGCCGGCCAGAAGTCGATCAAGTTTCGAGACCATTTGGTCGGTATGCGCGACCAATGGCTCGCACATCAGGAGAAGCAGGCCAGCCTGTCCCGCTCAGACGAACCGTTACACCCGCAACTGATCGCCGGAGCGATCAGTGATGCCGCCTCGGAGGACGCACTGTTTGCGGTCGACGTGGGAGAGTGCACAATCTGGACTGCTCGCAACATGAGCATGGATGGCGGTCGACGCATGGTCGGCGGTTTTAACCATGGCTCACTGGGGCCAGGTTTGCCAACAGCACTTGGTGCTGCGGCGCTGTATCCTGGTAGACAAATCTGGGCGCTGTGCGGTGACGGCGGCTTTGGCATGTCGATGAACGATTTCGTCACCGCCGTACGCTACAACTGGCCGATCAAGGTCGTTGTGTTCAACAATAGCGAGTTGGGATTTGTCGCTATGGAGATGCAGGTATCAGGCTTGGTCAAAAGCACGGAAGCGACCGGCCTGACCAACCCTGACTTCGCCGCCTATGCCGAAGCCTGTGGTGGCGAGGGCGTAAGGGTAGAGCGCGTCGAGGAGATAGAACCTGCCATCGCCGCGGCGATCGCTTCCGATAAGCCCTTCATTATCGACGCCATTGTCAGCTCTGGGGAGCTCGCGATGCCACCTCACGTCGAGCTCGATGAGGTATGGGGTTTCGGTGTTTCCAAAGTGAAAGAGGGGATTTTGGGGCTCAAAGGCGACCATCGAATCTGGAAGGAGTGGCGCGACCAGTTCAAAAGTGTGTTTTACTAGAGGTGACCCGCTGTAAGAGTTGGTCAGTTCAATCAGAGTGTAGCGGCGTTTCCACGAACGGTCCTTGCGCAGCTCGCCACACGCCGAATAGTCAAAAACGCAGTGACCGCAAGCCCGTCGATGGGAGCCTACCGAATGGTTACGCGGAGGATCAGCAGGACTTTCGGAGGCGAGTCATCAGCTCGATAAGGGATAGCCGTGTTCTTTTTCGATGAGTCGAGGCATCGTGGAGTCATGAAATCTGCCACCGGCACACCTGCGAGATCAAACAGTAGCGCGATTTTCATCGCATTAATAAACTGAGGGAAACACACGCAATACTCTACTGCTAGCCAAGATCTGAGATGTATTATCCCGGTAAACTCAGTTACAGACGACAATAACAAGAAAATGGTATTCGGGTTTGTCCCCACTATCTGACATGGAATCGAATAGAAATTGACTTATCGCGCTGACATCGATGGCCTGCGTGCGATAGCGGTGATGGCCGTTGTGTTGTTCCATCTTGATGTCTTAGGCTTCCAGGGCGGCTACGTCGGCGTGGACGTGTTCTTCGTCATTTCTGGATACCTGATCACTTCCATAATTAAGAATAAGTTTGATAACCAGGAGTTTCGGTTTTCTGACTTTTACGCTCGGCGTGTTCGCAGGCTGCTACCGCCACTGATCGTCACCGTGGGGTGCACATTTGTGGGAGCATCGTTTGTTCTGCTGCCCTCGGAGATGCGGGAATTTTCCCGATCAGCCGTCGCGGCACTTTTTAGTGTTTCCAATATAGTGTTCTACTTTGAAGCGGGTTACTGGGACAAAGCATCCGAACTCAAACCGCTGCTGCATACTTGGTCACTGGGGATTGAGGAGCAATTTTATCTTTTCTGGCCAGCGCTGATTGTCGGATTGCTCTCGATACAAAGAATCCTTTCATTTGGCGCTTCACTGCTCGTGATCACCCTGCTTGGAACAGCGCTGTGCATCTGGTACACAGGCGTCAATCAGTCAGCGGCTTTTTACTTGCTGCCCTTCAGGGTATTCCAGTTTTCTATGGGCGCACTCCTGATACCGTTGGCGGCATGCATTTCGCCTTGGGTGAAGGCTCAGGGTTCACAAATTTCTGCCCCGGCTGTTTCGTTGGGTGTTTTTCTCATCATGGTAAGCGTGTTTTCGCTGGATGGCGAAACGGATTTTCCCGGCTGGGCTGCTTTACTGCCTACTCTCGGCAGTGCTCTGGTGATGCTTGGTGGGGCATTGTCGATTCAACCGAATACTCTTTCGGTCACTGTAATGCAGAATTCGCTGAGCGTATGGCTGGGGCAAGTCTCCTATTCGCTGTACCTCGTGCACTGGCCTCTCATTGCGCTTTATCGCTATCAATATGGCTTAGAGCTCGAGCTGTCTGATCAGCTTATCCTCGCAGTAAGTATTGCTTTTGCGACTCTTATGCTCCATTACGGCGTCGAGAAGCGATTCTATCAGCGCGTTGGAGGCAATACTCCTGACTCTTGCCCTAAACCCGACAATGCTCAGGTGGCAGTGCGGGTCTTGTTGTGTGGCGGGCTGCTGGCCTTGCTAATCGCTACGGCTTGGAATTCTGACGGTTGGTCGTGGCGTTATGCTTCACTACGTTTAAGTACGGAACAGATCGAACAAGGACAGGTGAACAGAACAAGACACTATAGACACGCCTGTACTCTGCTCGAGTTTCCGTCTGGTGAGGCCTGTAATTCCGAGGCTACTGTTCAGGTCTTGGTCCTCGGGAATTCGCATGAAACGGATGCCTACAACTTCCTCAATGCCGCATACGGTGGCGACAAGAACGTTAATTTGATCGCCTACAATTACCCGATACCCTGCGGTGGTGTGACATCCGCTAAACAATCAAAAGATAAGGCGATGGCCTGCAAACGATGGCAGGAGAAACTGTTCGATCCGGCAACCATCGCTAGCCTCGATATGATCATCTATGCAGCAAACAGACCATATCACGCCAACAAAAAGGATTATCTTTCACTGCTTGAGCAATTGAAACAGATGAAGCAGGGCCTCTCAATTCTGACCTACGGCGGTTACATTAACACCGACAGAGACTGCGCTTTCTATACCAATTTGGAGCACAGTACCGACGCGTGCGCAATGCCCGAGAATGTTGACTACTTTGAAGCTGACAGTAAGGACAAGCATCTTATTGCCAACTTTCGAGCTCTTGAATCGCACTACATCGATCGGGTAGCGCTGCTTTGTGAACGCCGCTCTGTAGAGGCCTGTCTAACGCGTACCCCTACTGGGGTGCCGGCGTTCTATGACAGGCACCATATCAGCCTTGAGTTTTCAGAGATGAGCGGCAAGATGTACGCGGCGCAGTATCCCAATTTACTGCATGAGTTTGCCGGTCGTCGTTAGACATTTTCGCAAGCCTCAGAGACTGCGCAGGCGCTGTTACTGTTGCTTTCAACAGATGGCGAAGTGTCTAAAAAGCAAACGCCGGATAGCCACAGCCCTCAGCTCTTCGACGCCTCAAAAATGGCGCCGATCGAGCCGTCGAGTGTCGCGTTGAACTCGTCGTCGCTCAGTTGAGCGGTGAGGCCTTCGGCCAGGGCCCTCGAGAAGCTTGCAACCACGCCGTAATTGCGTGCGAGCCGCGCATTGGCTTCTTCGCGGCTGTAGCCGCCTGACAGGGCAACGACTCGAGCCGTGTTGGTATGGACGATACAGTCGGCGTACAGGTTGTCTTGCTCGGGCAAGGTAAGCTTCAACATGACAGTGTCATCACTGCCCAGGGCGTCCAGATGCGCCACAATCCTATCGTGAAGTATCGCCTCCGCGGCCGACTTTTCGGGACAGTGAATATCGACTTCAGGCTCGATGATCGGTACAAGGCCTGCAGCGACGATACGCCTGCCGATCTCGAACTGCTGATCGACGATCGCATCGATACCCTCAGCATTCGCCCGCTTGATGACTGAGCGCATCTTGGTACCAAAGATACCGTTGGCTTTTGCCTTTTCAAGCAACGCGTCAAGCTCGGGCATGGGCTTCATCAGCTGAACGCCTTCCTGTTCGTCGGCTAACCCTTTGTCAACCTTGAGGAAAGGGACAACGTGCTTCACGTCCCAAAGGTAGTCTGCCGTGGGCTGGCCCTCGATCGAGCGATCCATCGTATTCTCGAACAGAATTGCCCCGAGAATACGCTCTCCGTTAAAGGCAGGGCTGGTTATGATGCGTGAACGCATTTCGTGGACTGCGGCGAACATCTCGTCGTCATTGCTCCAGCTGCTTGCGTCTACGCCATACAGTTGCAGCGCTTTGGGCGTGCTTCCTCCGCTCTGATCGAGTGCGGCAATGAAGCCCGGTGCGGTGCGAATCTTTTCCAGTTGCTTGTCGAAATTCAAGGTCTTTCCCGGCTGTTGTCTGTGGTCTGATAAAGAGTACACCTAAACGACCGTGTTGGCACAGTCCCACCGTCGAGAATGTGGCGCTGTCGCACGTTGCCCCCACTACTTTTGATCTGCAATACTGTCCGTAGCGTCTAGAACCACAGCCTCTGGACATCCGTTTGGGTAGCCAGTTCTTGCGAAGCAGCCCAGATGGTAACGCTATTCCAACGGTGTGCTGGTTCTAGTCATTTGATCAGAACCAAGCTGAAGAGACGTTGAGCCGCCGCGTGCTCTGCGTCAGAACCTTGCATCAAAAGGATCACTAGCATGAGCGCCGTGTTGTCGAGCAACAGGAACGACCTGGCGGATCTCGCACAGCTTCAAGCTCAATTTCGGATCATCGGAACGTTACGCTTCACGGCAGTTTGCATCCTGATCATTTTGTTCAGCGCTCTCGCCGGACTATCAATCGGTTTTGTCAGCATGGTACCTGCCATGATGCTGGGTTTGTTCATTCGGGACGAATCCATTCGCGCGTCACTGGCTCTTTTGGTCGGCTCTTTTCTTGGTGCGTTACTCGTTTGGTTGAGCAGTGCATTGTGGGCGCAGATGCAACCGCTCTACGTTTTCGTGACGATGCTGTGGCTCTTCGTTTTCGGTTACTGGATAGCCCAGTGTATGCGCGGGCGCTGGCAAGACGTCGCTTTTCCCCTGAGCGCCGCGCTGACGTTGCTCACTGG
>JBCCYE010000077.1:0-8155 GCA_039190425.1 Pseudomonadota bacterium | reverse complement strand
GCGATGGTTGGCACGCGATTAGCCTGAACCTGGAGCGTGCCCGCTTTGCCAATCGAGGCATGGCGGGGACAGACATCGCATTGCTGCCCCAGGCCACGATGTTATCCACCGATAGTGAGGCGAGCGACATGGTGTTGTGCGAGGTGAGCATACGGCGCAGCCACAAAACCCAGCCCGCTGCTGAAACAGGCATTCTTGAGCTGACGATACTGGAACCTGACAGCGGCGAACCGACGCCCGTCCGCTTGGGCATTTATGATGAGACAGGTAGAACAGCACTCCCATCAGAATACGCACTGCCCATCAGATTCTACGATTCCACCGTCAGCCAGCTGATTCTGAGCAGCTACAACCAACGATCGCAGCCCTGGCCGTCAAGCAATCGCTATGTCATGTACAGCAGCGGCGTTTACAAAACCCCACTACCGGCTGGCGAACATACGGTCGTCATCGCGAAAGGACCGGAGTATCGCTGGATTGTGCGGACGGTGTAAATAGAACCCGACAAGACGACCGAGCTCATTCTGATGCTCGACCGCTGGACTGACTTGCCAGCCGCGGGCTGGTACTCGGGTGACGTGCATATTCATATCGAACGCGAACGGGAAGACAACGACACCATAATGGAATTTTTAAAGGCTGAAGACGTTCATGTTTCGAACCTGCTGCTCGCAACCAATACCGGTGAACGCCACTTTAATCAGTATGCGTTTGGTGAGGAGGGTATTCACCAAGTGGCGACCCACGCCATCGTCCCCGGCATTGAAGGCCCTCGCACCGCCCAAAGGGGTCACATCATCGCACTGAATATTGCTGAACCTATTATCGATTTGAAGAACTACTTCCATTACCACAAATTCATGCAGGGCTATGCCGACCAGGGCGGCTTGAGCGGTTATGCCCACGTTGGCTCTGAAGAGTTCAACGCGTCCTGGGGTCTCGCTCTGGATGTGCCATTCGGCCTGGTGGACTTTGTTGAAGTGATGCAGAACTCCCAATTACGCACCGAGATCTGGTACCAGTTTCTAGGTTTGGGTTACCAACTTGCACCTGCTGCAGGGTCCGATTTCCCCTATTTCGATCAGCCAGGTGCGATTCGAAACTACGCCCGTATTGACGGCGACTTTTCAACCGAAGGCTGGTTTGACGCGCTGCGCCGCGGTGACACCTTCGTCACTAATGGGCCGGTGCTGGAATTATTGGTCAACGGTGAACCACCGGGCGCTTCGCTGTCCATCGCTGCTACCGAGGCTTTGGATGTTGTTGCCCACGCCAGCATCAACCCCGATTTAGATGAGCTGGCTTCTCTAGAGTTGGTATATTGTGGCGAGACTATTGCGAGCACTGATAAAAGCTCCGCACCAACGTATGCGTTAGCCCTGGCATCTCAGCTAGAGGCAAACCAGGGCGGCTGGCTGGCGCTAAAAGTCACCGGCAAATCCTACGCCATGGCGCACAGCGCACCTGTGTATATTCAGGACGAGAATGGCTCCAGCGCCTGTCAGGCGCAAGTGGACGAGCTCGCAGAGCTGATGCTCGATCGATTAGCGGCATTACAAAATACCAGACCAGACCAGCAGAGAGAGCTGGAGTATTGGGAGACCGCCAATGTCCATGCCTTGTACAACGCTCAGCTACCGGCATTGACAGCACGTATCGAGCAAGCCGCTGCGATCTATCGCGAGATGATCGTCAAGACACCTGTCAGATGAATAAAATCCTACCTTACTTCACAGTACGAGGATGGACACCCCGTCCCAAGATAGGGTGGAAACGGTAATGGAAAGCGCGAGCGCAGTCAGTCTGATTCCGGTTTTGGTCGTGATTGTCTGCGCCGTTTGGAGCAAGCGCCCGCTGGAATCTTTGGTTCTTGGTACCCTGGTGGGTTTGGCCATGCTCTCCCCGAGCGCTATCGTCGGCAATTTCGCTACATTAATGCTAGATATCATGATGAGCGAGACCATCGCCTGGGTAATCGTAGTCTGCGGCTTGATGGGTAGCATTATCGTATTGCTGACCCGCTCCGGGGCAGCTGAGGCCTTTGCAGGCTCAATCACGCGATTCGCAAGCAACCGGCGCCGTGCCCTACTCTCCACCTGGGTCTTGGGCATTATCATTTTTATCGACGACTACTTAAATGCCCTCGCAGTCAGCGCCGCGATGAAAAAAGTCACTGATCGCTTTGGCATCTCTCGCGCCATGTTAGCGTATGTTGTGGATTCCACTGCAGCACCTATCTGCGTCCTAATACCGTTTTCGACCTGGGCGGTCTTTTTCGCCGGCGTGCTGGAAGAAAGTGGCGTGGCTGCCACCGGCGATGGCTTCAGCCTTTACATCAGCGCGATTCCCTACATGCTCTATGCCTGGGCCGCTATCGCCACCGTGGCGCTGGTCGCGCTCGGCATGATTCCAGCGCTTGGGCCCATGAAACGCGCTGAAAGTCGGCAAATACTCAAGGTTTCCGACTCGCCGACCAGCGACACCAAAGGCTATAACCTAGAGGTAAAACACATCGGCGGGCCATTTACGTTCTTAGTTTGCCTGGGTAGCCTGGTCCTGATCGCCGCTGCGACCGGAATTAACGTGCTGGTCGGCGTTCTGTCTTCACTAGCCATCACAATAGCACTGCTGGGATTCCAGAAAACCATGCCATGGCACGAGCTGTTCGATTGCGTGACGGATGGCATCAAGCTGATGGTGCCTGCGCTGAGCATTGTCGTCGTGGCCTTCATGTTCCAGAACGTGAGCGATCAACTGGGCTTACCGGATTACGTGATCGGCATGGCAGAACCTATCATGAGCCCTACGCTGCTGCCGCTGGTGACATTTATCACTATGGGTTTGATCGCTTTCGCGACGGGCTCGTTCTGGGGGATTTTGGCCATCGCCGTACCCATCGTGGTGCCTCTTGCGCAGGGCCTTGAAGTGTCGGTGCCGTTGGTGCTGGGCGCGCTACTGTCTGCTTCGGCTTTTGGTAGCCACGCCTGTTTTTACAGCGACTCCACCGTATTGGCTGCACAGGGTTCGGGTTGCGGGGTCGTAGAACACGCCCTCACACAATTGCCTTATGTCGCGATTGCCGCTCTGGTGGCGGGCTTACTCCTAACACTGCTGGCGTAAACGGCCTCGATAGTGCCCACTCTCAAGCGGCGGGCGATTCGGTGTCTGCCCATCCCTGCGACGCGGAAAATGTTTCCGCCTCCCTCAACAGCCACTGCTTCACTTTTTCGACCGCAGGCCGCATCGGTTGCGAGCTATCATAGCTGAGATAGTAGGCATCGTGCGTCACCAGCGTATCGTTCAGCGGTTGCAACAGCTGCCCTTGGGCGAGCATGTTGGCAGCCAACACCAGACTACCCAGGGCTACACCCTGTCCGGCCGCTGCGCTTTCCAGCAGCAGTCCTGGATCGTTGAACACACTGCCTTCAACCTTGTCGTGTTCGTTAAAACCCAGCTGCCTGAACCAGGAAAACCAATCATCGGGCCGTTCGTCATGAAGCAGTGGGTAACCGTAGAGGTCAGCTGCTTGATGAATAGCCGGTCGCTGTTGAAAGTACTGGGGGGCGTAGAGCGGTGTCAGCCGATCATTGAACAGCTTGACCGATTCGAGTCCCGACCAATCGCCACTGCCGTACCAAATGGCCAGGTCGACCTCCTGTAGGTCGAGCTCATAAATCTCATTACTGGTGTAGAGCCACAGCTGCACCTCGGGAAACCACTCCTGCAGCGCCCGGTAACGCGGCAAGAGCCACTTGCTAGCCAACGCGGACGTGGTGCCAAACACCACAGAGCCCGGACGATGGTAGTAGTTCAGACGCCGCTTGCCTCGGGCCAGCATATCGAGCAGGCGACCGGATGTTTCCAGAAAATCGAGGCCTGCAACAGTGGGTTCTACTGATCGGCCGACACGGTTAAACAGGGACAAGCCGAAAAACTCTTCCAGCGAGCGGATCTGATGAGAGACGGCGGACTGTGTGATGTTGAGCTCTTCAGCCGCCAGAGAAAAGCTCTTCAATCTAGCTGCAGCTTCGAAGCCTTCCAGCGCAGTTAAGGGGGGTAATTTTCCAAATCGTCTACTCATCCAGGGCGCTCCTCCGGGCCAAAACTATCCGGCGACGAATCGCCAACGACCGCAGCTAAACGCATGAAAGATACTAATTGGGGTGATGATATTTAATCACTTGTGAGCAGCGCCGCCCGCAAATTATGCTACCTGCTGTCAGGGCTTGCAATGAGCGCCGCCGCAGATAACGCGCGCCAGCAACTCGTGCCGTCATGTTCATCGTGACATGACCTCAACTGTGACCAGCATCGAGCCAGTAAGCGTGCAAAACAATGAGCGACAAGCAGCAGTCCGGCTTCTTTTATAGAGATTTTCGTACGCCGGTACGATGGGAATGCCCCCTTGCTGCGCGACAACGTGGTCCGGTATGCATAGCTGACAGCAAGGGTCGAACGCGGAGAGGTCATTGAACTCGATATTTGCGCTTCCGTTGATTATCTTCTTTATTGTCATGTTCTTTATCGCCCTGTGGGCTCGCAGCCGGGTGAATGATGCCGAAGATTTTATTGTGGCCGGTAGAGGACTTTCCCTCTGGCTGCTGATGGCAACGCTTATCGCCACCTGGTTTGGTGCTGGCAGTCTCAGCGTATCCGCGGACATGGTGCGCGAGGAAGGGCTCAGGGTGACGGCACTTGAGCCGCTGGGTGTTGGCGTTTGTTTGATACTGGCGGGTTTGATCTATGCCAAACCCATGTGGGAGGCGAAGGTCCTCACACTGGCGGATGTGATCAGGCAGCGCTTCGGCCCGACAGCGGAACTGCTTCAGGTCATTTATAGCGTCAGCTACTTCGGCTGGATTGCAGTGCAGCTGATGGCCATCGCCAACATCATTCACACTGTCTTCGGTTTCGATGTCAGCGTCAGCCTGGTACTGATCACTGCCCTGTTAACAGTGTACACCCTGCTTGGTGGTATGTGGTCGGTAGCGCTTACCGACGCCGTACAGGTCAGCCTGCTGATCTTGGGGTTGATTCTATTGACAGCCAACGTGCTCAGCGCGGTCGGTGATGGCAGCGTACTCATCGGCTTCGAAAGCCTGTTTCAGCAAGCCGATCGCGCTTACATGACCTGGTTGCCGACAGAGAAGCTTAGTGAATTCAATTACTGGTTGGGACTCTTCCTGGTAGGCGCCTTGGGCAGTATTGCCTCCCAGGACTTGATGCAGCGAATTTTTGCCGCCGAGTCCGCAAAGGTCGCGGTTCGCGCCTGCGTTGGATCCGGGGTTGTTTACCTCTTGATCGCCTCGCTGCCAGTACTGCTGGGACTGGCGGCCAACATCCTGCTACCCGAGGTGACACAAGGCGTGGTGCCTGCTCTGGTAGAGCAGTTTCTATCACCTACCATGGCAATCATTTTAATGCTGACGCTAACCGCCGCCATCACCTCCACTGTCGATAGTGCGCTGTTAGGACCTGCCAGTACCTTCGCTCAGAACTTATTGCGCCACCGAGTGAGCAGTCGTGTGTCAACGCTGAGTCTGACACGCTATGCCATCGTCTTTGTTGCCCTCGCCAGCGTTTCGCTCGCCTTAAGTGGCACGGCAGCTATCGATTTACTGCAAAGTTCGTTCGCGCTTGGTATTCCCCCACTGGTGATTCTCACCTTCGCCATTTATCAAAAGACGACATACGCCTTACCCGCCGTGGTAACCAGCGTGCTGGGATTGTGCGTATGGACTTATGATCTGATCACCATGCTGTTTCTTGAAGCCCACGGCATGGAGAGTGTCGACGCCTTCTTGCCAATGCCGCTGCTGATGTTGGTGCTCAGTGTGGTGGTCTACATCAGCGTTTACTATTGGGTCCATTTTAGACATCCGGATCGCGCCACTTTCACAAAGACACCTTTACCCGCAAAGACACCTTCACCGACCTGAAAAAGGGGCTGCCCCGACCGTGAACCGTCTCACTCTCTTTCTTTTCCTTCCCCTTCTTCTCAACAGCGCTGTGTTCGCACAGCAGCCGCCAGTCACAGCAACGCTGCTCCTGTTCAACGCCAAAGTGTATACAGTGGACGGCAAAAAACCCTGGGCGGAGGCGATCGCCATCGTTGATGACAAGATCGTTTTTGTTGGCTCTGATGTCGACGCAAAAAAATGGGTTGGTAAAACAACTGAGATGGCCGATATGAACGGTCGCTTCATACTGCCAGGGTTTCAGGATGCCCACGTGCATCCGCTTGAGGGTGTTAGCCTGGAGACATTTTTGGGTTGCGACTTATGGGAGATCTCGTCCAAAGATCCGAACCCGGAAAACTGGATTGAACTGATCAAGCCCTGTGCCGAAGTGGAGACTCCCCACGGTTGGATTCTGGGTGGAGGTCACAGCAACATACAGTTGTTGACCCTGGATCGACCCGCGCGTGAATTGCTGGATGAAGCCTTTCCCGACAGACCTGCTGCCTTCATGGAAAAGTCGTCTCACTCCATGTGGGTGAATAGCATGGCGCTGGAGACCGTGGGCATTACCAGAGATACCCCACACCCGCAGGGTGGTCGTATTTTTCGCGATCCGGAAACAGGAGAGCCGAACGGCATTCTGTCGGACAGTGCGGGTGATGAATTGATGCACTTCGCGCTTGCGCGTACGCCCATCCTGCAGGAGGCCCGCTATGAGGCCTTACTGCAATCCCAGGATCTACTGGTCAGTTACGGTATTACCTCAGCGAACAATGCCCGGGTCTACTGGGATCGAGGTAATCTGGACCCTTGGCTGAGAGCTGAGCAAGAGGGGACGCTTAAAAGTCGTATGGTGCTGTCACTCTGGACCTATCCCCATATGGAAGACGAGGCGCAGCTCGCATACCTTAAATCTCAGTACCGCGATCAGTCGGAAAACATGCTGCGTATCTCACAGATCAAGTTCTATTCGGATGGGGTGCCCAGTTTAAACTCCGCAGCCGTGTTGCAACCCTATGGCTATCTGATCTTCGACGAAGCGCTCCCCATGGGGCTCAACTATTTCACCGAGGAACGCATGGGCCGTTATATCGCAGAATTAGAGCGCGTGGGCTTCAGCGCCGTGATCCACGCGATCGGCGATAGAGGCATTCACGAATCGCTCAATGCCATTGAGTTTGCCTACAAGAGTAATCCGGACCTGGTTGGCCAACGTCGACACTATATTTCGCATGTAGGCTGGGTCGCACCAGCTGATATTCCACGGTTTAAGGCACTCGATGTCTCAGTGGACACTCAGATCAATTTCGAGTCGCAAGACCTCATGCTTGATCAGAACGGCAAGCGCATCAGTTTTTGGGATGCGCTGCTGGTAAACAACCTATCTGATCTAAATGCCTTGCCAGAGCTGGCACACGACGGCGCCAGGATCGTTTTATCCAGCGATTGGGACGTCGCATCCATCGACCCCCTGTATTCGATTTTCCGAGCGACCGAAGAGTTTGCCGATGCCATGGACGAGGAGGACATTCTGCCCTTTGCTATTCAGGCCTATACGCTGAATCCGGCGTACGCGATGGGCCAGGACGCACTCACAGGATCGATAGAGCCAGGTAAGTTTGCAGACCTGGTCGTGCTTAGCGAAAACCTGTTTGAGATACCGGTAGATGACATCCCCAAAGCGCGGGTGCTAAAGACCTTTGTCGGCGGTAAAGCAGTGTACCAGCATGCCGATATGTAGCGGCACTGGATCAACAGATAGATGCTGTGTCAGGATGAGGTCCGCGAAATAGCGGTCGGAATTTTAAGTGGGCTGATTCTACTGCGCATCAGCACTACAACAGCGGGCAGGACTCGCGTATCGCGAGCGCTCAGACTCTATGCACACGAGTTGAGGCGAGCTGTGTCACCGCTTACGGCTATAGTCATGCTGCATTTTGCCAACAGCTTCAGCCATTTAACGCCTCTAGCCGCACACCTACACTTCGTACCAAACCACAACAACCGCTTCTGATATGGATCACATGCGCTGAGCTTCGCCAGTCAGATTACACATTAAACACGACCGGCAAGCTATCGAAACCATAATTAAGTAATCCGCCTGTTTGACGCCTGGCCGGGGTCTCACCGGGCTCGACACTAGAGAAATGGTCCAGCAAGCCATTCAGAAGCTTATCGGCCTCCATGCGAGCAAT
>JBCCYE010000076.1:0-8225 GCA_039190425.1 Pseudomonadota bacterium | reverse complement strand
GTCAGGATAGAGACTGATAGGGTCAGTTGGGCGACGCTTGCAGTGACCTTAAAGTCGGCTGCAATGGCCGGGATAGCTGGTACGAATGACGACATCGCCAGCGGACCGAGCGATGTCACCATTACCAGGGTAAGCAGAAAGAGACGAGATTGAGCGAGGTCTACACACGCTGGTGGACGATCAGCCCCGCAGGCGAGGTCCGCTGACGATGAACAGGGGCAGCAGGGATTGATGCCGGCTGCCTGTCCATCGTTGTTCAGTGATTTGCGGGAATAGTCCACGACTCACTCAGTCTCCTGTCTGGGCTTGCGAACATTTGGGATCATTACTTCGGAACCGACACCAGGGACTCAGGGCGCTCGTTCATGTGGCCGGTTTCTCTTTTACTGCCGTTATGCCGTCCCACCGAGTTGGAGCGCGAGCCGCGAAAAAGGTCCTGCACCCACTCGGTGGCCACGTAGAAGACCGGGGTGAACAGTAGGCCAAAGCCCGTTACGCCGAGCATACCGAAGAATACGGCGGTACCAAGGGATTGGCGCATTTCGTAGCCGGCGCCGGTACCGATCATCAGCGGTACGACACCCAGGATAAACGCAAAGGAGGTCATCACGATTGGGCGCAGACGCAGGCGAGCTGCTTCCACCGCAGCGTCACTTGCGCTGGCGCCGCGCTCGCGGGCCTGCTTGGCGAACTCGACGATGAGGATCGCGTTCTTCGCTGCGAGGCCGATCAGGACGACAAAGCCGATTTGCACCAGAACGTTCATGTCCAGGCCGCGAGCGAGGACACCTGTGAGGGACGCCAGGAGCGACATGGGTACGATCAGTATGACGGCGAACGGCAGCGTCAGGCTTTCATACTGGGCGGCCAGCAGCAGGAAGACGAACAGTACAGCCAGGCCGAAGGCAATAGCCGCCGTGCCCGAGGCACTGCGCTCCTGCAGGGCAAGTTCCGTCCACTCGAAGCCGAAGCCTGGCGCCAGAGCGCCTTCGGCCAGGTCTTCAACCCTGTCGAGCGCTTCGCCCGTGGAAAAACCCGGTACCACGTCACCCTGGACCGCAGCTGCGGGGTAAAGGTTGTAGCGAGCGACCCGATTAGGGCCCGTGATGTCTTTGAAGGTTGCGACGGTACCAATGGGCACCATCTCCCCGTCCGCGTTGCGAGCGCGCAGGCGAGCTATGTCGTCCTTGCTCTTGCGGTAGCGGTCGTCGGCTTGCGCGGTAACTGTGAAGGTGCGGCCAAAGGCATTGAAGTCATTGACATAGGCAGAGCCCAGGTAGATCTCGAGGGTAGAGAAGACATCTTCTACGGAAACACCAAGCTGCTCGGCTTTTACTCGATCAATGTCGGTGAACAGCTGAGGCGTCTTAGTGTTGAAGGTTGTAAAAGATGAGGTCGTCTCAGCAGCGCTGTTTGCGGCCGTCGCGAGGCTCCAGGCCTGAGCCTCCAGTGCTTCATAGCCGATACCCGCCCGGTCCTGGACGTAGCCCTTGAATCCGCCTGCGTTACCGATCCCGCGTACGGGAGGTGGCGGGATTACCAGCACGAAGGCGTCGTGCACGTCGGCGAAGGAATTGCGCAGGTCTTTGAGAATGCGGTCCCGATCGAAGCCTTCGCCCAGGCGATCACCGATGTCGGTCATCGTGAAGAACACAGCGGCTGCGTTGGAAGCCGTGGTAAGGGTAGCTCCGTCCAATCCGGCGAAGGCGGCAGCGTGTTCGATATGCTCATGGGCCAGGCCTTTCTCGATGACTGTGTCCATGACCGCTTCCGTGCGTGACAGAGACGCGCCGGGCGGCAGTTGTACAACGGTAATCAGGTAGTTTTGATCGACTGCAGGTACAAATCCCTGTGCCGAATTGGTGAACTGGAATCCGGTCGCGAACACAAGTCCGCCGTAGACCATGAGCACGCCCAAGGAGAGACGCACCAGCTTGCGAACCAGGGCGGCATAACTGTTCGCTGCAGCGTCAAAGCCGCGATCAAACGTGCGGAAGAAGGCAGCGAGAGGGCGCTCCCAGAGCTTGAGTTCCTTGGCATCCTTTCTGGGCTTGAGCAACAGGGCCGACAGCGCGGGTGACAAGGTCAGGGAAACACCAGCCGAGATCACCGTAGCCGAAGCGACAGTCACGGCGAACTGACGGTAGAACTCGCCAGAGATGCCTTCAAGAAAGGCGGTCGGAATGAAGACCGCAGAGAGCACGAGGGCGATGGAGATCAACGCGCCCCCCACTTCATCCATGGTAGAGAAGGCGGCGTCTCGTGGCTTCATGCCCTCGTGGATTTTGCGTTCAACGTTCTCGACGACCACGATGGCATCGTCCACGACAATCCCGATCGCCAGTACCAGCCCAAAAAGGGAAAGGTTGTTCAGCGAAAATCCGAACGCCTGCATAACGGCGAAGGTGCCAACCAGGGAAATGGGGATGGCCAGGATCGGAATGATCGATGCGCGAATGCTCTGCAGGAAGATGAAGACGACGAGCGAGACCAGGATGACGGCCTCCAGAATGGTCTTCTCCACCTCGTGGATCGATTCGGCCACAAATTCCGTCGGATTCCAGATGACCTCGTAATCAAGCCCTTCGGGAAAGTCCTGAGACATCGCCTCCACAGTGCTCAGAATACGCTCCGCAGTCTCAAGAGCATTCGACCCCGGCTGCTGATTAAACAGCATGGCCAGCGCAGGGTACTGATCGAGTTTCGCGTTGGTATTGTAATCCCGGGCGCCGAGCTCAACCCGCGCAACATCCCGGAGGCGTACCTGGCGCCCGCTGTCTTCGGCTTTTACGATGATCTCTTCAAAGGCCTCAGGCGTCGCCAACCTGCCGAGAGTCTGAACGCTGACTTCGAAGGCGCCCTGGGCACCGGTGGGTGGTGCATCTAGTACGCCGCCTGCGACTTCCACATTCTGGCTGCGCAAGGCGCTCAGGATGTCGGCACCCGTGAGGTCAAGCGCAGCTGCTCGATCTGGGTCGATCCACACGCGCATTGAAAACTCGCGAAAACCGAAGGACTGGATCTGCCCCACGCCTTCCAGACGCTGCAGGCGATCGCGCATCTGCAGCCGCGCGTAGTTGGAAATGTAGAGCTGATCGCGGCTTTCATCCGGTGAATAAAGATGGACGACCAGCAGGGCATCAGGGTTTGATTTCACCGTAGAAATGCCCAAGCGACGCACGGGCTCCGGGAGCCGCGGCTCGGCAAGCGCCACTCGGTTCTGAACCAACACCTGGGCCGTGTCCAGATCGGTGCCCGGCTCGAAGGTCACGGTGACCGTGGCTGTTCCGGCGGAAGTGGACTGAGAAGAGATGTACAGCATGTTCTCAACGCCGTTAATCTCTTCCTCAAGGGTAGCGGCTACCGTGTCTGCAATCGTCTCCGCCGAGGCGCCCGGGTAGGTTGCATTAACCTGGATTGTGGGTGGCGCAATGTCCGGATACTGGGCGACCGGTAGAGACTGATAAGCCACGGCCCCGACGATGATCACCAGGGTCCAGATGACGCTGGCGAAGATCGGCCGATCAATAAAGAAGTGTGCGAAGCGCATGGTGAGATCCTCCTCTTCTTTTAAGTGCGCTAGCGCGCAGCGACTTGTTGTGTGGCGTCGGTGATGGGTACGATCGGCGCGTTGGCCTGGACAAATTGAGTGCCGGAAACGATGATCCGATCCGTCGGCTCAAGACCCGCACGCACGATGCGAAGGCCATCCACGATCGGTCCGAGCTCCACCACCTGACGATGTGCTGTGTTGTCCTCGCCGGTCGTCCAGACGAACTTTTGACCTTGATCCGTCTGTACAGCCGAATCGGGAATCATGACCGCGCTGTACTCGCCTGAGGCGATGAGCTGCAAACGCCCAAACATGCCTGGAGAAAGCAGACCGTCGGGGTTTGCCAAAGTGGCGCGTCCGCGCATCGTTCCCGTAGACCGGTCGAGTTGGTTGTCAACGAAAGACAGGTAGCCGTCGTGATCGAAGCTGTCTTCATCCATGAGCTTCACCCGCACCGGATGAGCGGTATCGCGGCCACTTTCCCGGGAGCCTTCCTGAGCGAGGCGAACATACTTGAGATACTCGGCCTCACTGGCCGTGAATTCGAAGTGGATCGGATCCAGAGAGACGACGGTGCTGAGCAGTGTGCCGCCCGCCGCACCGCCAACAATAAGATTGCCCTCGCTGACAAAGTCGTCTGATACGCGGCCCGTGACAGGTGCGCGGACCTCCGTAAATTCGAGATTCAATGCGGCTCGGGTCACTTCGGCCTTGGCAGACTCACGCTGGGCTTCGGCCTGGCGAAGAACGCGGACGCGGCGGTCCGCTTCTTCCTGACTTATGGCGCGGCGCTCCAGCAGACTCTGGCCACGCGTTGCTTCGCTTTGGGCGTTCTCTAGTGCAGCGTCGGCGCTGGCAAGAGCGGCCTCGGCAGAGGCGAGCTCGGCCTCAAAGGGGCGTGGGTCGATGCGGAAGAGCAAGTCACCCTCCTGAACGATGTCTCCGCCGGTGAAGGCGATGTCGGTGAGGTAGCCGGATACGCGGGAACGGATCTCGACGTTGTGGACTGCTTCAAAACGGCCGGTGTATTCATCCCATTCGGTGATCGAACGGATCGTGGGCAGTGCGACGGTGACCGTAGGGCCCGCCGGGACTTCGATCTGAACGGGCTCTTCGGCCTGTACGTATCCGATCTGCCCCGTGCCAACCGCGACGGCGACAGCGGCGGCAAGCCCGCTGATTGCGAAGAGGGAGGCTTTTCTAACTGTTCGTGTATTCACGGTTATGCTCCAAAGTGGTTGGTCAGTCGCTAAAGGCGCCCTGACGTGTTGTTGATCGCTAAAGAATAGGTTTCGTGTATTCAATTGATAATACGAAGTCCGCTTTGTAGATCACGAAGATAATATTTCTGATCCAATTGCAGAGGCCGAGGCGTGGTCGGTTGCGGAGCCGTGATCCACGAAGAACGCCTGCGACTTTCCGAGATCGATGAACTTCTTCTCTTCGGCGACGAGCGCATCCATGACGGCAATGCCCTGGGCCGAGCCGGCACCTTCCGTGTAGGCGTCGATGCTGTCCCAGGCCATGGTGATCTGGGCATCAAAGGCAGGCTCACTGAGACTGCGCGGCATTGCAAAGCACCTCTCGCAAAGCGACGATACTCGCTGCCGGACCTCAGCATTGCGGATGCCTAAAGCCTCTGCACTGGTCTTAAGAAACGCTTCGTAACGATCGCAGGCTGTGTGAAATTGAGTGTCTGTGAGGTCCGTGCGCTTGCGAACGAGGTAGGTGAGTTCAGTCATTGGATTTCTCCCTCAAGGTAGAGCGGAGAAGACTAGTGGTCAGTGATAAGTAAGATAAGATGGTTTATAGTTGATTCAGTAGAAACTGGATATTTCTAATGAGTCGATATGCTTCAACCACTTTGGCGTCATTCATGCGCACTGCGGAGTCCGGGAGCTTCGCGGCCGCGGGTCGGGGATTGGGTATTTCGGCCGCTGCCGTGGGCCAGAACGTGCGGCGCCTCGAGGCCGAGTACGGCGTAAAGCTGTTCAATCGGACCACGCGCAAGATGAGCCTGACTCCCGAAGGATCGCTACTGTTCCAGCGCGCCCGCTCGCCACTCCAGGAGTTGGAAGAAATAGACTTTCTGTTTCAGGAGAGTCGTGGTCTCGTTGCCGGACCGCTGAGGATTAGTGCGCCCAAGCGTTTCGCAGTAAAGAACCTTGTTCCCATGGTTTGTGAATTCCGCGCCGCGCATCCGCTCATAGAGATTGATATGGATGCGAGTGATAACGTTCGTGACTTTGTCGATGACCCCGTCGATGTCGCGTTCCGAATCGGTGCGCCGATGGATTCCACGATGATCGCTCGCGAGTTATCGGCACTTCCGATCTATACCATGGCAGCGCCGTCGTACCTCGCCGAACGCGGTAAGCCGTCGCACCCGCAAGAATTGGCGGAGCACGAGTGTCTGCAGTTTCGCTTTACCAATGGCGTGCTGTGGGAGTGGGCGTTCGAAATCGACGGTGTCGTTCAACGCATAGCCACCAGGGGAGCTTTTTCATTCAATGATCCTGAGGCGTTGCTGGAGGCTGGGCTAAGGGGCATGGGCCTTCTTCAGTTCGATGGCTACTATGGTGGAGACGCAGTCCGCAGCGGCGAATTAGAACTCGTCATGTATGACTTTAGCGCTCAACTTCAAAGCCTTTATCTTTGCTATCCATCGCGAGAGAACATGCCTCTGCGGGTGCGGGCATTTATCGATTTCGTGGTGGCTCGGTTTAAGCGAGATTGCTTTATCTTATAGTTGGGTTCAGGGGCAATCTTTCGTCGGTAAGACGGTGAATCGGTAAAGTGTTTAACCGACGATTCAGCGGTCGTTAGAAGACTCGGGCTGCCGCCATAGCCAGACCGCTGCCGCGCAAGCCCATACTCCCAGAATGACTACCGTCGAGGTCATGCCAGCTACGTTGAGTGACCAGATGCTGGCCAGCAATCCCAATACCATCGCTGTCCCGGCGACTAATCCGATGCCACCGATGATGCCCGTAGGCGCAGCCGTACGGCGCATAGAGAGCAATAGCACTCCCCAAATCATGATTGCCGCGCCAAACCCGATGGTGCCAAGCTCAGCCAGCGCCTGATTTGCACTGTACAGAGCGACCAGCACGGTTCTCACTCCCTCCGCGGTCGCAGAGACGCGGGACGCCAGGCCCGGAGCCACGAAGCCAGAAACCAGCGCTGCCCCAAGATATCCTGCCAGCCCCAGATGGAGACAAAGCTGAGCCAGGGCCACGCCGCTACGGGCCGCACCGAGCCACGCGCTGAAGACGGAGAAGCACTGGTGATAGATCATCACAAGCACCATCATCGCGCCGTGTACCAGTTTGGTGAGCAATTGCTCGGACTGAATCTCGACCAGGACTTCATCGGTGCCACTGGAACTGATAGTAGGGTGGTGGAGCATTACCACGAGAGTCAGAACCGAGCAGACTACGAGTCCGACGGCGTAGGGGCGAGGGTCGGGTAGGGCGTTTTTGTGCTGCACGACGATTATCCTGGGTTGCGTGTCTCCATCATCATCTGGTGTAGACCGGCGAAACGCGACCGATAAATCGGCCAACGGGTCTGCTAGCGGACATGACCTGGTAAGTGTCCGCTAAAAGGGAGTCCTGCTGGAGTCGCGCAGAGGTTCATCGTAATCTCGGCGCATGACTGAAAACTCCCACGTCAGTTCCGATCGAAGGGCGCGTCGAACGGAACAGGCCATCTTTATTGCGTTTCGAGATCTGGTTCTATCGCGTCCCTATGATGAGATTCGCGTTGCGGATATTGTTGAACGGGCCGACATCGGTCGTTCGACGTTTTATGCGCATTATCGCAATAAAGACGAGGTTCTCACGCAGAGCATCACCTGGCTGTTTGAAGTGCTGGCTGATGCCGCGGTTGGTAGACCGGACAAGGAGCGCCTCAAGCTCGTAGTCGCTCACTTTCATGAGCAGCGCCATATTGCCCGCGCTTTTTTTTGTGATCGGCCGTTACGCCTGTTGACCGATCGCCTGGCCCACCTCATAGAGGCGCGCGAGCGGCAGCCGTTATACGCCCGCGCGCTTGCTGCCGCGCAGCTGGAGATTCTTCGGTCCTGGATCTGCGGCTGGCTGGTGGTTTCGCAGGAGCAGGTGCTCGATGCGATCACGACGCCGTTCACTGATTGAGACCCAGCGTGGCCAACAGTTGACCCGCCCCGCAGAAGTACCCTGGAATCGTTCAGAGGCTCCCCAGGTGGCCGCGCGGGGTGGTGGGTGGTAGCTCGGGGTAGAGAGTGGTTCGCGCCAATACCTGGCACTGCTTTTTGCTTCTCAGGTCCGAATCGATCCGTCACAATCCCTACTCACGAGTGACGAGAAACTTATGAGCCGGGACTTCTCTAGCGAAAGCCTCCAGTCCTTCTTGCGCGAAGCCGCCGTGACCGGGCGTATGCACCCGGCGACGGCTCGCAGCCGCCGCAAGGCGGCGGAGGCCTTGGTTGCGCATCTAAGCTCTGCGGAAGCAACCGATCTTCGGAATCTGGATTTCGCAGCACTTCGTGACCGCATTGCCAACAGTCCGCGCTCGGATCTTCGACCCGAAGTTGCGGATCTCTATATCGAGCGGCTCGCTGCTGCACTCGTTGCCTACGCAGAGGCGCTACCAGAAGTAAGTTCGTCCTCCAAACCTGATGTCATGTCGC
>JBCCYE010000075.1:0-8253 GCA_039190425.1 Pseudomonadota bacterium | reverse complement strand
TCCTGGTCGCCTTAGTGCCTAACGCCGGATCACAGCCGCAGGCTGAAGCATTTGATTTGAACATGCCTGCTCAAGCACTTGGTGAGTCGCTTATGGACCTGAGTCGTGAGACAGGCTTAGCTATTGTGGCTCCCAGCAGCCTGCTAGAAGCTCTGAATGCGCCGGCCCTGGAAGGGCAATACACGCTCGAAGATGCGCTCGACGCGTTGCTTCTGGGTTCCGGGCTGGTGGCAATCGAAGAATCTGACGGTACCTACGTTGTTCGCCGTGGCCCATCCTCAGCGGCCCCTGGGGTTGCGAAAACGCCTGCCACGCCAGCCAGTGTAGAAGAGATCCTGATCTACGGCACTAAACAGGCGATCGGGCTCCAGGATAGTGTTGAATCCGTAGCGGTCTTCACAGCAGAAAGGTTCGATCGAGAAAACCTGTTCAACACTAGCAGTGCGGTGAGCCGTACGCCGAACGTGTCGGTGATCGGCGAAGACCTCGGTAACATGGCAATTCGCGGCATTAACCGCCAGGGCATAGCGGGCACGGGTTTAGCCATTAACGTCTTTCAGGATGGCGTGCCGCTGACGCGCCGCGCTTTGCGATTCGGCGCGTCTAGCGCTTGGGATATTGAACAGCTCGAAGTCCTTCGCGGTTCACAGTCAACTGTACAGGGTCGCAATTCAATTGCCGGGGCGGTTGTCACGCAGTCCAAAAAGCCCGCCTTCGAGTGGGAAGGCGCCGCGCGAGCGCGCATCGCGGAATTTGGCACCACGCAACTGGCCGGTGCGATCTCAGGCCCGATTGTTGAGGATCAGCTCGCCTTTCGTCTGAGCGTCGACTCCCAGGAAACCGACGGCTATATTGACGATGGGCTATCAGATGAGCCGTTTGATTTTAACGAAACCCTGACGATTCGTGGGCGTCTGTTGCTTGAGCCTGACGCGCTTAGCGAGCTAAGCGCTTTGGTGACCGTGGAATACAATGATTTGCGTGCCGGTGGGAGTCAAAGTGTCTTTTCACTGCCCGGCGACCTGGATTTTGATCCGACGGCACGCGAAACCTTCTTTATAAATGATGCGGTCGAGACAGGCGAATGGTACAGGACCATCGCCGATATCAATTACGACTTCAGCGATAGCTTCACGCTCTATCTATTAGGCTCCTATGAAGATGCGTTCAACAGAGGCGACAGAACGCGGCGGGAACCGGACCAACCCGTCCGGTCACGGGGAATCAACCAAACGCAAGCTGATACCTACCAGGCTGAGGTGCGACTGGAGTTTGATTTTGGCGCGCTCACGGGTTTTATCGGCGGATACTATTTCAAAAGCGATAGCGAGACTCCAGATGAG
This sequence comes from Pseudomonadota bacterium, assembly GCA_039190425.1. Taxonomy (GTDB): domain Bacteria; phylum Pseudomonadota; class Gammaproteobacteria; order Pseudomonadales; family Halieaceae; genus Marimicrobium. The sequence continues at coordinate 6,910 of JBCCYE010000075.1, read as the reverse complement.
ACCCTGTTCTTCATCAGCGACTTTGTTCCCTTAAATGTCAGTCCACCGGACAGCTTTTATCGGGCCAGGACGCTAAATCTCAACGAGGTAGAAAATCATGCCTTCTTCACGTCACTACGGTATGAGCCGAGTGATAAGTGGACCCTGGATTTCTCACTGCGCTACGATCAGGAACAGAACACCTTTGAGCGCACTGAGTCAGATGTTGTTACGGTTCCTGAAGACTGCGAACTCGCTCCTCCGGGTAGTACATCGGGCTCGCCAACTGGCGACTCGAACACAGTCCCCTGTTCGCTCGGAGAATCGGCGGTTTTGCCAGTAACGCCGCCCCGACAGTCGGACGATTTCGGCGCGCTGCTCCCCAGCGGTTCTGTCACCTACCACATTACGGCGGACGTTTCGGTCTTTGCCAGCTATCGGCGTGGCTACCGGGCCGGTGGCACATTTCTAAGCCCATCGTTTACCGGTCCCGGTTTTTTTGAGGTGGTCAGCTACGACCCTGAATTTCTGGATACCTTCGAGGCGGGTTGGCGCAGCCAGTGGCTGCAGCGACGACTTACTATTAACGGCAATCTTTTTTACAGTGAATACAAGGACCAACAGGTTTCATTCACGGACGACCTGGGCATTCGAGTCGTCGATAATGCAGGCGCAACGTCGCTGTATGGTTTGGAATTGTCCGCCAGCTTTGCAGCCACGCCGGAGTTTTCGATTACGGCCAGCCTCGGCCTGCTTGAATCTCGTGTCGACGACTATGTTTTTCAACCAGATGATCCTGGCACACCTGAGAACGAATTGCTCGATCTGGCCGGGAACGAGCTGGGTCGCTCTCCAAAACGGTCCTTGGATCTCGGCGCCTATTATGACTCCCAAAACGGCTTCTTCGCCGGGGCCAGCCTGAGTTATCAGTCCTCTTATTACGCCGATATTTTTAATCTCGACGAGAGTGATCTGGGCAGTGGTCTCACCGAAAAAGTCGATGCAGCAGCCATTGTGAACGCCCAGGTGGGCTACAGCTTTCCCAATGCAATCACCATTACAGCGTATGCCAACAATCTGTTTGATGAAGGCTCACCAGAGAGCATTAACATCGGTGCAGCCGATGCGGCGCTCGGACTTGATGATCTGAGCGACAATGTTTTCAGTTACACCATTAGGCAACCACGAACGTTTGGGGTAACTGTGGACGCGAGATTTTAGCCATGATCCGATACAGTGTCGCGCGACTGGCTATCATAGCTTTCAGTCTTTTGGCCTCAGCGCGCGTGCTTGCTGACATAGATCGCATTGAAGAGTTAGGAACTCTCATCAACGACACACTGATTGGGAGCGACATACCCTCAATAGCAGTGGCGGTGGCGCAAGATGGGCAGATTCTCTGGGAAGAGGGCTTCGGTTTGGCCGACATCGAAAATCAATTACTAGCCGATGAGCACACTAGCTATTCGCTTGCATCGATATCCAAGGTCTTCACCGGCGTTGCGCTGATGACCCTAGTGGAGGAGGGCAAGGTCGCCCTGGAAGATCCGGTCAACCAGCATCTGGGGCCCACCAAGCTGACAGCCCATATCGGCGATGTCGATGATGCAACGCTCAGACGAGTCGCCAACCACACGGCAGGCTTGCCGATCTACTACCAGTTCTTCTATGAGGATGAGGATCGTCAGCGCCCCTCTATGGAAGAGAGTATTGCCCGCTACGGGCGTATTGTGGCGAAACCAGGGGAGACCTATCAGTACGCGAATTTTGGCTACGGTATTCTCGAGTACGTCATCGAGAGGAGCACCGATCAAAACTTCGCCGACTACCTGCAGCAGGCCATTTTTATACCTTTGGGTATGCAGGATAGCTTCATGCCGGTTAGCGGGAACTTTAAGAGCAAAGTCGCAAAGCGCTACTCACACGATGACTACGTGATTCCATTTTACGATTTCGACCATCGCGGCGGCTCGGCTGTCTATTCGAGTGCCCATGACCTGGTTCGCTTTGGTATGTTCCTGTTAGCGGCAAAGAGCGTTGACGGAGGCAATGACGTCCTTTCTCAAGCGTCGCTGGACCAAATGTTTGAGATGACCTCGGGAACCGACGAAACTCCGAATCACTATGGTATTGGCGTGAGTCGATTCCTTGAACTGGAAAAGGCCATGGAGGGCATTGAGGCCTTCGGTCATAGCGGTGGCATGGGGGGTGTTGCCACCAGCCTGGTATTGCTGCCGCAGCAGAAGGTGTCCATAGCAGTTCTGATAAACAAGAGCGGTCCGGGCATTTCTCGGGTAAAAACGGATCTACTGCTAGAGGTTATTGACCGTGTATTACCGGATACCGTCAAGCCGGCCAGCAGCCCCGCAATAACGGATCTGACACTGAAATTTATCGAGCGTGTGTTACCAGACGTCCTTAAGCCAACTCGCAGCCTTGCATTAGACGAAAGGTTTGCCGGCACCTGGACTGGCCACGTGGACACTTATGCCGGTCAAATTCCGCTTCGTCTGTATCTGAGCGATAGCAAAACTCACTCTGGCAGCATTGGCGACCACCCCATCGGGGGTGTGACAGTTGCGCAGGGCGATGACGACTTCTACTACTTCACCCTGGATAGCGGTGCCATCGACACGCCTGACGCAAAGCGCTACCCGCATACGGTCAAACTCAAATTGAAACTGCGAGAAAGCGGCGCCCTGAACGGCTATGCAACGGCATCTTCTCGCAAGATGCAGGGTCGCATAGGCAATGCGCAGTCTTACTGGGCTGAGCTACAGAAAATCGTCACGCGGGGTTCAGAAACTGAGGCAGGGAACGAGGTCAGGTCTGAATAGCACTTACCTCAGCGATAAGCTGGTTGCCAAGTTTGGCGGAGTGCCTTAATATCTTTATATTAAGATAATTTCCGAGGTTCGTGGCCGTGCTGACAGATCCAATGGCTCTCGCCATTGCACTGATTGCAATAGCAGTAGCCATCTACGCGATCTCTCTGATTCCAATCTTGCAGGGGTTCTTCACCTATTTTCCGCCGGTGGTGTGGATGTACTTTGTACCGATGGCACTATCTACGTGGGGTGTGCTCCCCGCGGAGCACCCGCTGTATTCAACCCTGGCAAAGTACGCGCTGCCGATGGCCCTGATACTTCTCACCCTCAGCACCGACGTGAAGGCTATTGCTTCCATTGGGCTGCCAGGTTTGCTTGCGCTGCTGGCCGGGTCACTCGGTGTTGTGTTGGGCTCCGTGGTCGCCTTCCTGATGTTGTCGGGCTGGCTTCCGGAGGATGTCTGGCAGGGCTTCGTTATGCTCAGCGCCAGCTGGATTGGCGGTTCGGCCAATTTGGTGGCCATGCAGCAGAGTCTGGAAGTCGACCCCTCGTTAGTTGGCCCGGTGGTCGTCGTCGATACGGTGGTGGGGTATTCATGGCTGGGCCTGCTGATTGTGCTGAGTGCGCAACAGCGCGGTATTAACAAGCTGCTTAAGGCCGACCTGACCTCTCTCGATCAGGTAGAGGCGCAGCTCATTGAGAGCAGCAAGGATGCTAGCCTTGTCAGTGTTCGCTCCATTTCCATTATGGTTGGAGCCTCTCTGGTGGCCGCTTTTCTCGCGCGCGCATTCGCCGAGTCGTTGCCGGAGCTGGGCTCACCAAGAATCATCACGGCGACGACCTGGACGATCCTGGTCTCCGTAAGCGGCGGCCTACTGCTATCCATAACCCGCTTGGGCGCAGCTGCGCGACGGCACCAGGCCCCGGAGTATGCCTATGCGGCGCTCTTCCTGCTACTGGTTACCGTCGGCGCCCAGGCGGACCTGAGAGCAATTGCCAATGCACCAACCTTTTTATTGGCCGGCCTGGTGATTTTGACGATTCACATCGTCTGCCTGGTTCTGGTCTGTCGCATGCTGCGTCTGCCCGCATTCTTTTTTGCAGTCGGCAGCATGTGTAGTATTGGCGGCGCGGTATCAGGCCCAATAGCCGCCGCTGCCTACCGCCCCGCGCTCGCCCCCGTTGGCGCCCTGTTGGGCGTAGCGGGATATGTCATTGGCATATATCTACCGCTGGGTCTCGCATTTCTGCTGTCTTCACTCGCCACTTGAATAGGTTCATCTTTTAATGGAATGCGCTCGCATCGCCATACTTGGCATTGCAATTGAGTCGAATAACTTTGCGCCACTGGCCGATCGCAGTAACTTTCACAAATACGCCTACCTGAAAGGAGATGATGTCTTGACCGCCGGCATCATCGACTACTGGCTGGGTGCCAACAGTGGTCGTGGCTTTGTACCTGCGATGAACGCCCTGCGAGATTGGCAGCCAGTGCCGGTGTTGATTGCCGATGGCCAGGCAGCCGGGCCTGTTGAGCATAGTGAATATGAAGTCATCAAGGCAGAACTCCTGCAATCCCTCAGGCAGGAACTGCCGGTAGATGCGGTGTACATCGTTGCCCATGGCGCGGGTCGCACGACAGAATTGCATGATCTCGACGGGGACTACTTTGCCGCCGTGCGTGAGCTGGTGGGCGATGACGTACCCGTGGTTGCAACCCTGGATCTGCACGGCAATCTAACCCCCGCAATGATCAAGGCCTGTGACGCACTGGTCTCTCAGCGGACCAATCCACACGTTGATTCGGAGGCGCGAGCGGAAGACGCTGCTGGAGTGATCGATCGAATGCTGGACGGGTGGCGGCCAATACAGGCCGCTTCTCGGATGCCGTTTCTCACGCCGCAGGTTTCCCAGAGCACTGATAGGGATCAGCCCCTCGGTGCTATCGTCGCCCATGCGGAGGCTTTTATTGAGTGTGGCAAGTGTTCTGGTGTATCCGTCATGCCTGGATTTTCGTTTGCCGACACGCCCCACAATGGCCTTTGGCTATACGCGTTCGATGATGATGAGTCATCCCTGCTTGCCTGTCTGCAAGAGCTCTCTGAGCTTGTCTGGCAGGAAAGAGATAGATTCAGGCGGACGACACTGGAACTGGGCAATGCCGTTAAACTGGCAGCGAGCACCGAGCCTGGCCCACGTCCGCTCATCTTCGCGGATATTGCCGACAACCCTGGCGGAGGCGCTACCGGCAATACGACTTGGATGCTGGAGGCTTTCCTGGACGCCGGTGTGAGGGATGGCATATTCGCCCCGTTCGTTGATGCGCATCTGGTGAAACAGGCGAAGGATATCGGCATAGGCCGCAATTTTATCGCTCGCTTTAACCAGCATCAGCCCACGGAGTTGTCCCATACACTATCAGTACCTGCCAAAGTTTTATGGCTCGGCAATGGCGACTATGACTGTCGCTATGGTGTTTACGCAGGATCCAGGGTGCCACTCGGAGAATCATGCGTCCTGGACGTTGCCGGCAATAAAGTGATTGTTATAACCGTAGCCCAGCAATTGATAGGCGAAGACTTTATCACGCACTTCGGTGTGGACATCACCGCTGCACGATTTATCGTCGCCAAGTCCCGCGGCCACTTTCGTGCGGGATTTGCCCATGTGGTCGCGCCGGAGCAAATCTTTGAGGTTGATACACCCGGGCTAACCACGGCTGACCTGAAGAGTGTCCCCTGGAAAGATATCTCGAGACCCATTCTTCCTCTTGATCCAGTAGCTTCTTATCGCCTGCCAGTCGAGGTCTTCGGCCGGCGCTGAAAGTTGCATGTGCCGTGCGTCTTCAGCCGGCGATGCGATAAACATTCCATACATAAAGAGCAACGATCATGGTCAGAAAGAAGCAACTCGCTGCTCTCGTGCAGACAGCCAGTGTCTGATCCGCTGAGCGTCCCGAACGCCAGGCGACAAACGTCGCAGCGGCGCCAGCCAGCGAAAGTAGTGTCGCGAGTATCAACAGGTAGAAGGTCCCAAGCATCGCTGCCGAGGGCCAGAGATTAAAAGCACTGGTTGCCCCACTGGAGTACTGGCCGGTAGCGTACGAGAAACTGGCAACAACGGCCAGCCAGCTGGCGGCGGCGGCGCCAACCAGACCGACTGAAATCTTATCCTGAGTTCCCAAGAGCGGCAGCGCTCGTTGCCAGATGCGTCTTGCAAGAATGGCCAGTACAGCAATTCCAGATAACAGCCCCAAGCCAACGGGCACAAACAGCGAAAAGCGTTGTTCAAGCAGAGTAGGGCGCTCGTATGCACCACTACTGCCTACATAGAGCCATTCCGCGCGATCTCCGTGATCACCGGCAAACTGAATGACGCTGCCATCGACGAGAGATTTGAAGGTGTCGTCGCTGACTTCGACATATTTCTTGCCTTTGCCCTTTGAGGAAACAACTAGATAGCCATCTGCTGTGTTGGACACCTCAATAGTCCTGTAGGAACCCCTTAACTTTTCAAATCGTTTTTCCGTGCGACGTGTGTCCAGAAATTCCCCGGTATAGCGCTGCGCGCGCTCGGCAAAGTCCGCCGGCGGCGCCGGTAGTGGCGCTACAGCTTGCGGGAAAAACTCCTGAACGATCCGACGTGGTAGCGTCCTTAGGGCGCTGCCACTACCAGAATTGGTCGATACAAAGATGCCGAGGCCAAGTTCAGGTACCAGCGACATGATGGATTTGAATCCGTTTATCGAACCACCGTGCTCAAGCACCTCGTGCCCGTTAAAACTGTTCGTCCAGAAACCGTGAGCATTGGCTCGTGTCTGATCGCCGTGCCAGAACAGGGGCTCGCTCATGGTCTCCCAGGTCGACTCCTCAAGAATGGTCGCTCCGTCTAGTGTGCCTCGATTCAGGTGCATGCGCATATAAGCCGCCATATCGGCAGCCGTCGACGACATGGAGCCCTCTGCATGTGTTGTATTGCGAGCCAGTGGCCACGTAAGCGGTTCCCACCAGCCGTTGCTCCATGTATGGGCTTTCGCTTCGCGCGCTCGGAGGTCCGGCAGCCATGGCTCGCAATACAACACATGCAGAGGGCTCCATGTCGTC
>JBCCYE010000074.1:0-8297 GCA_039190425.1 Pseudomonadota bacterium | reverse complement strand
TCTAGCTGTTGAACATACATTCTGTAACTTCGCTTGTCTGGAACATAGACGTAAGTCTGGTTCGGCTTTGCCCTCAAAATTATGTCCGTTGCCTTCGGAAAAGACTTTGCAACGCTTTCCGGAATAACAATGTCCCCCGGAATTTTTTCTAAAACTTTTATGAGATCATCAAGTGTAGAGACTGAATGTGCAGCAATGGCGGTCGCAGAAGTCACTACTGTGAGGGTAAGTGTATTTGTATTGGCTTTCTGAACTACGGTGGAGACCGAAGAGTGGCGGAGGCTGGTAGAGTCGCCATTGCCCATCAGCGGACAGGGCACCGTAGCTCTTCAGCCCGTGTTCCCAGAACAACGGTGTCGGCGACGGTGCCTGTTGTTGGCTGATCGCTGTATACAGACTCTGTCCGTCAAGGCCGCTGGCGGGTGCAGCGCCGATGACATCAAGGATAGTCGGGTACAGGTCTTGGATGCTGACAATGTCGCCGATGACGCGGCCATTGAATGCACCCTCGGGAAAGCGCATGAGCAGGGGTGTGCGTAGCGCGCCCTCCGTAGCGGTTGCCTTCACGCCAAAGAAAGGAAAGTTGCTGTCGACCTGGTTGGTCGTGCCGCCGTTGTCGCTGACCAGGATGACGAAAGTGTTGTCCAGGGCGCCGAGGGCATCCAGGTGGTCCAGGATCTGACCAACGTTAAAGTCCAACTGATTGACCAGCGCCCGGTAGCGGCCGGCGTCGGTATCAGGATAGAGCTGTGCGAAAGCACTGGAGGGCGTGATGGGGCCGTGCGGTGCAAAGAACCAGAGATTGAGAAACCAGGGGGCGCCTGCGTTGTTGAGACTGGTCAGTACGTTGCGCGCCCTATTGGTCAACACATCTTCGAGGTGCCCGTTGTAGAACTGTCCAGCCTGCTCGCTGCCTTCCAGGTAAGGGTTGTCGTACGTCAACGGGGCGGGGACGAGTTCGCCGTCCACCTTGCTGCCGGCCAGATGGAAAGGATTGAGGAATCCAAACCAGTGATCAAAGCCCTGTCGGTCTGGCCAGGCGCTGCGTTGGTATTGCCCAAGGTGCCACTTGCCGATATGCCAGGTGGTGTAACCCTCCTGCTGGAGGCGCTCGGGCATGGTTTCGATTTCGGAGGGAATAGCGCGCGCGCCGGGGGCTATTCCAAGGCGTGACGGGAACAGACCCGTTAGGGCGGCTGCCCGTGCCGGTGAGCAGACGGTGGTGGCGTAGTGGCGAGTGAACCGCACGCCTTCCTGGGCGAGCTGGTCCATATTGGGTGTATCGATGTTGCTATTGCCATTGTTGATCGCCAGATCGTTGTAGCCTAAATCGTCCACCATGATGAGCAGGACGTTCGGACGCCCCTCGGGATTCGGGTCCAAGCGATCAACAATGCCATCGCCATCCGTATCCGAGTCGACTTCGGGAGGAGCATCGTAGACCGGATCCTGTGCATTCAGAATCTGCTGTGCGAGAGACTTCAGATCGGTAACGAAGCCCGGCGAGTGACTGTAGGTTGTCAGATCCACGTCGTACACCGCGCCCAGCCAGACCAGCTCTCCCAGCGCAGATAACAGGTTGCCTGGGCTGCCCTGGTTGTCCGAAAACAAGGCATCCGCTGAAGATCCCACCAGAGCGGATACGTCCGCGAGCCCGCCCGTCTCGAACAGGTTGAAGAGTTCAACCGCCGCCGCTCCCGTAGTCACCGTGTAAAAGTCGACTCCCGGATATTCGTCTCGCAGGGCATCGATGAGTGCATGGACGTTCTGCTGCCGTTGAGCGTAATCGGCAGCAAACTCGCTGGCGGTCATAGAAGATGGGTTATCGGCCCAGGGAGCGCTGATGAAAAATCGCGTGTCCAGGTTCTGCTGCAGCGCATACTCTACCCAGTTTTGATAATCACCCAGACTCGACGCACCCTCGATGTAGGTCATGCCCAGTAGCTCCACATCGCCAGCATCCAGGACGGTTTGTATGGATGCCTGATCTACCGGGTCGTTCCAGAATGCGCCGGGAGAGCCGTCGTTTTTCGTTGCGACGAATACGGTGGCGTTGTGCTCTGGAAAACTCGCGTTGCCGGCGTGGAAGTCGATTCCCGTGGCAAACACTTCGAAGGCAGAGTCACCCATAAACACCGCTGTGAAACCGTCGTTGGTGGTCGAACGAAACACGGCCTGCAGGGGAGGCATGGTGGCGTTCCAAAAGTTCCTGACAATGTCCCCGGGTACAAAGAAAGCACACTCGTTGTTCAGTGCTGATCCACAGTAGTTGCCCCAGCGTCGAAATTGCCAGCCCGACTTGGGCTCGCCGGTGTAGACCTCCTCGTACGTGGTCGTCACCTCATTGTCGGTGCAATTGATGGCGCCGGCCTGGTAGTCCGCAAGCGTACAGTCACGATTGCCTGACTCGGACAGCACGTCCCCTTCGCCGTGGATGACGATCGGATGGCTGCACGCGTACACCATTGGCAACACGGTTGCTGCCAGAAGCGCCTTCACTGGATTCATTGAGTAGGCTCTTATCGTTTATCGTTTTGGGACCTGCCGGTTATAGGGTACCCTAATGCGTTCTCGACCGGGGTGTAAATTCCAATTGATGATTGCACTTTAGCCCTGTCATAACCTGACGGACATTGTGCCGGCGCAGACCGGTGTGACCGCTGTCGGATCATCTAAAATAGTCTTTATTTATCAGCGCCTTATACGGTTCATATTGATGGAATGCCGCCTTGTCCGTGTCGGGTCGGGCAGGGGGTAGGCGTTGGCGTTCAATGCACGGGTTTGGTCCAATTGTCGAAAAAGTGACGCGATTCACAGCGTGATCGTGGCGAAGCCTGCAAGCGTAAGTTCCCCAACGTCGCCACACGCCCCGACGGTGGCCGGTAATCACCAGAACGGGTTGGTGCCCGACGAGCAAAACCGCGGGGAAGCAGCGATGCCGCCGAGCGCGTAAATTCTGTTGGCTAAACGATGCTCTTCATAGCGGTCATGTGGCCGCGCAGCGTTTTGCCGACGATCTCCACAGGGTGGTCGCGTATCGCATCGTTTACCGCGATCAGCTCCTGGTTGTCGACGCCGTTGTCGCCCGCGATTCCTGCGCCAATGACGTCCGTATCGATCTGGCCCATGAATTCTTTCAACAGCGGTCTGCAGGCGTGGTCGAACAGATAGCAGCCGTATTCCGCGGTGTCGGAAATGACCACGTTCATTTCGTACAGCTTCTTGCGAGCGATGGTGTTGGCGATCAGGGGCGTTTCGTGCAGTGACTCGTAGTAGGCGGATTCCTCAATAATGCCGGCATCCACCATGGTTTCAAACGCCAGCTCGACACCTGCCTTGACCATGGCGATCATGAGAATGCCGTGATCGTAGTATTCCTGCTCGGCGATCTCCGCGCCGGTGTTGGTTGAGGTTTCAAACGGTGTTTCCGCGGTCGCGGCGCGCCAGCCCAACAGGTTTTTGTCATCGTTGGCCCAGTCTTCCATCATGGTTTTGGAAAACTTGCCGGACATGATGTCGTCCTGATGTTTCTCATACAGGGGCCGCATGATGTCTTTCAGCTCTTCTGCAAGATGGAAGGCCCGTATTTTGGCAGGGTTGGACAAGCGGTCCATCATGTTGGTAATGCCGCCGTGCTTCAGGCCCTCCGTCACGGTCTCCCAGCCGTATTGAATCAGCTTAGAGGCGTAGCCTGGCTCGATGCCTTGTTCCACCATTTTGTCAAAGCAGAGCAGGGAGCCCGTTTGCAACATCCCGCACAGAATCGTCTGCTCGCCCATCAAATCAGACTTCACTTCGGCAATGGGTGAGGACTCGAGAACCCCGGCACGGTGACCGCCGGTACCCGCTGCCAGTGCCTTGGCGATTTCCAGGCCGTCGCCGTTCGGGTCGTTTTCGCGATGCACAGCGATCAGTGTCGGCACGCCAAAACCGCGCTTGTACTCTTCTCTAACTTCCGTACCCGGGCATTTTGGACACATCATGACAACCGTAATGTCCTTGCGAATCTGCATGCCTTCTTCCACCAGGTTGAAGCCGTGTGCATAGTCCAGACAAGCGCCGTCCTTCATCAAGGGCATGATGGTGCTCACGACGCTGCTGTGCTGCTTGTCTGGAGTGAGGTTCAGCACGACGTCCGCGGTTGGGATCAACTCTTCGTAAGTGCCAACCTTGAAGCCGTTTTCGGTGGCGTTTTTCCAGGACTGACGCTGCTCAGCGATCGCCTCTGCGCGCAGTGCATAGGACACGTCGAGCCCGCTGTCCCTCAGATTCAAACCCTGATTGAGGCCCTGCGCGCCACAGCCGACGATCACCAGTTTTTTACCCTTCAGCTTGTCGACACCGCCAGCGAACTCAGCGCTCTGCATGAAGCGACACTTGCCCAGTTCTTCGAGCTGCAGGCGCAGCGGCAATGTGTTGAAGTAGTTGTCTCCCATGTCCTCGGTCCTCCGGTAGGGCTGTACAAAGATTCGCCACCTTACGGCAAATTATTGATTGCGTAAAACGCTATATGAGTAATACTGTCTTGCTCTAAATGCAATATTAGCAGGTGGCCGTATGGACACGCGTGCGCTCAGCGTCTTCCTCTCTGTAGCGGATTCGCTCAACTTCAGCCGCAGCGCAGGACAGCTGCACATGAGCGTATCCGCCGTCAGCCGAACGGTCAGTCGATTGGAAGATGAGCTTGGTCAGCTGCTGTTAGAGCGAGACAAGCGCAAGGTTCGCCTCACCGCAGCCGGCAGGGAGTTCCGGGAGTATGCGCGCGGCGTTCTGGCGGACTGGCAGCAGCTGCAACGTCAGTTGGGGGACGGCGAACTGCGCGGCGAGGTCAGCCTGTTCTGTTCCGTAACCGCCAGCTACAGCGTTTTAGCGCCTATCCTGGCCGCGTTTCGAGCTGCCCACCCCGCCGTGGAAATTATGCTGCATACGGGTGATCAAGCAGATGGCATCAGCCGCGTGCTCGACGGCCAGGATGACGTCTCGGTCAGTGGTCGGCCCACCGAGCTGTCGCCAAGACTGGACTTTCTGCCTCTGCTCGATTCACCCCTGGAGCTTTGCGCGCCGGCCGCAGATTGCGCCGTCAGGCGGCTACTTCCTGAGTCTGGTGAGCCCGACTGGGCGGCGCTGCCTTTCATAGTACCTGAGCGCGGTGTGACCAAAGATCTGCTCGACGCCTGGTGTGTGGAGAAGGGGTTCAAGCCCCGGATTTACGCACAGGTTGCAGGCCATGAGGCCATTGTGGCCATGGTGGGTTTGGGTCTGGGCGTCGGTATAGCACCCCGGTTGGTAATGGACGCCGCGGCCATGGGTGCAAGCGTATCGCCCCTGCACATCGAGAATGGTTTACCACCTCTGACCATCGGTTTGTGCAGTTTGTCTCAGCGATTGGCCAACCCACTCATACGATCACTGTGGGAGGTCGCGGGGCAGACCTATCCTTGAGCCGTTTGCTACACTGATCGCCTTGAGTGCTGACTGGCAAAGCCGATGGCCAAAGACAATGATAATTCGACGCCACCGGTGTCCGACGAAGCCGCCGAAACTTCGGTCGCTGCGGGCGTGGCGCCGGGTTTGGATCTCCTGGTTGACGAGCACGAAGAAGAGGTGTCAGAGAACGGGCAAACGGTTCGCCGGCGAGGCGTCTACCTGTTGCCCAACCTGTTCACCACCGGCGCCCTGTTTGCCGGTTTTTACGCGATCATCGCCGCCTTGCGCGGTGATTTCGAGAGTGCTCCCATCGCCATTTTCTTCGCTATGGTGTTCGATGGTCTCGACGGACGTGTTGCCCGGCTGACTAACACGTCCAGCAAGTTTGGGGCCGAGTACGACAGCCTCGCCGACATGGTGTCATTTGGCGTGGCTCCCGCACTGGTGGTCTTCAGCTGGGCACTGCAGGATCTTGGTAAGTTTGGCTGGAGTGCAGCGTTCATTTACGTGGCCTGTGCGGCGCTTCGCCTGGCGCGGTTCAACACGCAAATCGACAGTGCCGATTCCCAGTATTTCACGGGTCTAGCGAGCCCCTCCGCGGCGGCGATCATCGCGAGCACGGTTTGGGTGTGCCACGATCTGGGCTGGCTGGGCCCTGCACTTCCGCATGAAATTTCCATTTTGGTCGGCGTGTTGACAGCGGTCGTGGGTTTTCTGATGATCGCCAATTTTCCCTACTATAGCTTCAAGGGTATCGACTTCAGGCGACGAGTGCCCTTTGTAGTGATTATCACGGTCGTACTGATCTTCAGCCTGATCACCGTCGATCCACCCACCGTGCTGCTGGCGGGCTTTTTGATCTATGCCGCATCCGGTCCGGTCATGCAGTTGGTCAGACGTCGCCACACCGACACTGACTAGCGCAACAGATATCGGGGAACCATTGGCGATTCTGCGGTTCCTATAATCAAGAACGGAACCTGCTGCAGGGAGCAATGTATGCGAAGAAAGTATCGGCCGCCCGCCATCCCCTCGTCCGAAATTACACCCGAATCAGTGTACGTGCGGCGCAGGGAGTTTATGCAAGCGGGAGTGGCTTCGCTGCCGTTGCTGGCGGGCCTTCCTGCCGTCGCCAGTGCGGCGACCACCGGTGGTGCACCGCTAACGTATACTCCCGCGGCAGACCTAAGCGCAGAGTTTCGCACCAGTGAAACGCAGACGCCATTTGATGACGTGACCAGCTACTGCAACTTCTACGAATTCGGCACCGACAAAGGGGATCCCGCGCGCTACGCCTCTGAGATGACCACCGACCCTTGGACCGTTACGGTTGAGGGGGAGGTCGCCAAGCCGGGGAAGCTACATCTGGAAGATATCCTTTCGGGATTTGATCTGGAAGAGCGTATCTACCGACTGCGCTGCGTCGAAGCCTGGTCAATGGTGGTGCCCTGGGTCGGGTTCCAGCTGTCAGACCTGTTGAGCCGATTTGAACCGACCGGTAAGGCGAAGTATGTCGCTTTTGAAACGCTGTATCGACGCAAGGAAATGCGCGGTACCCGCTCTTTTACCAGCACCATAGACTGGCCCTATAGAGAAGGTTTGCGCATGGATGAGGCCATGCACCCGCTGACGATCATGGCGGTGGGTCTGTACGGTAAAACCCTGCCGAATCAGAACGGGGCGCCGATCCGGCTGGTGGTCCCTTGGAAGTATGGTTTCAAGAGCATTAAGTCGATTGTGCGCATTCGGCTGGTGGAAAAACAGCCCAAGACCACCTGGGAAATGCTGGCGCCCCAGGAGTACGGTTTTTATGCAAACGTGAACCCCGATGTGGACCACCCGCGTTGGAGTCAGGCAACGGAGCGCCGTCTGCCGTCAACCCTGTTCCGCCCCAATCGAATTCCTACCCGGTTGTTCAACGGCTACGATGAGGTAGCGCCGCTGTACGCTGGTATGAACCTCGCCAAGTACTACTGACGGGGGCCGTATGGCCATGGAACGACCGCTACGAGTCACCGTTTTCGTGCTGTGTCTAGTGCCGTTTGCATGGTTATTGTACGCCGCGACGGCGGGTGGTTTGGGGCCCGATCCGGCCGAAGCCATCATGCACGACACCGGGGAATGGTCACTGAGGCTGTTGGCCCTGACGTTGTTGATATCGCCCCTTAGGAGCTGGACCGGCTGGCCGGTGCTTAAGCTCCGGCGGATGCTGGGACTGTATGCATTTTTTTATGCCTGTGTTCATTTCTTGGCTTTCCTGCAGTTCTTTACCGGATGGACGCTGCCACGTCTGTTGCAAGAGTTGGCTGAACGCCCCTATATCACCATGGGTTTTCTTGCCTGGCTGCTGATGCTCCCCTTGGCGATTACGTCCACACGAGGTATGCAGCGTCGGCTGAAACGCAACTGGGCACGATTGCACCAGTTGGTTTATCCGGCGGCGGTCTTTGCCTGTCTGCACCTGTTCTGGCAGGCGCGTTCCGATATCGGACAGGCGTTGGTCTACATCGGTGTGTTTGCCGTGTTACTGGCCTGGCGCGTTCATCGGCGTTCCCAGAAACGCCTGGTGGCCAGTCAGTAGGCATTTGTGCGAAGGCTCATTTTGGTGCGCCGGACGATTCTAAGTGGCAGCGATCTGGTCGATAACTGAGCGCAGTTGGGCTCAGCGGGAAAAAGCCCTGAATTATTTTCTCCAGGCTCTTGCAGGGCTCGGGTCGATACGTATAATGCGCGTCCTCGGTCGGGTCATTGCCCGGCCGTTTTTCGCTGCCCGAGCGGTAGTTGAAGCTATTTAACAAGTTGATGAAGACAGATGTGTGGGCACTTGTGTGGCTGATGTTGCGAAATATCAGATACAACAAGTGACTCAT
>JBCCYE010000073.1:0-8350 GCA_039190425.1 Pseudomonadota bacterium | reverse complement strand
GCGTGCGCTTCCGCTTCGGTCCGGCACAGGTCTACGAAGGCATCCAGGCGCCGTCCTGGATCTCGATCGAGGTTCCGGGCCAGAGCGTCGCGCGCCTCGAGGTGAAGGGCGTGACCCGGGCAAACGCGCCGGCTGCGGCGTTCAGCGACGATTGGCTGAGAAATCTTGCTGGGCAGGACAACGGTGCTGATCCAGATGCGGCCGAGACCCGATACAACAGCGTCAACACAGCTTCGGAACTGGCAGGTATCATCAAGGCGACAATTGGTGAGATTCTCAAGGATGACAGCACCTTCGTCGCGCCTGTAGCGGCCGTGAACCAGTTCAACCGCTTGAATCACCTGTCCAACATCTACTTCGCGGTGTTCCGTCCCGACGAGCAGCCCCGCTGGCCTGGCAACGTCAAGAAATACGTGCTGGGAGCAAACAATGAAGTACTCGACTCGCGGGGCGATCCGGTGGTTGATGCCAGTTCTGGATTCTTCTTGCCAAGCTCCAGAGATCTCTGGGATGCGGGCAGCGATCCTAACGACCCTGGCCAACTGGTCGAAACGGGCGGCGCTGCCAGTCAGCTGCCAACCTTCACCACCCGAAACGTCTATACGCACTACACGGGGGCATCGAACATTCTGTCGAACAATCGATTGCACTCGGACGAGATTGATCCGGCGGGTTTGAACGGCGCTCTGTTTGGCGATGCGGGCATGTCAAACGACGATTTGACCGATCTGATCGACTGGATTCGGGGAGAGTCGGATGAAGTAGACGGCCAGGATCGCTACTCGTTTGGCGATCCTTTGCACTCGCGCCCGGTGGCGGTAACTTACAACATCTCCGAGTCCGATCCGGATGTGGAAATTTTCGTTGGCTCAAATGCTGGCGCTTTGCAGGCGATCAATGCCAAAACCGGTGTGGAGACCTTTGCCTTCTATCCTGAGGAAACCCTTGCGATACAGCCGGACCTGCGTGAAAACAGTACCGCCAGCGGTCGCATCTACGGCCTCGATGGCAACATCGTACCCTGGATCAGAGACGTGGGCGCGGATGGTATCACTGCGGGTGGCGACGACTTTGTACGTCTGTTCTTCGGTATGCGCCGCGGGGGTACCACCTATTACGCGATGGATGTCACGGATCGTGACCGCCCCGAGCTGATGTGGAAGATCACCGGTGGTGAAGGCGACTACGCCGAGATGGGTGAGAGCTGGGGTACACCGATACCCGGGCGTATCCAGCTTTCCGGTCAGGCCAACCCTACCGACGTGCTGTTTATTTCGGGCGGGTATGATGTTGACAAAGATGACCAGAAAACTCGCCAGGAAGACGATTCCGGTCGCGGCATCTTCATTGTCGATGCTGTGACGGGAGACTTGATCTGGTCGGGTACTCCTGAGGTCGACAGCACCAGTGCAACGGCGCCCTATAACAAACAGTTCGCTGCTATGCAGTACTCGATTCCCTCCACTCTGACCGTCGCAGACGTCAACGCAGATGGGCTGGATGACATCATTGTGGTGGGCGATACGGGAGGCCAGCTGTGGCGTTTCGACCTGCGGATCGGGGGGACACTCGATAAACTGGTTGACGGTGCCGTGATTGCCGACTTGGGTGTGGCGGGCGACAACTTGGATCCTGCAATCAACAAAGAAGAGTTTAACCGACGCTTCTTCCACGCGCCGGACATTGCCCTGGCCGAACGGAACGGCGAGCGCGAGTTGGCGATCACCATCGGCTCCGGCTTCCGGCCCTCGCCCCTCAGCAAGGTGACGCAGGATCGCTTCTACATGCTGCGTCAGACGGCCGTGTTCGGCCCGCCGGCGGCCTATGAGACGATCACGCAGAGCATGCTCTATGACGCGACCGACAACCGTGTGGCGGATGGAGAAAGAGCGGACGGATCCGCTGCCGATATTCTGGCCGAAGAGGCACTGTTGGGTGCGTCCAAGGGCTGGTACATCGATCTGCACGACCCCAATGAGCCGGGTGAGAAAGTCCTCTCAACGCCACTGACCTTCGACGATCGGGTGGTGTTCATTACTTACACGCCATCGCCGTCAGTATCCAACTGTAAGCCGGTGGCGGGTGTCTCCCGAGTGTACTTTGTCAATCTCGGTGATGCGTCGCCGGTTCGTGAGTGGACCGATCAGGGCGCCGATTGTTCGGCCGCTGCTTGTGATGAGGTGGACCGTGTGTACGATCTCAGCACGGCCAGTATCATCGATGAGCCCGTGTTCATCTGTACCGGGGAGGGCTGTGATGTATTCACCGGTGCAGAGCGACCGCCCATACCGACCATCAAGGGTAATCGTGTACGCCGGTCCTACTGGCGCAAGGACAACTGACGGAGTAGTTTAGTGAAGCGTGTCGCTTCGGTGGCACGACTCGCACTATGAGGAGAGAGACTATGACAAGGTATTTAATGGTTTTGTTGCTCAGCCTGGGTGCTCCCTTCGCTGCGATGGCGGACGATGAAGAGCGAGACAGCCGCTCTTCAAATCCGCCGAGTACTCTGAGCATCGATGAACTGCCGGACTACGTCATTAACGGGGCCAGAGCCGCGGAGCCGGACGTATATTTTACGTCCGCCCGGCGTATTTTGTGGCAGGATGAGCCCATGTACGTATTGGAAGGTACCCAGTTCAAATACAAATACAAGGTCTATACCAACGCCGACGGCCGTGTGGCGCACGTAACGCGCGATCGCCGCGACGATCGCTAACAGGCAGCGCCGGCAACGCACGGTTACTATGGGGCTAGCGGGTTGAACAAAAGACAATAAAGCGGTTCACGAAGGACTCAGGGGGACACATGTTAGCGCACGCAAAGGTCACTGCACCGGGCGGGGGAAGCGCAGGCTTCACACTCATTGAACTGATGATTGTGGTCGTTATCATCGCCGTACTGGCAGGGGTGGCAGTGCCAGCCTACCAGAACTATGTCGTGCGCACCTATCGCACAACCGCCCAGGCCGACCTGATCGGGTTTGCCCAGGCAATGGAAAAGGAATACGCGCTTAACTACACCTACGCCAACGCCGTGGCAGGGGATGTGTTTCCGGATGAATCGCCTCTGGACGGTGAAAACAAGCGCTACGATCTACAGTTCGATGGGGTACCAACTGTAACGACGTACACGCTGAGGGCGGTGCCCAAAGCGGGCAGTACTCAGGTGGGAGATGGCAACCTGTACATCGACCATCTCGGCCGCAAGAAGTGGGATCGGGACAACGACGGCGATCCCAACGAACCGACGGATCTGGGCTGGGGTCGTTAAGTGAGTCAGTCGCCTAGGGTTAGACGGACGAAGCTGGACTACCTATCGTCGACGCATGGCGCGTCTGGACAGCGCCACTATTCGCAGTGGACGTCGATGGTGTCCTGGGCGCGTTGTATCTGTAGCGCCTTGTCATCCTCGCTGAGGAAGTAGTACTCGCCATCGGCATTGCGCATGCGGATTCTCGCTCGAGTACTGAGCGCTGCCATGTTTTCCTGCGCCCGCTGACAGCTTTCCGGATTTTTCACGATCTTCTCTTCCAGCTTGGGCACCGAACTGCGCGGCTCGCCCGCATTTTCCGCCATCTGCTGGTTTTCGGCCGCCGGCGCGGGGTCCGGTTGGGCCTCATCCTCGGCCGTATAGGAAAAGCTGGGCGTGGTGGAGATGGTTTCGTACTCGGTGCCGGCCGGTGGTGGCCGATCGCTGTGTACGGTGTTGCCGCGATCGTCAAGCCAGCGGTAGTAGGTGCCCTGAGCCAGGCTCAGGTCAGCTGACAACACCGCGCACAGCGCCGTGAGCACGGCGGGTAATGCTGCCCGTTTCACGTCTGTATTCCCCTATGATTATTCGTCCCTGATCAAAAAACTACCCCACAAGGGTGTTGTGCGCAATCAAAATCCTGTCGGTTTTACAGTTTTTGAATGAGCCGGATTTATTGACTTTCCGGGGCTATCGGCGACAATAGCGCCGTCTTGCAGATGGCAACGGCTAATGTCGAGTACCCTCGGCCGCTGGCCTACTGTGTCAATACGATGATTTGGCACAGCTGTTTGTAAGTCCCGTAATCAGCCGGGCGCGAGACGCCGGGCTGAAGGGCCAGACACTGCGCTACCCCGCAGGGCGACCGATACACGGGCTGTACGTGATCGTTAATCCCTCATGGAGCGTCCCTGGGGATGATCGCAGTGCAGTGTATTGGGTCTTTACAGGGGGTGGCGTGGCTTCACAGGCACCGGTCCGAGGTGCCCGTCCAGCAACGTCCACACAACTTTTGGCTTGTACCGGCGAGGGTTACGCGCTGGTGCTTATGCTATTTGGAGAACGATTGTGGAGCTGTTATCTGGCGGAGAAATGATTGCCCGCGCGCTCGAGGACGAAGGGGTCGAATACATCTTTGGTTACCCCGGTGGCGCGGTGTTACACATATACGATGCGCTGTTCAAGGACTGTAAGGTCCCGCACATCCTGGTGCGGCACGAGCAGGCGGCCACCCACGCGGCGGATGCCTATGCGCGGGCCACTGGCAAGCCCGGGGTCGTGCTGGTGACCTCCGGCCCAGGGGCCACCAACGCCATCACCGGTATCGCGACTGCCTACATGGACTCCATCCCCATGGTGGTCATTTCCGGTCAGGTGCAGAGCCACCTCATCGGCGAAGATGCGTTTCAGGAAACCGACATGGTCGGTATCTCCCGGCCAATTGTAAAACATAGTTTTATGATTCGCAGGACCGAGGAGTTGCCTGGCGTCATCAAAAAAGCGTTTCATATCGCCGGTACCGGACGACCGGGCCCGGTCGTGATCGACATCCCCAAGGATCTCACCCGTCCGGACGAAAAGTATGAGTACGACTATCCGACGGCGGTGAAGATGCGTTCGTATTCGCCGGCGCAGCGCGGCCATACCGGACAGATCAAGAAGGCGGCCAAACTGTTGCTCGCGGCCAAGCGCCCGATGATCTATGCCGGAGGTGGGGTTATCATGGGAGAAGGCAGTGATCTGCTGACGCGCCTTGCCCGTGTCCTGAACTATCCGGTCACCAACACACTGATGGGCCTTGGGGCTTTTCCCGGTACCGATCGACAGTTTCTTGGCATGCTGGGCATGCACGGCTTCTATGAGGCCAATATGGCCATGCACCACAGCGACTGTATCCTGGCCGTGGGAGCGCGGTTTGACGATCGGGTGACCAATACCGTGGATAAATTTTGTCCCGGTGCCAAGATCGTACACGTGGATGTTGATCCGGCTTCGATCTCTAAAACAGTGATGGCGGATGTGCCCATCGTTGGCCCGGTGCAGTCAGTGCTTACAGAATTGCTCACCCAGATAGAGCAGCTGCGCGAGAAGGATGACAGTCTTCCCGACCAGGATGCCCTGGCGCGCTGGTGGGAGCAGATCGAGGAGTGGCGGGCCAGCCAAGGGTTGCTGACCGGTCGTCGCTACGCTGAGAGTGATATGATCATGCCGCAGCAGGTCATCGAGAGCCTGTTCCGAGTAACGGATGGGGAGGCGTTCGTCACCTCGGACGTCGGTCAGCACCAGATGTTCGCTGCGCAGTATTACCCGTTTGACAAGCCGCGTCGCTGGATCAACTCTGGCGGCCTTGGAACCATGGGCTTTGGATTGCCAGCCGCAATGGGTGTGAAGCTGGCGTTTCCCGACAGTGAAGTTGCCTGCGTCACCGGTGAAGGCAGCATACAGATGAACATTCAGGAGCTCTCCACCTGCAAGCAGTACAACCTGCCGGTCAAGATCATCAATCTGCGCAACAACTACCTGGGTATGGTGAAGCAGTGGCAGGACATGCAGTACGAAGGGCGTTATGCCATGAGCACTTACGAGGATTCCTTACCTGACTTCGTCAAATTGACGGAGTCTTACGGCCACGTTGGCCTGTTGGTCGACAAGTTGGCCGACCTCGACAGCGCGATGCAGGAAGCCTTTGCCATGAAAGATAAGCTGGTGTTTCTCGATATTTTCATCGATCCCAAGGAGCACGTGTATCCCATGCATGTGGCACCCAATGGTTCCATGAAAGACATGTGGCTGAGCAAAAACGAGAGGACCTGAGCATGCGACGGATCATTTCTATTCTGTTGGAAAACGAGCCCGGTGCGCTGTCGCGAGTGGTGGGCCTGTTCTCTCAGCGTGGCTACAACATCGAGACCCTGAACGTAGCACCGACGGACGATCCAACCCTATCGCGTCTGACGTTGACGACAGTGGGCACCGACCTGCACATCGAGCAAATCACCAAACAGCTCAACAAGCTGGTGGACGTTGTAAAGCTGGTCGATCTAACTGAAGGTGCCCATGTCGAGCGCGACATGATGTTGATCAAGGTGCGTGCGAACGGCACTGTGAGAGACGAGGTGAAGCGTACTACCGATATTTTTCGCGGGCAGATCGTGGACGTGGGCCCCAACGTCTATACCATTCAGCTGACGGGCACCTCCGACAAACTGGACTCATTCGTCGCGGCAATGGCAGACGCGGATGTTCTGGAGGTTGTGCGCTCAGGAGTAGCGGGTATTTCCCGCGGTGACAAAGTGCTGGCACTGTGAGCGTGGGCAGTGATGAACTCGGACTGACATCGAAAGTACGAGTAGAGGACGGAAGCGGATAACGACAGGGCTTTTTTGTGTCACTGTCGTATCGATTGCTCCATTGATTTGCCGAGCGTTAGGTTAGTCAATGATACGGAGTTTGGCGATTCGGTGATGTGAAGTCGCGGCGAACTCATTCCGGAGTGCAAATTATGAAATGCTGGATGTGCTCTTCCGGATCGTTGACGGACTCGATGTGCCACCCTGTGCCTTGCACCAGTTCAATTGCATGTTCTCTGGAATAGACCGCGACTTGCAATGGTCGGTCGGGGAACCAGTCTCGAAAAGGGGGCGGGCCCTGGTAATTCTCGATTTGTTCCGGAGTGTATTTAATGTTCCTGGCGACACCGTCTATGAAGCCATGACCTCCGGCCGTAGATTCATTTAAATAGAGGCTGAACAAGAGTTTACCGTCTGGCTTAACGTAGTTGCGCAATACTTTCAGCATCGACACGTAGTCGTGGGGCGCGAGGTGCGTGAATACCGAAAACAGCGTGATGATGTCAAAGCTGTGTTCCTCCAGCGGGAGTTTGGTGCTGGCGTTCAATGGTTCTCCATCGGGATTGTACATTTCATTGTGCGTATCCATATGATGGAATTCGAAGCGCTTGTCGCGCACATGGTTGACCAAAAACTCTATCTGCTCGGCGTAGACGTCTATGCCGGCGTAGCGTCCAATATCCAGCTGTTCCTCCAGAATGGCTTGGACCAGTTTCACCCCGCAGCCCATATCGAGCATACGCAGTCCTGCCAGCGTGTCGTGTTTTAAGACGCGGCAGGTCAGATCGATGATGTCAATTGCTGAGGCAACCGATTCGCTCTGGTTGCCCGCTTTACCGCCCCGGCGTAGATGTCGCGGTACATTAAACGTGGGTTCTGTCATCGCGGTACTTGTCCAATGATTTCTGTTTGAGATGGGCCGCACTGAGCCGTATCAATGCTCGCAAGATGTCGTCGAAATGTCACGATGGTTGCGCGTTAATTGTGATGCGAATCGAACCGTTTTCGTATCGGTTACGGCCCGCTGCACAGTGAGTCGGCAAAACTCGAGATGGTTAGTGCGGAACTCGCACTCAGCTTGGTATTTAAAATGACGGGAGCGTCGATGTTGCTGGTTGAAATGAGCGGATCACCAATGATGGTTGGAACCGTTGGGTCACTGACGGCCAGCACATCAGAGGTCTGCACCGAATCCACCTCCTGGCCATCGATGTACAGTGCGAGGGTGATTTCGTCCGGCCCCGAGATGAGCGAAGTGTCCACGAGGAAACGGCCGGTGATGGCGATGCTGTGGCAGCCGTTGCCCGCTTGCAGTTGGCCCGAGAGGATGATGTTGCCGAACTGAGCGGTGACAGTATCCCCACTGCGAGCCATTTCCCATACATCGGCTTGATTGGCGATTTGCCCGGTGACGTCGTCGGGTAGACCAAGACCAAATGTGTATTCCCTGTAGCCCGGTGTGCGCAGCGTATCGCTGCCCGTCAGCGTTCCGCCCCCGGCGCCGTCGGGGACGTATTGGGTATCCACTGTGTGCACATCGGTGTACCAGTTGGCAAAATCCGACTCCATCTGGGCCAGCACCATCGGCGGCGGTGGTTCGACCACGGACGCGCCCGTCGGATCGATGATCAGGTCAATCAAACGAATGGGCAGGTCTCCACCGAACAGTGGCGGAGGCTGGTAGAGTCGCCATTGCCCATCAGCGGACAGGGCACCGTAGCTCTTCAGCCCGTGTTCCCAGAACAACG
>JBCCYE010000072.1:0-9233 GCA_039190425.1 Pseudomonadota bacterium | reverse complement strand
CGCCATGCCGCTCGGACAATGATGGGTTATCAGAGGTCAACATTCTCCCAGACTCCCCGGTGAGGTATGGTTCCAGGGGGCAGTTGCGTTCACGATTGAAGCCGTCGACGCCGAGTTTCGCTGACTTCGTACGGGCTGGGCGTCTACGCTTCGCGCTCATGCTGGTGAGGCAGTGCTTGATGTTGCAAATCGACTAATCCGACCTGAGGGATAGACAGATATGACTGAACAGCTCGATCAAATCACTGCCCGGCAGTGTACCGATACACCCTCCAGCTATGCGGACCTCTCCGTGCTGATGTTGAACTGTACGCTGACACGGTCTCCGGGTCTGTCGCATACCGAGGGTTTGCTCACGGTCGCGCAGGGTATCTTCGAGGCCAACGGTGTGGAGACGGAAATTTTGCGACCCGTTGACTATGACATTCCCGCGGGCCTTGAACACGACTACACCGGTGTAGACGGTTATGAACGGGATGACTGGCCTTCCATTCAGGCAAAGATTGATGCCTGCGATATCCTGATCATCGGCACGTCGGTCTGGCTGGGTGAAAAGAGCTCCGTCTGTAACCGGGTGCTCGAGCGCATGTACGGCTATACGCACGACTTCAACGAGAAAGGCCAGTATCGTGACTACGGGAAGGTGGGAGCAACGTTGATCACAGGCAATGAAGATGGCGTCAAGCATTGCGCCATGAACATTCTGTTTTCGCTCTCCCATATTGGCTACACAGTTCCTCCCCAGGCGGACGCTGGATGGATGGGGGAGGCGGGGCCTGGGCCTTCCTATATGGACCCTGGGTCGGGCGGACCCGAAAATGACTTTACCAATCGCAACACCACATTCCTGGCGTGGAACTGCATGCATCTCGCCCGCATGCTGAAGGACGCCGGCGGAATTCCCGCCCACGGCAATCTCCCCGAAGCGTGGGACGCGGGCTGTCGCACCGACTTTCACAGTCCCGAGCATCGCCGCTAGCTCGTGGCCTATGCCTGGAAGGCATAAGCCGATATTGGCCAGAGCCCATCAGAGAGGTGTGCAATGAAGCAAACAACGGAGAAGCCATCAGCGTGACTGCCGGAAGGACAACAGATACCCCGGGGCAGCAAAGCCTGTACGCGGAACGTGCCGAGGAGTTTCACAGCCTCGTCTCGGGTGCTTTACGCGATGCGGATGCGATCGAGCACTATGAGCGCCTTGTCCGCAAACACGGGGTTGGTGGAGCCATTGTCGATGTCGGTTGCGGTACTGGGGATGTGATCAACAACCTGAGCGCTACGCTTGAGACCACACGGCTTGTCGGTGTGGACGTGGTTGACGATATGCTCAATATCGGGCGCCGCGAGGCCGATGCCAGTCGATCTACGGCGGGCGTGACAAAGCCCGAATTCCTACGGGCCGATATGCACAGGGTTACGGACGATCAGCCGGACCTGGGGCAATCCTTTGACCTTGTCATCAGTCGCTGGACTTATCACAACAGCAGGGAGCTGACCCGTATTTTCCACGTGAGCCGCTCGTTGTTGAAACCCGGCGGTTGGCATGTGTTTCTGTCGAACGTGGTCCAAACAGCCCGGGATCCGTGCCCGATCGACTCGTACGAAGTGGAACTCGCCGAGGACTTCTCGGTCGCTAACTACGCCCTGACGCTGTCTGATTACACGAAAGCACTTGCAGCCAATCGGTTCATGTCCGCTGAGGTCGCGCTGTACTCGGCAGACCACAAAATCGTCAAGCAGCCCCGCGATGATTGGTCTGGAAGCGATGGTTTTCCGGACGTGTTTGTGTTCACAGGGGTGTTTGCCGCGCAGCGCATGGCGTAGTCACGCGGAACAACGCCGATTGCCTGCAACGAAGTTGAGGTTCAATGCACCCTTTACGGAGACGACAGGGCATGTCCCAGTCGACGAGGCAGTGGTTGGGGTAGAAACTGTCTGATCGCCTGCTACACTGTGCGACCCTTCTATACCAAGACAGGTAATGCTATGCAGCTCGGTCGACTCAACCATGTGGGTGTCGCTACGCCCTCCATTGAAGACAGTGTTACGTACTACCAAGAGATTATGGGTGCTACCGAGATTCATGAACCTTTTGACATGCCGGCGCAGGGTGTGAAGGTCTGTTTTGTCGACACGCCGGGACAGGCGGGTACCCAGGGCACGCAGATCGAGTTGATTGAGCCACTGGGGGAAGACAGTCCCATCATTGGATTCCTGGAGAAAAACCCACTCGGAGGACAGCATCACATCTGCTACGAAGTGCCGGATATACATGAAGCAAAATCGTGGTTTGAATCCAAAGGTAAGCGGATACTGGGTGAGCCCCGGATTGGCGCTCACGGCACGCTGATCTTTTTTGTGCACCCCAAAGATATGAATGGCATGCTGACAGAGATTATGGAAACTCCGAAATAGCCTGTTGCTGTGATACAGCCCAAGCGGTCGCCAGGGGTAAGTCAAGCATTGACCGGATCTTCAGCGCTATGGCTGTGACTAGATTTTTGGCGGTACTGTCCGTTTACTGCCTCCTCGTCGCATTTGGCCCGCTCGATCCCGATACAACGCTGATTGCCCACTCGCCGAACGATTCCGGTAATTTTATCGGCTCTCCCAGCATCCTGGTGCTTCAGTCTGGGCGCTACCTTGTGAGCCATGATTTCTTCGGGGATGGCCCCAAGGCAAACAGCACAGACGTGTACTTCTCGCGAGACGGGGGAGAGTCCTGGCAACTACAGGCGTCGTTGCCTGATCAGTTCTGGTCCGGCCTTTTTGAGCACCGGGGCGGGCTCTACCTCATCGGCACGCGCGGGGAATTTGGCCCCGTGGTGATTCGGCGGTCTCTGGATATGGGCCGGACCTGGACGCAACCGGACAGTCCACAGCTTGGAGTGTTGACCGACGATCGTCCGTACCATGGCGCGGCGGTCCCGGTCATTGAATACGGACAACGGTTGTGGCGGGGCTTTGAGTTCAAAGGGGATCGTGTGTTGGTGTTGCTGTCTGCCTCTGTAGATGCAACGCTGCTCGAGCGTAGCCACTGGCGACAGGTGGAGTTGTCGCACGATGGCTCCGCGTCGACGTGGCTGGAGGGTAACCTGGTGGTTGCCCCCGATGGAGCGTTGGTCAGCGTGCTGCGTCGAGAGTTTGCCGATGATACGGCTGCGGTGGTGAAGTTGTCTGAAGATGGGTCGCGGTTTAAACACGATTCAGAGGTCGATGTCATACAGTTTCCCGGTGGTGGCTCAAAGTTTACCATTCGTTACGACAAAGAGAGCGGACGGTACTGGTCTATCGTCAATCAGCAAACGGACCCCGACGCCTTTAGAAACCACCTGGTGTTGACCTCATCAAAAGACCTGTACCATTGGCAGATTGAGCGGCGGTTGGCCTTTCATCCCGATGCGAAACGCTATTCCTGGCAGTACGCCGACTGGCAGATCGATGGAGAAGACCTGGTGGCCGTGCTGCGCATGGCGGGCGACTTTGGAGGGGAACGACCCAGTAGCGCGTACCTCAGTAATCTGCTTGGGTTTTTGCGTGTGGAGAATTTCCGTGACTCGCGGGATTGAAACGCCCGCGGTGTAACGGCGCTGTCCCGTTCATGACCCCTTGTCAGTCTGCGGGGAGCCGCCGATATCTTCTGACCCGGTCCCGGGCCTGCCCTCCGGGTGCGGTGCCTGGGTCAGTGTGGGATGCGCGAAATGCAGCTGCTGATCACACGCCGGCGAAGTGATCGATTGGTCCATGACCAATTGGCCTAGCCGATGCCAGCGTGCATTGGCTTTGTCGCCTCGCTCGCCCTGCGCGGCTTCAATCGACCACACCAATCGTCTGTCCGGATACTGCTCGACCCGCAGTTCTTCGCGAAAATCGTCCGCATCGATACGGGGCATTGCCTCATCGGCCCGCAATCTAACCCACAGTGGCGATCGCGCGGTGCTGCCCCCCTCCGTGGCGAGATGGCTAACCGGTCTAAAGGCAACATCGGGACCCGCGGGGCTCAACGTTCGATCAGCTCGTTCGAAGTCACGCCTTAAGCGCAGTGCGGTTGCCAGCTTGGACCAGGGGGGCAAGCTGCCAAGAGCTGGTTCATTATCCATGGCAAGACCCAGGACATGCTTGGCCTTCACGCCACCCAGTGAATGCATGACGAACAGGTTGAGTGTGTGCACAGGCGTCTGGCGGTCGGGTGCCGGAAACAATTTGACTGCCATGCCGAAGGCTCGCGTGTCGGCCCGCAGCGTTCCGTCAAGCGCCACGGAGGCTCGCGCAATGACAGGAGTGCGGATGCCTTGGCGAAACTGCCCACTGTAGTTCGACGCTGCGTCGATTTGCCATTCGCCGACAAAGCAGATGCCGTTGGCCTGAAAGAGTTTCTGACCACCCGGAAACGATAGCAGATCCTCACGCTGCGTTAGCGTTCTAAGTCCAGCTTGCAAAACCCGATTGTCGGCGCGGTGACCTGCGGGGCCAAAACGGGCTGGGTCGATGCGATAGCGTGGCAGCGCTTCGTAGGGATCGGCAAACACACGCCGATGAATGTCGTCAAAACTGCTGCCCGAGTAACCTTCCGCCGCCGCATACGGCACCAACAACAGTGACAGGCAGAAAAAAGTCACCGAGCTCGGGAAACTTTTGAAGATACAAGACTGTCTCATCATCCATGCATAGCGCGTCGGCGTTCAGTGCAACCGTTACGCTAGACCACAGGGAGACCGGGAGGTTCAAAACAGTGGGCAGGGCAGAGTTGTTGGCAAAAACGCGCGCTAGAATGCAGCATGTTGATTCGCCCAACCAGATTCTCGGGCGCAGTCAAACCATCGGCTGTGTGGCGGTGGAGATTACCCAGCGGTGCAACCTCGACTGCACACTGTGTTATCTGTCGGAGCACTCGGAGTCCGTGCGCGACCTCCCACTGGAAGAAATCCATCGCAGGCTCGACGACGTCATAATCCATTTTGGCGCTGGTACGCACGTGCAAATCACCGGCGGTGATCCTACCCTGCGTAAACACAGGGAGCTGGTGGAGATCGTCCGTTATGCCGCGTCGATTGGCCTGCGGCCGGCCCTGTTCACAAACGGTATCGCCGCCAGTCGAAAGCTGCTTGAACAGCTTGCTGAGGCGGGCCTCAGCGATATTGCTTTTCATGTAGATACCACCCAGCGCCGCAAGGGGTATGCTGACGAGCAATCGCTCAATGCGCTGCGAGCGGAGTATCTGGAGCGTACTCGCGGTCTCGATCTCATGGTCATCTTCAACACGACGATCCACACGGGCAACTTTGCAGACCTGCCGTGTTTGGTCGCGTTTTTTCGCGATCACGCAGAGGCTATCGGACTGGTATCGTTTAACCTGCAGGCAGAAACCGGTCGCGGTGAGTGGGGTCAGCGCAAAGCAGTGATCAATCTACACACGGTCAAATCCTGCATCAATGACGTCGCGGGGCAGAAGCTGCCCTGGGACGCGGTTCGCGTCGGTCATCGGGAGTGTCACACTTACATGCCAACCGTGGTGGCGAACCGACGCATTCATCCTGTGGTGGACGACGCCGATCTGGTTGCTCAGTTTCTGCGTGATTTTCCAGAATTGACGGCCTTGCCCTATCGTGACCGCGCCGAGCTGGTCATGCAGGGCCTCGGCGCCATTCTGCGCCGGCCTGGCTGGTGGGTTCGCGCCCTTCGCTATGGCTGTCAGCAGCTCACTCGGCTAGGCCCGGATTTGGTGCGTAGTGGTGGTCAGGCCCACAAGCTGACCTTTTTCGTCCAAAATTTTATGGATGCTAAGAAACTGGACAGCGATCGCGTGCGCGCCTGTTCCTTCATGGTCATGACCGCAGAGGGCCCTGTGTCCATGTGCGAGCATAATGCAACAAGAGATGAATACATCCTCAAGCCGCTGGACGTTGTTAAGGCCGACGGCTCCGTCGAGCACTTCGAACCGCTGGTATGGGCGGATCAGTCGGGGGGACAGCGCGGCGCCCGGTGAAACGGTGATGCCCCGGGTGTGATGTGGACTCGGTCACGCGCTTGACGCACAATCGGCGCCGTTGCAGGAATTCCTCAGGTCCAGAAGTAGGCGGGGTGTGAACTCATGATGGTCAATGATTCCGACAATACGTCGTCCAATCCGCGTATCGTCAACGGCGCGCGTACCCTGGATGACATCATTCGCTCCCGCCTGTCTCGAAGGGCGTTCCTCGGTGGTGTTACGGTTGCCACGGCGGGTTTCGCCCTCGGCGTTTGCGCAGCCGATGAGTCGGAAACGCCTGGTACCCAGAGTGTCAGTTTCGATTTCAAGGAGATTGCGAGAGGACTGGACGGCAGACACCACGTTCCGGAAGGCTATGCCGCCGAGGTCATCATCCGCTGGGGCGATCCCCTGTTCGCAGACAGCCCGGCCTTTGATCCGCTGCAGCCAAGCGAGGCGGCGCAGCTGCGCCAGTTCGGCTACAACAACGACTATCTCGGTTTTGTCCCACTGCCCGACGATGACAGCGGCCGTGCGCGGGGGTTACTGTGTGTGAATCACGAATACGTCTCCACCGCGCTGATGCTGCCCGGAGTCGCAGAAGGCTACCCGGGTTCGATGACCGCTGAGCTGTGTACGGCGGAAATGGCCGCCCACGGTGGCAGCGTGGTCGAGATACTGCAGACTGCTGATGGCTGGAAGCCCGTGGTGGGTTCTGCTTTCAATCGGCGCATAACGCCACACCGCACGCCGATGGCCATCTGCGGGCCCGCCGCGGGTTCACCCAGGCTAGTTACCAGTGACGACCCCACGGGGCGTGTCGCCTCCGGAACGCTGAACAACTGTGCCGGTGGTATGACGCCCTGGGGTACCTGGCTCATGGCGGAAGAAAATTTCAACTATTACTTCCGGGGCCGGGTGCCCAAAGGCCATCGGGAGCGGGACAATCACAAGCGCTACGGCGTTCCGACCGGACTGTTTCAATGGGGCAGGCACTTCGATCGTTACAATCTCGCCAGTGAGCCCAACGAGCCCAACCGTTTTGGCTGGGTGGTTGAGGTGGATCCGAAGGACCCGACATCCGTCCCGAAGAAGCGGACTGCGCTGGGCCGCTTCAAACACGAGGGCGCCGAGACCGTCATTGCACCGGATGGCCGACTGGTGATCTACATGGGCGATGATCAGCGTTTCGATTACGTCTACAAATTCGTTTCCGAAGATCGCGTGAACACCTTGAATCTGGCTGCAAACGCCGACCTTCTCGACAAGGGGACCCTGTACGTCGCGCGATTTGATGAAGATGGCACGGTGGAATGGCTGCCGATCGAGTTTGGCCATGGCCCGCTCACCAAGGCAAACGGCTTTGCATCACAGGCCGACGTGATGATCGAGACGCGTCGCGCGGCTGACCTGCTCGGCGCCACACCGATGGATCGTCCTGAGGACGTGGAAGCAGATCCGAACACCGGGACTGTCTGGATCATGTTGACCAACAATAACCGCCGTACCGCCGATCAGATTGATGCGGCTAATCCGCGTGCCGAGAACCATTTCGGTCACATCATCCAGGTGATCGAACCGGACGGCGACTTCGCCGCGCTCAGGTCCAACTGGGAGATTCTGGTGAAGTGTGGCGATCCGAAAGACCCTTCCGTCGGCGCCGAGTGGCATCCGGCGACCAGTGCAAACGGCTGGTTTGGCAGTCCGGACAACTGCGCTATTGACCCGGCCGGTCGTCTCTGGGTATCGACGGACGGCAATGAGGAAACAGGTGCTGCCGACGGCCTCTGGGCGATGGATACGGCGGGTGAAATGCGCGGTAGGGGAAGGGCTTTTTTCAGAGCACCCGTTGGTGCCGAAGTCTGCGGCCCGACGTTTACGCCGGATGGCGAGACACTGTTTCTTGCCGTGCAGCACCCGGGCGACGGCTCCGGTGCTACCTTCGAGTCACCGCGAACACGATGGCCGGATTTTGTCGAGGGCAGGCCGCCGCGCCCAAGTGTCGTTGCCATCCGCAAACTGGCTGTATAAGGCGGTCGTGGGGGTAAGACGCTCCAGACCATGAATCTGAAGTTGTGCGGCATTGTAGCCGCATGAGAACCTTTTTCTGACGCGGCTTTTGGGAAATTGGGCTACCATTGGGATCAGGTGGCATCAGGCTGCCAGTCGCTGTGAGTTGCGACTCTACTGACAGACTAAGGAACACATAGGAGTGAGATATGCGAGTTTTGCAGGGATTGGCAATCGGCGTGTTCGCCTTGGCAGGCGCCGCGGCTGTGCAGGCGGACGATACCGCCAGCGTGATGTGCGAGCAGTTTGCGATCAGCGGGGCAGCCCGAAGCGTGGTGCCGGTAACGACGTTCGATGCGGATTTCTCACCACCCCATCACTCACCGCGGAACATTCCCATTGAGGTGATCCTCAGCGACAATGTTGAGGAATACGTGCACTTTCCCATCGTTCAGGACGGAACCTACGTTCTTTACTCTCCCGAACCTGACCGCTTTGTGGGTTTTAAAATGAAGGACGGTACGTCGCTTAAGGCAACAACACTGCCCGCCCCCGAAGCCTGCTCGGATCTGCTCAAAGGTGGAATGACCGTTGAAATCACTACCGGCGAGCTCACCGGACCGTTACCCATTGCGGTTGAGCTAAAAAAAGGCCCTGCAGGAACGGTGCGCTTTATCGTCTCGCGAGATCCCATTAACTAGTCGGGGGACGGTAGCTGTCCAGAGCATTGTGTGCAGAGATCAAGGGCTGGTGTCTTTCCAGAGCGTTGGAAACCGACGATTTTGTGCGGCGACTCAGCAATGGGAAGGCACTCCATCTATGCGCTGCGCAACAGTTGCTGACGCTCGGCAAGCATACTGGTGTTGATAAACAGACTAAGAAGCCCCGTAACGCCAGGTTGCGGGGCTTGCTAAGAGTTGGCTCCGCCTGCTGGGCTCGAACCAGCGACCCAATGTGCCTCAGTCAGAACCAACTATGCTGCGAAGCAAACACCCGAAGGTTCAAGCCCTTAGGCGCTACTGTGTGTTCAGTTTCTAAGTAAAGGATAGCATAGGGGAGGGCAGAAGGTGGTCCATTCGTGGTCCAAAGGTGGTCCATTGATAAAGAGACCAAAGGAACTCAATCAATATCGTGAGGCTTCTTCAGATGTGAGCGAGCCTTCACAGATGGTTCACTAAGCTATGAGGATGAATAGATCAGTAATCATGGTTATGCGCTCTACGACTACCAAAAAGAGAAACGCGAAGCCCTCGAT
>JBCCYE010000071.1:0-9947 GCA_039190425.1 Pseudomonadota bacterium | reverse complement strand
GTCAGCGAGAGAAGAGTCATAGCTTCCGAGCTTCGGTTCGACAATAAAAATGCTAACAAGTGAACCGACGATGGTGATTAGAAAGGTCGAAGCGACCATGAAATACCAGTTCGCTGTCGCCACTACCACATAATCTGAATCAATCAGCCGTGCTGATTCTTCCGTGATACCCGCCAGCAGAGGATCAATCGTGCCGACCAAAAGGTTAGCGCTATAGCCACCTGAAACGCCCGCAAATGCCGCCGCCATTCCCGCCAACGGATGACGGCCAAGGGCATAAAAAATAGCGCCCGCTAGCGGGATCAACACTACATAACCGACTTCTGTTGCGGTATTCGAAACAATTCCCGCTAACACAATCGCGACCGTAACTATATGACGCGGCACAGACAAAACCATACCTCTCACCGCCGCAGACAGAAGTCCAGATCGCTCCGCCACGCCCACTCCCAGCATCGAAACAAGCACCACGCCAAGTGAAGCAAAGCTGGTGAAATTTGTGACAAGGTTGGTGAAAATTCGTCGAATGCCATCCCCATTCATCAAACTCACCGCGCGAATCATACCGTCATCGGCAACGCCACGTGTGCCTAGAGGTCGGGGGTCTTCCACTGCAAGCCCTATCCAGCCGAAAAACCCAGATAACAAAACGATACCTAAAGCCAAAATGGCAAAGAGCGTTACCGGATGGGGAAGAAGATTCCCCAGCCACTCCACACCGTCTAGGAAACGGGTGAAAGAGCTTCGGGAAGCGTCCGATGGCAACTGCTTGTTTATCATCTATCAACCCTTTTAGAGACGAGCCCTATGTTTGCGCTGGCAGTCATGATTGCGACTACGCAAAGCAATTATAAAACTTGGCGCTAGACACAGCATGAAAGCGTAGTCCGGTAGAATCGCTATTTGCTCAGCTCCGCCGCGATATTTTGATGTCCGCTTGTGGCGAGCTGTTTTTGTTTCGCGTCCACTATCATGCAAACAGTCGCGTCACCCGTAACGTTCGCCGTGGTACGCAGCATATCCAAGATACGCTCCACACCTAATATGAGCGCAATACCATCTGCCGGCACATTAATGGCTTCTAGAATAACCACAAGCATGATAACTCCGGCACCCGGTACTGCCGGGGTTCCGATCGATGCTAGTACTGCGGTCAAAATAATGGTCAACTGCTGCGTGATCGATAGATCAAGACCAAGCGCTTGAGCAATAAACACGGCCGAAACAGCTTGATAGATCGCCGTACCGTCCATGTTGATGGTCGATCCCAAGGGTATGACAAAGGAGCTCACTTCAGGAGAGGCGCCTAAGCCTTCCCCGCATTGCCGCATCGTGACTGGCAAACTGGCGCCGCTGGAACTGGTTGAAAACGCGATGAGCTGCGCAGGGTTAATTTTTGAGTAAAACTCCCGAAGAGGAATATTAGTCCATATCTTTAACATGGACCCGTAAGCGAGCAGCACATGCGCCACCAATGCCACAACGACCGTAACGATGTAGTAGCCCAGTGCGGTTAATAGGTGCATCGCATCTTGCACAGAATCACCCGCTATCGTCACGATCGCATCCGCCATCAATGCAAATACGCCAAACGGCGCGATCATCATGATTAGACGCACCAGACGTATCATTGCTTGTGAAAGGGCACCCATCACATCAACGAGTGGTTTAGAGCTTTCCTTGGGCAACTGCAATAAGCCGATCCCAAGCAGCAAGGCAAAGAAGACAACCTGCAGCATGTTGCGATTGTTCGAGGCAGCACCCACAATGTTTTCAGGTACAATCTCGGCGAGTACGGCAAGCGGACTCTGTTCTTGCACCCTGACCGCTCCCTCCTCAAATGTGAATGGCTCCTCTACGAACTCCTCCTGTAGAGCAGCTCGTATCTCCTCCGGTACGTATTCGCCTGGCTTAAGCGTGTTGACGGCCAGCAAACCAAGGGAAACTGCAAAAACAGTCGTGAGAATGTAGATAGTAACCGTACGGCCCCCTATTGCACTCAGTCGACTGAAATCGCCTAAGGACGTCAGCCCAGTGACGAGTGATGCCAAGACCAAAGGCACCGCAAGCATCTTTAAGGCATTCAGAAACAGGTCGCCCCATGGGCTGATCCATGTCGACGCAAACGTAGTCCAGCCCATCGCTGCCGCAGACAGACCGAACAGCACCCCGAGTATGAGCCCAGCGAGGATTCTGTTGTGAAGCTGACGATACCAGGGCACGAGAACCTCCTGTTTTTAGGGTGGATTTTTGTCGAGAAAAGTGAGGAACCTACTTTCCAGTGAACAAACTTTTGGCAACACGGAGAGTGACAGGTAGTGAGGAGTTAGTCTGGAATCAAAAACGGGGATACGGTCACTGCAAATCTGTCCGGGACAGCTTTCGTGTTTCCCGCCTGGAGAACATTCAACACCTTGTCATAGACCAACCGATCGACAGACAGGCTCCGCCAGCTTACTCGATGAGTACCGTTGTCCTGCCAGACCAGTTCTCCCTTTGAACGGTAGGGGCCAATTCGTTGGCATGCTCTATCGGCGTCGCAACATCCCAATTACCATGCACCAAGACCGCGCGAATATCGTCGGCCGTGATTGTGACATCCAATCGAGAAACATCGCTCTCGAGACTCGAAACACTTCTCGGCCACTGTTCAACTTCTGCAATCGCATTCTTCAAACAAGCAAGACGTACGCTGCAGCTTCCCGGGAAAGTTCTCCGGCCTAACGGCCGTGCTGACTCAACGCCGTAAATCGACCCGCCAGCTGAGCTTTAGCCAGTGCCAGGCTAGCGGCCGCCAGATCCTGCATGCCCATACCCGTACTATCGAACAGAGTGATTTGCTTATCTGACATGCGCCCGGGATGACTTCCGCTGATGACCTCGCCAAGCGGCGTAATATCCTCTTCTTCCATCAAGCCAGCACCTACAGCATGCTGGCACTCTCCCAGCAGTGCATTCTGGTCAGGAGAATCACCAAAAACAGCTGCTCCCGCAAACAGCGCCGCTTCCAGCTCCTGCTTGCCCACAGTATCCGTTCCTATACACACAATATGCGTGCCCGGACGAATCCACTCCCGCTGGATGTAGGCTTCAAACGACAGCGCCACAGCAAGCAGTACATCACTCCTTCGACACAATTCTTCTATGGTCACTATCTCGATGTCCACGCCAAGGTCAGTCAAAACCCGGCGTAGCCGATGAGCAGCGCCCGAGGCCCGCTCTGGCAGCAACAAATGTTTGAAAGGCCGTTCTTTCACTACGGCACGGATCTGCGCCTCAGCTTGCCCGCCATTCGCTGTTATGCCCAGCGTATCGACTTCAGTCCGGGCGAGATACCTTACCGAGAGCGCGCTGGCCGAAGCTGTTCGGAGAGCAGTTAAATGGGTACCGCAAACCAGAGCCGCCGGGGCGCCACTCTCGGGATCAAACAACATGATGGTTGACTGATGATTGGGAACACCTCGCGATCTGTTGCCCGGCCAAAGGCCTCCCGACTTGAGCCCCAGAGCCGGTCCGGCGCGATCAAAACCAGACTTGAAGCCAAAGATCGCATCACAATACTCCAACCTCCGCCTGACAACGTCGAAATTAAAGGCTTCTCCCGTGGCGAGACGATAAAAACACGCTTCAATGGCGGCGTTTACGTCACTCTGAGTGACGGTGGCGGCCACATCCTCCTCGGACAGGAAAAAGATTTTTCCTGGGCTGAGTTCAGGGCGGGGTAAATCCATACCGATTTCAGGTTTTTGGTTGAAGGGTTGTTCAGTGCTCAAAATCAGGGTTTCATCCTATAACCTTGCTCGCAAACATTCGAAGCAACGGCAACAGGTACCGTCGCGATGCTCACAATTTCAATATCTATTATCACCTATCTTTACACAAAGATAAAGTGTTCAGCGTACAATGCGCGCAGTTTGTGAGCTCGCTTTTAGAAATTCAGTATCAGCAGCGAATGGAAATGTCTAAGCAGGCGGTATTATACTTTGATATAGAGATATACACCATAGGCCATAAGAACCCAACCATACGTTTGCCCGGGTATTTCTGTTGCTGTATGAAGTGCCGCCTTGCCAGTCATGGTCATCGCAAATAGATGTCAATAATGTTTCGGTGTATATGGCCCTGCCAGGTTGCAACAATCCACCTGCGAAAATCGTCTTACCAGAAGGCAACGCGTTCCGTTGACGAAAAACCGAGGCCCATTGGCAGACCAAATCGCACCACCGAGTTCAGGCAATCCTACGAGTGGCAAGCACAATAAATTTAAATCTTTTTATAAAGATACTTTACTTTACCCTTATAAGGCCTGAACATTAGTCTTGGAGTGCTCGACATCGGCCCAGGGAGCCATCACAGCCAGCTTCATCGTTCCCAATCATTGACCGCTACCCGACCCTGGCGTACCGCTCATGGGTTCTGCTCACCGCAAGTTGCGCACGCGAATGGGCCTGGCAACACGGCAGTTAGCTCAACCTGTAAGCTGCGGCACCGAGCAGCAGATCAATGGTTTGCATGGGGTGCCAGCGTCGATAAGCGCCTGCCTCTAGAGCGGTAATACCAAGGGATTGCAACAGGCAGGTTCACCCGCCTATCGTGGGCATAGGAGGCCCTACCCCATCAGCTGTTCTTACGCCGGGGCTTGATGGATCACTTTTTCGGAGAGGTTAGTATGCAGGGTCTCATCACACGAAAGCTGCACATAAAGTTTTCCTTGATTCAATGTCTTGCTGTTGCGTTGGCGTTACAGGCCCATGTGGCCACTGCTCAAACAGACTCAGTCGAGAAAATTTCAGCGTTCGGTCGCTACCAGGGCTACTCGGAACCTCTGTACAGCGACTATGTACGTGAGTCTGTATACGTGCCGATGCGCGACGGTGTCAAGCTGGCGGTAGATGTCTACCGGCCGGCGATCAATGGCGTGGCCGTGGAAACACCACTGCCGGTGCTGCTGCTCTACTCACGCTATCGCCGTGCCCAGGAGTACCCTGACGGCAGTATTAAGGGGCTGTTGGGCAGGCTGCCCGCTGGACAAAACTCGGGCCCACTGGAGTGGGATCTGGTATCTCACGGCAATAGTCACCCTTATCTGCTGGCCCACGGATACGTGATGGCCAGAGCCGACGCCAGGGGTACAGGCGCGTCCTTCGGCATCTACAGGGGAGCCATGTCAGACCAGGAGGCCAGGGACGGCCACGATATTATCGAATGGCTCGCCGGCCAGTCGTTTAGCACGGGCAAGGTAGGTACCTTCGGTGGCTCATACCCTGGCCAGATTCAATATCTGACGGTGACGCAGCGTCCGCCCAGCCTAAAGGCAATGTTTCCCAGGGTGGCCTATTTCGATTTCTACCAGTCCTGGGTATCAGGCGCCGGTGTGTTCCGCAAGGCATCAGTGATGTGGCTCATCAAGCAGATGAGGGCTGACGGATTGCTCGACGATGAGGAGCCTGTGGCCACAGACGTTGCACGGGTAGATGCTGACACTGACGGCTCGATGCGGCAGGCGGCTTACGCGGAACGGCAAAAAGACGGACAGTCCGGAGGCTCACTTGAGAACGTCAGCGGTGGAGACTGGATGGACGGGCTGGGCCTCTGGCTTGCTCGCAGCATGTTTGACGTTGAAACGAATGTTGAGTTGTTCAGTCTCATTGCAGGTCCAACCGATGAGTTAGCGGAAAAGTTGCAAGGCAAGTGGCTGTTACCCAAGCTGCTATCGCTACCCCAGTTCCAGCTTACGCGCGACAGTAGCCTGTTTGCACCACGGGATGTAGCCGGCTCGGGGAAGTCGACGAATAACCTGTCCGATCTTTTGCCAGAGATTAATGCGGCGGGAGTGCCCATTTACAACTTTGGCGGTTGGCGTGACGGCTACACGGACGCTACCGCCCTCTGGCACGCCAACCTCCAGGTGCCTTCCAAACTTGCGATGGGTCCTTGGGGTCACGGTGCGAATGAACCCGACGACAGGCGTGAAGATGCGCACATGGAAATTGCTGCGATCGAGCAATTGCGGTGGTTCGATTATTGGCTGAAAGGCATCGATAACGGCATTATGGACGAACCGTCGGTGCACTATGCACTGGTTCATTCGCCACAGACCTGGTCCTGGCGGAGCAGCGCAGAATGGCCTGTTGAAGAAGCGGAAGCTTCACGGTTTTACTTTGCCGAGGGCACGACCACACCGGTCGAATCCGTTAACGATGGGGTACTGACTAGGCAGCCTGGCTCTGATGTGTCCAGCGACAGCTTTGCAGTGGACTATGCCGTCAGCATGGGGCCGCATGATCGCTATTACGACACCGTTGGCGGCGGTCCCCTTAACTATCCCGATATGGCCGCTCACGCGCGAACTTCGTTGACATACACGAGTCCTGTATTGAATGAGTCGGTGAGCATTGCGGGCCACCCTGTGGTGCATTTACTGGCAACATCGACCGCTAAGGAAGGCGATTTCATGGTGTACCTCGAGGAAGTCGACGCCGATGGCACAGTGCACTATGTGACTGGCGGCGCTATGCGAAGCTCTTACCGAACGCTGGGCGATCCGCCCTACAATTACCTGGGAATGCCCTGGTCAGAATCTACGGCTGCGGTGGTGAATGCAACGGCACCGCTGTACGAGGGTATGGCGACACTGGCGTTTCCAATGAAACCTGTGAGTCACCGTTTTGAGAAGGGTCATCGTATTCGAGTCGTTGTGGCCGGTGCTGACGCCGACGGCACATTCCTGGTGCCGATAGACCCGGCGCCTACCCAGTCGCTGGAGCTCGGCGGTGACCAGGGTTCTTATATTGAGTTACCGATACTGGTTGACAGCTTTGAGTCGTGAATCCGTAAGCGCCACCCACGCGCTGTTGGGAAGTGGAAAGCAAAGGCTTCTTTTACCTCCATCCATCTATTCGAATCCGGCTCAAATGGGATGATCAATACGGCGTATACGGGCCCTGGATTCAAAGTCCGTGTACCCAGGGCCATGGCAGTCGCGTTGAAGGTGATGATGCGCTATCGCAGCTTGGCTAGCGGCCCGTTTTACCCTGCTCTCCCGAGACCCCTGTGGCCAAATCAGCGAACCAACTCTGGATTACTGCTATGAAGAGAACAAACCTCACTCATCAAAAATCGTTGTTTGCACTGATTTTCACGCTGCTCATTGGCTGCGGGGCAGATACGCAGACCGACCATCCGAATGAGTCGAATGTGCAAGCGGCTGCCCCGGTGCAAGATCAGCCTGGCGCAGTGACGGATCGCTACGTACAACGAGATGTTATGATCACCATGCGGGATGGGGTGCGCCTGCATACGGAGATTTATACCCCACGCGATAAGATTGCGCCGCTGCCGATCATTTTGCTTCGCTCGCCTTACAAAGTGTCCGGTGAGGACGGTGAGCCCTCCCGTTACTTCAAAAGTGTGTTCTCGGTACTGGCCAAGGAGGATTACATCTTTGTCGCACAGGATGCGCGAGGCAGATTCAAGTCCGAGGGCTCTTTCGTATGGAACCGCCCGCTGGCTCATCGGGATGATCCGCAGGCTATCGACGCCAGCACGGATGCTTACGATACCATCGACTGGCTGGTCAATAACCTGGAAACCAACGAGCGCGTCGGCATGCTCGGCGTATCCTACCCGGGCTGGTACGTGACCATGGCTATGATCGAGCCACACCCGGCGCTGAAGGCTGCCAGCCCACAGGCTTCGCCTTCGGATTACTTCGTTAACGACGACTTCTACCACAACGGCGCGTTTCGTCTCTCACCCAGTGCAGAACTGCCCTACCTATTCGACTTCGATGCCAAGGCCAACTCAAGATTTCCCTATGATCAGCTCGACATCTACGAATTCTTCCTGGATCTGGGGCCCATCTCCAATATGAACGTACACTACCTGAAAGGCGTCTCGCCAATTTGGAACAACTTTCTAGAGCATTCGGTTTACGATGAGTACTGGCGGCGCGGCGGCACTTTGCAGCACCTAACGGAGGTGGCCGTACCGACTCTGAACGTGGTGGGCTGGTGGGATCCAGAAAACCTGGGGGGTGCTCTGGATATTTATGACACGCTCGAGCCCTTCGATACCCAGGATAGAAACTCCATTGTGGTGGGACCCTGGAACCATGGGCAGTGGGATGACACAGACGTAACAAGTATCGGCCCCTATGAGTTCGGCACAGACACTGCCGAATACTATCAGCGGGAGATTCAGGCCCCCTGGTTTGCCTACTGGCTTAAGGATGAGGGCGATCTCGCGTTCTTGAGTGAGGCCATCATGTACCAAACGGGCAGCAATCGATGGAAGCACTATGATCACTGGCCACCCGTCCGAATCACCACGCCGGTGAAGCTCTATTTGAGTGAGGGCGGCACGCTGGAGCGCAATGCGCCGCAAGTGGAAGGCGCATATGCCGCTTACCTCTCGGATCCAGCGAACCCGGTCCCCTTCTCACCGCGTCCCATCATGGGCTTCTGGCAGGGTCTCTCGGATAGCGCGGTAGCGGAGTTCGATGAAGCGACGACAAAAACGTTGGATGAAGATCCAGCTCTGCAACTGGAGACCAAGGGTTGGAAACTGGAAGACCAGCGCTTTGCCGCCAATCGACCGGACGTGCTCACGTTCCAAACGCCGCCTTTGGAGCACAATCTCGAAGTCACCGGGCGCATTGTGGCCCACCTTTATGCCTCTACCTCGGGTACCGACAGCGACTGGGTCGTCAAGTTGATTGACGTCTACCCAGAGTACTATGCCCCTAAACCGGAACTCGGCGGTTATCAGTTGATGGTTGCCGATGACGTCATGCGCGGGAAGTTTCGCGACAGTCTTGAGGAGCCAAAGCCTATGCGGCCCAATGAGCCCACCGTGGTCTCCATCGACCTGCGCGCCCGCAACCACGTGTTTCGTAAGGGGCATCGCGTCATGGTACAAGTGCAGAGTAGCTGGTTCCCTCTCATTGATCGCAACCCCCAGAGGTTTATGAACATTCCCGATGCCAAAGTAGAGGACTTTCAGGCCACGGAAAACAGGATTCACCTGTCTGCCAAGCATCCTTCGTACATCGAGCTGCCGGTCGTCGGTCCCTGATCGCAGATCGCTGAACATTCCATGCATGCAGGCGGAACCCTTCCCAATTACCGTCGCCGAGGATGAAGCTAATATCAACTATTGAGTTCACGGCCTCGTCCCTGGAAACCCGTTCGCTATTGATGTTGATCAGGGTCTGTTCGTAGCGTGAATCCTGCTGGTAGTTGTGGGTGCTGCTCATTCGATGTGCATCACCTCAATCAGTTACGCGAGCGTTGCAATACGCCAAGGTTTCGGCAAGCTACTGCAACAGGTAATCCAGCCCACCACATACCGCCGCGATCTGCGCCTGGATACAGTTTTCGTTATCAACACGAGGGCTGTCTGGATATACCTCTGTCGTCGTTCGGTAGCGCGCATCGGTCAAACCCGTGCACAGACCCAACTTGCCTGCCGGATAATTGATGACGCCGTATTGCTCGATTGGAACACCGATGAGCCGGCCTGAGGTGTCGGCCGTTGCGATGTGTGTTACCTGACTGACGGCATCGACAACCGCCTTTTGAAAGCCCGCTTCGGGGGCCTCAGTATCACCGACACAATAGAAACCGTCCGGAATGTCCCAGACATCCTGCTCAACCCCATCACGCGCTCCTAGCGCGGGTCGAAATTCACTGTTGTCGGTGTCTGTCGTTTCGTGAAGATCGAAGTGGGCCAGGAAACTGCACCACAGCGAGTCGATCCAGCGCATCAATAAGGCGCACTCGCGAGCGGGACTGCCTTCGTAGAATGATCGATTGGGGTCAACGGCTTCGGGATTCCAACGGTTAATCGTTTCGTAGCCCCAGGGGCTTACGCAAGGTGCTACCACTAGGTTGATACGGCCTGTGTAGCGCGATGCCGCCTCAGCAAGAAACCGAATCGCCCCCTGC
>JBCCYE010000070.1:0-10558 GCA_039190425.1 Pseudomonadota bacterium | reverse complement strand
GCAATGTTCTCCTTCACGATGGGGTAAATCTCACCAATGGTCACTTTGTCAATAACAACAGAGCGCGCCTTTTGAGTATCGCGATCCACCAAGGACAACACTTTAAGCTTTTTGCTACCGTGCGGCCCTTTGCCTAGACCCTTGGTCTTGCCCAGGTAGGTTTCATCAACTTCGACAATTCCGCCGCCTGAACCAAAAGTAGGAAGTGTGTTGTCGCGCATTGCTTCACGAATGCGGTGAGACATGAACCATGCTGTTTTCAGGGTGACACCCAGCGTGCGGTGAAGTTGATTGCTGCTGCATCCCTTTTTGCTGGAGCACATCAGGTAAATGGCCTGTAGCCACAGGTGCATTTTTACGTGACTGGACTCAAAGATCGTACCAATCTTAACCGTGAACTTCTTGCGGCATGCGCGGCACTTGTAGGTGCCAATGCGAGTACTCTTGCCCTGCATCTTGGTAGTGCGCTCATTCTCCCCGCAGTGCGGGCACACAGGCCCATTCGGCCAGAGCTTCGACTCTACATAGTCGTAAGCTGCTTGTTCATCATGGAATTCTGGACGGCTCAAAATAGACATGGTAGTTTCCTCAAATGATGGAAACATTGTATATTTATCCAGTGGGTCCGTCAAGTATAATATCTGGATATATATACAGTATATTGATGAGAGTGGATTTGCAAGCGTGAGTTGGTGTT
The DNA here is from genome assembly GCA_039190425.1 of Pseudomonadota bacterium. Lineage (GTDB taxonomy): Bacteria > Pseudomonadota > Gammaproteobacteria > Pseudomonadales > Halieaceae > Marimicrobium. The sequence goes on along the minus strand of JBCCYE010000070.1, from coordinate 9,861 downwards.
GAGGTTCTCCGGTGCCCGCTCCACAGGCTTGGAGAGCAAATACACCGAACTTTAAGTCCGCGTGCAGGAGGCGACGACAATGCTGTTCGCCAGTAGGACCGAACACTAGGCGGGTAAGTTCCCGAACATCCTGGCATTGCTGTCAGAGACGGGGTGGACACCAACAGGCCTTGATTGCTCGTTGGAGACAGTTCTAGAGCCAATAGGGCGGGTTGTTCATCGGTGCTATCTGACACCTATCAGCGCTGTGGGGCCTCCGCTAGCGCCAGTTTCACCACCAGGCTCTCGAGGTGGTCCCAGGGCTTGCCGTCGGCGAACCCCTTGATGCTGCCGTCGACGGTGGCGGCTCGCTCCAGCAGATCGGTCAGTGATTCGCCGCTGTGTCGGTTGAGCGCCGACTGCATTAACGGCAGACGCTTCTGCCATACACCGAGAGCGGCCAGCGCCTGTTGCGGACGGGCTCCGGCATCGCACTGCTGGCGGGCCTGAAACAGAGTACGGATTTCGCGGGACAGGGCCCACAGCGCTACCGCGGGTTCCGTGCCCTCGCTACGCAGGCCGTGCAGCATGCGTAATCCGCCCCGCGCGTTGCCGTCCAGTACTCTGTCTGCCAGGTCGTACACGTTGTAGCGGGTGTTGTCCGATACGGAGGTAGTGACGGTATCCGCTGTCACCGTGCCGCCTTCTGCGAGCAGCTTGAGCTTTTCTACCTCCTGTACTGCCGCCAGCAGATTGCCTTCTACACGATCGCAGAGAAGCTCCAGGGCTTCGCGCTCAATCTTCATGCCGGCGGCCTGGACGCGTTGCTGTAGCCAGCGGGGCAGGTTCTTGGCATCGACCGGCCAAACCTGCAGAGTGGCGCCGGCGGCGTCCACGGCCTTGTGCCATTTGCTTTTGGTGGATTGTCGGTCGACCTTGCCGGCGATGATCAGCAGCACGTCATCGCCGCTGGCGATGTCCAGATATTCACACAGCGCTTTGCTGCCATCGGTGCCAGGTTTGCCATTGGGTATGCGCAACTCGATCAGTTTACGCTCGGCAAACAGAGACAAGCTGTTGGCCAGATGCAGTAGCGACTGCCAGTCGAAGCCTTTGAGGCCCGCGTCCAACAGCTGGCGCTCCGCACAGCCGGCGGCGCGTGCTGCACGACGTACCTGGTCGCAGCACTCCTGCTGCAATAGGGGTTCGTCGCCGCTGACCAGATAGACGGGAAGCAGCTGCTGCTGCAGTTGGGCGGCGAGTTTTTCGGGGTAGACGCGCACGACCGTCGGTTACAGGTCGCCTTCCTGGCTGGCGGCGAAGAATCCGACCCGGCGCAGAATCTGCTGGGCCAGTTCAACACGCATCTCGCCGCGCAGCAGACGAATCTCTTCGGATTTTCCGGTGACGTTGCGCGGGTCGTTCTCCATGGTTTTGACCACTGACGCGGTAGTTGGCTGCATGACTTCCCCGTTGTCATCCCGGACGCTGAATTCGGCGCTCAGGGTGAGCTCAAACTCCGCTGCTCTGGCTTCTGAATTGAGCGACAGGTTGCGTTGTGTAAAGCGTTCGTTGCTGAGATTGAGGATGTAGCGCGCATCCTTTCTGTCGATCCACTCGACGCCGTTGGCAGTGAACCGGTTGACCACATCGCGGCTCAATTCGCCGTTTGGGTTGGGTGTGGACAGCGCCATGTTCTTCCAATCGTCCGGTATGACGGTCAGGTTGTTACCGACGCCGCGCAATTGAAAGCCGCAGGCAGCCAGCGTGGCGCACAGGGTACAGGCGACAAGGAAGCGTTTGGTACCGCGCAGGGTGTTGCCTGGCATTAGGGGTTCCGTTGGATCGCGATCAGTTGGCGACAATGTTAACCAGCTTATCCGGTACGACAATGACCTTGCGTACGGTGACTTCCTGCAAAAACCGCTGCACATTGTCCTGTTCAAGGGCCTGTGCTTCGACGTCGTCCTTGCTGGTATTGGCGGCGATCTGCATCTTGGCGCGGACTTTGCCGTTGACCTGCACCACCATTTCGACGCTGTCACGCGTCAGCGCACTCTCATCCACGCCCGGCCAGGGTGCGTCAATGATATCGCCTGCCTCTCCCAGTGCCTCCCAGAGTGCGTGACAGACGTGTGGCACAATGGGGTTGAGCAACAGTACGACCGCTTTCAGCGCTTCTTCGCGCACCGCCCGGCTCTGCTCGGAGTCATCGAGTTTGGCGACTTCATTGCACAGTTCCATGACGGCGGCGATCGCGGTATTGAACGTTTGTCGGCGCCCGTAATCGTCCGATACTTTGGCAATGGTCTCATGGGTTTTGCGCCGAGCGTTTTTTTGCTGCTCATCCAACGCGTCCTTTGCGATTGCTGGCGGGGCCCCGGCAGCCACATGCACTGCGGCGGTTTTCCACAGCCGTTTGAGGAATCGATTGGCGCCCTCGACGCCGGACTCGGACCACTCCAGAGACTGATCCGGAGGCGCTGCGAACATGCTGAACAGGCGCACCGTATCGGCACCGTAGCGGTCGATCATGGCCTGCGGGTCGACGGTGTTGCCCTTGGATTTGGACATTTTGGCGCCGTCTTTCAGTACCATGCCCTGGGTGAGAAGCTTTTTGAACGGTTCATTAGACGCCAACAGGCCTTCGTCGCGCAGCAGCTTGTGATAGAAGCGCGAGTACAACAAATGCAGAATCGCGTGTTCGATGCCGCCCACATACTGATCGACCGGTGCCCAGTAGTTGGCTTCATCGTCGAGCATGGCCTGATCATTGCCCGCGCAGGCGAAACGCGCGTAGTACCAGCTCGACTCCATAAACGTGTCGAAGGTGTCCGTTTCACGGGTCGCAGGACGACCGCAGCGCGGACAGGTTGTCTCGTAGAACTCCGGCATGGACTTGAGAGGCGAGGCAATACCCTCAAACTTGACGTCCGTAGGCAGTACCACCGGCAAGTCTTCCTCCGGCACTGGCACCGCACCACAGCTGTCACAGTTGATGATAGGGATGGGGGCACCCCAGTAACGCTGGCGTGAAACGCCCCAGTCGCGCAGGCGGTAGTTCACCGTCCGCTGCCCTTTACCCTCGTGCTCGAGCCGGTCCGCAACCGCGTTGAACGCGGCTTCAAAGTCGAGGCCGTCCAGTGCTTCGAAGCCGGTACCGGAGTTGATGGTACGTGTGGCGCTGCTCTTTTCCGCATACCAATCCTGCCAGACATCGGCCTGGTAGTCGTAGCCGGGCTTATCGATCACTTGCACGATGGGCAGACCGTACTTTAGGGCAAAGGCATGGTCTCGCTCGTCGTGGGCGGGCACCGACATGACCGCCCCAGAACCGTAACTCATGAGCACAAAATTAGCGATCCAGATGGGCACCGATTCCCCGGTGAGCGGATGGGCTGCGGTGAGGCCGGTGTCTATGCCGAGCTTCTCCATGGTGGCCATTTCCGCTTCCGCCACCTTGACGCCCGCTTGTTCCTCGATGAACGCGGCCAGCTGGGCACTGCTTTGTGCCGCCTTGAGCGCAACCGGGTGTTGCGGCGCGATCGCCATGTAGGTCGCGCCCATCAGCGTATCGGGGCGGGTGGTGTAAACGGTCAGGGGTTCACCCTCATGGTCAAACGACAGTTCTACGCCTTCAGACCGTCCAATCCAGTTGCGCTGCATGGTGCGCACCTGCTCCGGCCATTCATTCAGTTGATCGAGGTCCGCGAGCAACTCGTCAGCGTAGTCGGTGATTTTAAAGAACCACTGATCGATCTTGCGACGTTCAACGGGATTGTCGCAACGCCAGCAGCAGCCGTCGATGACCTGTTCGTTGGCGAGCACGGTTTGATCGTGTTCGCACCAATTCACCTCTGCTTTCTTTTTGTAGGCCAGACCTTTGTCGAACAGACGTGTGAAGAACCACTGTTCCCAGCGGTAGTACTCAGGTTCGCAGGTGGCAATTTCCCGATCCCAGTCGTAGGCAAAGCCAAGCCGTTGCAGCTGCGTCCGCATGTCGTCGATATTGTGGCGCGTCCATTGGGCAGGTGGAACGTCGTTGGCGATGGCGGCATTTTCCGCGGGCAAACCGAAGGCGTCCCAACCCATGGGCTGCAAAACGTTTTTGCCCTGCATACGCTGGTAGCGGGAAATGGCGTCACCGATGCTGTAGTTACGTACGTGACCCATGTGCAGCTTGCCACTCGGGTAGGGAAACATGGATAGGCAGTAGAATTTTTCCCGCGCGTCATCGGGCTGCACGGCGAAGCTGTTACTGTCCAGCCAATGCTGCTGGACCGCTTCCTCCACCGTCTGCGGGTTGTACTGTTCGTCCATTGCCACGGGACCTGCCGCCTCTTCTAACCGCTGTAAATTCAACCGTGTATTCTACCAGTTAATGTCGCGGGCTGCGAAGCGATCCAAATGAGGGCGACCGCACCGCTTGTGCCCCATGGGCGCGGTGTTGATGTCGTCGACGCGGACGTGACAGTGGCGATCAAGGTCGCCGCGTATTGGGCGGCGGGTCGGGGCATTGCTGCACAGCCGCCGAGTCGGCCGAGGACCCAGGCTGGTGATGGGACGGGGAGGTAGCTCCGCGGGGATTCACTCCTCTCGCCAGAAACCCACGTACATGAGCACCATGAGGATCAAAGTGCCCGCGCAAGCAACGATGATGGGCATATTGCCGAAGCTGCCGAAGGGGGTATTACCGAGCATGACCTCCGCCTCTCCGACCAGCGTTTCTTCCACGAACCGTGCGGATTTCTCCACGATCCGACCCTGATGATCGATGATCGCCGACACGCCGTTGTTGGTGGCTCGCAACACGTAGCGCCCATTCTCGCGGCCCCGCATCTGCGCGACCTGTAGATGTTGCAGGGGTCCAATGGAGTTGCCGAACCAGCTGTCGTTACTGATGGTGACGAAGATGTCAGTCTCCGGGGCGTAGCGTGACACCAGCCCGCCGTAGACGATCTCGTAGCAGATAAAGGGCGCTACCCGGTAAGCACCGGCTCGCAGTGGTGTCTGATCGGGCTCGCCGGCGCTGAAATCGGACATGGGAAGATTGAAGAAATCGATCGCGCCCCGCAGGTGTTCCTCCATGGGCAGGTATTCACCGAAGGGCACTAATCGCTGTTTGTTGTACTCACCGGTGCCGTAGCCCAGCGCAACAATGCCATTGTAGTAGTCCTGTCCCCCCTCTGGCCTGATGGGAATTCCGGTGATGATGGTGGTTCGCATATCGTCCGCCTGCTGCGCAAGCGGTTCCAGAAAGTTCTGCGCGCGATTCAGATAGTTGGGGACAGCCGACTCGGGCCAAACGACGATATCGCTGCCCAGTACCGGCAGGGTCATTCTCTCCAACTGCGCGATGATGCGTGGATACCAGCGTGGGTCCCACTTATGTTCCTGGGGTACGTTGGGCTGGATAATGGCCACCTGTAGCGGTTCCTCACTGGCGCGCGCAACCCACTGAGTGGGCTTCAGCACCGCGCCGCCGCCCCACAGCGTGATGATGATGACCGCGTAGGTGGTCACCGCCACCGCCTGACGACTGCGCCAGGCGAGGAACAGACAGGTGCCGGTTAGCGCACAGATGAAGCTGAGGCCGAAGACGCCGGTCACGGGCGCCCAGCCGGAGATCCAGGTTCCCAGATGAGCGTAACCCAGATACAGCCAGGGAAAGCCCGTCAGCAGCCAGTCACGCAACCACTCGAACAGGACCCACAGAGCGGGAAAGCCGACCAGCATGCCGCCCGGTAGTGGGCGCACCAGTTGCACGTAGCACCAGGCGAACAAGGACTGCAGCAGTGCCAGCCCGGCGCAGAACAGTGCGGTCAGGCCGATCGCCAGGGGCACGCTCGCATGGCCGTGCACGTGGATGCTCACGTAGACCCATGACACCCCCGTACCGAACATGCCGAGCCCGTAGAGCCAGCCTCGCCACAGCGCCTGGCCAGCGCTGCAGGTACTGAGCAGATAGGCGTAGAGGACGCAGCTGAAGATACCCGCTGGCCAGATATCGAAGGGCGCCAGTGACAGTGTGACCAACGCGCCCGCCAGCGGAGCCACCAGTAGCACTTGACGAGGACTCAGTCGGGTTTCGGCGTCCATCGCTGCGCGCAGTCCGGGGTTGACTACTCGGTCAGCGCACGCATGCGCAGGCTGTGAATTTTGCGCTGATCTGCGTTGATCACCTTGAATTCGAAGCGATCAATGGTGGCCACTTCGTTGCGACCGGGCATGTGTCCAAATGCCTGTATCACCAGCCCTCCGATGGTGTCGAACTCGTCGTCGCTGAAGGTGCAGTCGAAATACTCGTTGAAGTTGTCAATGGGCGTGAGGGCCTTGACGAGGAAGTCGTCGGTATCGATCTTGCGAATGTAGCGGTCTTCACGGGCATCGGTTTCGTCTTCGATCTCACCGACAATCTCCTCCAGCACGTCCTCGATTGTAACCAGTCCGGCAACGCCGCCGTATTCGTCAATCACGATGGCCATGTGATTGCGGTTCTCCCGGAATTCGCGCAGTAAGACGTTCAAACGTTTGCTTTCAGGCACCACGGTGGTCGGTCGCAGCAGCTCTTCGATACTGAAGTGCTCGTGTTCTGGATTGAGTATCTGCGGTAACAGATCCTTGGCCAGCAGGATGCCCATCACGTCATCGGGGCTGTCGCCGATCACCGGGTAGCGCGAATGGGCGGAGCGAGTGATTTGCGGCAGGATCTCCCCCAGACTGGATTCGGCTTTAATGACCATCATTTGCGCGCGGGGCACCATGATATCGCGGGCCTGCATGTCGCTGACCTGCATGGCGCCTTCCATAATGCTGCGTGCGTCCTCGTCAATGACATCATTGTCCGCGGCCAGGGTCAGGACGTCTTCAAGGTCGCGTCGACAGCGCGGTTCGGCGGAAAACAGATGGGAGATTTTTTCCAGCCAGGTGCGCTCGCCGGTATCGCTGGCGCGTTCGTCAGTCATGGGTCTGCATCGCTTCCAGCGTAGGGGCAGGGGAAATCTAATTGCCTGAGGATGTCGGTTTCCAGCGCCTCCATGGCATCGGCCTCACCGGGCTGCTCATGCTCGTGACCGAGCAGGTGCAGTGCGCCGTGTACCGCCATGTGTGCCCAGTGGGCATCGAGAGCTTTACCCTGAGCGGCGGCTTCGCGCCGGACGACGGGCGCACAGATCACAATGTCGCCCAGCAGAGGAACATCGATCTGCGCGGGCAAATCCGCTGGGAAAGACAACACGTTGGTCGGGCCCTGTTTGCCCCGGTAGCGCGCATTCAGCCTGCTCATCTCCTCGGTGTCCACCAGCCGGAGGCTGATTTCGACCCGCTCGCGGCGGCTTTGGGATGCCACTGCAGCGGTCAGCCAGGTACGCAAGTCTGCCTCGGTCGGAACGGGTTCGTTACTGCTTGACTGGATATCCACGTCCACGATCATCGCCGGCTTTGATCCAGCGGAGTCGCCTTGCCCTCGGCCTGATCGTAGGCCTCGACGATTCGCTGGACCAGAGGATGACGCACCACATCTTTGTTGCCGAAGTAGGTAAAACCAATGCCAGGCACGCCATCCAGAATATTGCTGACGTGTGTGAGGCCAGACTGGGCGCCGCGTGGAAGATCGATCTGCGTTGCATCCCCAGTGATGACCGCGGTGGAGCCAAAACCAATTCGGGTCAGAAACATTTTCATTTGCTCACGGGTCGTGTTTTGCGCCTCGTCGAGAATGATAAACGCGTTATTCAAGGTTCTGCCGCGCATGAAAGCGAGCGGTGCTACTTCGATGATGTTGCGTTCGATGTACTTGTTCACCGTATCAAAACCCAGCATTTCATACAGGGCGTCGTACAGCGGGCGCAGATAGGGATCGATTTTTTGGCTCAGATCGCCCGGCAGAAAGCCCAGCTTTTCGCCCGCCTCAACCGCCGGGCGCACCAGCAGGATTCGGCGCACGGACTCCTCCAGCAGTGCCTCTACCGCGCAGGCTACGGCCAGATAGGTCTTACCGGTGCCGGCGGGGCCAATACCGAAATTGATGTCACTGTGTTTGATGGTTCGCACGTAGCTCTGCTGGTTGCGACCGCGGGGTTTGATCGACGCGCGCTTGGTGCGAATCACCTGGATGGCTTCCACCGCAGTCTCTTGCTCGGCGTCGGTCAGCACCTCCAATCCCGCCTGCTGCAGCTGCAGGTGCAGTGACTCGGGGCTCAGGCCGACACCCTGACACACCTCGGCATAGAGATGTTTCAGTAGCTGCGATGCAGTACTGACAACCGCTGCCTCGCCCTCCAGCGAAAACTGATTGCCACGCGCGCTGATGCGCAGCCCCAGACGCTGTTCGATTTGTTTGAGATGGCTGTCCAAATGGCCGCACAGCATCGCCAGGTGCCGTGAGTCATTGGGTTCGAGGGTCAGAGTAAATTGAGTGGCCGACGATGCGGTTTCGCCGGAGGGAGGTTCGCTGTTCAAAGTATCCTGTCGCCCGTGGGGGCTTTGCCATTCAGTCTAAGGATATACTGGAAATTTTACGCGTCAACCATACCGCGTAGTGAGTTCGGCAGCGCCTCGGTGATGGAAACCTCCACGAACTGGCCGATCAGGCCGTGGTCGGTCGCAGTGAAGTTCACCGGGCGATTATTCTCTGTACGGCCCTGCAACTGCCCCGGATCTTTTTTGGATACCCCATTGACCAGGATGCGCTGACGCGTCCCGACCATCGCTCGGCTGATTTCGCCGGCGTGTTGGCTGATGCGCGCCTGCAAGGCGGCCAGACGTTGCTTTTTCGTGGCGGTGTCGGTGCTGTCGGGAAGCTCGGCGGCGGGTGTTCCAGGCCGGGGGCTGTAGATAAAGCTGAAGGACGAGTCAAAGCCTATGTCCTCGATCAGGCGCATGGTTGCCGAGAAGTCGGCGTCCGTCTCTCCTGGAAAGCCGATGATAAAATCCGAGGAGATGCTGATGTCGGGACGGATCTTGCGCAGCCGGCGAATTCTGGATTTGTACTCCAGCGCAGTATGGCCACGCTTCATAGCGGCCAGGATGCGATCGGATCCGCTTTGCACCGGCAAGTGCAGGTGGTCTACAAGCTGCGGCAACTCACCGTAGCAATCGATCAGCGCATCGGAGAATTCGACCGGATGCGAGGTGGTGTAGCGAATCCGTTCGATACCAGAGATGTTGGCGACAAAGTGCAGCAGTTCGGCGAAATCTACCAACTCACCGAGGTGATTGAGACCACGGTAGGCGTTGACGTTCTGCCCGAGTAGGTTCACCTCCCGCACACCCCCCTCGGCCAGATGGGCGATCTCGGCGATGACATCGTCCAGCGGACGGGAGACTTCCTCCCCGCGGGTGTAGGGCACCACGCAAAAAGTGCAGTACTTGCTGCAGCCCTCCATGACGGAGACGAAGGCGCTGGGCCCATTGACTTGCGGTTCCGGCAGTCGGTCGAACTTTTCAATCTCCGGAAAACTGATGTCCACCACCAGGGTGCTGCCGTCATCCTGGCGGGACTCACGCCGAGCCATCATTTCCGGTAAGCGGTGCAGAGTTTGCGGACCGAACACCAGATCGACATAAGGGGCCCGGCGCCCGATGGCTTCGCCTTCCTGGCTGGCCACGCAGCCGCCCACACCGATGATCAAGTCCGGGTTTCGATCCTTGAGGGGCTTCCAACGACCGAGCTGATGAAACACTTTTTCCTGGGCTTTTTCTCTTATAGAACAGGTATTTAGCAGGAGTACGTCGGCCTCCTCAGGGTTTTCCGTAGGCACCAGATCGTGGCTGCTTTTGAGCAGATCGCGCATGCGCGCGGAGTCGTATTCATTCATCTGGCAGCCGTGCGTCTGAATAAACAGCTTCTTGGTCTTATCTTGCGAATCGGGCTGCGTGGTG
>JBCCYE010000069.1:0-10710 GCA_039190425.1 Pseudomonadota bacterium | reverse complement strand
TGTGTCGTTCCATCCCGGTACGGTGTCTTCAGGGTGTAAACCACCTTGCCCGTGGAACTAAGTGAAAGTCGGGGAGCTGCTACGGCCGGGCGGGATATATAGCGGCACAACCTCTCGCGTTTATCTTTTTGATGTGCTTCGCAACTCACACCGGCATGCATGGAGAATCCATTGGCCCTGGCGACCCGCTCCAAACCAGGATCAGGTCGCTCCAGCGGACGGATGGTGCGGATCATGAACGCTTTACGTCCCTGCTGTGGGCCGACGGCAATGCGGTAGGAGATGGAGCTGCCCAGAATCTGCGGCATGGCATCGGTATCATCGGCGGGGTCGAGGTCCAACCAGGCGGTCTCGGTGTCCTGTTCTAGCAAGCCCTGGCGCTCGAGGCTGCGGCCCACGCGCTGGCTGATCAGTTGAACCAACTCCTCCAACTCGGCTTTGTCCGGTGCCTTGACGCGTTGAAATCGGGAGGGCCTATTGTCGCGATACACATAGACGCCATCCAGGAACAGGATGTGGAAGTGAATATTCAAATTGAGAGCGGATCCGAAGCGCTGGATTAGCGTTACGGCCCCGGTGGCGCCATCCTTGAGCGAGAATCCGGCCTTGTGGATCAGGTGGGTGGAGATCGCCCGGTAAACGACGCCCAGCACCTTGCCCATGGCTTGGGGATGGGCCGCAAACAGGTAGCGCAGGGGAAAGGGGAAGCTGATGACCCATTGGCGCAATGGCACATCGGGGAAGACTTCATCCGTCAGCAACGCGGCGGTCTCGGCCATGCGGCGTGCTCCGCAACAGGGGCAGAATCCGCGCTTCTTGCAGGAGAACGCCACCAGCCGCTCGAAGTGGAACTTGTCGCAGCGCACCCGGAGAAAGCCGTGCTCGAGTCGGCCGCACTTCAGGTAATCCTCGAATTCCCTGTGGACATGGTCTGGCATGGATTTGCCCTGCTGGGCCAGTTGGTCCACAAGGGCGGGGTAGTGTGTTTCAATGAGCTGGTAGAGTAGTGTCTGCTCGGGTTGATGGCGTTCGTAGGCGGGCCAAAGCCGCTTGATATGCGGGCAAGGCCGCGGTCCACATCCGCAGACGTTGTGCCCATTGGGCAAGCCAGCGGGCGCAAAAAATCCTACTCGGCCTTGCAGACCTCAGCACGACCAGATGGCGGCATATTGGGGCAGGTGCATTCATGAACCCGGTCGTCGCCGACGAAGCGCGACCATTCCGTTGCCGTGAGATTGCGTCGCACGATTTTGCAGACGTGATCAGCAAGTTTGCTGGTCAGGATCGGCCAAACGCGAACCGTACCATCGTCGCTACTTGAGACCAGCTTGGCACCACTCGGGCTGAACGCGACAGCGGTGACGCGATCTCTGTGTCCTGCCAGCACTTTCGGTGGCCGTTGCAAATCATCCAGTTCCCAGATGCGGATCCGCTGATCGCCGCCTGCGGCCGCCAGCAGCTTACCGTCCGGGCTGCGAGCAAGGTCCATGACGAAGCGTTCAAACGCCCTTATCGTGTCAGGGGTGGACGGGGTCTGTCGATAGGCGTAGGTTCGGATCACGCCGTCCACACCGCCGGCGATCAGCCGTCCGCCGTCATGGGAGAAGATGACACTTCCAACCACGCCAATACCCGGATTGTTTTCGAACACCAACGCTGGCTCCGCGCCGGATACGTCCCAGACCTGAACGCCACGCGATCCGCTGATCGCAAGCTCCTTTGTCTTTGGAGAGAACGCCATGCCCTGCACCTGCATGGCCGCGGGCTTCCAGCGATGCAACTGTTCGGGAAATGCGTCAGGCTGCCAAAGCAGGACGTCGCCTTCGGAGGTTCCGGCTGCGAGCAAGTCCAGGTTTTTGGAATAGGTGAGGCCAGTGAAGAATCCGGTATCGATCGAGAAGGAACGCGTCTCCTCCTGCACCCCGCCGTCTGAAGCTGGCGTGAGCAGTATGTCGTTGTTTGATCGGAAAGCGACAAGCTGGTGTGGGTTCAGCCATTCGATGGCACCGATCTGTGAACGATCAGTCATAAGGTCGCGCCGTCGTTTGTGGGCTGGCTCATTGAGCGACCAGATGTTGACGCCCTTGGGACGGCCGCTCGACATGACCGTATCGTCATCGACGAAGACAGCATCCCAGATCATGCCTTCATGCTGTTCTATGACCGAACCAATCGGATCGATGATCCACTGTCTTAGCACGCCGTCCGTTCCGCCGGAAAAGAGCTGTCGGCCATTTTTCGAAAAAGCGATGTCGGACGCCCAGGCGCTATGGCCATGGAGGCGAGCAACCGTTTCGAACGGCTCGTCGACGCGCCAGACATTGATCCAACCAGAAAAGCTGGACGAGGCGAGAAATTGCCCATCGGGGGAGAACTCCAAGTCTAGCACGTTCTGACGATGGCCAAAAAAAACTTCCGGCGGCTCACCACTGCCCAACTGGTCCAGCGACCAGAGATAAATGCGTCCGTCGCTGTCACCGGTGACGAAGCGCTCGCCATCGGGATGGAACCTGATGGCGCCCACCTGTGGTGCTGGTCTGTCATCGGACTGCACGCCGGGATGCGCGAACTGACGCAGTGGTTTGACGCCGAAGTCTTTCGTTGTCGACAACCAGAAGCGCCCGTCATTGTCGCCGACCGCGAGATAGCGCTCGTCAGGTGACAAGGCGACTGAGGCCGCTTGCCTCGGCAGTTGCACGGTGTGCCCGCTATAGTCACGGATTGCAGTGCGGCGCCAGAGGCCGATGTCGCCATTAACTCTTCCCGACGTCGCGCCGACCACACCTACCCAAACGATCAGATCGCCGGAGGCGCTGATATCGACTTCTGAAATCTCGTTAGCCGGTTTGGCAATCTCTTCTGTAACCCATGTACCATTGCCGTCGCGCTCGTGGCGCAGCAGCACACCGTCCTTTGTGGCAGAGATGAACATATTGCCTGTCTTCGCTGCCTTCACGGTTCGAAGCATTTTTTTGTGGGCATAGATTTCCTTGGGCGACGCTTCTCGGCCCGCTTCCCGCACATACACGGCACCCGTCAGCCCGCTGCCGCTCGAGCGCTGCGTTGTATACGCAAGCTGGGACATGGCGTCGAGCACCGTCAGCCCATGGATCTGATTAAGTGGATTTTCGTGAAGCGAAACGCCGAAATAGGGTTTGTCGACAACGCGGCGAAGCGTAGTGTCGATTTCGGCCTCCGCCTCCTTGCCGGCGATCTGGTCAAAGAGATAAGCCTGACGCGCTAGCAATGCCGCTCGCTCGTCCTGCCGCAGGCGATCACCTTCGACCGGCGCGATCTGACTAATCTTACGCGCTAGCTCGGTGGTCTCCAAGCGCTCGGTCGTGTTCTGGTAAACCTTGATCGAGGAGAATACGACAAAGCCGCCAAGAGCGACGCCGACCATAGCCAACGCACGGTTTCGGCGACGGCGACGACGTTCGCGGAGCCAGAGACTGTCGAAGCGAACGTCGAGCAACCCTGCGACCAGACGCACGATCGCCCGAGCGAACGGCTGCTTTCTGATATCAATCGCCATCGGTTCCGCGGGGCGATCGGTTATCGATCCGCCTTCGACCTCGAATCGCAGTGCCGGCGGAAAACACTCGTTTTCCCGGGTCTCGGCATTCGGTTGGCCGCCGACGATGATAGCGAATATCCGGTCGTCACGCCCGGTGACCTTGAAGTGGATGACCTCTTTGTTCACCCAAATTGATCGCGCCGCATGAGGTGAACAGACAACGATCAGACTTTCCGAGTCCTCGATCGCACCGCGAAGGGTGGCGCCAAGATCGCTGGCGGCCCCCAATTCGTCATCGTCACGGAAAAAACGACCGAGCCGGTGTTTTTTTAGCTTCGTACCGCCATCGTTGATCGTCTTCGGAATTCGGTAGGCCTCGAGCGCTTTATGCAGGCGCCGCGCCTTCGCCTTGTCTTTCTGGCTGTAGCTGATGAAGCCGAGATAACGGCGTGCAACGGGCGGCTTGACTTCCGGTGACATTGACACGCTTTCATCTTTCTCGTCCCTTGTCATTCTTGTCGGGCTAGTTCAAACCAGTTCGGTGACGCGCTGATCACTGGAATAGTAAATCACCAATGCCACGCGGTTACTTGCAATGGTATCAGCTTCAAAACAATATTCCAGAAAGTTTCCGTATAGACGTGGACGCACCTCCCAGTCCCGATTAGCTGAGCAACTACGGCAGAAGCTGCCACTGCGTTTATTGGCATTCCAGGCTCTAAAAAGAGCCGCGCGAATTGCCTTCGAACTAATCTATTTCAAATGACGGCCGATGGCGAATGCGGTCTTAGTCCAACAAGAACGAATGTCCGTGGCTCACTCCGCAAGTGAGCCTGAGTCGGGGCGGTCGAAGTCCTACCTACCAGCAAGCGAGGAGCGCACTTGTTGCACACACTATAAGAAATGCCAAGAGAACCGCCGTCGGTTTAAAACTGCTCTCTCACGAGCTCGATCGGTGTTATCATTTTTTTCCTAGGCATTGCGCCCATTTTGAGACCATTTGCCACCAAAACAGCGTACAACGGTCTTAACCGGGGTTCGGGATGCCAGACTTTTTATTGCACATATCAGCATGTTGCGGAGATTATGCGCTCAAGACCGGATTAGACCGGAGTCGGGATATCAGCTTCAGGTGCTAGTGCTCGAAAGGGCGTGGAAGTTCAGGTCCTCTCCTGGGCACCAACTCTCTGTTTTTCTCCCGCTGCCGTCACCACGCGGCCCGATCCCACCTTCAATCGACGCACCGAGCCGACCCCAATGCAGCGGGTAATCGCTTTTTTGCGCTTAGCCATCCCGCGGGCGACAACGTGACAAGCATCGCCCGCCGCCCACTCGGTACCTTCTCCACGCTCTCTATCGGTCTTGGCGGCATGGTCGGCGGCGGCATTTTTGCCACCACGGGCCTGGCGGTGGAATTGACTCGCGGAGCGGTGCCCATCGCCTTTATTGTCGCTGGACTGGTCGCTCTCTTAACCAGCTATTCCTATTTAAAGCTGACGCTGCGCTACCCCGGCGAGGGAGGAACGGCAGACTTCGTTAATCGCGGGCTTGGCGAAGGCGTTATCGGCGGTACGGCCAACATGCTGCTGTGTCTCAGCTACACGGTTCTGATTGCAATTTATGCCCACGCCTTGGGCACCTATGGCGCCAGCTTTTTCCCACCGGAACAGTTCGATTTCTGGCGCCACACACTGCTGAGTTCGTCCCTGATTGTGCTGACGTTGCTGAATCTGATTGGGGGGGATGCGGTGATCCGCTCTGAGAACACACTGAACGCCGTCAAAATGCTGATTCTGCTCGGACTGATCGCCGTTGGCCTGTATTGGCCGTTGGACTGGGGCCGGCTACAAACTGACCAGTACGTAGGTTCACTGGCCATCGTATCGGGCGCGATGATTGTATTCTTCAACTACGAGGGATTCGAGCTGATCGCAAACGCCGCAAAAGAGGTCAAGAATCCGCAGCGCTCACTACCTGTGGCCTATATCGGTGGCGTGCTGCTGGTTATGGTCGTATACGTGCTCATCGCCGTGGTGACCGTCGGCCAGCTGTCGTTCAGCGAGATCGATACCGCCAGCTCCCACGTTCTGACGGCCGTCGCACAGAAACTCATGGGGACCGCCGGCCATGTCCTCATTGCAACCAGCGCTGTACTGGCCTGTGGTTCAGCCATCAACGCCACCTTGTACAGTTCGGGTCGTTTGACCGCCACCATCGCCCGCACCGGCGAGTTCCCCCTGGAACTGGCCCGCACATACCGGGGGCAGCCGATCGAGGGCATTATCCTTTTTGCCGTTGTCGCGCTGTTCATTGCTAACGCACTGCCGCTCGGTGCCATTGCCACCATCGGCAGCGCTGGCTTTTTGTTGATCTTTCTCGCTGTCAACTACACCAATTACCGTCTGGCTCGAGAAACGGGTTCAAAAGCCTGCGTGTCGGTGCTGGGTGCACTGGCTTGCGCCGGATCCCTGGTGGTGCTGTGCCTGCAAGTGGACGAAAATCCGGCCACGAAAAATCAGGTCTGGATTGTGCTCGGCACGATCGCGATCTCTTTTGCGGTGCAGCTCTGCCATTCCCACTGGAGGCAACGGCGTCATCACAATCGCCACGCATCGTGATCAGCAAGCCGCGTCAAATTACCCAGGCGGGCGTGGAAGCTTTTGCAGGCGTTTTGGGCGGAGATTCCGATGGAACAACAATCTCAAAACAGTGGAATCGCCGGTCCAATGCCGCCTCTTTATCGTGGAAAACGACAAAGCTGAGCTGTTCGCAGTCATCGACGAAGCGTGACGCTGCCGAATACTGACCGTTGAAATGTCCCAATGCCGCGCCCGAGAGAAGGCTAAGCGAACAAATCGCTACATACAGTTTCATGACAATACTCCTGCGGGCGGGACCCCCGGAACGGCACCGGTAGACGGCCCATTTTTTACAGACCAACGCAGGCAGATCCACGCCTTAGTTAAGAAGTGTACGCGGGATGTGGTTGCTTTGGATGACATCAGCAGCACCCGCACGAACGGTTCAAACATATGACGAGTGAAGTGGACAAATCTTTGACGGCTGTAGGCGGCGGGAGCGTGCGCTGCGTAGTCTTTATCAACATGGAGAACAACCCGTGACTGCTTCCCTCAATAGCAAAGAAGTCGCACGATTCAATGCGCTCGCAGAGACATGGTGGGACCCCGAGGGGCCCATGTGGCCACTGCATCGGCTAAACGCCGCGCGCGTGCCCTACGTGCTCAAGCATCTGTGCAAGCACTTTGACCGCGACCCTGAAGCGGGGCAACCGCTGGCCGGGCTGAGCCTGCTGGACATAGGTTGCGGCGCAGGTCTGCTCTCGGAATCAATGGCCAGGCTCGGCGCCCACGTGACGGCAATCGACCCAGCGGAACGCAATATCGCCATCGCAAGACAACACGCCGAACAACAGGGTCTGTCCATCGACTACCGCTGTGGTGTTATCGAACGGATCGCTCAGTCGTCTTTCGACGCGGTGCTCAACATGGAAGTTGTCGAGCACGTTGAATGTCTACCAAGCTTTATGGACAGATGCTGCGCGGCGACGAAACCGGGCGGTCTGCAGTTTCTGGCAACCATAAACCGAACTGCACTGTCCTGGTTGATTGCGATCGTCGGCGCCGAATACATCATGCGATATCTACCGCGCGGAACCCATCAATGGCGCAAGTTTGTGAAGCCAAGGGAGGCAACAGCCATGCTCGAAAAAGGCGGGCTTGACGTTGTTGACTGCCGCGGAATCAAGGTGTCACCCGTAACGCGCAGTATCACCGAAGGCCGCGTGACAGCCATCAACTACATGTTGACCGCCGCCAAGTCGATCAAGCCGGCGAAAGGTGGACAAAAATGACAGCCCCTGGTCCCGATCCCCTGCCGCCTGTGGCATTTTTGCCAACCGAGTTGCAGCGCGAGCTGCGTTCGGATCACGCAGGAGAAACAGGGGCCGTGTATCTGTATCGTGGCATCCTCGCCATGAGTAAAGACCCCTCCGTAATCACAATGGCAACCGAGCACCTGGAGCAGGAAGAACAACACCTGGGTTTTTTCGATGCATGGCTGACCAGTGCGCAGATCAGCCTGTTCATTCCGGTCTGGCGTCTGGCCGGCTGGACGCTCGGCGCCATCGCGGCACTGGCCGGTCCAGCGGCGGTTTATCTGACCATCGACGCGGTGGAAGAGTTCGTCGTTGAACACTACGGTCAACAGCTCCATCGGTTGGCTGATCAGGAGCGGTGGCAAGCGGTCAGTACGGTGCTCGAACAGTTCTGCCGAGACGAGCAGAACCACCGCAACGACGCCATTGCTCAGGCAAAAGCCCAACAGCCGAGCTTTACAGCCAGCCTGTGGCGAGGCATCGTCAATGGCGGATCGCGCATCGCGGTGAGCATTGCCAAAACCCTTTAGCCGGAGGAGGTACTCATGCGTGCCGCAGCCAACTTGTGTTGCCGGGCTGGGCTACATGTGCCACCCGGGCACTGCTAGGATAGCCATCAACGCAGAGACCTTCAGGATAACCAAACCTGGTGCGGCCCCATGCTACTGTTTGAGTACATAGCCATTGCGTTTTCTATGGTCTTTTCCTTTACAGTGCTGAGGCTGGTCGGCGGGCTACCCTATGCCACGCGACCGGGACGGGTCTACTGGGTCCACCTGCTGTTCGTAATGACCGCACTGATTTATGTGCTCAACGCCTTCTGGGCGTTCTGGTCATATGCGACCGTCGAATGGACCTACGCACGGTACATACTGGCCTTGGCGAGCCCAATAGCACAGTACTTCACAGTGGCAATACTGGTCCCCGGTGAGCCCCACAAGGTAACGAGCTGGCGCGACTACTATTACGCCAGCCGCCGTCGCTTCTTCATCGGCCTCATCATAATGACCACGGTGAGTGCACTGTCGACCACTGAGCTGGCTGACATGCCCCTGCGACATCCGGTCCGGCTGGGCCAACTCAGCATACTCACGGTGGGAATCGTCGGCCTCGTATTCCAAAGTCCTCGGGTCCAGGCAGCGCTCGCTCTGGTAGCGCTGATTGGTGTAGCAGGCTTTGGCGCCTTAATTCTTGCCCTGCCAGGCGGACTGTCCTGATGCCCTCTTTAAGCGGGAGGCCTTCGCAGCAACAACGCTCTGCAAGGTATCCTATACTACTCTGACTCAGTATAAGATCCATTCGAAACGCCTACGCGCCTGCAGCACCGATGATTGAAGTTTCGCTAACGTCCTGTCCGGAGATTGCATTCCGGCCCTTTGACCGAGGCGCCATTTCACAAACCACAAGGAATACAGCATGCTCAGCCAGAAAATGATCGACTGCCTAAACCATCAAATCAATATGGAGTTTTATTCATCAAACCTGTATCTACAGATGAGCGCATGGTGCGATTTCGAGGGCCTGGAGGGCTCGTCCTCTTTCCTCCGCGGCCACGCGCAGGATGAGTTGACGCATATGCAACGCCTGTTTACCTACGTCAACGACTGCGGCGCCATGGCCGTTCTGGGACAGATTGACGCACCGCCCACGGAATACTCCTCCATTGAAAACATCTATGAGAAAACCTATGAGCACGAAGTCTTCGTCACACAAAAAATCAACGAGCTCACCGACGTCGCGTTCGCCGAAAAGGACTACTCCACTGTCAACTTTCTGCAGTGGTACGTAGCAGAACAACATGAAGAAGAGAAGTTATTCAAGACCATACTCGACAAGTTGCGCATTATCGGTACCGAGGGGCAGGGTTTGTACAATTTTGATAAAGAGATGGAGCTGTTAGCGGGTACAACGACGGAAACGGTGTTTACAAGCCAACCAACCGGGGGGGGCGCCGCCTGACCGATACCAAACCTCGACCTGCAAGCTGTACCTACGCGCTGTCATCACAGTTTGCAGGCGCGCTGCAGCGCCGCGTCACAGACGATGTCTGGAAAAAAGCGAGTCACTGCAGCGGGACGCTTTAAGGCGAGGGCAATCAGTACCAGCGCCAGGTGGGACACCGACTGGGGCGCGATTCCATTGGCCGAAGCGAATGCAAACAGCGCTTGCTCGAAGCTCGCACATTCCAGCATTCGGCCCAGCGAACTGGACGTGCCAAGTCCCACGTGCCTCAGCGCATCGACACAGGCCACATCCAGACCCTGCTGAAAAGGTTCCCGGTTCTTAGTCGCCTGGCGCCAACCATTACCTTCTGGCCTTATGGCCTCCATAAAACCCAGGAGTCTGGCCACATCGAATGCTTTACGATCCCTTGTTCCATCGGCATAGATCGCCCGATACTCATCTATCAACTGATTGCGCTCATCCCGTATGGTGAGAAATTCATTGTCCAGCAGTTCCAGCGTTCCGGCCAACGAGGAAAACTTGCGAACCAAAGGCGGCGGGTACTCCACGCCAGACTTATAGGCAATTTCATGGGAAATCTCTGCCCAAGCATGTTCGAGAATGGTGCGCACCTGAACTTCAAACCACTGATCCTGGAGAATCCGATAGCGGCGATTTCTGGCTTGGGCACCTTTCAGGCGCGCGACCAGATGGACCGACCGATAACCGAAACCGGTCTGACCCAACAGCGTACGTTCATCGATGCTGTCGTGCTGGCTGATAACAAAACTCTCGCGTAACTTCGAAGCCACCAGATCAACTTCATCGCTGTAAGTGGTGATTATGCGCACCCCTATCAAGTCGGTCAGCTGACTCTCGGGACGGTCATAGTGTTTGCGTCTGAGTTTATCTCGCACTGACTCTGGAGATTTTGCCCTGGCTCTTACGGCGTGCACCGAAGCGCCGCTTCTTTCTGCAATTTCCAGCACCAAACCTCGCACAAGCTCTGCTTCTCTCTTAAACTGCGGATATTGCTGCTCATACCCTTCGAGAAACTTCTCCGTGGAACGACGCGGCGCATTCATATCAGTGGGCTCACGGTTCAATCGCGGCGCGCAGTATCGCCACGCGAGTCATGCGCGGTACGAGCTCATTGCAGCGATGATCGATGGCAGCGACATATCGCTGTGCCTGCCCGGTCGGTTTCCCAGAGCGTGTTCTTTTCTGTAACCGTAGCAGCCGCTGACCTGCCAAAGCGGTGGAAAGCGACGATAGCCTGGCGGACTCATCAGAGGCCTCATTGAGCGCTCCAACCAGAGCGTAAAGCTCTGCCGGCTTCGAATAGCGCGACTTC
>JBCCYE010000068.1:0-11199 GCA_039190425.1 Pseudomonadota bacterium | reverse complement strand
GGCGCTCGCCATCAAAGGTTTCACATTTGACGTTGAACATTTCACCCAACTTGATGCACGGCGCAGGGCTGCGGACGTCGAAAGCCAGGCGCTTCAGGCGGAACGCAAAAGCGCATCCAAAAAAATAGGCGCGTTGGTCAGCGATGGTGTCAGTGTTGACGACGCCAAGGCCCAGGTGGAGGAGAGCCTGACAAAGATATCGACGCAACTCGATGCCGTCGCGGAAGAGGCAAAGACGATCCAGTCGGAAATGGAGTTCCTGTTACTGTGCACACCTAATCTGCCAGCAGAAGACGTACCGGCGGGAGACAGTGAAGCGGACAATGTCGAGGTATCACGCTGGGGCGAGCCCCGGGCCTTTGACTTTGCGGCGCTCGATCACGTTGATCTCGGTGAGGCCATCGGCATGCTGGACACCGAAACCGCGGTAAAGATCACCGGGTCCCGATTTACCGTGATGTACGGGCAGCTGGCGCAACTGCAGCGGGCATTGACGCAGTTCATGCTGAATCTGCATACCAGCCAACACGGGTACCGTGAAATCTACGTGCCCTACCTTGTGAATGCGCAGTCCTTGCGAGGGACCGGTTCACTTCCCAAGTTTGAAGAAGATTTGTTCAAGCTGCAGACAGATCCGGCCCTGTACCTGATACCCACGGCAGAGGTGCCAGTCACCAATGTCGCTCAAGACCGGATCTTCGAGGATGCGGAGCTTGGCGAACACGGCATCCGCTTCGTGTGTCATTCGCCCTGTTTTCGCAGCGAAGCCGGTAGCTATGGCAAAGACACTCGGGGCATGATTCGCCAACATCAGTTTGAAAAAGTCGAACTGGTGCACCTGGTTCGGCCCGCCCAGTCTGTGTCGGCTTTGGAAGTCCTGACCGGACACGCCGAGCAGGTACTGCAGCAATTAGAGCTGCCGTATCGCAGAGTGCTACTGTGCGGTGGCGATCTCAGTTTTTCATCCCATAAGACCTACGACCTGGAGGTGTGGCTACCGGGCCAAAGCAGCTATCGTGAGATTTCTTCATGCAGCCACTTTGGCGACTACCAGGCACGACGTATGCAGGCCCGCTGGCGCAATCCCGAGACCGGCAAGCCCGAGCTATTGCACACCCTGAATGGTTCGGGACTTGCGGTTGGGCGCACGCTCGTTGCCGTACTTGAAAACTATCAGCAGGCGGACGGCAGTATTGCAATACCCGCGGCTTTGCAGCCCTTTATGGGCGGCGCGGACGTTATCGGAGCCTGACATGGATTACCTGCCGGTAGGCCTGAAGCTGACTGGCGAGTGTGTCCTGCTGGTCGGGGGTGGTCAGGTGGCCACCCGCAAGGCACGCCTGTTATTGCGAGCGGGCGCCAGATTGACGGTGATGGCCCCCGATATCGGCGATGAGCTTGCCGGCATGGTCAGGGAGTCCAACGGCCTTCTGCAATACCAGCCCTATCAGTCGGACGCGCTTGAAGGTATGCAGATTGTCGTCGCGGCAACCGGTGACGAATCCGTCAATCGACAGGTTTTTGAGGATGCTTCTGCGCGCAACATGCCCGTCAATGTCGTTGATCAACCGGAGTATTGCAGCTTTATCTTTCCCGCCATCGTAGACCGAAATCCGTTGATCATCGCCATAAGCAGCAGCGGTCGAAGCCCGGTACTAACGCGAATTCTACGGCGTCGAATCGAGGCGATGGTGCCGGCCGCCTTCGGTCGTTTGGCAGCGTTTGCGGGAAAGCACCGCAAGCGAGTGCAACAGGCGATACCGGACGATGCCGCGCGCCGGCTACTGTGGGAACAGGTTCTTGAGGGCAGCACGGCGGAACAGGTCATGGCTGGCCGGGAACGCGCCGCGGATGAGGCGCTGACCGCCCAGCTGGAATCCAGAGCCGAAGGTGCGGTAGGCGAAGTGTATCTGGTGGGCGCCGGGCCGGGTGACCCTGACCTGCTGACCTTCAAGGCGGCTCGCTTGCTGCAGAGTGCGGACGTGGTGTTGTATGACCGTCTCGTATCTGACGAGATCGTCGACATGGCTCGACGCGACGCGGAACGCCTGTACGTCGGCAAGCGTCGCAGTGAACACAGTTTGCCGCAGCAGGACATCAATCAACTGTTGGTCGACTTGGCCAGACGGGGCAAGCGAGTCATCCGGCTTAAAGGTGGCGATCCGTTCGTGTTTGGCCGCGGTGGTGAAGAGATTGAGTTACTGGCTGCCCACAAGATTCCGTTCCAGGTCGTGCCCGGTATTACCGCGGCCACTGGCGCGGCGTGTTATGCTGGCATCCCACTGACGCATCGCGACCACGCACAGTCGGTGCGCTTCGTCGCCGGCTACCTAAAAGGCGATCGCGTGGAGCACGACTGGTCCAGATTTCAGTCCAGCACCGAAACGCTTGTGTTTTACATGGGGCTGGTTGGGCTATCGGAAATCTGCTCCCAGCTACGGGCGCACGGCCGCAGTTCAGAGACGCCCGTTGCATTGATAGAGCGAGGCACATCGCTGGGTCAGCGGGTATTGATCGGTACACTTGCCACCATGCCCGAGCTTGTCGAACGCGAACAGCCGGAGGCACCCACACTGATTATCGTCGGTGAGGTCGTCCGGCTGCATTCAGAACTCGCCTGGTTTGGTGAGTCGACCTGAGTATCTGCGCCGATCACCGGTGGTCAGTGATCGCTGTCAGGTTCGTCTCTGTGCATTGCAAAGCGCTGCTGCTTGAGAGTCAGCATGTCCGCAAGGACGTTGGCTGCTTCGAGCAGAAGCACGTCATCTTCTGGATTCTCGGGTTCTTCTTCGCTGAGGATGGCGCCGAGGGCTTCCTCGTCACTCTCTTCTTCCTCTTCCAGCGCGGTGAGTAGCTCTTCACCTTTCGCCTTGCGCCGTTTGTTCTCAATCGCCAACGCCTTGGCTTCCTGTTCATCACGCAGCGCCAGTCTGGCTTGCTCGTTCAACGGCAGAGTGAGCATATCGCGACTTTCCTGGGCGAGGGCGACCTGATCTTCGAGATAGATGAAGTCGGGGTTGCTGCTGCTGCGTGACGCAAACTGGCTGGCAATGGCAGGGATGAAGGTCGACAAATCGTCATAGCGCTGGTGGCGAACCGGATTGATCTGATCCCAGTTCAGCGCGGTGTCCAGAGCACTCTCACCGATTTCCGCCGTATCGTAGAGGCTCGGAAACTCGATGTCAGGTACCACGCCACGGTGCTGGGTGCTGTCACCGGATATCCGGTAGAACTTGCTCTCCGTAATTTTGAGCTGGCCTTCTGTAAGGGGAATGAGGGTTTGTACCGTACCCTTGCCGAATGAGCGATCCCCGACAATGATGCCCCGCTCGTAATCCTGGATGGCGCCCGCGAAAATTTCCGAAGCCGACGCACTCAGACGATTGACCAACACCACCAGAGGACCGTCGTAGAAGGGCGTCTTGAGTCTTTTGCCGTCGCGCCATACTCGTCTGGAGGAATGGCGAATCTGCACCGTCGGCCCGTACTCAATGAACAACCCAGTCAGCTCATTGGCCTCCTGCAGCGATCCACCGCCGTTGTATCGGAGATCGACCACGATACCGTCGACGTTCTCTTCCTGAAGTTCTTCGAGCAGTTTCTTCACATCCCGTGTGGTGCTCTTGTACTCTTTATCGCCACGCCGCATGGCGTCGAAATCGATGTAAAAGGCCGGGATATCGATGATGCCGACGCGGATGCTGTCCTCCCCATTGGGCACGTCAATGATTTTTTTCTGCGCGGCTTGCTCTTCCAGCTTCACCTTGTTGCGTACGATGGTGATGACCTTGTGCTGGTCGGCAGCCTTGGACTTGGCGGGAATGACTTCGAGTCGAACGACGGAGTCCTTCGGGCCGCGAATCAGTTGGACCACCTCATCCAGTCGCCATCCGATGACATTTTCGATAGCTCCTTTATCCCCTTGGCCAACACCAATAATGCGGTCGGAAGGCTTCAGTTCTCCCTGTTTGTCAGCAGGGCCCATGGGCACCAGTCGAGCGACCTGAGTGTACTCATCCTCGGTTTGCAGGACGGCGCCTATGCCCTCCAGGGACAGGCTCATGTTGATGTTGAAGTTTTCAGATCGGCGCGGCGACAGGTAGTTGGTGTGTGGATCGTACAGCTCAGTCAAGGCGTTGGCGTAAATCTGAAAAACGTCCTGGCTGTTGTACTGTTGCACGCGGTTGAGCTGATTCCCGTAGCGCTTCACGAGCGTGGAGGCAATCTCGTCGGTGGGCTTGTCGGCAAGTCTCAGGCTGAGCACCTGGTTTTTGATCTGTTTCCGCCAGCGATCGTCCAGCTCCGCCTGACTCGTTGCCCAGTTGCGCTCCTCAGCATTCAGGTCGTAGCTCTCATCAACGCTGAAGTCCATTGCCGCCACGGTCTCGGGCAGGGCATCGATCACCTGCTGGAGGCGGGCTTCCAGGCGTTCATGGAATCGATTGAAAATCTGATAGCCGGCATCCAGCTTGCCGCGCGGCAGTTGATCGTCCATCACACGACGGTATTGATTGAACTCGGCAATGTCGTCTGCGGTGAAAAACATCCGACTGCGATCCAGGCTGTCGATATAGCTGTCGAGGTGCTGCGACGACAGGGTGTCGTCATAGGGCAGCTTGGCGTAGTGTCGCTCCTCCAGCTGCTTGACCAGTTCGACAATGGTGTCCTGCTGATCATCCGTGTATTCAATGACGCCCCATGCGGGGAGAGAGAGGGCCGCCAACAACAGCGTGCACAGTCCGAGCCGCTGCTTGACGTGTAGTGACCGAGTGGAAGTCAAAGTTGGTTACCTATTCGTTAACGATTCATTGCCGATTCGAGGAAGCGCTTTGGGTAAGTTTAGCGCCGAGACTCACTGGATGACACTTGGAAATGTAGATTCCCGTCACAGAGTTTAGTTCAACGGTGCGCTCGAAGTGGAGCAAGCCTAGATCCGCACCTACGTATCTATTATTTTACAACAGCTTACGGAGTATAGATGTTAAGTCACATCAAGTATAGGTGGCTTCCTTAGTGGACGAGGGAGGTGGCAGTGGCCGCGCCATGACGGAGGCGATGCCGATCAAGACACTCGAAACGAGCAAACAGGCGGGTAGTCCATACCACTGATACATGATGCCCGACAGCAATGTACCCAAAAGTCTTCCCATCGCGTTGGCTGTGTAGTAGACGCCAACATCCAGGGATACGCCGTCGTAGCGACCGTAGCTGACGATCAAAAAGCTGTGTAGAGAAGAATTGACCGCAAATAGGCCGCCAAACAGCAGCAGACCCACTAGCAACACGCCAAGCGATGATGGGATCAGCGCCAGCAGCGCCGGTACGCCAGCAAGCGGCACACCCCAGCGCCAAAGCGTCATGCCGTCTGGTATCTGACCCTTCCGGACGCCGGTGAAAGCAGGTGCCAGTGCCTGTACCGCCCCGTAACCAATGATCCACATGGCCATGAAGGTGCCGATCCGCTCCGGCTTCCAGCCCCACTGATCTGCCAGGTTGATCGGCAATGCGACCACAAACCAGACGTCTCGCGCGGCGAACAGACAGAGCCTGGCCAGTGACAGCCGATTGACCGCGGCACTGGTGGAGAAAACGTCGGTGAAACTGGGCTTGCGGTGGCTTCGCCCGAGGTCTGTACGCAGCAAATACAGACTCAAAAACCAAACCAATGAGAGCGTGACAAGCATCGCCAAAATGGCGCCCCGGAAACCAAAACCTACCAGCAAGGCGCCCCCAAGGAAAAAACCGCAACCTTTTAGGGTGTTCTTCGACCCAGTGAGCGCAGCAACAAGGGCGTACAAACGTCCCTGCGCGCCAGCTGGCACCAGAAACTTTACTGCACTCTTGGCGCTCATCTTATTCAAGTCTTTGGCAATGCCGGATAGTGCCTGAGCCGCCATGACCCAGGGAACGGTGATCCAGGCGCTGGGGACAAGCAGCATCGCCAAGGCAATCAGCTGCAGACCCAGCCCGATGTGCATCGTGCGCTGTAGACCGATTCGAGCGCCGATCCAGCCGCCGAATAGATTGGTGATGACCCCGCAAAACTCGTACAGCAGAAAGAGCGTTGCGAGTTCAACAGGGGAATAGCCTTGCTGGTGAAAGTACAGCAGTACCAACATGCGCAGAGCGCCGTCGGTCAGCGTGAACGCCCAATAGTTTCCGGTGACCAGTGCGTAGTCGCGCCATTGTGTGCTTGTGCCAGTCACGAGCCGGCAGGGCCCAGCGCGAGGGCCATGCGAAGCAAATCAGCGCAGCGATTAACGTACGCCCACTCATTGTCGTACCAAGCGTAGAGTCTGAGATGCGTCTCGTTGATCACCAGTGTCGATTGGGCGTCGACGATGCAAGAGCGCGAGTCGCCGCAATAGTCGCTGGACACCAGCGGCCGCGTTTCAACACCCAGAATGCCGGTAAGACCTGCTTTAGAAGCCTCTGTGAGCAGGCCGTTGACGGTATTCGCATCGGTCTGGGTCGCCAGTTCGAAGACACAATCCGTGAGTGAAGCGTTGGCCAGTGGTACGCGCACTGCGTGGCCACTCAGGCGGCCCTCCAGTTCAGGGAACAGCCCGTTGATCGCCTTCGCCGAACCCGTTGTTGTTGGGATTAAATTTAGAGAGGCCGCGCGCGCTCGTCGGAGATCCTTGTGGTGTGCGTCCAGTACCTGCTGCGTATTGGTGATATCGTGAATCGTGGTGATCGAGCCGTGCTCAATCCCCAACGCCGGGTGGATAACCTTCACGATCGGCGCCAAGCAGTTGGTTGTACAAGACGCCGCACTCACGATGGGGTGCTGATCGGGTTGGTATTCGTGATGGTTAACGCCAACCACGATGTTGGGCACTGCTGGGTCATGCACCGGCGCCGTCACGATGACGCGACCAACGCCTTGATCCAGATACGTCTGCAGCGAAGTTTGGCTGCGAAACTGGCCTGAGGCTTCAAACACCAGATCGCATTTCGACCAGTCTGTCTCGCCCAGAAATCGATTGCGACTGCAGCTGATCCGGTCTGCGTCGATGGCAAGAATGTCATCCTGCGCTTCCGCCTGCTGATGCCATCGACCTTGTATCGAATCGAAATTCAGCAGGTGAGCGAACGACTCGACATCGCCTTCAGGATCATTGATGTGGACCAGCCTAATGTCAGACCAGGGCTGAACAAGCCGGGTAATCAGGCGGCCCATACGCCCGAAACCGTTTATGCCGATGTTGTATCCCACAAGCCCTCCCGTGAGTGAACTGGGTCAAGCTTACCCGTGGTTGTGTTACAAAACGATACTGCCACTGTATATGTGACACTCTCTATGCCAATATCTGGGTTTATCGCGGGGTGAGCTAACGCATGACAGCACAGTACGTTCTTTACGGCGGCAGCCAGTCGCTATTCGACCGAACGTTCCGGGCAGCTCATGCGGAGTGTTTCCAACGGTTCGAGCAGAATCTGCTCGGTTTGAACGACGACTGCACGCACCTCTGGCTCTACCTTATCTTCTAGTCCTGACATCAGCTTAGCGCGTGATGCTTGTCAAGACTGATAGTACTTTGAGCCTTACGGATCAAAGGCGTCAAGCGCGAAATCCAGATCGTCATCGGTTAAGGCTGCAGACATTTGCGTGCGAATACGCGCCAGGCCCTTGGGGACGACCGGGTACGAAAAGGCGATCACATAAACACCGCGCTGCAGCAAGCTCTCCGCCAGTTCTGTGGCTTTGGCTGCGTCATTAAGCATGATCGGTATGATCGGGTGCTCACCGGGAAGTAAGGTATAGCCCCGCTCGGTCAATCCTTCGCGAAAACGCCTGGTGTTTTGATCCAGGCGTGAACGCAGCTCGGGCTCTTCATCAACCAATTCCAGTGCCTTGATAGCGCCTGCAACCACGGGGGGTGCTACCGTATTGGAAAAAAGATAGGGGCGTGAACGCTGTCGCAGCATGTCGACGACCTCCGTGCTGGCCGCGGTAAAACCACCGGAGGCGCCACCGAGCGCCTTACCCAGCGTGCCTGTAATGATGTCCACTCGATCCATGCAGCCGCGGAATTCGTGGGTGCCGCGACCGCTCGCGCCGAGAAAACCCGTGGCATGACAATCGTCGAAGTGAACCAGTGCGCCAAAGCGCTGGGCGAGGTCACAGATTTCATCCAGCCGGGCGATGGTACCGTCCATGGAGAACACCCCATCGGTGGTAATCAGCTTAAATCGCGCGCCTTTAGAGTCTGCCGCCTGTAATTGGGCTTCGAGATCCGCCAGGTCGTTGTGTCGGTAGCGATAGCGCTGCGCTTTGCTCAGGCGAATACCATCGATAATACTGGCGTGATTGAGCTCATCGGAAATCACGGCATCCTCTGCGCCGAGAAGCGTTTCAAACAAACCGCCGTTGGCGTCGAAGCAGGAGGGGTAAAGTATCGTGTCCTCGGTGCCGAGAAACGCGCTGAGATCGGCTTCCAGCGTTTTGTGGAGTGCCTGGGTACCGCAGATAAAGCGCACGGAGGCCATGCCGTAGCCCCATTCGGCGAGACCCTCAGCAGAGGCGGTATTGACCGATGCATGCTGTGCCAGGCCCAGATAGTTGTTGGCGCACAGGTTTAGCACCTCACCGGAGTCCACTCCCACCCGTGCACCTTGCGCTGTGTTGATCTGACGCTCCGCTTTATACAGCCCGGCCTTTTTTATCTGCCGTAGTTCCTTAGCCAGGTGCTCTTGAAATTGCTGACTCATTTATGTCTCCCAATTCAGGATCACTTTGCTGGCCTCACCGCTATTCATAACGTCAAAGCCTCGTTGAAACTCGGTGAAGGGCAGACGATGGGTAATCACGGGAGCGATATCGAGTCCAGATTCAATCATCACCGACATTTTGTACCAGGTTTCGTACATTTCGCGGCCGTAGATGCCCTTGAGTGTGAGCATATTGAAGACCACTTTGTGCCAGTCGATGGCAGTGTCTTCTGAAGGTATACCCAGAATCGAAACTTTGCCGCCATGGCACATGTTATCGATCAGACTATTAAATGCCTGGGCGTTACCCGACATCTCCAGTCCAACATCAAAACCTTCGACCATGCCCAGCTCCCGTTGCACATCGTCCAGTGATTCTCGCGTTACGTTCACCGTTCGAGTGGCACCCAGGTCGGCTGCCCTTTGTAGGCGCGTATCGATCACATCCGTGACTACCACGTGTCTCGCCCCCGCATACCGGCAGACGGCGGCGGCCATTGCACCGATGGGACCTGCGCCGGTGATTAGCACATCCTCTCCGAGGAGGTCGAATTGGAGGGCGGTATGAACAGCATTACCCAAGGGGTCAAAGAGAGCGGCAATGTCCAGGTCGATGCCCGATTTGTGCTCCCACACGTTCGACATTGGTAGCGCGAGGAATTCCGAGAACGCTCCAGCCCGGTTAACGCCTATCCCGGACGTGTGGCTGCACAGATGGCGTCGCCCTGCCATGCAGTTGCGACAACGGCCACAAACCACATGGCCCTCTCCGGACACAATCTGGCCCGCGCGAAAGTCGTTTACATTGGAGCCGACGTCTACGATTTCACCGACAAACTCGTGCCCCACGGTCATGGGGACGGGAATGGTGGCCTGGGCCCAGGGCCCCCAATTGTAGATGCTCATATCAGTACCACAGATCGCAGTTCGGTGGACTTTGATCAGGACATCGTTGATCCCGAGTTCGGGCTCGGGAACATCGTGCAGCCAGAGACCCTCTGCGGCTTCACTCTTGACTAGTGCCTTCATAATATTCGTTATATTGGAAATATTTCCAATATAGTACAAACATAATTTCT
Source organism: Pseudomonadota bacterium (assembly GCA_039190425.1). GTDB lineage: Bacteria > Pseudomonadota > Gammaproteobacteria > Pseudomonadales > Halieaceae > Marimicrobium. The sequence continues at coordinate 1,405 of JBCCYE010000068.1, read as the reverse complement.
TTTATACAAGATTTTAATCCGTTATATTGACCGACTTATGGGCAAAACAACTGAACAGACGGACCTCGCCGGCCTGCGATTGGGCGAACGAGTGGTGGAACTGCGCCAGGGACACGGTTTTACCCTGGATCAACTCGCCGCTGCATCCGGCGTCTCACGCTCCATGTTGAGCCAGATAGAACGGGGGCAGGCCAATCCGACACTGGCAGTAACGTTCCGCATTGCCCAGGCCTTTGGCTTGAGTATTGGTGAGTTAGTGGACGATCCTTCGGCAGGCTCTGCGATCGAAGTCATTCGCGGCGGCGATGCGGGACACCTTTTTCGTGATGATGACGAATGCCGGATTCGTACGCTCTCTCCTCTGCATATGGAAAAGAACATGGAGTTCTATGAGGTGCTATTGCAGCCGGGTGCCAGCATGGAGAGTGCGCCGCATTTTGAAGGTACCCGAGAGCTGCTAAACGTGTCGACTGGCTCGGCAAAGATTGTCTCCGGTAGCAGTGAGTCCATCCTCAGCAAAGGCGATTCTGCCCATTACCGGGCCGACCTAGAGCATTGCATCAGTAATGCGGGGAAGGGCGTATTGCAAGCCTACCTGGTGGTGACATACCGATAGAGGGTCGTTGTGTGATCGCGCATACCACGCGATAGTTGCGAGATCATTATCGGGAAGACATTCCCTGAACTGCGCCGGGATTATCCCAATCGACAGAGAGTCGCCGCTTTTCACCCGGCGGCAATCGGGCGTCCGGTGTTATAGATCACCTGTTTCAGCCGGAAACTCGACGGTAGGTTGCCCACCCCCGGAAGGCGCGTTAATTTTTCTGTCAGAAAGCGTTTATAGGATTGAAGGTCCGGCACCACAGGACACACCAGGGAATCAAAAGTACCCATCATCAGGTGATACTTCATCAACTCTGGGTAAGACTGAATGCGTTGCTCGAACTCCTCCAAAGCGGCATGCGTGTGCAGTTTTCGCTGCATCACTACCTAACTGCTCAGGGCTAAAATCACAGGCGCGCGATCATTTCCACTCTCGGACGCGAGACCATGTATCAATAATCGAACCGCTTTCGATAACATGGTAGTTATCGTACTGTGCCGCGGTGGAGCACGCGTGGTTTGGCAATACCCGAAGTTGTGTACCCAGGGGGTACAAGCCGAAGTCTAGAGGTTCGCCACTTCGACTTGTGACAAGGCCATGTTCTTGATTGGCGCCGGTGACAATTAGGTCTTCGGCGGGGCGACCATCGAGGTCACATACCAGGCCATATCCCTGGTCTATTCGCTGCCCCGCGGTGCCACGATCTCGCGACATAGCCATCCACCCAGCGTCAATAATGAAGCGGTTTTTGCTTTTGCTGTGACCGATAACCGTGGCCATGACAGAGAGGGCAATCTCCTC
>JBCCYE010000067.1:0-11482 GCA_039190425.1 Pseudomonadota bacterium | reverse complement strand
GCTACGCTTTGCGCGCAATCGGCGAGAGCGGTTCAAGCATGTCCACATCCTCAGTCCTGCCGCTCCTGGCGGATGGCGAGTTTCATTCCGGCCAGGCGTTGGCGGAGATTCTAGGTGTCAGCCGCACGGCGGTTTGGAAGCAGTTAAAGAAAGTGACTGAGGCCTCCGGTTTGGAAATGGAATCGGTTCGCGGTCGTGGCTATCGCATTCCGGGAGGGTTGGATTTGCTGCAGCGATCGACGGTAGAGGCCGAGCTGGATGCCCCCGCACGCTCCCTGATTGTGGAGCTTGAACTGCTGGAACGTACAGATTCTACAAACGCACACGCGCTGCGTCGGGCTGCTCAGACGTCGCTAACGGGTTTGGTCTGTACGGCGGAGCAGCAAACCGCGGGGAGGGGCCGTCAGGGCCGCCGCTGGATAAGTCCGTACGCGAAAAATCTGTACGTATCTGTATTGTGGGAGTTTGCGCAAGGTGCCGCATCCCTCGAAGGGCTCAGTCTTGCGGTCGGTGTCGCAGTGGTGGAGGCGTTGCGCCGCTGCGGCGTAGCGGAGGTTCAGCTGAAATGGCCCAATGACGTAGTGGCGGATGGCAAAAAGCTCGGTGGCGTTCTGCTGGAGATTGCTGGAGATGCAGCCGGCCCGTGTCAGGTAGTGATTGGTATCGGCATTAATGTTGCCATGCCGGCTACCGCCGGCCGCGCTATCGACCAGCAGTGGACAGACGTTCGATCACTTGCCGCCGATTCGGCGCCCACTCGCAGTGTCTTGCTAGGGTCACTGCTCAATGAAATGATGCCTATGGTGGCCGATTTCGAACGCCAGGGTTTTGAAGTGTGGCGAGAACGTTGGCAATCTTTGGACGCCTGTGCAGATCAGAAGGTTACCCTGACGGCTGGTGACCGGCGAGTATCGGGCATTGCCCGGGGTGTCGATGGGCGAGGGGCACTGCAACTCGAAACCCAGAGTGGTGTGCAGTCGCTTTATGGTGGTGAGCTGTCACTGAGACTCCAGTCTTGAACTCAACCGCTTGCCTGCAGTTGGACGTCGGAAACAGCAGTGCGAAATGGCGACTGGTCTGCGCAGATGAGGTTGTGGCCCGCGGTCACTACCACCACGAAGATGCGGCACTTCGGGAAACGTTGCTGAACAGTTGCGACACAGTGGCCCAGATCTGGATCGCCAGCGTGGCGGGAGCTGTCAGGGAGGCGCAGATCTCTGAACTGTTGACACACCGCTGGGGAGTGCAGCCCTGGTTCGCTCGTACGCCACCTCGTACAGGCGATCTCATCAATAGCTACGAGCAACCCGGGCGTATGGGTGTCGATCGCTGGCTCGTTATGCTCGCGGCCCGCGCCCGCTGCAGCGGGCGCAGCTGTGTCGTTGATTGCGGTTCCGCGTTGACCATCGATCTTGTCGCCGCCGATGGTCGTCATGAGGGGGGCTTCATCATTCCCGGCCCGGAACTGATGGAACGGGCACTGTTGCTGGATACGGACAGGGTACGATTTGACGAAATCCCCCGCTACGCTTTGCAACCCGGTGTCTCAACCGCTGAGGCGGTCTACCATGGGACCGCTCTGGCACAGGTGGGCGCCGTAGCGTTGGCCCTGGATCGCGCCGTCGGAGAGCCACCCGAGCTGCTCTTCACCGGAGGCGGTGGCCACATGGTCCAGGCGCTGCTGGACCGCGGAGGCGAGTGGGTGGAAGACCTGGTGTTCGAAGGTCTTGAGCTGATGGCGGCGGAGGTGCATTAAACCGTTATTCAAGGCGGGATGATGGCTCAGAGACGCACCGTTAGGCGAACACTTACGGTTGTCGTCACTGTGCCACAATGTGCGCTGCGGCACTTTTTGTCGTGAAGATCTGGGGTATGATTCGGGCATGCGGCCCGCACTCGACGTGAGACAACAAGAGGAAAGCACCGATGTCGGATATGGTTATGAATGTGCCGAGGAAGCTTCGCCGCGGCGGTCGCGCCAATGACGAGGAAGACTCGGTCAATTCAGGCTTGGAATTGATCAAGCTGATGTGCCGGCGCTTCGAAGTTTCTGACCTGGGTAATCTCGCCCTATTTGACATGGGCTGTGGCGTTAAGTTGGTTCAGGCCCTACTAGAGAATGATCTGCCGGTGGGTCGTTACGTTGGGGTAGATGTTTATGAGGCCCAGATTCAATACCTGAATGAGCAGGTCAGGGACTCACGCTTTAGCTTTCATCACGCGAACATACACAACGAAATGTACAACCCGAAAGGGCTGCCCTTAAATGATCAGACTCGTTTGCCCCTGGAGGCAGCAAGCTTCGATGTGATTTGTCTGTTCTCTGTATTCACCCATCTTGCTCCTCACGATTACGTCGCGATGTTGAAGTTGTTGCGGCCCTATATAAAGCCGGGAGGTAGATTGCTGTTTAGCCTGTTTGTCTACGAAACCACCCCCGGCGGACACGGTTTCATAGATTCTATCTCCAAAAACATGCAGTTGACTGAAGAGCAACTTGCCGCCTGGGATGGCCCGCCAGACTTCCGAGACTGGGATCCTTCCGATCCGCTGCACTGGGCATTGTACTCGCGGGACAATGCAATAGCGCTGGTTGAGGGCACCGGCTGGGAGATCGAATCTTTGAACGATCCGGAAGAGTTTATCCAGCACTATATGATTTGCCGCCCGGTCTGATCTCTCGCGTTGCATCCACACTTCGGTTTCCCTAGAATGCCGCCCGGTCTTGGGTCTCAGCGCCGGTGTAGCTCAGTTGGTAGAGCAGCGCATTCGTAATGCGAAGGTCGTAGGTTCGACTCCTATCTCCGGCACCAATTCTGTTTTCGTTCGGTCTACCTGCACATGGCAGATGAGGTTCTGCAGTTGTTTATTGTCGCCCATCCGCCGTTTTGCGGCCCGGATGTATGGATTCGGTACTTTTCCCACTGACAAACTGTGATCCAGTTCTCAATCTGCGCGATGTGGGTGATCAGGTTTCGTTTTTTCTCCCATACACTTAAGTCTCAGGAGTGCCGCTGAACGATAGCGGTGGGTTGACCCAAACGAGCGACTCGAGAGAAGGCGCCGGGTGGCTTTCCTGAACTCTGACAAGTGGACGTGACTGGTCACGGAAGACCCCATAACAAAGACGTCCGGACCGGCTCTCGCAGAACCGTCAAAATGCCCTCTAAGGATAGTGCCGCCCCTTATCTGTTGGCGGCGATTCGGCAGTGCGTCCTGGAGGAATCCTTGGAGAAGTCGGGCAGCAATGAACAGGCCAGCGAGTCATCTCTCGAAGAGGGCGTGACCGTGCTCGCGGTTCGGCGTGGCTTCGAAATGCCTGCGCCGAATCACACGGACAGAGCGACAGAGCCTGACGGTGAAATCTGCGAGCACAGTGCAGGAGCTGAATTGGATGGTCTCCTCGACGCCACAGAGCACAACGCATCGCGCGGATCCTACAAGACAATGGACAGGCCGGGATCCATGCACGTGGTCGCGCTTGCATTGGTGCTTATTACGCTGACCATTTCCAGTGCTGCCATCGCCTGGCTGCTATCAGGCCGGAGCCTCGAGCGACCCTCTACTGCGCGCCTCACGCCGTCTCCGGAAACGACCGTCGCCGTAGCGGATGCAACAGCCGGTGAGCAGCTGCGAGCACAGCTGGACAGCCTAAACGCGACCGTCGAACGCTTGCAGCGCGTGGTAAACGATCTAAAGGAGAATCTGCCGGCGACCCATCCATCACAACGACCGGCATCGCTCGATATAGCGCCAGCCGCGGCCGTTCAATCTCAGACAGAAAGTGAAGTCGATACGCCGCGATCGGGTTTGGGGCCTTCAGAGGTGGCCGAAGCCGGGCAAGATTTACCCGCTGTTAATCACCGTGGAAAGTATGAAGGAGATTGGCGTATCAACCTGATGTCCTCTGCTGACCTGGCCTCGGCCCGCAGGTTCGAAACCAAACTGCAGAATGCCGGTGTCCAAGTTGCGCTGCAGGGAGTGGATGTAGATGGCCAGGCCTACTGGCGCGTGCAGGTGACCGGGTTTACCAGTCGCGGGCAGGCCGAGTCGACAGCGCAGTCACTGCGTGAGCGTATGGGCTTGACAGAAACCTGGGTTTTCCAGGCCCCTCCATCGGACTGAATTTACGTACGATCACCAGACTCAATCCTAACTGCGGGTTGTTCAGCCGTCGTTCTGGTTGCTGAGCACTGGTTTGCCCGCGGTGTAAGACAGTGGGTCGTGAGCAATCTTTGCCGCAATCGGTCTCGCCTGCTACCCTCGCTGGAGACAAGTGAGAAAGCGAATGGAAGACCCTATGTATAAGGTGCTACTCGGAATGACCTTTGCTGGCCTGATGGTCAGCACTCTGGGCATCGCACAGGCACAGCAGCCAGTCACAGCCAGCGACCTGGAACTGGCTATCAGTACAGGCCTTCAGGGCGGGGGCTACTGGAGCGCGGGTGATCGTTTGCAATCGGTTGCGCGAGATGCGGGCATTACCGTACAAAATTTTGCCAGCACCGGGTCCTTGGCGAATCTGGAGCAGCTGAGTCGTTCCGGCAGCCCTGTGAACCTGGCATTCGCCCAGGCTGATGCCCTCGAGTACTTCGTCAACGAAAATCCGCGCTCCGATGGCCTTTTTGAGGAACTCCAGACGATCGGTGAAGAGTGTGTCTTCATCATCAGTGAGAGCGATAGCGACATCGACTCTGTTGAAGATATGGAAAAGTCTCAGCGCATGCATCTGGGTATCAAGAGTCCTCAGAGCGGCATATGGGTAACCTTCAACTACATGTCCACACTGGTCCCAGAGTTACGCAGCGTCTCTTTGATCTACGGTGATACGGTAGGCATGATGAACGAGATGGCCCACCCCAAGACGAACATAGACCGGGCGGTCATGGTTGTGCAGGGTACCGACGCCCATTCGCCAGAAATTGATATGGCAGCCGCTAATCCAGACAAGTACCAGTTTGTAGAGCTCGATGACAAACGTCTTACGAAAGCGGCTGATGGCGGGGAACCGACCTATCACAAGATGAAGGTTAGATCCTCGGTGGCAGAGAAGGTGGGAAAGGTTAAGACGATCTGTGTGCGGGGTCTATTGCTCGCAAATACCCAGAAACTGTCATCCGAAGAGCTGATTCAGGTGCGCCAGCTGGTCAACGAACACTGGGGAGAGATTCACCCCGTCCAGTAGTTACTAGACATCGGATGTACGGCGACTCGTGCGCTGAGGTTAATGGTCACCGCGCGCATTGTGCTGCGAGTTTTCGGCGGGAATTGGTTAGCGCCAATTCGCTTCCCTGACCAGCCAATCCCCCGCATGCTTTTCCCAAATGACCTTGACTTTGCGCACGCTGCCGTCGGTAGGAAGTAATCCGGAGGAACCGGTCGTGATGACCGATAGCTGGCTTTCGGCACGACCTTCTATAACCGGGTCCAAGACGGTTGTGGCATCAAGAATGGTCACTCCAAGCCTGCGGTGCTGCAGGCTGTAGAGCTGCAACAGGCGACGGACCTCTTCCGCACCCATCCGCTGATTGGCGATGAAGTCTTGATGCAGATAAGAGTGTATGTCGATGAACTTTTTCGCCTCAACCGCTTCCTGTATCAGTGCTATTCGCGCTGCAATGAGCTGTTCATCGGGAGTTTTGCTGCAGGCTGTCAGTATCAGTGTGACGACCAGCAAGTTGACCGTTGCCATGCGCAAGCCCGAGGTGACCGCGACAAATGCCGTGGCCACGTGAAACGGGCGAGTCGAGCGGGGGTGGAAACCGGTTGTTCGCTTCATTCGGCTCGCACGGCTTGTGGGCATGCACGCAGGGTACCATAGGCCTGCTGCTCAGTTCGCAGGGGGTGGCTGGATTCATTTATAGGGTCGATGCCGTGTATACTGGACTGCGTTACTGGGTAAAATAAAGACTGCATGACCCATCGTCCCCTAGTACATATTGGAATGCCGAAGTGCGCTTCTACGTGGCTTCAAAAGCACTACTTTAATCGCGCGCACGGGTTCACACCTCTTTTCAACACCACACAGGCCTACATGGCCTTCGTCGCTGCGCGCAGCTTTGACTGGACTGATCCGAAGCCCCTCGCAGACATCGATGATTCGGAAGGTCTGGTGCCCTTGGTGAGTCTTGAGGGGCTGGTGGGAAAACCGCTGATTGGCGGTGCCAACGGTGAAGTGAACATGTATCGGCTGCTCGCGTCGCTTCCGCAGGCGCGAATCCTGCTCGTTATCCGTGAGCAGAGGGCGATGCTGCGCTCCATGTACCAATTGCTGGTGAACTGGGGCTACCCCTATCCCATTGAGCAGGTGGTTGAGAACAGGCTGCCGGTGAATATTCCGGGATTTGAGCCGGCGTTTCTGTGCTACGAGCGAGCCATCGCCGCTTACCAAAAACATTTTGGTGAGGATGCTGTGTTGGTTCTGCCGATGGAGATGTTCCAGACGGAGCCGCTGGCGTTCCTCGGCAAGATTGGGGCTTTTTGCGGCATAGACCTACAGCGATACCCCGTCACTGCGGATGTGGCTCGCAAGGAAAATGAAAAACGATCCCTTGTTAGCCTCGAGCTCAAGCGCCTCTACAACAGCTGCCTGGCGAAGACTCGCCTCAGTCCCTTTGGACTCTATACACCGGACAACATCCAGGGCGCTGGAAATGTTAACCCTTCGCTTCCAGGTTGGCTGAATCAGAGGCTTGAGATGAGGTTTTCCAACCGATTGAATCGTCTGATCGACGGTCGCTTCAGCGCTAGCAATGCGCGCACAGAAGCACTGACGGGTTTGTCCCTTGGTCAATATGGGTACCAGCTGCCTGGCGGCTGAATGCGGAAGATATTGATGTGGTCTCGGGTGTATCCACGTCCCTTGCGCCGCATATGTCCATCCCATAGAATTGCAGCCCTTCGGTTTGGGGGTGTCCTTGCCTGCCCCTTTTCACAGGCTGGCGTAGCTCAGTAGGTAGAGCAGCTGATTTGTAATCAGCCGGTCGGGGGTTCGATTCCTCTCGCCAGCTCCATATACTGTTTACCTGGACAGGGTGATCAGCGTATGGCTCAACCGGTTGGCGGCGGCTCCAAAAAAATCCTTTACGCGTTGAAAACCGCGCGCCGCATTGGTTTGCGAAATTCTGCCAAGGCGCTCGGTGCGCGCAATACCTGTAAGGCCTGTGGGCTTGGTATGGGTGGGCAGTTGGGTGGTATGACCAACGAGCTGGGGGAGTTCCCCTCGGTCTGCAACAAGAGCGTGCAAGCCCAGTCTACCGACATCCAGCCGCCCATACCTACAGAACTGTTCGAACATGGCCTTGCAGCGCTCCGTGAACTGACACCTCGTGAATTGGAGCATCTTGGCAGGGTAGGCGAACCTCTGCACAAACCGGCGGACAGCGAGTCGTTTGTGCCGGTGTCGTGGGAGTTCGCACTGGATCGAACGGTGGAGCGCCTGGCTGGATGTGAACCTGATCGAAGTTTTTTTTACTGCAGTGGGCGCTCCTCCAACGAAGCCGGCTTTTTGCTGCAGTTGCTGGCACGGCTGTACGGCACTAACAATGTCAATAACTGCTCCTACTATTGTCATCAGGCGACCAGTGAGGGCCTGAGGTCAACCATCGGCAAAGGTACGGCGACCGTAGAACTCGCCGATTTGGGCCACTGCGATACGGTCTTTCTGATTGGCGCGAACCCCGCTTCCAATCATCCACGTCTGATCCATCAGCTGATGGCCTGCCGCGATCGCGGCGGGGATGTTGTGGTGATCAACCCGGCCCGAGAAACGGGTTTGGTGCGGTTTGCCGTACCCAAGAGTCCCAGTTCGTTGCTCGCGGGCGGCACAGAGATTGCCTCCTTGTATCTGCAGCCGAATATCGGTGGTGATATCGCCTTGTTCAAAGGTTTGGCGAAAGCGCTGTTGGCCAGGGGCGCGGAGAACTCGTCCTACATAAACGCTCATTGCGACCGCTGGGAGGCATTTCGGGATGATCTGGAAACGCTTTCCTGGGACGCGCTTCTGACGGAGTCCGGAGTAAGCCGGAGTGCCATCGAACAGGCGGCAGATGTTTATGCGCGGTCCAAGCGTACGGTGTTCGCCTGGGGAATGGGCATGACACACCACGCGCACGGTGTTCAGAACGTCGAGTACATTGCCAATCTTGCGCTAATGCGGGGTATGGTCGGCAGAGTCGGAGCCGGCTTGCTGCCTTTGCGAGGGCATAGCAACGTGCAGGGCATCGGCACCATCGGTGTGAAACCGGTCTTGCCTGCGCAGGTGTTTGATCGCCTCCAAGAGGCCCTGGGCGTTGAACTGCCGACGTCTCCCGGCGTTAACACGCTTGCCGGGCTTGAGGCAGCGCATCGCGGAGAGATCGATTGTGCGGTATTGGTGGGTGGCAACCTGTTTGGCGCCACCCCTGATACCGAGTTTGCCGATGAGGCGCTGAGCCGTATCGGTTTCAAGCTTTACCTGACGACGACACTCAATCAGTCCCACATCCACGGTGTAACGGGCAGTGAGTCCATCGTACTTCCGGTTGCAGCGCGTGATGAGGAACCCCAGCCCACCACACAGGAGTCCATGTTTAACTTTGTTCGTTTGAGCGATGGGGGCATCGATCGGCTGGAACATGCCCGCTCGGAGGTCGCAATTCTGTCGCAGCTGGGAGCCCGGTTATTGAAAGATCGACGGTTGGACTTCGGCCAGTTCGAAAACCACGACACCGTGCGGGAGACCATCGCCCGGACGGTTCCAGGGCTTGAGGCACTGAAAGATATCAGCGTGGCCCGACGAGAGTTTCACGTGAAGGGACGGATCTTACACAGGCCGGAGTTTGCATCTGCAAACGGCCGGGCGAGCTTTCGCGTGCATCCCTTGCCCCACACCCGGAAAAGTGAGTATCCGTTCTTGTTGGCCAGCGTACGCTCCGAGGGCCAGTTCAACTCAATTATCTATGAAGACAGTGACAGTTACCGGTTTGATGCGCCACGTGACAGTCTGCTGATGTGCCCTGAAGACATTGCCCGGCTGAACCTTAGTCCGGGCGATCGGGTGGATGTGAGCTCGGAAACGGGTACTCTCCGATCGGTGGAGCTGCGCGCCTACGACCTCCCCCCGGGCAACGTACTGGCCTACTACCCGGAAGCCAACGTGTTGGTGGGGCGAGCTGTTGACCCCCGTAGCTTTACGCCAGCGTTTAAGTCCGTGCCGGTCAGCGTGGTGGCAGCGGCGTGAGAGTGCGGATACGGCGCGCCGAACAACGGCGGTTCATCAGCTAATACGGAGCGCCATTGAATCTTTACACGGCCTACGCCAGCCATTTCCCATCCGACGACGCGGTGTTGCTCACGGATCCGCAAGGGCTTGTGTACACCTACGGCGACGCACAACGCCAGTCTGCCCGCTATGCGCAAGCGCTATCCCAACTGGGCCTACGGGCGGGGGATCGCGTTTCAGTTCAGGTCGAAAAGTCCCCCGAAAATCTCTGGTTGTTCCTCGGTTGTTTGCGCGGAGGCTATGTCTACCACCCGTTGAACACCGCGTACACAGACGATGAGCTGATGTACTTCCTCACCGATGCGGGTACGTCACTGTTTGTTTGCGACGAGTCTCGACTTGCAGAGCTTTCGTCAGTCTGTGACTCCTTGGGTGTGCCGCACGCGTACAGTCTGAATGGTGATGGCAGCGGTACCTTGGCCCGTCTGGCGGAACGGGCCTCGGTCGACTTTACGCCCATCGAATGCGAGGGCGAGGAACTGGCCGCGCTGGTGTATTCGTCGGGAACCACCGGTCGACCCAAGGGCATCATGCTGTCCCACGAAAACCTGCGCGTAAACGCCGCTACGCTGGTGGATTTATGGGGTTTCACCGCTGCTGATCAATTGTTGCACGCTCTGCCGATCTTCCACGTGCACGGTCTATTCGTCGCCATAGGCTGTGTGCTGATGAGTGGGGCGGGTATGCGTTGGCTGCCGCGCTTTGACCTGGAGAATGTGTTCGCGGAGCTGCCTCACAGCACGTGCATGATGGGCGTGCCGACCTTCTACACCCGGCTGCTGGCGGATGCGCGGCTTGATCGCAACAGCGTCGCGCACATGCGGTTGTTCATTTCCGGTTCAGCGCCACTCCTGGCGGATACCTTCGAGGCCTTCGAGGAGCGCACCGGCGAGCGGATTCTTGAGCGCTATGGGATGACAGAGACCGGGATGAATACCTCTAATCCATTGAAAGGGGAGCGCAAACCCGGCACGGTCGGCCTGCCGCTGCCCGGCGTGGCGATACGGGTTTGCGATGCGGCAGGCCAACCGCTGCCCCTCGGTGAGGTGGGGGAGCTGCGGGTGCAAGGCCCCAACGTTTTTGTCGGATACTGGCAAATGCCCGATAAGACCGCGGATGATTTTACATCTGACGGGTATTTCCGAACGGGAGATCAGGCCAGAATTGGCGATGATGGCTACGTCACCATCGTCGGACGAGCAAAGGACATGGTGATCAGCGGCGGTCTGAACGTGTACCCAAAAGAAGTCGAGTTGGTTATCGATTCGTTGGCAGAGGTGATCGAGTCCGCAGTGATTGGGCTGCCCGATCCCGACTTCGGGGAACGGGTGGCGGCCGTGGTGGTGGCACAGCCCGACGCTGCGCTCACGCTGTCCGATCTGAAGCAGTCATTGAGTGGGCAGTTGGCGCCCTTCAAGCTGCCGAAGCGTTTGTTTCTGGTAGATCAGCTGCCGCGCAATGCCATGGGTAAGGTGCAGAAGGCTGCTCTGCGGGAACGCTTTTCAGACCCGCTGGATCATGGCAAAAAATGATGTCGCTCGTGCTGTCGATGCGATCACTGGCGAGCGCCGCGTGCTAGCGGCGGGGTTTTGGTGCTCGAGCTGGGCGATCAGGCGGTCCAGTACCCCGTAAGTCAATCTTTTTACTGGAGTATGCGGTTGACATTGTCCGGGACCATCAGGACAATATGCCGCCTTTCGGAGGGGTTCCCGAGTGGCCAAAGGGATCAGACTGTAAATCTGACGCGCAAGCTTCGGTGGTTCGAATCCACCCCCCTCCACCATTGATTTTGAGCTGGGGCGGATTCGAACAGCGGGATCATGTGGAGTGGGGTTGTAGGGTCGTACTGGGCGCAGCAAGCCGTCGTAGATGCCATTGGTTAATGTCCGTTACGCAGCGAGACCGCGGGATGCGGCCTCCCGGTGCCCTCTGGTCATAGGGGACGGGACACGACGCGGGTATAGTTCAATGGTAGAACCTCAGCCTTCCAAGCTGATGATGCGGGTTCGATCCCCGCTACCCGCTCCAAAGGAAGCAGTAGTTGAAGAGTAGCTGAAAAAGCTGAAAGACGAAAAAAGAGCAGTTAAAGAGAGCAGTAAAGTAAGTAAGGACGCGCTCATATAGCTCAGTCGGTAGAGCACTTCCTTGGTAAGGAAGAGGTCACCGGTTCAAGTCCGGTTATGAGCTCCACTATGTAACATAGCTGTTGGTTATATGGCG
>JBCCYE010000066.1:0-11498 GCA_039190425.1 Pseudomonadota bacterium | reverse complement strand
CTACCCGGGCATACTGAGCGCGCCCGTACCTGCGGACTACCTGATGCAGCAGCTGGACAGCGGCCTTTTCCAGGCCTTCTTCTATATTGTGATTTTTGGCACTTTCGTGGAGACGGGCGCGGCGTATATTCACGCGGTGAACGAGCGCATAGCAGAGGCGGCAGATGAGCGCTCTCTAGTGTTACCACGGTGGTACCGCCCGGTCTTGGCGCTCTTCGCCCTCATGCTGTCAATTGCGCTGGCACACTTTGTGGGGTTTGTTCAGTTGATCTCAGACGGCTACGGAACACTGACCTGGTTTTTTGTGCTGGTATTTATCGTCCCGCTACTGACCCGTGGGGTGTGGTTGATGGCGCATCGCCCAGCGCTTGTGACTAAAGAAACATCGGATTAACAGTAGCAGAGAGAAACTGAGGTCTCTTGAGCACCTGTGACTCGCCGACCTTCATGGTATCAAAGGTGCTCCTTAAAAAACTCATAGGCCTGCTCATGGTAGGCTCGATGGCCTCCCGCGGGGTCCACGTAGAACTCTACCGTGACGTCTCCCTTCTCAAGCAGGCGATAGCCGAGATCAATTGCCGACTCCATATGCCCTGCCCGGTCCAGCTCTCCCAGAGTGAACAGTATCGGCCCCTGCCAATTTTCGATGCGCGAAGTCGGCGAAGACGCATGGGCGAGATCTTCAATTCGCAGGCGTTCGGATAGACTCATGTACTCCGTCGGCGCACTCATCCAACCCTGATCTTCCGAGTCTTTCTTGAGTTCCACCACCCAGTCGGCAACGCCAACGTGGGAAACACCCACCGCATAATCCTTCGGCAGGCGCGACATGGCCTGACCGACAATGTGGCCACCGTAAGACACCCCGAAGATGCCGATGCGGGCGCCATTGACATCGTTGCGGCCTTTCAGATAGCTCGCCAGGGCGGCCAGATCTTTCCATTCGCTGCCTCCGTCAGCTCCAGCGCCCGCGGCATTGCGATAGCTGAGACCGAGCCCCGTGCCACCGCGGTAGTTCATACTCACGTACAGATATCCCTGGCTGGCCAGGTACTGTCCGAAGGTAAAGTAACCACCGCCCGGCAGGGTTTGCGTAGCAGGACCCCCGTGAGCCTGCACAATCACCGGATAGCCTTCGGGGGGTGGTGGCGAACTGGGCATGATCAGCACGTGGGGAGATTCGACGCCATCGCGCGCCTTAAGCCAAAGCACTTGCACCGGTGAAAACTCGGACCAGAGTGCGTCCACTGTGCCCTGTCGCTGTGGCGTCAACAGCGCGACCGGACTGGCGTCACCCTCGCCGTTGCCAGCCATAAGCCGCGGCGCTCCGTCCGGTCGATATGTCTCAAAATACGTCAAGTGGCCGCCTGCCGTGTATCGAGGTAAATCTTCCACGCCTTCTCCCGCCGTCAGTGGATTGTTCTCCCCGGTCGAAAGGTCGAGGATCCAAACGTGCCGACGCGCCAGGTCGCCGCTGTTGCTGGCATAGGCCAGCGTGCGTCCATCGGGAGAAACATCGAACATCGATACCTCGCCCTTGCCAGGGGTCAGCAAGACGGGCTCACCCCCTGCCGCCGAAACGGCGTATAACCGATGCCAGCCGGTTTTTTCCCAACGAAACAGGATGCGTCCATCCTCTGTCCAGAACATGGGTGATGCAGAATTGACACTTCCTGGCCCGGGGTCGGCAGTCCACAGGGTGTCCACCTTTCCATTTTCAATATCAGCCAGCATGATACTCCAGGGTGCGCCCTCCGACTTGGTGGTAAAGCGGTAGGTCATGGGCCAGTTACCCGGCAAGCGCATAAAGGCAAGCCGTGAACTATCCGGAGACCAGACCGGAGCGTCGTCCTTAAAAAAGCCTGGCTGCAGGTAACGGGTCTTGCCGCTGTCCAGATCCACAACTGCCACGAAGCTCTGCCGAGCTTTGCGTGTGCTGGTGAACGCGATTTTTGAACCATCCGGAGAGTAGGCGATGCCACTGAGCTTCTTGCCGGCCATGTGCTGAGGCTCTGAGTCCAGTAACTGCTTTCTCCGCCAGCTACCGTCCTCGCTGCGGCGAAATTCAAAGAGCGCATTTCCCTCGGCGAAGGCAAATGCATCGCCGGCAGGTGCAAACACCAGATTAGGCTTGGCGCGGGCGCCAAAATAGTTTCTCTCTATCGGCCCCTCCGGCACATCATCACCCCGGGCGATCAGGGCCCGTTGCCCCGTGGGCACGTGAACAGACCAGAGTTCCCTATCATCTTGCTTCGATAAATCGCCAAAGCTCATGATGGAGCGGCCACGGATGAAGAAAATCGTTTCGCCATCACGAGAAGGATAGATAAACCGGATGGGACCGACCTCATCACGTTTTAAAACCGTCTGCGGTACAAAATCGGGCTGCCGGGCTATACGCAAATCGCCCGAATCGATCCAGGCCAGAAAATCCGTATCCTTCGATATCTCAACGCCTGAGCCGGCGGAGGGGAGGCTTTGTGCCTGCAGTGCAGTGTCGAGACTGAAGCGCTCTTCAAGGTCCTGGCTTACGGCACTGCCGATACAGCACAGCGTGACAACAAACATAGCGAATACGCGGCGCGCATGCTCCACTGCGGCGCTGGTCATAGGTCCCATGAATAACACTCCGAAGTGGGTTGCACAAAGCGAGGGTAAGCCGCCAGGCGTGTTTGTTTCACTGCTGACAGTACATGATGTGATTCGCTAGCTAAAAGTAGTACCGCCCACGAACGCCAAAGCGCCGGCCTTCGTTCACAACGCCTTGGATACCCAAGGGGTTCAAGCCACTGGTGGTGCCCTGCAGATAGATATCGTCGAAGATGTTCTCCGCGAAAGCCGTCAGCGAATAGCTGCCCCTGGTGTAACCCACCCGAAAATTGACGAATTCGAAGGAATCAAGCATGAAGGCATCGTACTGCCTGCCGCCTAACTGAGAGAACTGATCATCTGTCCACTGGTACTCGCCGCGAAGGTACATGTCGGCACCGGAGGCCAGGGTAAAGTTGTACTGCAGCTGCGTATTCACTGTCCACTCCGGCGCTCTCGGTAGTCGCGTGCCAGACAGGTCGACAGGCCCTATTTCGGTTGCAACGAAGCCCTGGTCGTAATCCTTGTACTCGGCGTCTGTATAGCCTACCCCTACTTGCCAGAGCCAGTTCTCGCCAAAATTCCAGTTGGTTTCGAGTTCTGCGCCAGCAATTCGCGCTTCACCTGCATTGCCGGTAAAGCTCCGCAAGCTCACAGAATCAACTTCACTGACCTGTACACCCTCCCAATCCATTCGGAACACCGCGAGCCGAAGGTCAAGATCGCCATCCAAGAGCAGACCTTTCATCCCAAGCTCGTAGTTCCACACTTCCTCCGGGCCGTAGTCAGCAGGAACGAGTGTACTATTGTTCAAGCCACCGGCGCGATAGCCCTTCGCCGCCTTGGCATACACATTAAGCCTGTCATCGAACGTATAGACCGCCGTCAGGGCCGGTGAGATATCGCTCGACGACGTAGACGCTTCCGGGCGAACCCTTGCATCACTGAGCGCGGATGGGCCTTCAGGTCCAACCGATAAAAGCGCGAAAGCGCCCTCAAATCCATCGCTGGTGAACTTGTCTTGACTATAGCGCGCGCCTGCGCTCAGGGTGAGCCGCTCATCCAAGAAGGTGTAACTGAGGTCACCGAAAACCGCCTGGCTCTCGATCAGGTCGCTGTCGATACCCGGGTCCCACGGTCCGTCATAGCCTATGAAGGTACCACTAAAGCCGGGTGGGGGTTCATCGAAAGCAGTGCCCCACTTGATATAGTCCTCTGCAGTCTGGACCTCTTCGTCTTGGGATGCGAGCGCACCAATGACCCACTGCAACGGCCCTGTGCCGCTCGACTGGGCTCGCAATTCCAGCGTGTAGGACTCTACTTCCTGATCGAAGAAAACCCGATAATCCCCAAACAGGATGGCGTCGGCGCCAAAGGACGTCACGAAAGGCGTTTCGTTTAGGTTCAAGTCCGCCTCGCCTGCGTCGATCTGTTGATCACCCTGCATATAACCGGCGATACCGACCAGTGAGAAGCTGTCAAATTCGTGTTCTGCCCGCACCATTAGGTAGTAAGCTTCCGTGTCGACGTGGTAGTCGTCATCGAAATTAACCTCGTGATCCACCTCGGGATAAAAGCGAGTGCCTTGAAGGGCCGCCAGTTCGTCGACCGAGGTTATGCCACCGAACGTTAAGAGGGGGATATCCTCTTCGTAGCGGGCTGACCAGACGCCAAGTGGCACTCTATTGGGTAGATTTTCTTGCGCATCGGAGTAGGTACCAGAGAAGTCTATGGTGGTGAATTCTGAGGGCGTCCACCGCAGCGCCAGCCGAAAACCGTATTCATCAAAGTTATCGGCTGCATCCGAAGGGCCAATGTTATCTAGGAAGCCGCCGAATTCCTCGTAGTAGCCGACCAACCGGTAGGCCAGGGTGTCCTCGATCAACGGGCCGCTCACGGCGCCACGCGCCAGATAGCGATCATTGGACCCAATCCTGCCGGATACTTCGCCTTCGAATTCTTCACTGGGTTTATTCGTTGTGACGCTGATGGCACCGGCCATGACGCTGCGGCCAAAGTATACGCCCTGTGGCCCACGTAAGATCTCGACCTGAGCCGCGTCCTGCAGAGAGGGGTTATTGAACGCATTGACCGACGTGGGCGACACGTTGAATTCATCGACAAACACCCCGACCGTGCTCGCCACACCCCTTTGGGCGGAGAGACCACGAATACTAATACTCGACCGTTTGCGGCCACCCAAGCTGGTCACAGTCAGATTGGGTACAAAGCCAGCGTAGTCGTTGAGATCCTGCGATCCGAGTGCTTGCAAGTCAGCCTCTGACATGGCGGTCATGCTGATGGGGACTTCGTAGATCGTTTGATCTCGCTTCATGGCCCGCACGATGACTTCTTCCAGCACTCGCCCGCTATCTACTGACGACTGGATATCCGGCAGGCTCTGCGCTAATGCCTGACCACTGAGGGTAAGGCTCACCGCGAAAGGCAGAATTGCTTTGATCCGCCACGTACTGCTAACTCGATTCACTAGTGAACCCTCCGCGCTTAGGTGTATCTGCGGGCTACACCGTTCTGACAAACCTCTTTGCGATCACCTCTTATGAGCGCTTTATGTAATTATCTTTATATCGTTATACTTTAAGGAATGTGATGTGAAAACTCAATAGCCGACATCCTTCTGATGTGGGATATACAATACTAAGCTTTGGGGTTTGGGCTATGGGCTATGGGCTATGGGCTATCGGCTATGGGCTCCATGCTCTTTGCGTTTTGCGCAAAGCCGTCAGCAGCTGAACCAGAAACAGTAGTACCCGTAGCGTATTTGCTGAAAAACGCTTTCAATATTATCACTATGTCAATATACTTCTTATAAAGTTAATTTTTAGGAATTAGACAATGTCAGGTTCGATGACTAGCAGGGTCACTCAGTGTTTGATCGGACTGCTATTACTGAGCTGGAGTCAGCTCATTATGACTAAGAGCAACGAGAAGCAAATAGATCCTGACAGGCTCGAGGCCTTCGTTGACGCTGTGGCCGAAACGTTGCTTGAGAACCCAGGAATTCCCGGTGCCACTGTCGCCGTCACCGATAGGTACGGCCCTTTACTGATAAAAGGCTATGGTTTTGCCAATACTGACACGCGAGAAGAGGTCGTGGGCGACCACCACCTGTTCCGCATCGCATCGATCACCAAAACATTCACCGCAACAGCCATTATGCAGCTCGTGGAACAGGGTAAGCTGTCGCTGGACGACAACATACGGCAGCACCTTGGTGACCTTCAGATCGACGATCATCTGGGTGTCATCACGATCGCTCATCTTCTGACTCATACACCCGGCTTCGAAGATCGCGTTCTGGGCTACTTCGGAGCGCCCAATCCGCGTGATGGCGACACAACCAAGGCGGAACTTGAAGCCATTGGAGCCCATCAGGTACGCCCGCCGGGTGAGGCTATCTCTTACTCCAATTATGGCTATGCGCTGCTGGGGGAGATCATTGCTCAGGTGTCCGGGGAGAGCTACGCAGACTACATTCGGAATCACATCTTGCTGCCGCTGGATATGAACTCTTCAGATGTGCGCGTGAAAACAGTGACCGGTGAAGATGAATACCTGCCATGGCTACCGGACCTCCGGGCACGGGAAGCGAAAGCCCATTCGTGGAGTAGCGGCTGGTGGGAACCGACGACGTGGCCGCTGGCACGTGATACAACCCATGCAGAGGGCTCCATGTCGTCGACGGCCGCCGACATGGCGGCTTACATGCGCATGCACCTGAATCGAGGCACACTAGACGGGGCCACCATTCTCCAGGAGTCGACCTGGGAGACCATGAGCCAGCCCCTGTTCTGGCACAGCGATCCGGCGCGAGCCAATGCTCACGGTTTCTGGACTAAACACTATAGCGGGTACGATGTGCTGGAGCACGGCGGCTCTGTAAACGGCTTCAAATCCATCATGTCGCTGGTACCTGAACTTGGTCTCGGTATCTTTGTATCGACTAATGCTGGCGCAGGTAGCGCCCTAAGGACACTGCCACGACGGATCGTCCAGGAGTTTTTCCCCGAACCTGTAACGCTACTACCGGCACCGCCGGCGGACTTTGCCGAGCGAGCGCAGCGCTATACCGGGGAATTTCTGGACACGCGTCGCACGGAAAAACGATTTGAAAAGTTAAGGAGTTCCTATAGGACGGTAGGGGTGTCCAGCACAGCAGAAGGCTATCTGGTCGTTTCCTCCAAGGGCAAAAGCAAGAAATACGTTGAAATCGGCGACGACACCTTCAAATCTCTTGTCGACGGCAGCGTCATTCAGTTTGCCGGTGATCACGGAGATCGCGCGCAATGGCTCTATATGGGCAGTAGCGGTGCTTACGAACGCCCTACTCTGCTTGAACAACGCTTAACGCTGTTCGTGCCCGTCGGCTTGGGGCTGCTCTCTGGCATAGCTGTGCTGGCCATTCTTGTCAGACGCATCTGGCAACGAGCGCTGCCGCTTTTGGGAACGCAGTACAAGATTTCCGTCGGTCTGGTTGGCGCCGCTGCCGCCAGCTGGCTGGTCGTTGTTGCAAGTTTCTCGTACGCTACCGGCCAGTACGTCAGTGGGCCAACCAGTGCTTTTAATCTCTGGCCCTCGGCAGCGATGCGGGGGACCCTGTACCTGCTGATACTCGCGACACTACTTTCGCTGGCTGGCGCCGCTGCCACGTTCGTCGCCTGGCGTTCGGGACGCTCAGCGGATCAGACATTGGCTATCTGCACGAGAGCAGCGAGTTGCTTTTTTTTGATCATGATCGTTGCCCTGTATGCATGGAATGTCTATCGCATCGCTGGCTGAGTAAACATGGCACACAAAAAACGTTCAGCGCCGGCCGAAGACCTCCACCGATGGGCGATAAGAAGCGACGGAGTCAAGGGGCAGGATGGGTCTCGATAGATCTTTCCAGGGGACACTCTTCAGATTCGCCGTGGTCAGCCCACGTGTATCCACCTCAAAAATTTGCTCCGGTGCGACCATATGAGCAAATCCCGCACGAAAGTGGCCGCGGGACTTGGCGACGATAAATCGTGCGGCGGAGATATCCACACCGAAGTGCGTGATAAAGTCTGCGCCTATCAATTGCTGAGCGGCGGTGATAACAATCACCTTATTGCCGGCAACCTCCAGGACGCATGATTCTCCGAGTGGCACTCGGGACCCTGCGTAAACACCATAGCGACAGTCGTAGTCGCCATTGCCGAGCCACAGAACTTTGGCCGTTACGGATAGTGTTTGGGAGAACGCCGTGGGCTGTTGCTCGTTAAAGCGAGCGATAAAATCGCCGCCTATGCCGATATCCTTCGCCCGTTTCACCAGATGCGCATCAACGAACGGAGCGAATATGCCCTCCTTCACACCGGCGTCCAGGAAAGCCTGCAGCATCCAAGTCGTATTGCCGGTGGCACCTCCGCCAGGGTTGTCGGCAATATCGGCGAAGATAAGCGGACGTGGGCCAGGCTCGGTGCTCGCTGCCAGTTTAACGGCATTGCCCAGCTCCAGTGTCGTCCGCGTGAATCTGTCTTTTTCCTGCCAGACAAGCTCGCAGAGCTCTTGAAGGGACGCAAGCAGGGCAGACTCATCATCACCGAACGCGTATAGCCAAAGGCCATTCTGGGGCGTGTCGGCAAACGAAAATCCAGGAATGACGGACACACCAGAACACTTGCCACTCTCAATAAAAGCCTCCGCATGGGCCACGATAGCACCGAGGGGCTGATCCCTATCAGTGCTCTGGGAAACTTGGGGCGTGAGAAACGGGATGCGAGAAGCGGCCTGTATTGGCCGCCACCCGTCCAGCATTCGATTGATCACCCCAGCAGCGTCTTTCGCTCGCGCCTCCGAATCCACGTGTGGGTTGGTTCGCTGAGAGACCAATGCGTCACAGGCCTTGATCATTGCGGGGGTTAGGTTGGCATGCAGATCCAGGGTGGCGACCACGGGCACTTCATCGCCCACAAGCTTACGCACTGCGGCAAAGTAGTCCCCGTCGAGATCATGCAGCTCTGTCGTGCGCCCTGCGCCATGGGCAATGATGTACACCGCATCAACCGGCAGTTGCTGCCTGAGGGATTGTAGGAGATCCGCTTTGATGATTTCATATTCGCTATGCTCAACAGGCCCGGCTGCCTGGCCATCGGCAATCAATACAGGCACCGGCTGCCAATCTCGCAGGGCGCTCATCGCCGGAACAAAACCCTCGCCACCGTCGACACCCAGCCAGTAGTCGATGATGCCGGCGGTCAAGACATCATCTCCTTTCAGGTAGGCATATTCATAGAAGTTACTGCGATCGGCCATTGGCGCGAAATTATTCGACTCGATGGCGATGCCCAGTATGGCGATGCGAGCGGATTCCATCAAAAGATAAACCTAATCAAGTGGCAAGTGAAGACAGCAAAAATGCGAGACCCAGCGGTAGATACATACCAATGACATAACCCGCTACGCCCAACAGGGCGCCAACGGGAGCGAGCGCGGGGCGAAAGGCGGCAGCGGCTATTGGTCCTGATACCGCTCCGCCAATACTAGACATGCTGCCCACTGCGAAAAAGAACGCGGGCAGATGCAGCATGCGACAGACCAGAACTAGGACGACGATGTGGATCGTCAAAATCACCAGGCCGGCCAACAAAAAGGCCGGTGCATTGCCAATGGCTCTCAGGTCCGCCTGGGCGCCAACGGTCACCAGTAGCAGGAAGAGCGCCGCATAGGCGTACTCCGAGGCCTGGTACCGCCGCGCAGCTGCGCCCAAGCGTGTGACGGACAGCAGCAGGCCGCCGCTTACGCAGACCAGGATCGTCCAGGTCGTCGCCGTGATGATTCTTGGGGAGCCCAGTTCCGGCAATGATTCAGCGAATTCGCGCGCGAGAAAAGCGGCCACCAGAGCGGCTCCAACCACGATGGAAATAGAGCGAACACTGGCAAGGCTAGCATCCTTACTGCTCCCAATGAGCCGCGCCTCTACCTGATCGAGAGTGGTCAGATCGGCCTGGAGCAACTTGTTAAGACGGCCCTGTTGCGCGCTCAGCAAAATCAGCAGGCCCAGCCATGAATACCCTACCACCGTATCGACGACGACCACTGGGCCAACCAGTGTGGCGTCGACTTCCAGGCTCTGCTGCATGGCCACCATATTGGCCGAGCCACCAATCCAGCTGGCGCTGAGCATAACGAAGCCCTGCCAGATATCCTCCGGCAGCCAGTGCGAAAACATCAAAAAGCCGATCACGGAGCCCAACACGACACCCAGTGACCCGGCTAGCAGCGCAAGCATCCCTGGCAGCCCAATGGACGCGATGGCCTTCACATCGGTGCAGAGGGTGAGAAGAATCAGGGCCATGGGCAGCGCGTATTTTGCCAGGCCTGTATACAGCGGGTGCTCCGCGGGGAGTACACCCAGCGTAGATAGTGCCATCGGTACGAAGTACATCCACACCACCGGTGGAAAGTAGGTGAAAAAACCTTGCAAAATTGGGATCAGAGAGATTGAGTAGATAGCCGCTGCTATGCCAATCAGCGCAGTGGCTAGACCCATAGGATCTGTCAGCACGGCCACGAACCTCGAAGTATATCTTAACGTAAAGATACTAAGGCACTCTACAAAACTTGGCAACCGTCCTATCGCCTATGAAAATGCCATCCAGACCTGACCCGGTTCTCGCCTCAGATATCTGAGGCTCGCGCTTCGACTTTCTGTAGCTCCGCCCAGTAAGACTGCGCATTGCCTATGCGACCCTGCTTATCGCGAGAAATTGCCGTCGCATAGCCATTCAGGGCACCGCTCTCTCGCAGCTTCAATTTGAGTCTGACCGTGTGCGGGTAGTGTTTTGCGTCAGGCGTGTCGATGGCACCGTTATCCAGGGTGAAGTAGTAGAAATCGTCATCGCCTTGCGCAACAGTCACACCCCCGACAGGGTGGCCGCCAACGCTGCCCATGGGGGCTTTAGCATCGCTCAGGTCAAGGCTCACCGGCATTCGGCCGGCATAGGTGTCCACGTAACCAGTCCACGTGCCCGCAAACCCTTCGTCCAGCACGAGGCTGACAGCCGGCTTACCGGCATCAGGCAGTAGACGCCCAATAATCTCCAGCGTCAGATCCGTTTTTAACTTGCTGATGCCCGGACCACTCTTGTTGATCAGAAGTGCGATGGCCACCTTTTGGCGCGGCAGCAATACTAGGCTGGTGGCAACGCCCCCCATACCACCACCATGCCCGAAGGCCTCAATGCCCTCCATGGCCATTTCGAGTTCAATGAATCGCCTCACCCCGATACCGTATCGATTCGGGAACTCGTCGGTTCCAGAGGTCATCTCAAACATTTGGTCCAGCGACGCTTGAGAAAGCACGTCAGTGCCTCCGTCAACGCTCCCGGCCGCTAAAAGGAACAACCCAAAGCGAACGAGATCATGGGCGCTGGAATAGACAGCCGAACCGCCGCGATGGTCGAAGTCGTAAAATGGAATCTCGTAGTCATCGTGTGAGTAGCGTTTTGCGACATTGCCTTCACTGTCGCCGCTAACCGGTACGAAGCTATCCTGCATACCCAAAGGTCCAAAAATCGACTGCTGCAGGTAGTCGGCGAAGTTTTGATCGGTGCTCCTCTCGATGACGTACTCGAGAATACCGTAGCCAAAATTCGCGTACTGATAGGTCTCCCCTGGTTTCGCCACAATACGCCCGTAGCGGGCAATACTCTCGTCCATAGAGGGGCGCTGACGATCCTCATCCTCATAGAAGAACTGGTAATGGATCGGCAAGCCTGCCGTGTGGTTGGCGAGTCGTCTGAGCGTTGCATCATCGACATCGCCGATATGGGCTGTCAGCTTGGTGGGCCCCAGATGCTGGTTGACCGGATCTTCCAGGGCGACCTTGCCCTCCTCCACTAGGTTCATCAGCGCAACGCCGG
>JBCCYE010000065.1:0-11580 GCA_039190425.1 Pseudomonadota bacterium | reverse complement strand
CAGCTATTGAGCTGGGTTGCAGAGCAAATGGCATCGTCGGCGACGCCACGTCGAGACCAAGTCCAGGCAATGATAGCGCCATTACATCAGCGCATGCGCGAGTTTCGACTGAACGCCGCAGGCAGTGGGGCCACAACCGAAGCAGCGGACTACACAATCAATAGCATAGCGGTCCTGCTCGTACATCTAATCCACGTGGTCGATGCAATGGACGGCCCGGCGCAACCATAGGAGGGTGTGAGCGGATGCGCTCAGACCCAGCGCCCGCGGTCGCGGGTTGTTGCCATGCTCAGCGGCAGATCGGCGGAGGAACAGCCGGCCCGAAAAACATAGCGTGCGTCCTCAAGCTGCCAATCGCCGCGATGTGCATCGAAATGACTGAGCTGTCGGTCCGTCACGGAATACACGACGCGCACCGTCTCGCCCGGTGCCAGTTCAACGCGCGCGAACCCCACCAGATACTTCTTGACGCGAAAGACGGCGCCGTCCTGTACGGACATGTACAGTTGAGGCACAGCGGCCGCGGCTCGCTCGCCGGTATTGCGAACCCGAAGGCTGCACTCGAATCCCTCGCTCAGTGGCTCGACCCTGAGGTCGGAATACTCAAAGGTTGTATAACTCATTCCGAAACCGAAGGGATACTCCGGATCGTGTCCATGGTGGTCCAGCCAGCGATAGCCGTGCAATAGATCGTGTGGTACGGCAAGCGCGGATACATCCCAGGGCATGAGCTGGTCCATCGAGCGCGGAAAGGAAACGGGTAGGCGGCCCGACGGCGAAAGCTCTCCAAACACGATGCGCGCCAGAGCGTGGCCGAACTCACGGCCGCCGTACCAAGACATCAACAGGGCATCGATCTGATCGACCCAGTCTCGAACGAGAATCGCAGAGCCGCCCTGCAGAACAACGACCGTCCGCTGCGATGCCTTGGCCGCGTTAGTGATCAGTGCTTTCTGTGCCTCCGGCAAATCCAGTTCTGCCCGGTCGCCACCGCGGGCAAAACCGGCCTTTTCCGCCTCGGCCTGCTCCATGGGAATGAACTCACCCTCGTCAAGAAAGGTGAGCCCGGCGACGACCAGCGTCACGTCAAAGTCGGCAAGCGTTGAGAGATCGGCATCGCTGGCGAAATGCTCGATTGTGGCAGCACCTTGCGCCGCGAGAAGACCTTGCAGGGGCTTAATCACGGTGCTGGAGACGACCATGCTACTGCCACGATCGCCCAGGTTTGCCTTAACCGCGAGATCGCCGACCACGGCGATCCGCGGCGCGCCGGCTCTGTCAATCGGCAGTACTTCGTCGTCGTTCTTCAGCAGCACCATCGACTTTTCCGCCGCTTCCTGTGCGAGCGCGATATGCTCTGCGCACTCGACCACATCCGGTGGTGGCTTGGGCTTTCCCGCCACGGCGTCTTCTGTTAGCTGCCAGGCGACTTTTTGGTACACCGTATGTCGAGCGTTGCGCGTGAGCATCGCTTCATCGATCTCTCCGGCCTCGAGTGCTTCTTCGACTTTTTCATCGGTGAAGCAGATGGGCGTCGGCATTTCAATATCCATGCCTGCCGCGATTGCAGCTCCCGTCGAGCGTGTGCCGAGAATCCAATCCGATTCGACGAAACCCCGAAAGCCCCAGTCTTCGCGCAGTATGTCGTCGATAAGCTGTGCGTGATCGCTGCAGTAGGTGCCGTTCACCTTGTTGTAGGCCGTCATGATCGAAGCGGCGCCTGCCTCGACCACGCAGCGTTCAAAATGCGGTAGGTAGAGTTCTCGCAGGCTTCGCTCATCGATGTCCGCCGAGAGCTCGAAGCGTTTGTTTTCAAGGTTGTTCAGGGCGAAGTGCTTTGGGCTGCTCAGCACGTGGTTTTGAACGCCGCTGACGAAGGACACTGCCATCGCTCCCATGTGAAAGGTGTCCTCAGAGTAGGTCTCCTGCGCTCGACCCCAGCCCGGATGCCGCAGTAGATTGATTGTCGGTGCCAGCAGCACATTGCCCCCTTTTGCCGCCACCTCGAGACCAATGGCGAGACCAACACGTCGTTCAAGGTCGACATCAAAGCTCGCCGCGCGCGCGATCGCGACGGGGAACGCCGTGGCCTTGTCAATGCGGGCCCCTCTGGGGCCATCAACCATCTTCCAGGGCGCAATGCCTAGAGAGGCATCGCCACCTGCGTGGTACAGGCCTTCAATAGGATCGAGCTGTCGCCCGCGTAACTCGTTCAATTTTTGCGAGAATGACATAGCGTCGAGCAGCGCATCCACAGCTTCCGCCACTGCGTTGTGGTCTATCTCGAGTGCGAAATTGCCACCGTGGATGGCCTCGAAATCGAAGGCAATGACGCTGCGCTCGTCGCTGCCGGCCATGCTAGGTCGGCGCCTCGCCATTGATCAGGATTGGATACTGTCGCTCCGGCACATTGGCTTGCTCGCGAACGAGCTGACCATCGACCTCACTGATTCGCTCAGCACCATCCGGAGCGAACTGCACGATGTAAGACTTGCGAGTGCCGTCCGTTAGATTTGCGCCCGTCGCGTGCGGCGTCAGAGAGGAAAAGACGACGATGCTGCCCGCGCGGGCCGGTGCGGGTACGGCGCCCTCCGGCTTGTCGGTACAGACAAAGCCCAGTTCTGACAGCTCGTGGGCATAAGTCCCGGTGCGGTGTTTTCCCGGCAATACCCAGGGGCAGCCATTGTCCTCGGTGGCGTCGGTCAGAGCGACCCAGCAGGTAAGATACTGCTGTGGCTCGACGAAGGCGTAACCGTTGTCCTGATGCCAGGGGAAAGGCGCTTTCGTACCAGGCTTCTTGTAAACCGACTGATCCCAGTACAGGCGTACGTCGGGCCCGATCAGATCGTAGGCGAGATTGCAAAACACGGGGTGCCGTGTGAAGGCTCGCGCCACTTCCGATTGGGCGACGAGATGCGCTGTGAACGTGATCTCGTCAGCGCGTGCAATCAAGGCCTTGCCGCCGAACTTGTCGCGAAGCATCTGTTCGAGTTCCGCTTCGATAGGGTCGATGGCCTCGATCAGCGTTTGAATCGTCTCGGTATCGAAAGCGTCCTCGAACACGAAGAAACCCTCCTCGTCGTACTGACGCGCTTGGGCTTCACTGATGATTCGAAAGGGACCGCTGTGTGGCTCCCATTCGAATCCCCGATTCAGATGGTGATGTTGCATCGCGATGCATCCTCTTGGGGCGCGAGCCCACCGGCCTGCCGAATGAACCGCCCGCTGATCTTCCCATTGACGGATGCCCGGTATTTTGCGGTTGGCGGTTTACTCGCCGACAGACCTGAGCGCAGGCCGCGCTGTCCGCGGTTGGGTTTGCAGTACCCGAGCGGACGATTTTGCATGTTATTGACGCAAAGTATAGAACATATCAACACTCTGCTCGACCATCGCGCTCACGTCCAGTGGGCAATCTCGGGGCTTGCACGGCGGCCGTGTGTCGTTGAATAATCAATAGAGATGGCCTGAAATACGGTCCCGTCCGCCCAACAACCGTTCCTCGTGTGTGCATTGGAGCTATAACAGTGGACAGTGTTTACGACGCTAAAACCTTTGATGCGCAGTCGCTGGCCAACGCATACCATCGCGATGGCTATGTGCTATTGAAGGGTGTTTTCTCCTCTGAGGAGGTGCGATCACTGCAGGACGAAACGCTGCGCATTTGCCGCGGAGACCGAGGGAAACTGTTTGGCGCCGATCTGATCAATCGGGGGGCCTCCAGCGCTGAGGAGGCCATGCAGCAGGTATTGGCCATTCATTTTCCCCATAAGGTCTCTTCGATCATGAAGGCCACGCTGACACAGAGTGATCTGGTGCGTGCACTGAACACGCTGATCGGCCCTGATATCAAGTGCATGCAGTCGATGCTGTTTGTGAAGAACGCGGGTAAGCCGGGTCAGGCGTGGCACCAGGACGAGCATTACATACCAACCAGAGATCGGTCTCTGGCCGGTATCTGGATTGCGCTGGACGACGCGCGGGTGGACAACGGCGGATTGTGGATGCACCCCGGCAGCCACAAACACGGCGTGATCTGGCCGACTCGTCAGCACAATGACCCACGCTTTGACACCTCCCAAGAAGCTTACGACTATCCCTACGAGCGTGAGGCCGGCGTGTCGCTGGATGCCGATGCCGGCGACGCCGTGGTCTTCCACGGTTACGTGTTGCATCGGTCGTTGAATAACACGCGCACATCGGGCTATCGCAGAGCGCTGGTCAATCACGTGATGAGCGCGCGATCGATGCTGCCCTGGGCCATGGGGATACCGCCCAAGCCAAAGGAGGATTTCCGTGACTTTGAAATGGTCAGTGGCGAGGACCACTATGCCTGGAAGGGCAGGGAAGACATCACCGTGCCATTTCTGCGGCCGGAAGACTCGGAGCAAGCGATGCAGGTGTATGGCGAGCTGTTCGAATTTGCCCGGAGTTCGTCATGACGGCACGTTTCACACAACCGTCAGAACACCTTGAACAGCGGTTGGTGCGCCATATAACGGCCGGAAATCTGCTGGCGCTCCCCGCGTCTTCTGCGGGGCCGTCTGACCCGGAAGAACAGCTCGCGCAACTGGCCGATCACGGTGTGGTGGCCATTCAACATCCGTTGCCGGATTTGATGCCATCCTCGTCGCTCGCGATAGCCGGCATGGGGCGCGTGGATAAACCTGAAGAAGCGGACAGTCTGGCCGCGCAGCACAAGCAGGCGGGATACCTGCTGACCACTCTGCACGTGGGTTCCGGTTTCGAGACTGATAACGAGATTGACGCCCTTGTGGGCGCCATCATCGACGCAAGTGATAAGCACGGCTATCCGATGTTTATCGAAACCCACCGCGCCACCGTCACCCAGGATGTTAAGCGCACCCTGGATATTGTTCAGCGGTTCCCCGACGTACGGTTCAATGCGGATCTGTCGCACTGGTACACCGGACAGGAGATGGTCTACGGTGATTGGGAAGCAAAGCTGGACCTCATGGCGCCTGTTTTCGAGCGCGTACGATACATGCATGGGCGTTTGGGTACGCCTTGCTGCATGCAGGTTGCGGTGCGGGGAAGCCAGGATGAGCGTGAGTTTGTTGAGCACCACAGGGAGTTGTGGCGTCGCTGCATGCGAGGTTTTTTGGCGACCGCTACACCAGGCGAAGTCCTGCCTTTCGCACCGGAACTGTTGCCCTATCGTCTAAGATTGGGTAAGTCCGAGCATCTGTTCTACTATGCCCGCGAGTTGGATGATGCAGGCGAGGAAGAGTCCGATCGATGGCAGCAGGCGATGGTGTTGTATGAAATTGCGGACGCCTGTTGGCAGGATTCTGTCAGGACGATGGTATGAGCCGACAGCAGGGCCCACGCGGGAGGGCTGAGGAATGACAACGTTGGACCTATCCCTCAATAACTTCACGACCAATGGTTTTGCCGTCATTGAAAAACTGGCCTCAAAAGACACGGTCGAGCAGCTGCTGTATGCCTACCGTGCGCTTGTGGAAGATGAGCGGCAGGACAACGAGCAGGACCGATACCTGGGTGGTCTTACCCGACAGATCATGAGCCCTCACACCCTGAATCCTGTATTTGAAGACAATGAGGCGGTAATCAAGGCAAGGAATATCGCTGCCGAACTCATGGAGGGCGGAGAGCCACAGTTCTTGTTCAGTATGGCGATCCACAAACCGGCAGGTCACCCACATACGACGCCATGGCACCAGGATATGTCCTACATCAGCCAGCCAACCTCGCCGCCCGGCATGACCTTACCGAATGATACGGTGCTGCAGTTCTGGTTGGCGTTGGAAGACGTCAGTGAAGACATGGGATGTATGGAGTTTGTACCGAATTTTCATACGCAACCCATGCCAGAGCATTATGTTGCCTCAGGTGATCCATCCGACGAAGGGCGATTGCTTGCCATTGTCGATCCAGAGCGCCAAATGGAGCTTTCTTCGGCGGTACGTTGCCCGCTCCAAGCGGGCGATGCCACCGTGCACGGTTACGCCACCCCGCATTTCACGGGGCCGAATCGTTCGGCGGATAAGGATCGCCCGGCATTTATTTTTTCTTTCTTGAAAAGCGACTCACAGAAACACCAGCAAACGTGAAGACAATAAAAATGTACGGACAGGTCATAGAGTCCAACGCCTTGAAGACCACAGGTCACTGCCCGCCCTCCAAGATGACCGATACCGAATGGACGTCAGCAATGGGCATCACCAGAAGAGCCTGCCTACTCGCAGTAGCGCTGTGCGTCGCATGCTTCATCAGTGGGTGCAGCGATAAGGGCACCACAACAGAGTTGGCGCCTGAGAAAGCCTTTGATCCGGCAACAGACCTGTTCCTGGCCTTCTACGACAACAAACCCGACCCGGATGACATCCATTCTTAGGCGGCGACGGCGACGATATTTTCCGACCCGCGATTTGAGAATGTCGATCTTCACGCGGTACTGGGCACCTATGGAAAGCAGAATGCCCGATTCCTGGATGCTCAAGACGTGATGCAGGCCTGCTTTGGGGATGACTGGTCCTATGCGCACCCAAAGGACAGTGAACAGTGGCGTACAGCAGTATCGAGGGTCAAAAATCGAGTTCTGCTTGCCTTGGCCAGGGGCGGCGACATTTGGATCATGGAGGCGGGGCAATCCGATTTCTCAGCGGATGTACTGAGAGCTCTGAATGACTCTGAAGGAGACTACGACTTCAAGAACCGAATCAACGTCGTGCAGCACAGTTACTTCAATCATGAATTCACCACGGACGTGGATCTGGAAACGGTTATCGAGCGTGCAAACTACATCCGCATTCCCGATGGCAATGCCTCAGGCAATGGAACACCCAGGCTTGTTACCTACAGTGGAGATCATTGGCAAGCACTTCAGAACTTGGAAAGGCCTTTAGGGGCCTGTTGGACGGAAGCCAGAAAGCACGCCGACAGAGCGATTGACGACTCAGAAATACTTGAAATTCTGACTTTCAAGCAGTTTCCCAACCCCTCCATTGCGTTCGGTGGGATGGACTTTTCGGATACGGTAGAAGCGGTCTGGGTGCTTGGGATCACGGAAATCGAAACAGTCGACGATTTCTTCAACGAGTTTATTGGTGAGTCGGATACGCAGTAGTTATCCGACGCGCTCCGTGATTCCCGCTTCGTTGCCGCTTGTTAGTGTTACCAACTCAAACGCGATCGCTGAATCACCGTCACCGCCGCAACGACAGCGCCGACCTCTATGGCGCGATCAACACCGCCCGGGCCAACAAATGGCATCGGGCGATTGCACGATTTGCGACACCGGTTTGCAGAACGGCCAAGAGCAACTAGGCTTGTGGAGGTTGAAGCGGTGCTCTCCCATGTATCGACCAAGTGCGCCGCTACCCTTTGACTGGCGCTCGAGTGGTCGGATCAAGGTATTGGTTCTAAGACCCGATAACGTTTACTGTAGCCGCACTGATCGATCGCGTAGACTCTAATGTCTTCAGCGGTCTTTCACTCAGCGCGGATGAGCGATCTGGCGGCAGCGCGGGGGCGGCCGAACTTTTATAATCACAATAAATCGATGCCATGTGGAAGAATAGAAGGCCAATTTGGCTTCTGACCGGTAGTCTGTCCCTGTGGGTCTATCAGACCGCAGCGCTTGCACAGGCTGAAACCGGCGGCTCTCTGGAAGAGATCCTGGTGACCGCGCAGCGCAAGGCGCAGAGTGTACAGGATGTTCCGATCTCCATCGCGGTTGTGAGTGCAGACGACATCACACGCAATTCGATTTTCGATTTTACCGAAACTGCTCAATTGACCCCTGGCGTGACCCTGAATACGACAACCGCGGCCCTCGCCTCAATCAGCGTGCGGGGTGTGGGACCAGGTTTTTTTGCTCCGACCGCACAGAGCGTGCCGATCTTCGTCGACGAGGTTCCCGCCGCCCAACCCGGCGCGGTCTTCAATACCATGGTCGACGTGGAGCGTGTGGAGTTGCTCAGGGGCCCACAGGGCACTCTGTACGGCAGGAATGCGCCCTCTGGTGCCTACAACATTACAACAGTCTCGCCAGGCTTCGAAGGGGTGGAGGGGTTTATCAACGGCTCCTGGTCCCGCTGGGACGCCAATGGTGAACCAGCGGTGGATGTGCGCGGCGCTGTGAACCTGCCGCTGACCGATCGATTCGCCGCACGCTTGGCGGGCGTCTACGCAGAAACCGAGGGTGGCATTGCAATGGATAGCCCCTTCGCCCGAGAGGATGCTCTCGGCGGCAAGGATCACCGCTCGGTGCGATTGCGCTTGTTGTTCGAGCCAGGCCCGGACAGTCGCCTGGACCTGATTACCAACTATCAGGAGCTGGAAGACAACTACTCCATACAAATGTACGACGGATTGGTGCCGGGCACTGGCGGCACCAATCCTGTGGCCGCCATTTTCAACAAGTTCTCAGATCGCAGGGACTACAGCGAGCGGCGCAGCCAATCCACCACTGACGTGAAAGACGTTGCGCTGAAGTATGCATGGGCCTGCGATCTTACCAATATCGACTTCATTCTGGCCTACCAGGACTTCGAGACCAGTCTGTTCCAGAACCAGAACCCCTTCCCCACTCTGGATCCGGGCTTTACCGACTTGAATCTGGAGACCCAGCAGACCACTCTGGAGCTTCGCGCCTCGGACAGCGGCGATGTCTTCGACTACGTTGCGGGTGTTTTTCTCAGTGACGCGGACAGCGACGCGATCACCATACTGGACGTACCGGGGGCCTTCGTCCCCAGTCTTGTCACTCAGGAAACCACCGGTGCCGCGGTGTTCGGAAACTTTACCTTTCATCTCGCAGAGAAATGGGACTTCAGCGCGGGTCTGCGCTACGAGGACAATACTCAGGACTACAAGAGCACTGCTGACGTGGTGGGCTTTACCGGCGATCTGGACGAGACTCTGGATTTCGATCATCTCTCCTGGAGTCTCAAGTTGAGCTTCTTCGCCAACGACCAGACCACCGCTTACCTGGCGATCGACAATGCGTACCGGCAGGGTGGCCTGAACTCCTACTCGCCGGCGCTGGGTGCGGTCGGTATCGCATTGAGTAACCCCGCCATCATTGAGACTGCCGAGGATTTTCTTTTTTGGGATGAAGAAGTGTCGACCTCCTTTGAGGTCGGGGTAAAGGGCACGCTGCTTGACAACAAGATGCGCTACAGCTTAGCGGTGTTCTACCAGGAATTTGAAGACCATATCATTCGACAGAACGCTCCCAGCTTCGATGAGCTGCAGATCGTTGGGCCGCTGTATGGACTGTTTTTTGTCAACGCAGAAGAGGTGGTGACACAGGGGTTCGAGTTCGACCTGATCTATCAGCTGTCGCAACGCTGGACCGTGGATTTTCGTTCGGCCTATTTCGATGCCACCGTCGGTGAATGGCAGGATCGCCTCTGCGAACTCGGTGTGGACCCGACGGACGTAGGGCCTTTTTGCCCCGCCGAATCCGGCTCCGAGCTATCGTCGCTGCCCAAGTGGAACACCAATACCCAATTGAGCTATTTCAGTCCGCTGGACAATGGCTGGACTCTGTTCGGTACGCTGTCGTGGACCTGGCGTTCCAAAGCAGCGGAAAACAGCGAGGTCACCAACCGGTACAACGACCCCGAGAATTTCGTCGGTCTTAATGTAGGGATGGCGAACGATCGTTTTTCCGTGACCCTGTGGGGTAAGAACCTGACGGACCAACAGGAGCTGCAGGTGCCCACAGAGACGGCTAATGGCGACCCGGCGCTGCCCCCGGCGCTGACCAGCGGTCACAACAGCGGGCGACAGTACGGCCTGACCCTGGGGTATACGTTCTAAAGTGTCCTGTCGGGGTCAGCGGGTGATCAGACTGTCCACTAATCGATTGGGCAACGCTGCCCATCACTGCTCATCCGAATCCAACTGCACGGTATCGACCCAGTCGGCACGCCTCTGGACAGCGGCGGAGATCCAGTCAATGGGTCGAACCCCGTCGATGTCTTCTTCCAGTAAACTGCCTTGATTACCGGTGAGGTAGGGGGTGACGGGGCCAGAGTTGAGTATCACCATGTGATTGGAACCCGCCTGTAGAAATCGCTTGTAGCGCGTAGGGAATCGCTCCGCAAGGCGCCCCGTACCCTCCAGCACAGCGGCCTGGTAAACGGGGCCGTCCAGCATCAGAAAGAGCCCAGCGATGATGCCGTCCTGCATGTGTGCCATGGGCGCCATGTACAGGTTGGGGTCGTTCTCGAGGTTCCATTCGATGAAATTGATAACATTACCGTCCGCCGTGCAGTCGACGCAGGAGGCCGGAATCACCGAGTCGGCGTTCCAGCCACGTAACAAGCCATTGATAAAGTCCGGGTCGCCGTCGCGAACAATGCCAAGTCCTGAATCACGAATCACCAGAATATCGATGCCGGGATAGTAAAAACGCACCAGCGGTGTGGCGACGATTGTGCCGAAGCTGCCGCCGCTGGGACCGACCAGGACGACTCGACTGGGATTGGGGAACTCCCTGCGGGCGATGTCCAGCGCGGCGCTGAGGTTCTGTGCGCCGCGTTGATAACTCATGGTTTCACCGACGGTGGATGGTCCGGTCAGGCTGGGCGGCAGCGGTCGGTCGACGTCGCCCGTGAACAGTGAGCCATCGCAGTAGGGCACGAAAACGAGATCGTGTTCCGCCAGTGGATTGCCTGGTACGGATTGATTCAGGATGCCGTCCGGAAAGATGGAATTGGCTTCTTCTGTGACTGCACAGAACTCCGGCCAGCAGGCGCCGCCTTCGTGGAGCCAGATTAACAGCTCATCCGACTGGCCGGTTCGAGTTTCGACTCCGTAAGGTGTGCCGCGCAGGCAGAGCGGTCCGCGGGGTTCCGCCTGCAAATCCTCTGGAAGGGCGAAGTCGAAACGACGGACTCCGTTGCCCAGGTCGGTCTCACTGGCGGGAGAAAACGCGCCAACGTAGCGAGTGAGCCCCTGGTCATAGATCTCGTCGAGGCTGGCAGCGGTACCCGTGGGCGCGCCGGCGGAGTTGTCCGAACTGTCCGAGCAGGCGACGAGCATGGTCAATGTGATCGCGAAGCCGTATCGCAAATGGTTTGCTTGCATGATGTGTGCCGTTTGCTTTGTTATTGGCATGCGTTGGTGAGTCGACTTTGTCGATGGCCGACGTTACCACCATGTTCAAGGTTCGAGTGAGTACAACAGGCGATGAGCGGAAGGCACAGCCGGACAAACTCTGGACAGCTTTTCGATCTGTCTGTTCAGTGCAGAGGCAGGGTGCCAGTGTCGGTGCATCCAGCGCACCGCGAGCGGCCGAGCCGGTCACCCACTCGTCAGTCAGTGTGAGCGGTCTTCGCATCGTTGAGTGACCAGTCGTAGCGGTAGCGCACTGACCCGGGGTGCTCTCCAATCAGCTCGTGCGTGTCGTCGTTCGCGTACAGCAGCAAATGGTCCTTAATGGTCCCGAGGCTACCCCCATAATCGTTGAGGTACCAAAGGTAGATCTTGGACAGCTCAAGCCGGCCACCGTCTGTCACGTTCACCCCTCTGGAACTGTTGATGAACGAACGTGCGTTGGTGTCCTGTGCCGTACGAATGTTG
>JBCCYE010000064.1:0-12156 GCA_039190425.1 Pseudomonadota bacterium | reverse complement strand
GGCCCGGATATCTTCGCTCGTGATTACGGATACGCTGGATCCGGTCTCAGTGTAGTCCTGGCCCAATCGGGTCGCGCTAACGACCAGCGTCTCAAGCTTGTGTTGCGTTGTCGATGATTCCTGCGCGCTCGACTCCAGGGGGTTGAATAGAGCTGAACTTGCGACTGCAACAGCAATGACAAGGGGAGGAAATTTCGGTTTGGTGTTTGTCGTAAAAATAGGTTTGAGAATACGAAAGGGTGCAGGCGCATCACAACGAGGCTGCTTCATGAGTTTTCTCCCGCACCGAGCCGCCAGCGCCAGTGCATAGCAAACGAGTAAGGGGCCCCAGGCTGCAGTGTTGCGCGGCGGCGGGCCCTGCTGACAAAGTCAGCGGCGAGTCGTTTCGGAGAAAAGCAATAGACGAATCAGAAGACTTCTCTTTCCAAGGATGCTTACCCGGCACGTGGAAGAACGACGCGATGGCAGGTCTCCTGGCTCGCCGATCAACACTCTGAACCGCCTTCCCAGACTCTGGCCTGCTATCGCGCACGTCGCCGGGTAGCTCCCGAGCGTCTAAAAGCTGCCGCCTCTGCGGCCGAAGCCGTTTATGCACGCATCGAGCTTGTGTGAAGCTTATGCCGTGCTTGCAGAGTGGCAGAGCGGGTTGTGCGCGTAAGCAGCTTGCCAGGAGTCCAGTGGCTTTGGGCTCTTCGCTACCGGCTTACAGTTGCGGGTACAGCCACGGATTTTCACCGTGTTCCCTTTTCACCGTCTGGAGCGTCGTGGCCGTATCCGGGGTTTTTCACAAAACATCGGATCAGGGCCGTTAGGATCGCTGCGTCACGCTTACGATATCGATGACACTTTGACCTTCGATGCTCCGTAGGCACCATCTGCGGCGCATGGTGATCCTGGCCCGGGCGGATGTCAACTGGATGATCTGGGTCCAACTAGCCCGATGTGCGACAGCGGCCAGGAGTTTCACGCCGAAATGGTCCGCCCTGATCGTGCTCGTGAGTGGAGACGCTGCCTTAGCAGCGGCGGAGCGAGCAGAGCCCACCCCATGAGCGCAGCGAATGCTTTGGGCAAGGTGCGGTCCGTGTGGGCTATTCGCGCCGTAAGCGGAGAGTCGACAAGGTCAGGCGCCAGTTACGCCGTCAGGCGTGGCTGTCTTGCTGCGGTGAATAACGCATCAGTATCCACAGCGCTTTCGACGTGGTCGGCGAGAGTGTCGAGAGATTCTTCGATGGCCGTGGCATAGTCGTAAGGATTCAGCGACACTGCGGTCAGCTTTTGTAACCATTCCCGGCGAAACGTATCGCTCGTAAACATGCCGTGCAGGTACGTGCCTGTAACCCGCCCATCCTTACTGACAGCGCCCTCGCCGCGACCCTGAATCTCAAAGACAGTTCGCTCGCAATCGACCCCGTGGGTATTGCCCGTGTGAATTTCGTAGCCGGATACCGACGCCCTGCTATGACTGCATACTCCCATGACGGGACGCACGACTTTGTCTCGCGTCATAGTGGTCTCGACGTCCAGTAAGCCCAGGCCCGGAGCTGAACCTTTAGGCCCGTCGTAGCCTTCCTGGTCGTGGATGTGTTGCCCCAGCAACTGGTAGCCGCCGCAGATGCCCAGTACGCGGCCCCCGTTGCGCGCATGAGAGATAACGTCGTGATCCCAGCCTTGCTCTCGCAAAAACGCGAGATCGCCTAGCGTGGACTTGGTTCCGAACAGAATAATCAGGTCGCAGTCTCGAGGAATCGGCTGGCCGGGCGGAATCCATTCGAACGACACGCCGCTTTGTTGGCGCAGGGGATCGGCGTCGTCGAAATTGGCCATGCGCGAGAGCATGGGGGCCGCGATCCGCAAGTCACCGTCCTGCTTACCCGGCGCCAGGCTGACTGCATCCTCCGCCGGCAACCGGGCGGCCGTGGGCAACCAGGGAACCACGCCGAATGACGGCCAATCTGTGCGCTCCGATATGGCCTCAAGGCCCGCGTCGAAAAGGCGTGGATCACCCCGGAACTTGTTGATGATGTACCCGACAATCATCGAGGCGTCGGCAGAGTCCAGCACGGCCTTGGTCCCGACCAGATTCGCGATCACGCCACCGCGATCGATATCGGCGATCAGGCATACCGGTACGTCCGCTTGCCGGGCAAAGCCCATGTTGGCAATGTCGCCACGTCGCAGGTTGATTTCTGCGGGGCTCCCCGCACCCTCGACCAGAACCAGGTCAAACTCATCCACCAGACGTCCAAAGCTCTCAAGGACCGGGGTAAGCAGCGATCCACGATTACGGATGTAGTCGGCGGCGTCTCGGGTAGACGCCGCACGGCCGTGCACAACGACCTGAGATGTACGATCGGTCTGGGGTTTGAGAAGTACTGGATTGAAGTCGACCCGGGGTTCCAGCCCAGCAGCCTGCGCCTGGAGGGCCTGAGCGCGGCCAATCTCACCACCATCTTTGCAGGCCGCAGCGTTGTTGGACATGTTCTGCGGTTTGAACGGAGCCACAGCAAAACCGCGGCGCCGCGCGATGCGCACCATGGCCGCCGTAAGCAGGGATTTGCCGACGTCTGAGCCTGTGCCCTGAAACATCAGTGCACGGGCGGTCATGCGAAAAGGTCTGCCATATTCCTTGGGGTGTTTGTCTAGTCCGAACTATTCATGAACAGTTCGGGCTAGCAGGCTGTTGAAAAACTACTGCGGGCGGGTTCTGCGGCGTTGCAGACGCGCCTGCGGTCCTCATTTATCGGCATAAACTCCGGTCCTCGTCTCGCCTGCGCCTTGCAGAACCCGCTCCTCGCTACGTTTTTCAACCGCCTGCTAGTAATCGATTCCGCGCTGGGCGCGGATACCGGCCTTGTACGGGTGCTTAATTTCGTGAATCTCACTGACGAGATCCGCGTAATCGCACAGCTCCTGCGGTGCGTCGCGGCCCGTAAGAATGACGCCCGTGGCAGGGCTGCGTTCCTCCAGGCCAGCCACCACGTCGGTGGGATGCAGATAACCGTAGCGAAGCGCAATATTGATCTCATCGAGTACGATCAACTGATAGTCGCCGCTGCTCATCATGGCTCGGCCACGCTCGAAGGCGAGCTGGGCTGCCGTTGTATCGGCGTCTTTGTCCTGCGTATCCCAGGTGAATCCATCCCCCATCGTGAACCAGTCGACGCCGTCAACATGCTTCGCGAAGAACTGTTTCTCTCCAGTCTGCCATTTGCCCTTTATAAACTGGACGACACCGACACGATGCCCCCAGCCGATAGCCCGGATGATCACTCCAAACGCCGAACTGGATTTGCCCTTGCCGTTGCCGGTATGTACCAGTACCAGACCGCGTTCGGGATCTTTGAGCTCGCGACGCTTCTTGCGGAACTCCGTTTGGCGCGCCTTCATGGCCTGTTTGTGATCGCTACTGTCGCTCATGAACCTGCCTTAGAGAAGTTGCCAGGTAAGTACTTTCCCAGTCCGGACGTTAGGGTAGGACACGGCTTTGCCTTCGTCTGCACGTCCGTGCGTGTGATCATCGTAGCGCAGCCATCTGTTCGCACATCGATCGCGCACCCAGCAGGATTCGAGCTGTGGGGCGTTGCAGCAAATCTGGATCCACAAATAACAGGGCGTCATTCTGTACAGCGCTCAGTTCGGCAAAGCGGCGCCAGTCGTCGAGCCATTCTGGTTTCGATTCACCCATACCGCTTGCTACGATCACTTCCGGGTTTGCGGCCAGTACCGCTTCCACGCTGATTTTGGGAGCGAGTATTGGGAGGTCCGCAAAGATGTTTCGTCCTCCGCATAACTCGATGACTGTAGAGATCAGATGCCTTCCGCTGAGCGTCTGCAGCGGGTCGTTCCAGACCTGGTAGAAAACGCTCGATCTGCGCTCCGTCGCAAACTGTTCCCGCAGGGAGCGCAGTTCCTCACTGATACGAGCGGCTGTCGGCTCGCTGATCGCCTGCGTGCCGGCGAGAACCCCGTAGGCGCGAATTGCGCGCGGAATGTCTTCTAATTGGCGAGGTTCGCTCACAAAAACCGGTACACGCATAGACCTTAAGGGTTCCAGCCGCTCCAGGTCGCTGCCGGAGGACCAGACAATGATCAGATCCGGCTCCAAAACAGCGATCGTTTCCAGATCCCAGGTCTTGTAACCCCCGACTCTGGGTATGCTCTTGGCCTGCTCGGGATAATCGCTGTAGCTC
This sequence comes from Pseudomonadota bacterium, assembly GCA_039190425.1. Taxonomy (GTDB): domain Bacteria; phylum Pseudomonadota; class Gammaproteobacteria; order Pseudomonadales; family Halieaceae; genus Marimicrobium. Next base: position 7,966 of record JBCCYE010000064.1, on the reverse strand, counting down.
ACCGCCCCGACCAGCCGATCTCCGGCGCCGGCGCTGAAGACGTTCTCGGCGATATGAGGGGCAAGTGCCACTATGCGTCGCGCAGGTTCAGCTAGCCTGATCTCACGGCCTTCAAAATCAATCGCGGACACCGATTCAGCCCGTAAAAGTGCGCTGTGCAGTGTGCTGTAGAGAAGACAGGCGAGCAGGATGTACCGGATGCACCCCAGCGAACGTCCGATGCCCAGCGCTGTCGCGGCAATGGTGCTCGCGCATCTAAGAGCCCGGCGGTGATACCGAGATGGAAAAACCAAAAGATAGATAACCTGTTTTTGTATGTTTGGATGTGAGTTCAAGAGACTGGATTGATCGTCTGGAAAACAGTGCTGAACAAAAGCTTCGACAGGCTCATCACGTGGGATGAGCGACTAATACTTTCCACCCGATACCCGATACCCGATACCCGATACCCGATGACGTTGGCCTAGAGTTTCTTCAGCTCGGATTCGCGTGCCGCGATCAGGGCTGCATATTGACGAACGATCCGCTTGGCGTCAGCCGGTTTGCTCCGTAAACAAAGGCGGACAACGCTACTCCAAAGATGGCAAAGCAGTAAAGCTGTCGCATACAAGTCTTGTTCGTCTACCTGGTCGCTGACTGAACGTGACAGATGACTTGCCAATCGGCCTGCGTTCTTGTGGGTGTTGGCCAGATCTGCGGCTTCGACCGCCGGATCTACCGCACTCGCCGCCCAGAGGACTGCGAGGCCAGGATGGCGTTTTGCGAGTTTCAGGTGGCTGAGTATGAGTTTTTCAATCTGCTCGGTCAGGGGTTGATCCGTTGATTCACCGTCAAAAAGCTGATCTATCGAGTTGTCGATAGGTGTCATCTCACGGGCAAAGAGGGCGCCGACCACGGCGGTCCTTGAGGGAAAGAACTGATAGAGCGTGCCGACTGACACTTCTGCCGTGACTGCGATGTCAGTCATTCTGAGCTCCAACGAGCCCTGCTTCGCCGCTAGGTCGAGCGCGGCGTCGAGTATGCGCTGCACTTTGATTCTGCTTCGTTCCTGTGTGGGCGTGACCCACAGCTTGCGGTCTGTGTTCGTCATGGGGCTTGACTAAACACGAGTATCCTTCATATTACAAATATGAATATTCTTCGTTTTCTTCGAGTGCCCCCGCGCGTAGTGAGCTGGGTGTTATCGCCATCGCGGGGCAATTGCTCTGGTTCTGTATGGCCGGGTTTCCTGATTTACCAGGCGGCGATTGGGCCCCATCCGGCACTGAACGGCGGTTGTCGGGCACGAACGGGAGGTTAAGTTGAGCGCACTATCGATACTATTGCTGACCAAAATCGTCGGTACATTCTTCCCCGTCGCGGCGCCCCTTCTGGTCTTGTCCAAGGAGCGCATAGATCAGCTCTCTGGCTTTCAGGCATCCGACAGCACGCTCTATCGCCTGTACGGAATGGCGCTGCTTGCGCTGCTGGTTGGTTACGCCGGTGGACTTCTGGAAGTGCAGCGCGGTGAGTTTCCCGCTGGAGTTATTGTGATGGGCATAGTGTCCAACGGTGGTGCTTTTATCGTCATGCTTATGACGGGGCGCGCCAGGCAAACACCCATTGCAGCCGGCTTCTTCGGGCTCATTTGCATCGGACTGATCGCGAGTGGGTTGATGGCTGAAGCCGCGGTTACCCCTCTTTGGTAAATCGACCTCGTCGAACCGGTCCTTTGCGCTTTTGCAGCGATTCGCGGAGTATCCGGTGTCGATTGATTCGAGAAAGTATTGACGAGGACGCAGGATGAAGGATCTCAGCGGCCGTGTTGCCCTGATAACCGGGGCGGCACGCGGTATCGGGCGGGCGAGCAGCAATGTACTTGCTCAGCATGGCGCGACCGTCGTAATGACCGATGTGCTGGGGGAGGAGGGGGCAGCGGCGGCCGAGGCGATCTGCAAAGTCGGTGGTGACGCTCATTTTTTACTCCTCGATGTTACGAGTGAGAACGCCTGGCACGACACGCTGGATGCGGCGTCGGGGCGCTGTGGCCCGATCAGCATTCTGATCAATAACGCCGGCATCGGTGAGATTGGGACGATCGAAGATACAAGCTTTGAACAGTGGAAGCGTGTCATGGCGGTGAACAGCGACGCCGTTTTCCTGGGCACACGTGCGGCGGTCAGGCACATGAAAGATCACGGCGGCGGCTCGATTATCAACGTCTCATCGATTGAGGGAATTGTAGGTAACGCCGTACTCACCGCTTACAACGCGTCCAAGGGGGCGGTGCGCCTGCTGACCAAGTCCGCAGCGCTTCACTGTGCGCAGCAGGGTTACGGCATCCGCGTTAACAGTATTCACCCTGGATTTGCAGAGACCTCACTGGTAGCTGATGCACTCCCTTTGGCTCCGGAAGGATTCGCCGAGGCCACGCTTGCCGATATACCGATGAGCCGCTTTGCAAACCCAGAAGAGATCGCCAAGGCGATAGTGTTTCTCGCTTCGGATGAGTCGAGCTACATGACCGGGTCTGAGCTGGTGGTGGATGGTGGGCTAACTGCGCACTAGTCTTTGAACTTAAGGTGTCGATTGGTCGATGGCGGGAATCAGGTACCGGCCCACAATCTCATCACGCCAGCGCCCCCAAATGTATCCCATGAAATAGTTGCCGCCGGTGAATACAACACTCATGTCCAGGTCAGGGATCACCAGCACGATCTGCCCGCCGTTCCCGGTCGCCTCAAAAGACGAGTATACGGTGTCACCTACAGCGATATCGTTCACACGCCAGGCATACGCCTGTTTTCCCGGGAAGTAATTGTTAGCGAATTCTTCGCTCGTTAGGCCCGTGGTCTCCGGCGAAATGTCGATGCGGGGCTGGGTAGACGCTGCGATCCAGTCCCGCGACAGCACTTTGGTGCCGTTCCATTCGCCACCGCTCAGCTGAATCTGGCCGAGCTTAAGGATATCTCTGGGTCGAAGGTAGGCACCCCCTCCCAGGTAGGCCTCCCTATCCGGCATGAGATTCCAGTGGTAGTCAGTGAACTGAAGTGGATCTGCAAGCAACATATGTATGGCGTCCAGTATCGGTACCCCCGCCGACTGCCTGATCGCATAGCCGCTCATGTTTATGCCCGCCGAACAGTAGGCGTAGTGTGTTCCTGGATCGTGGAGTAGCGGTAGCGCAGCAGTGTAGGCCCAGAATCCGAGTGTTGTTCCCTCTTGCCAGAGTCGGTCTTCCTCTCCGGCCGAACTCGGATTCTCATCGCAATCCAGTCCGCTGGTGTGTGTCATCAGGTGTTCCAGAGTAATAGCGGACTTCTTCGAATTCCCTGCGTCGAGACCTGCCTTCGCCAGAATCTCTGGTACCGGTGCATCTTTCGCAGCGATGGCTGCACCGGCCTCTCTGAGCGCGCCTACAAGGAGGGGGCTGAAGACTTTCCCGAGAGATCGTATGTCATGTCGCGTGTCACGATCAAAGCCGTAGAAGTACTCTTCGAAGACCAGACGTCCTTTGCGGGCCACCAGCATGGAGTGGATGAGTTGCGGTCTACGGGAACGCGGGTCGGACTCAGCCAGAACGGTTAGCAGTTCATCGAGCTTTCGTACATCAAACCCTGCGTCGCGTGCATGCTGCACACGCCAGCCATCGTCCGCTGGTGACGGCATCTGGTAGCGGTGCCGTTCACCGGGTGGACGGGGGTAATAGGCGAGGCTCTGTTCACGGGTCGCCCTCGTCAGGCGAAGAGGCGTCGAGAACCGGTTGTGGTCGAGTACCAGTGAATCCCCGTCTCGTTTAAGCCAATGGCTTATTGCTCTATCGCCGCTGCCCGCGGTCAGTTTTATTCGACCAGTGTCGAGGGCATCGGCCTGAAAACGCGTCGCCCGCAGTATGTCGTTGCGCTCTGGGTTGCGGATTACCGCATAGTCGCCCTCGCTCTCGCCTTCGCCCTCGGATTCGAAGATCTCAAGAAAAATCCGAAAGGGGCGATCCTGCACCTGGACGTTTGCCTCCCAGCGATTAGTCGTCGTCCGGTGAAGTGTGACCCGCGTGGCCATGCGCGAATAGCCGGTGTTCGTCTCGGGTTGAATCCAGTGCCCGGTGATTGAACGCTCATTATCTGCCAATGCTCCACGAAACTGATCTCCGTTATTCCCGGAGAGAGTCAGGCGTCCACTTGTCAGCGCCACCCGGGCTGCATCGCCATCGATGCGAGCCGCAAAACCCCCGCCGTCACGGATGACTTCGATCCTCCGTTCGGTCGATTCACGGGGCGCCTCGCCAAACCACAGACCATAGGGCAGATCACCGGCTTTTTCCCCAGCAGTTCGAGCCTGAGTAGTCAGAGCTAGTGCGCTCAGCACCAGAACCTCGATCACAAACAGGCAGATAACAAGACGCTTCACAGACTGAGCCCCGTTGGACCTAAGGAGGGTGCGATAAGTGGGCCGCGGGTGATCTGTAGAGCGGCTGGTATTTGTTGTCTTTTTTGCGCCCGGGCGGGTGTCACAAAGTCGGTTGGGTGGCTGGTGCATGCTCAGGCTGACGCACAGCTCGAACTGAAGAGTGAACGTTGAAAAGCCACGAACTTACTTGAACTGCAAGCGAAGCCCAAGGCGCTGGAAAGCATGACGCTGTTCCGAGAGTTCTTTCTCGGTAAGGGGGTGCTGTTTGAGCCAATCTTTGGGGAACACCAGTCTGAGCGTCACGCTGGTCGCCTTAATCGTAAATGCAGGCAGTTGCTCCAGCTGTTCGACGTACTTGAACACCGCCGCGAGACGCAGCAGGGCGATCAGCCTCTGCAGACGGGGTAGATCCGCGTCATCTGTATCAACGAAGAGTTCAGGCCGGATCTTGCCGTGCTGAGCAGCGACCAATGTAGCCATATCTTCCTGCTCCTGTTGCGAGAAGCCGGGCAAGTCTGAGTTGCGCAGCAGGTACGCGCCGTGTCGATGGAATCCCTTATGGGAGATCGCTTTGCCGATTTCGTGGGTCAGTCCCGCCCACAGCAATAGCTCGCCATCGCTGCGGTTCAGCTTCCAGGCCTTTCGTGCGGCATCAAACAGCATTCTGGCGCGACGACCGACCATCTGTGCTGTGTCCTCGTCGACATGGTAGCGCTGGCGCAGGGCACTGACACTACGCTCGCGAACGTCTTCATGCCGCAGTCGTCCGACGAGGTCATAGATCACACCTTCGCGCAGTGCACCAGGCGAACTTCGCATCTCATCGATGTCAAGCACATCGAACACCGCTTCAGCGATTGCAAGCCCTGCGGCGATAACGGACCGTCGGGCGGGAGAGAGACCAGCAAGATCGATGTCTTCGAATCGTTCATAGCGCAGTAGTCGCTTGCGAAGCTGCTTCAGGCCTTTGCGGTCAATCGAGGCCTCGCTCCATTCCTGGGCAACGAGCAGTCCTTCGATCGCCTGGAGCGTTCCAGAAGAGCCGACGGCCTCCACCCATTGATGCCGGCCGAATGTCTTGCTGATGTGCGATACCTCAACACAGGCGCGCTCGTAGGCCTTTTTGTAGTTGCGCTTGGTCAGGCGTTCGTTTGGAAAGCAGTCCTTGCTGTAGGTCACGCAGCCCATTTGCAAGCTCTCCAGCTTTCGCGGTTCGAAGCGTTCGCCGATGGCGAACTCCGTGCTGCCACCCCCGATGTCGACGACCAGCCGCGAACGGGCGTCGTCGGCGATGGTATGCGCCGCGCCCAGGTAGACCAGTCTGGCTTCTTCACGCCCGTAGATGACTTCGATGGGAGCACCGAGGATGCGCCGGGCGGGTTCAATGAACTCGCGTCGGTTGCGCGCACGACGAAGAGCGTTGGTGCCAACCACGCGCAAACGATCGGGTTCTATGCTCTGAAGTAGCTGCGCGAACCGTTCGAGCGCTGCCAGGCCGCGTCCGATGGCGGCACGACTGAGCTTTCCGTCTTCGAGTCCGGCCCCGAGCTGGACTTTCTCGGACAGCGTCTGGGTAGGACGAAGCTCTCCATGGTCAATTCGGGCAATGATCAGGTGAAACGAGTTGCTGCCCAGGTCGACAGCCGCGAGGAGCTCGTCGTCCTGGCGTCGAGCTTGAGGCACGACCGCGCCACTGCGGGCGTCGCGACCAGTAAGATCGTGACCAGTAGCGCTTCTACTGGATGAAAGACCGTTGCCTGAAGTCGTTCGGCGTGTTCTACGGCCCTGGCCGTCGGAGGTCTGATCGGGCACGGCAGCGCTGTTGTTAACCGGGGTTTATAGTTTAACTCAAGCGCTGCTTTCGATCATGCTCTGTTGTGTGGTCTGCTGCATGTTCTGTTGCAGGTCGACACTGTCGCGTGCCACGCGCGGAAGGCGATCAGGCAGGCCAGCCAGGAGTTCGTAGCCAATCGTTCCCGCCTGCTTTGCGACGTAATCGACGCTGATGTTCTCGCCCCATAGTTCCGCCAGCATGCCTTCCGTTGCCTGGGGAAGATCGGTTACGTCGACCATGAGCATGTCCATTGAGACTCGTCCTGCGAGCGGGCAGAGTTGCCCGTCGATCCAGACATTCGTCCCATCCGCTGCGAGTCGAGGATAGCCATCAGCATAGCCAGCTGCGATCGTCGCGATCACTGATGGTCTGCGTGCGGTCCAGCGGTTGCCGTATCCCACGCTGTCTCCAGGCCCGATTTCCCGCAGCGCGATGATCGGCGCAACAAAACTCATGCTCGCTTTTAATCCGCATTCCCTCGCCGAGCGATGCGCAAGAGGACTGCCTCCGTATAGCATGTAGCCAGGTCGCACCCAGTCCATATGGCTCGAGGGATGAGCCAGTACACCTGCCGAATTAGCACAGCTGCGCAGTGCATGCATGCCGTCGGTGCTCCCAAGCAGACGCTGAATCTGCGTCTCCGTGCGCTCGGGATCAGGATTGTCGGCATCCGAGAAATGCGTGCAGATCACCGTATTGCCGGTGGATGCCGCAGGAGTGATGGTTCTTTCAGCAAGTGCTGTGCGAATGCGTGCGTAGAGCTGCATTGCGTTGTCGGGTTGGATTCCCAGTCGGTGCATCCCGGTGTCGAGCTTCAGCCAGCAGTCTGGGCGTCGGTCCGGCGGCGAGCCTTCTAGCCACTCGACATGCTGTTCACTGCAGATCATGAGCGTCAAGCCTAACTGGGCGGCTACGGTCATCTCTTCTCTGTGATGCGGCCCCTCAAGTACGACCACAGGTGTCTGGTCACACTGACCATTGCCGGACCTCCGTACCTGGATCGCCTCATCAATAAACGCAACGGCAAATCCGTCCACGTGCGTTACAAGTGCGGCTGCAACGGACTCCAAACCATGTCCATAGCCGTTGCCTTTGATGCAGGCCAGTACGTTGGTGTCTGGGGCCAGGGCGCGTGCGCGCGTCGCATTAGCGACAACGGCGGCGGTATCGATGAGTGCACGGGTCGTGCGAGTCACGGAGAAGCTCGATTTGGTAGACGATGTTCGGGGGCGTCTTCAGTAGTCAAAACGATGCTGGCTGAACAAGGTCTGGGCCTTTAGCCAGACGTCGCCGATCTCTCCTGATCCGACAACAGTATCGTCGATGGCCAGTACCGGGGCGACTTCCTTAGTTGAGCTGGTCAGCCAGACCTCGTCGGCATCGAACACCTCATCGCGAGTGACGATGCGTTCCTCGACTATTAAATCCGAGTGTTTGCGCAAGATATCGATAAGCATGAAGCGCGTGATACCCGGCAGCTTCTGCTCGTCGAGTTCCGGAGTAGCAATGACGCCGTCTTTCACGATGAATGCGTTACACGCGGCCGCTTCGGTAAGTTCATCCCGGCTATTGAACAGCAGCGTTTCCTGGCAACCGCGCGATGCCCCATGCTGATAATGCATCACGTTACCGAGCAGCGACGTGGATTTGATGTGGCAGCGCTGCCAGCGCAAATCCTGCGTGCTCGAGACTCGATAGGTTGTCGCCCGTTCCTTATCCGGTACGGGAGGAGCCGGGATCTCGAAG
>JBCCYE010000063.1:0-12334 GCA_039190425.1 Pseudomonadota bacterium | reverse complement strand
TTCCTGATCAAGTTGCCCGGCTTCGCGAACGACGGTGCGTAATCGCTGGTCGTTGCGAGGATGGCTAGCGTAGAGGCCGTGATACGTCTGTGTGGGCTTGCCGCCAGCCTTCGCCTTGACTCTCTGGAACTGCTCCTGATCCTTAAGCACGCCCAGCACTTCAAGCAGGTTCTCCGTATCGTAGCCCGCTGAGTGCATGTAACGTGCGCCCAGAGCATCCGCTTCAAGTTCCTGATCGCGGCCGTAACCGCTAATGAGTTCGGCCCCGTACATAGTGGTGGCGGTGGCCAGATCACCACTGCCGGTGAGGATGTACGCTGTGAGCGACGCCATCTGAGTGGTCATCAAAGCGGTCTGTCGACGGCCGTGATGTCGTGCAGTGACGTGCCCGATTTCATGACCTAGAACCCCCGCGAGTTCAGCTTCGTTCTCAAGGTAGGCCAGCAAACCCCGGTTAATATAGATATACCCCCCTGGTAGAGCGAATGCGTTAATGTCAGGGCTGTCGATCACCGTAAAGGTAAACTCCTTGTTCGGCATATCGCTGTTGGCCACAAGGCGCTGCCCTATACGATCCACATAGGCCTGTAGCTCTTCGTCATTGTAGCGCGCTCCTTCTTCGATCAGCTCCGTATGCATCTCCTCGCCAATGGTTGCCTCGCGGCTCTGGCTGGAAACCACCACGCTGGTCCCACCTGTCGCAGGATTGCTGGCGCAACCTGTCACAGAAAGCGCCGTGGCGATTAGCAGAAGACTGATGAGTAGCGCGTGCACACTCAGTACTCGCTGGAGAGGAACTGCAGCAGCTGATCACCGATGCCATCGCATGCGGTGCCCTGTACGGGTGCGATAATGGGGATCGGAATCACAACTGCCGGCATGTACGACTGTCCGGTTGCCATCGTGTTGACGCGGCCAACTTCAGCCTGATCGGTAAAGTCCCAGATCGTCGCTTCATAGTTTGAGTCATTGCTCCAGGTCCCGAAACCAAAGCAGCCGCCACCTCCCGGACCGATACCGCAGGTCATAGAACCCGCTGAGTCGGTGCGGATGGTGGAGCCGTCTATCCAGATCATGTATTCGGTTTTTAGCTCCAGGAACTTTTCGGCGACGGGAGGTTGCAGCAACAGTCTGTCAATATCTGCAGGCTTAAGCGGAGCGGTACGTGGTTCAAACCAGGGGTAGAGCATGTTGATAAACTCCAGCTCTCCAATCACAGTAATTGAACGGTCGCCGGATGCAATGTGGTCGCCCACACACTCAATGAAACCTGGCTCAGTGTCGTAGTCACTGGCATGACGACGTCCCAGTATCACCACGCTGGAATCTCCGATACCCTCGACGGGCTCGTTGAACACCATTTCGTCAACCGTAGAGGTTACGCAGCCCGTTCCGAGCAGCGATACCAAAGCAGCGAATGCAGAAATGCAGTACTTGATCATGGCGCCTCCCCCTGTGGGATCAGGCCACGTTCTTGCAGCCAGGGCTTGAGCTCAGGTGTCCGTTTGAAACTGGTAATGAAGTTGGCGCCGGCGTCTCTCAGCGCCATCACTGCCGCCAGATTGACCGCCGCTTCGTCGGTGCGCAAAAACGCTGTGGGTGTTTTGCCATAGCTCGTCATTGTCCATTCGGCCAGCGTTTCCCCACCGCTGTTGACCAGTTCAAAACGGTAACGCATCCATATTTCATACACTTTGATGTTGGTGTGAGCAGGAATAGAGTATTGCAGCTCATCGACGTGCAGGATGAGTACTCCGTCCATGACCTCTGTGAACACGCCCGCCCCCGGTGCTTCCTCGAGGTGAATGACTTCGGTGAACATGCCCGCGAGCACCGTATCCCACATTTCCACCTGCGCCGCGCCTGTCTGAACAATCCAGGAGGCTTCATTGCGCTTGCTCGCATCATCAAAGAATTCGTGGGTGCGAAACTCCTCGTTGTACCACACGCCTATGGTCACCGGCAGGGGTTCAACCAGAGGTGGTGGGTATTGCCCCTCTACTGTCACCTTGGCCGGACCGCAGGCGGTCAGTGCGGCGAAGAGCAGCAGTGCGGCCAGGCCGCCGTGCCGTGCGGAGCCGGGGTTTAGTCCACTGCTGGGAGTCCACGCGATGGATGGAAACCTTCGATTAGCGAAAACTGTCGAGCGCAACGAACGTTCCTCCATTTCTCAGCGTAAGCTCTCGCATCAGGGTCGCGAACCGAATACCTGTGACCTGTCTCGCCGGGGGTTGCGAAAGTTGCACCGGGAACCCCACAGCATGGATCCGGACCAGTCGCTTGCCATCAGCGCCTACCTGATTGATTCTATCGACAGTGTCGATGACCTGCGATATTGAGTTCCCGGTGAACTCATCGCCAAACACGTACAGGCTGATCTTCTTGCCCGGATCATAGTAGGTCTCAATGGCCGCAGTAATGCCCTCGACTGGGCTCGAATTACTGAATGCATGCCACCCTCGGAGATTGTCTATGATCGCTCTGCGACGCGCAGGAGAATCCTCGAGCCACTTGCCACGATAGCGGTTGAACATGTAGTTGCCCATATCATTCATGATCTGAATACCTTTGACTTCCGGGTAGATATTCAGTGTTGCTTCGACTTCCTGCAGGACACGTTCCCATGCGTAGGAGAACATGGAGCCGGAGGTATCGATGATGAAAATGATGTATTCGCTATCAACGGGTATGCCTCCTATAAGGTCATTCTTTGCGGAGTACTGCAGTCCCAGCAATCGCTTCATCTCTTCGGTCAGTGTCTGCTTGGCTGCGAGCAATTGTCCGCTCAACTCCGAATTATTGCTGGTCTGTGTTTGCAGGGTTTCGTGACGTGAGCGTGCGCTGGCGAGCTGGCCGCGCAGGACGGCGATACGCTCTTCGTACTCTGACAGCTGTTCGTGTTTCGCGTTCAGATCACGGTTAAGGACCCGGGTTTCACCCCGTAATTCGAACAGCTGCTCTTGCAGATCCGCGAGCTTGCCCTCGAGATTCACGGTGGAGGCCTCAATGATCTGTGGTTCTACGGTCTTGGTGATCATCAACAAAAGTATTACGGCGCCAAAGCCGCAGCAGATGACGTCAAGAAACGACAAAGAGGAGCCTTCGGGCTCTCGACGGCGGGGCATCAGGGCCAGTCCTCCGATGGACTCAGCAGTGAACCCTGTGTTTGGGTAGCGAGTCGCCAAAACTCCACCGCCGCCATCGGATCACCTTCCATAGGCAAAAGGATAACGTTGACCGGCACCTGAGCGGGCAGCTTCCGGATGGCTTTTTGGAATAGGTCAGCCCGCTTCCGGCCACTGATGTTGCTTGATTTTGGCGGTGTTGCTCCCTGGGTGGGCAGTCCATCAGTAATCAGAAAGATATTGTCCGGAGGAGGGGACAAAGACTGCAGCGCCGTGAACGCATTCTCCAGACTTGTTCCGCCTGAGGGTGTGATATCGCGCAGAGCCAGGCTCAGTTTTTCCAAGCTGTTGTAATCTGCGACCTCCAGCCACTTCTTTTCAGGGTTCGGGAGTGCGAAACTCGCCTGTGTGTTGAACGTCATCACCTGGTACTTTGAATTGATTGGCAGCTGCGCAGTCAGCCAATCGACGGTGCTTACGCTGCGAACCCACTTGTCTGCGTTGCGCTGAATATCGGCGCTCATGTTACGCAGGCGTATGATCTGCACAAGCCGGTCTGCCAACATGCTGGCGGATGCGTCCAGCAGAATGGCAATGTGCTTGCCACCGAGATTCAGGCCTGTCAAGTATTGCCGGTTGCCGTCACCGATGTAGGCTCTGGCGTTGAAGCCCGTGTCGGACTCAATGGAGCGCCGCAGCTCGTCGACCTGCTGTTCTAGAGCCGCCAGCTCGGCCTTTTGCGCCTCTACGTCGTCCGTACTGCTAAACCCATCCTGGCGAAGGGTTTCAAGGAGGGCTTCGTACTCGTCTTTCTGCTCGGTGATTCTGCTCGCCCGGCCCCTGGCTTCAACGATCTGTAGGTCCACCTGCGACAGCGTGTTGCGCAGTCGTACCAGGTTTTCCTCGCCATCGAGGATATCCTCTTCCAGAAGGTTGACCTCTGACAGCAGCCCGTCATTGAGATCCAGAGTCTGTCGGTCTATCGAGTGGTTCATGATCAGGTACACTAGCACCACAGCGCCAAACCCGCAGGACATAATATCCAGGAAGCTGAGGTTAAAGGTGGTGAAGTCGCGCTTCTTTCTCGCCATCAGCGAACCTCAATCAGAAGAGCGGGCTGTCCTTTGCCAATCGTGATTTCATCGCCAAGGCTCAACAGTTGCCCTGTGCTGTAGGGTGCGCCGTTCACCGCGGCGTCACCACAACCTTCCAGCAGCCAGCCCCTGCCATTGCGGACCAGGCGCCAGTTTTCATCGAGGGCTACACCACCCTCTTGTAGAGGGTCCGCCCGCGTACCCCGCAGTAGGTGGGTAGGAATCGCTCGTGGTGCCGTTGGCTGTCGTTCGCGAGGCACCATCGTCGGAGCAACGATCAGTGGCAAGTCGGTGACGTAGCTGAGTGCCTCATCACGGTGAATCAAGTTTTCCTGATGCTGTGTCAAAGCCGCCGGCAGAGCTGTTGTCGGTAATGGTAGCGAATCCGGGAGTTGCTCCTGCCATCCCGGGAGCACGCTGACCGCCGGGTCCACCAGGATCTGATGGCCGGCGTCGCTTGCGCGATGCACGGCGGCGCCCAGCTCGACGGCCGCGATTCGTAGATCTTCGCGACTGAGCCGAGCGCGGTAGCCCCCAACTTCCAGATTGGTTTCGTCCGAGCTTTGCAGCGAGTTCAAGGTTTTCGGCAGGGCGTCGTACAGGGATTGTTCGTCGCTGGCGCTGCGCCTGGGATCAAACCGGGTCTGGCGGACAAACCGATCGGCTATGATTTCTACTAGCCTTTCCTGCAACTGGAGCAAACCGACACCCGGCAGCGGTATTGAGCGTTGCAGCCGCGCCGTGTTGTCGTGCAGTGTGACTTCCGTGAGCAGTGCCTGGTGGAGTTGCAACTCCAGATGTCGGAGTCGCTCGCCATGCGCCTGACTGCTGATAGCAACACTGCGATGTACCAGGCCGACGGCCGCAAAGGGACACTGCTGAACAATGCCAAGCAGCAGGGCGAGCTGTTCGTGCTGCATGCTGCCGGGAACCGCCAGAATAATTTCTTCGGGCTCGCCAGCGTTTTTGTGAAGATCTGAAAGGTGGGAGTGAACAAGGTCGGCCGTATGCCTGGCAGGCCCGAGGGTGGGCTGCAAGGGTTCCGTATTGAGCTGCCACCAGAAGCGAGTGTTGACGTTGCGTGGTTGGAGGCGAGCCGCCGCTCTGGCGTCCACGCCGAAACGGTACTCCTGGCCCTGAAGTAGTGCGTAGCCAGGGCTTTGCACATGCCGGTCGCCGTGCCACAGCTGTAGATTGCTGTCGCACAAATCCAGCAGCGCTACGCTCGTCACTTGGCCACCAGAAAGCGTAGCAGACGTCGATCGGCGTAGCGCTGGCAGTCCAGCACCAGTCGCTCCTGTGACAACTGGAGCTGGTATAGGCAGAACATGATGATGATGCTGAGTACCAGCGCGACGAATGTGCTGTTAAAGGCGACCCCGAGGCTTGCTGTCACGCCCGAGATGTCGCCTTCTACCGCCTTATAGGCCTGTCCAAGCGCGTCTCCTATACCCCTCACGGTACCGATAAAGCCGATCGAAGGAATGGCCCATGCGATGTACCTGACCATGGACATCTCCGAATCCAGTCGCTCGGACTCCACCTCGCAGCTCTCCTTGATCGTATCCGATACGGCTTGAATGCTGCCGGTGGTCGCGAATCGTTGCAGCGCTGAAAGCAGTGTGCGCGGCAGCAACAGGTCCTGCTCCCCTTCCGGCAGAGCCTCCAACGACCGGCTGTATTCGCGGGCGTCCTGTGGCAGGACACTGGTGCCCTCAGGGATGTCCAGAAGGCTGCGATCCAGTATTTGGCGTTCCAGCATGTTACGCCGTGCCTTGTAGCCCATGATCGCCAGTGCCCATATCAGCAGAATGAAGCAGGCTTCCTGCTCGAAATCTCTGATGACAACGACCAATGTGCGTTCCGCAACAGCTTCTTCTCCCGCCGCCTGTTGCGCGGCTGCTCGCTCAAGTTGCGCATTTGCCGTGGGTCGTATGAAGCCAACGTAGAGCGCATGAATGAGGATCACGGCAATGAGCAGTGCGAACAGCTGGAACAAAAACTCGGAGGAGACGCGCTGTTTCATGATCTGTCGCTATATATCCACTGGGAAAGAGACAGGCAGGTCCTCTGATATTTGTTCGGAGGCTTCATAGTCATAGGGCGACTCGGCGTTTTGGTTATCCTGGGTTTGCTCTTCTGCAGAAACACGGTCCGACTCTGATTGGACGGATTCTGCGTCCTGGGGTTCCCCAGCAGTGTCCTGTTGGGCAAAGGAAAGGCCGCGCATGGACAGGAGCAGGAAGAACAATGGCAGGTGCGGTCGGACAGTCACATTCTACTCTGCGTATCGTGCGATTCTAAATCCTACGTCATTGCGACCGGCTTGCCCATAATCCCTGTGGGACAGGCGTAGCTGATGAATGCGGGCCTGCGTCCAGCTTGCGCCCCGGATGACATAGTTGTCCCCTTGCTGTCCACCCAGGGGGTCGATCTTCAGGTTCGTGTTGTCTGGCGGCACCGTATAGATATCATTGACCCACTCTGCGACATTGCCGCCCATGTCGTACAGCCCATTTGAGTTGGCGCCAAAGGATCCCGTTGGTGCGCTGACAATGTACCCATCGGAGTAGCCATTCAGCACCCTGCCCGTGAGGAAGGCTGAAGCGTCGTCGGCGTAGTTTTCACTGGTGATTCTGGGCGGAAAATCATCCCCCCACGGAAACTTCAGCCACGCATCGCCCGCTACCCTGGCCGCCCAGGCCCATTCTGCCTCAGTGGGTAGGCGATAGCCCTTGGACTTTGGGTTGAACCCGGTAATGATGCCATCTTTTTCAGCATAGAATGGCGTCAGGCCCTCTTTTGAGCTTAGCCAGTTGCAGAATGATGCAGCCTGCTGCCAGCTGACCTGTACCGCCGGCTGATGGTCTCGGTTAAGAGTCTTGCCCTGGATCTGTCCAGAGTTGTGTGCGCCCTGGAACTGGCGGAACTGGGCGTTGGTCACCTCATGCGTCTGCAGGTAAAACATACGTTCGAGGCGTGCTTCTCGCAACACCTCATTGGTGCGTCTTCCGGGCTCGCGTCGGGAAGCCCCCATGGTAAAGCTTGCCTGACCACTGGATTCAGGTGCAAACAGAAGCAGTGTTTGCCCCAGCGATGTAATGATCTCGTCGGGTGCTGCGGCTCTGCGGGCGGCTTCTTGCGTCAGCAGTGTGATATCCACCCGTTGTGGCAGGCCGACCCGAGGCGTGATGCGCCGCTTCACCGTTGCATACCCATCCAGTCTTGCCTCGAAGGTCTGTTCGACGGTTGGCAGCGACAGGGTCTGATCGCCCGCTCCTCGGAGCTGGCCATTCACATACAGCTGCGCGTCTTCGGGACTCACTCGAAAGGAGATCTCGCCCAGCTGGGGCACGAGCGCTACGCGTTTGGTGCTGTTACCCGCTGCACTGACCGTAAGAGTGTCCCTGAAGCGTTGAAAACCAGGTTTTGATAAGTTGAGTCGGTGCTCCACACCGGGCTCCAGCTCAAGGTTGATGGGTGTCCGACCAAGGAATTCGCCGTTAATCGTAACGTTGGCGCCGGACGGTTGACTCTCCAGTGCCAGAACACCTTCAGCTGGCTCCAGTTCAACCGTGGGCAACACCCGTGGTTCCCCGGCCACAATCATCAGCGCCTGAGTCCAGGCGGAATAACTTGGCAGGTAAAGTTCCACCGAGCGCTCGCCCTCCAGCAGTTCCAACGTTGTCGGCGTGGTCCCTCGCTCTTCGCCGTCCACGAGGACGCGAGCGCCCTCTGGAACGCTGCTGAAACTGACTTCGGCCCAAGCCGGTACCAGTTCGATATGGAGCTGCTGGCGGACTTCGCGCCCGGTGACGGCAAGGGTCTGACGGACCGCCTGGTGCCTCTCCTCCACGACTTCTAAAGCCCGTTCTCCGCTGCCCACGGGTACGTCCGTGATCGGTGTCCGTCCCACCGATTCGCCATCTATCCTAACGTCCGCGCCCGGTGGAACCGTGCTGATTGAGATCAGGCCCGGCAGTGCCTGTAGAGTGATCTCAAGAATTTGGCTGTCCCTTTCATCGACCGTTGTGTCCATGGAGAGCGGTTCGTAGCCTTCTGCTGTGACGGTCAGATGATAGTCACCCGGCTGCAGCAGATAGCGGTCACCAAACGGCAGCGCCAGCCCATCAATATCGATGTCTGCCGGGGCTTCTGCTTCGACGACAATTTGCAGCGATCGCGCGCTGAACAGGAAGGCCATGGCAGCTATGAATACGGCCAGGCTCACCCAGATCATGATGCGCTGCGGTTTTTTTTGCTGAGCTGATCGCCGCTGCTCGGTTTGCAGAGGCGTAAACTCGCTTGGCTGAATAGTCGCCTGCGACTCCTGCGAATCGGACATGCTATATGGGTTCCGTGCAGATGACCGTGACAGGCTCTGGAGGGTTATCGTGGGTGACGGTGAACTCCCTGCGCACATCGCGGAATCCGTCGCGCGATCCCACCGCGGTATAGGTGCCTGGTCTAAGGTCCATTTGGCGCTGTTGAAAGCGCCCTAGCCGGGCAACCTTGTAGACGATGACCTCGGTTTCCAGGTCGGATTGCAGGAGTACGGAGACGGGTGTGTTAGCGGTCTGCAACAGCCGGGTGAGGGTGCCGATCTGTTGCTGTAATCTTGGCCCTGGGGGAGAGATGGCGCGTGCCTTGGTCAGCAGCTGTTGTGCAGATTGTGCCACGCTGGGGTCCGACAACCTACCTGGCCGTTCAATCAGCAGCAAGAGCTGACGCTCCATATCCGCGCGTGGCTGCGTGCGTGATAGCCCCTCCCTGGCGAACACAACGGCGGGCGCTATGGCGAGTGCCTGCTTGTAGGCATCGTGCGCTCGTTGCCACTGTTCCTGACGCTCCAGGTCTTTAGCGAGCTCTCTCAGCGAGGCGAGTCGATAAGCGGATTCTGCGGACTTGACTTCGGTGAGCGCATTCTGTGCTTCATAGGAATCGGGCTGCAGTGCCAGCGCCTTGTTAAAACCCTGTCGTGCAAGATCATAGCGGTTGTCTTCCAGCGCGCCGTAGCCCGCCGTCATGGCTTCTGCGAACTGCTGCGCGAGTCTGGCGGCTTGTACTCGCGACAACTCCTGTTGAGCATACCGGTGCTCGGGGTCAATCTCGGTAGCTTCCTGAAGCAAACCTACAGCGGTTTGCAGCTCGTTTTCGGACTCGGCCGCTTTTGCCTGTTCGAGCAAATCGAGCAAACGCGGCAAACGTTCCAATCGCTGCGCAAGAGGCTCGAGCTGCGATTCATCCGGATCGATCAGGGTCGCCATATCGAAAGCAGCCTGAGCCTCCTTGATTCTGCCCGCTTCGATCGCTTCCACCGTTTGTTGTAAGAGGGACGTAAGTCGCTCGGGAATGGACGCCTGCAGGGCCTCCAGCGCCTGTGTGCCCTGCTGATACTGCTCGGTCGCGGCCAAAAACTCGCGCGCCTTGTACAATTCATCACCCGTTTTGGCAAAGGCCAGCGCGGCAGAGTAGTCCGCGCTGGCCCACTGCAGCACCATCTGTTCTTCAAGTTCAAACTGCAGCTCCAGTAGCGTTTGCAATGCATCCTGGGCTTCTCGTCTCAAGCGCGCGGTTTGGGCGTCACTCCAGGGTGATGCCTTGCTGGCGTCGTCCGAATCCTCGACGGCAGGTTGTGCGATTTGCTTTGCGCTTGGTTTTGCCGATAGGGCCGGTGCGACCTCCTCGGTGACAGTGCGAGCGGGGGGTGTGTTTGTAACTGGGTCAACGGCACCCGGTAGCCAAAAGATCACCAGTAGTGCCAGTACCACCAGTGCGGCAAGGGCAATAGTGGTCAACAGGGAGCTGTGCCGTGAAGGACCTGAACGCTGCTGTTCCGGCTCCGGAGCTGCCGTTGGATTCAGGTCAAATGGGGCGGGTTCGACGGGTCTGTTGGGAGATGACATACCGATAGTTGGTCGTGAGTTGGCCCGATGATACGCTCACTGCTGAGCCGTATCTGTTCCAGCGTTTTCGTAGTCTTCCAAGTCACCCACTTCAACCCGATAGATTTCTGCAAGCAGATCACGCCACTGCGCGTACTGCTCTTCGACATTGCCTACGAGCGTCACCGTTCGATCCTCCAACTCAATGACCTGAGGCGTTATCTCGGCATCCAGGGTCATACCGAGCTCATTCAGCGCTTCTGCGTGCAGACTGGCTTCGTTGCGCAACTCCAGGCCACTTTTCAGCAGCACGCCCCCGCTGTAAACCCCCAACGCACCCGCACTACGTGCTGCTGCACTGTCGGATGCGAGGCCAGCGACACCCGCGGCCACCGCAACTGCGCCAGTCACCAGCCGTTGCCGGCTCTTTTGCTGATACTCTTGCAGCAGCATCGTCTCCTCATAGCTGGCCTTGCGCCACTCTTCGTAGGGTTTGATCATCTGCTGGTCGAAATTGCTGTAGTACCCCTGCAGCGTGTCTATAAACACTCGATCTTTCTCTCTTATGCTTTCGGTCCGCTGCAGCATCGGGTCGTCTTCGGCGGGCAAGCGCATAACCAGGTAGTTTCCTCGGGGGTTTTTTGCCAGATAGCCGGAGAAGGCATCCGGAGCGAAGCTTTGTGCAAACAGCAGTTCAGTCACCAGGCGAATGTTTTCCCTGTCCTCCGTGCGCAGCGTTTCCTGTGCGGCCAGCAGGTCATTGGCGATCGTGTTGTAGACGGCCTGGAACGGGTCTGTGCGGGTCAGTGTGGTTGCTTCGTAAGCGTAGCGGCTGGCTTGACCGGGGTAGGTTTTGTCCAGCCACACGTTCCCCCGTGAGTCGTGAGCTTCGATAGCGAGTTCCAGAGACTCGCCATCGGAGAGGAGAATCCTTCCCTGGACAGTGAGGTCGGTGAACTGCTCTGCGTCGGGAATCAGGCGAACCGGGCCCCAGGCCCCGCTCTCTTCCATCGCATTGGCGAGCTGCCGTGCCATAAAGCGTGCTTCCGCCTTGCGAACTTCGGGATAGATGCGGGTGTCTTCATCTTCTGCGTCAAAGTCGTCAATGCCCGGGTTAAAGATCACGATACCGACGTCCAGTAGTTGCTCAATGGCGACACTCTGGCTTGACGTGTTGATGGTCGGAGCGGAAGTGGTTTTCACGGTGCGACTCACGCAGGCTGTGAGCGCTACGCAAAGGCACATTACGGCCAGGTTTCGTAAGGCGATCACGGATCGATGCCTTTGTACTTTCGGTATTCAGCCCAGAGTTTTTCGCGAACAACCGGGTCTGGTTCATAGAGCGCAGCCTCTCGGAGCTGACGCGCTACCACATCGTCATCGTCGCCACTGGGAATGTCTTCGGGTGGTGGGAAGCGTTCTCCAGACGGGGGTCTGCCGCCGCCACCAAGGCCGCCGTTACCGCCGCCGCCACCGCCAGCCGAGCTCATTGCGCCGTACTCTGTGCTCTCAGCTGCCTGCGCCTCCGATCTGGGGTCGGTGTCCGGTAGCTCGCTGGCCTCACGCCGCTGCTCGGTCTGAGTATCCAGAATCATTGAGTCGAAATCGTCGCTGCCACGCCGCAGTTCGTCGTCAAGGACGGCTACCTGGTCTACCCCGGCGATTGAACCGTTGTCGTTGGCGCTTGAACCATTGCCGCTGGCCCCTTCCGGACTGGTTGCACCGGCCGAGCTTGCCGCTCCAGGTCCACTCGCATCCTCGCTTTCGGCGTCGGCGACGCTGCGATCTTCGTTTGACACGTCGCGCATGTCCGGTACCGCATTGCCGCCATCTTCCTCGGCGTCACCGAAGCCTGGATCGCCGTCCCCCTGTCCACCCGGGGTGCCGCCGAGCACCCCGTCGGGGCTGCCGTCTGGACTCCCGCTCGGATCTCCGGAGGGGCTGCCGGGCCGGCCGCCAGTTGGGCTGCTGCCACCCGCTGTGGACCCGCTTCCCTGGCTACTGGAAGAGGAGCCGCTGCCGGAAGAGCTACCTCCCGGGGTGCCTCCCCCTGATGCGCTACCGCCGGGCATGCCGCCGCTTGGCACGGATGCGGTGCCGCTGCTGCCACTGCTTTGACCCTGCTCCTGGGTAGGATTACCTGCAATCGGGCACCCGGACAAGAGCCCAGCCAGGCACACGACCGCCAGCGGACCGCCAGCACGTGATAGGACATTTGGGCTATTGCGCG
>JBCCYE010000062.1:0-12448 GCA_039190425.1 Pseudomonadota bacterium | reverse complement strand
ACGAGGGCAGGACGATGACTGTCAAAGAATTTGCTGCTGGTAGCGCCAAGGCGCTGCTGACGACCACTAAGGTGCTGTTTCGCATCCTTGTGGGGCTGATCAGTGCGTTTTTCTCTCTCGTCTTCATTGCGTGGGCTCATGCACCGAAGGAAGACGACACTGAAGGTTTCCTTGGGCGGAAAGGTGCTGATGGCCTGACTGACGCCGAGAGAACTGCAGTAGCGACTGACGAGGGCTGGAAGGCTTGGTAATCACTAGGCCTTCCCTTTCGTAGCGACACTAGTTGCAACACTACCACCCGCCGCACCTGGCGAACCTACATTGCTACCGTAACCTGAAAGCTGCTGCCCCAAAGCGTTAGCCTGCACTCCAATCCAGCCAAGCCCTGTTAGGTACAACACAGGGAAGACGATATACATAAACCGCTCCATCCACAGGATGATGCCGCTCTGAACCGGGTTGGTCATGGGCGCGAACACGCCCAGCCCTTCGCTCTGAGTCATCAAATTCATCAGGTTATTTTCCATCCAATAGGCGACTGCCCAGAGGAACGACATAAAGTGCATCCCAAAGAAGATGATGGACAGGGTCATCAGGGTGGACAGCCTGTACTGACTGAAGACCAGCAGGAACGGCAGGATGATCACAAACACCATCATGGCCAGGGCCTGGAACATGGAAATCCCCTGCCGGATCATGAGGCCTTCGCCGATCGCTTGAGGCGCTTTGACCACACCACCAACGGCAGCTAACGCATTGAAGCCCAAGTCGCGTATGGCACCGATACCCCAGTTCATGGCGTCAGAGATCAAATCGCCACCGCCCGACGGTCCCGAATTGGCCGCTGCTTGCGCTGCCGCACTGTCGCGGTAGCCCGTACTCATGGGCAAATCGACAGACACCGCTTCGCGGACCCGGTTAATCGCCAGGTACTTGCGCAAGAAAACGTTTTCACGCTCTGCCTGACTCAATGACTGATCCGTTGCCGCGTCGATGAGGTTATCGGTGGAATACACCATGTCATCGAGGACATCGGGATCGATCGAGGCCAGCACCTGCGCCCGTATGCCGTCAGTGCCGTCCAGCCACCATTCATTGCAGCGAGGATGCCCCCCAATCGCCGCGTTCGTTTCAAACCCAGCATCCCGCGTGGCATCGAATGGAAAATCTGCTCTCGGTGCTTCGGAGTAGTAGTAGTTGTAATAACCCGGCTCCGCGAGAAAGTACGCTGAGCCCAGCCAATTCGTCTCGTCCAGCTCGTCTAAGGTCAATCCACTGGTATCACTGCGCAGTAGCCGTGACTTCGAAGGCCGGTAGCAATCGTTCGTAAACTCCTGGATCTCTTTGCGCAGGCCCGGATCATCAATGCCATCGTTCGCCATGCGGTATTCAACGGAGGCAAGGTCATTTGAGCAGGGGATCGAGGCGACGGCCGCGGCCGTTACGCTCTTACTCAAGACGTGGACGGCGGCCCACCAGATCGGGATACCGCCTTGCCGGTCGCCAAGCTCGGCCAAGGTGCGGTCGTAGGTCGTTCCCGTATTCGTACCCGGAATCGTTTCGACCGTATCCGCGCAACTCAAGGCGGGTTTAACGTATTCCATCTCGCCCAACGTGAGAGGCAATGCGGGGATCCCCGCGAAGACAATCACGGCGACCATCACATAAAAGTCGGCTTCGACTTTCTTGAGCGATTGGAGGCCTGCGTTGCCCTCGTCGTCGCCGGCGCGATGACTGGACAATGCATTCGTAATGATCATGGCAATAAACGGCAAGAACACGATGCCGGTATCCACGAGGACCGACCAGATACCGTCATAAATAATCCAGCCCAACAGCGTGGTAATGAACTCTAAGAAACTCGCGACACCCATACCTATCCCACCAAGAAACTGATCACGATCGCGATCTCAATAATGACAATGCCGCCCATGTACACCTTGCGACGCGATGCCCAGTACGCTCGCCGCTCTACTGCGTTCGGTGCGTCATCGGAGACTAACCGATTGCCGATGGCGTCCCATTGCCACCAAACCACCGCCCAGATACACCAGCGCGCCAGTGCAATGAACCAGCGATAGCCGCGCACACTGCTGGCGCCCTCGGACATCGATGCACCCGCTGCATTGGGATCCACCCCGAGCTGAAACGCGATGTACAGCGAGGCAATAACAATCACGGACCAGAGGAACACTTGGCCCAAGAAAGTCCCGAAGAATCGTCTCGCGCGACTCACGGCTCCATCACCGCACCGTCTTCAAACCGTGCTTCGGGCTGCGGTTCGCTGATCGGGATACTCACTCTCGCCTGTTGGCGCTGAAGCACTGCGACAGCCGTGTTAGATGCGATACGCTCACGTACTTCTAACTCGTAGAGAATGTTGTCCATCTCTCGCTCGAGCTCAGCGATGTATTCACCCAGATCTTCTTGTGCGACCTCGAGGTTCGCGATATTGGGTTCCTTAGAACCAGCCAAAATCGCCCTGCGGGCCACCACGGCCATTTCCATAATGCGCGAGAGCGCCATCTCCGATGCAATGCGCGCTATAAGAATTTCCTGGTTCTCGGGATCTTCTTCTCTCAGTGCCTCAACGACCCGGCGAGTAATGCGCATGCCAGGTCCACCGGAGACTTCCTCGAGCTCGTCTGCCGTCGGCGCCGCATCGGTGAGCACTAAGGCCTCCAAATCCAAGGCGATCTGCTCTTGCTCGACTTCGATCTGACGGGGTAATCCCATCCCTGCCTGGGTCTCCACCTTGTCGCAGCCTTCGCAGGTCCGCACCGTTTTCTCACCCACTACGGCCACCATCCAATCGGAGAAGGCCTGCGGGTTATCCCAGCGACGGCAGATATAAGCCTCGGCGCAGACAGTGGATGCACTGGTGGAGTTCGTTGGGTTACGGTTCAGGAGCATGTTGAAGCCGGCCTTCGCGGTGTCCTCGACCACAAGTACGGGTGGTTGAGCAGCGCCACCGCGCTGCGCCCCACCGGCCCAGGTCACACCTTCATCGAGACCATCACTGTCCGCATCGTCTTTCGCATCGAGAATGTCGCCGCCTGCGACCGATCGACCGGACCACCAGCCTCCTCGCGCAGCAGCCTCCCACTCATTACCATCAATCACATCGCCCATGCGTTCCACGATGTCTTCACACTCAGCTTTGGCGATATGGAATTCCTCAGAGCCCTGCAGGATGCCGTTTTGCAGCAGGTCATACAGAGCGGGATTCACCTTCTGGATAATCAGTGCCGGCAAAGAGGCGACAGCGCCGGTCGCAGCACTGATCACGTTATCCATCAGATCCGAGAATGAGCCTTCCAGGCCCTGCAGCTGGTTCTGTACAGACAAGCTCATATCGAAGTTGCCGCACATCAAATCGTTGTTCCAGCGGATGCTCCCACCGATAGTTGAAGTCGCGGCCCGGTTGGTTGCCGCTTGGGTGACAGGTTCCCCACCGCCTAGCAAGTAATAGAATTCGTCGTCCGCTTGCACGGTCACCGACGTGACAGCCAATGCAAACCCGGCGTACAGCAACAGACTGCGCAGGTATCGTTTCTCTTCTCTCATTGACTGTTCCTTTACTCTAATAAGCCCATCGGGTTGGCCTAAAACCAGGCGACCAATAACGCGCCTTTTTGTTCACAGCAGCTGTAGCGGCGCCACAACTGCCAGGCATTGCCATTCACCTGATTCAGCCGGCTGGCGTAAGGGTCTGTGATGTACAAGGTATCGTCGATATCCGGTAAGTACTGACACCCCATGTAGTACGGCACGAGCTGCTGCCATAGGAATGGCGTTCCTGACGAGGGAGGCCATTGGCCTTGCCGATTTGAACTGCCCATTGATTGGTACACGTGCGGCCCGCCTTGGCGAACAATGTGGCTCGCGCGCAGGGCTGCGACTAACGAGGCCTTATAATCATGATTCTGTTTCACGAATCCGATGCGCGGATACAGGCCAGCAAAGCGCGATGCCCCAGCACTGATACCGGTAAACAGGTTGGCCATAGTCCACGGGGTTTCCACCACAGGGTCACGCCAGTTCGGGTCGAGCGTGCTAATGAAATGCGGGTTCATGGGGAACGTCAGCGGGATGCATACAGGGACAGACCCTGTCGTACCCAAGGCGTAAAAGAACGCGGTACTGGGACTGCCCAGTATGTCCACGTTCTTGAACTTCAGGACTTGCTCACGGACATCGGCCCCACCCTCGTCGCTGGCCCCGCCCTCCTCGGCAAATCCGGTCGGACTCACAATAAACTCTGATTCCGGCCAGGGGCTCTGCCCCAAGATGGGATAACTGGTGGCAACTACTTCAGGAATGTTGTGACTGACGCGGATCGAGGTATCGAAATCACAGCCGGTTGGCGTGCAGGTCATCCACAAGCACGCACCGATCACCTCATAATCAAAGCAGCCCACGTCAAAGCCGCTGGTCAAAATACTCGAGGTCGATGTGGTGACCGTATCCGCACGAGAGGCGAACGACAGCAAGACACCGCTCAACACAATAAAGAGGCCAAGCACGATATCCGCCGTTCTGCGACGGGTTTTACTGGTCCATTTCATTGGCGCGGTACTCCCTGATTGTCTCTAGTGCAGCATTCACATCCCACTGCCCGTAGACCACGTATTGGTCATCCACCAGTACCGCGGGCAGCTTCTCAATCCCCATCACCCAGGCCTGCACTAGCGCTTGGGCACTCACCTTGATGCGCTCTATAAACGCCTTGAACGCGGGGCTATTCACTCTCTCCAACGCCATTTTTTTGGCGGCTTCCTCACTGCCGGGATACGCAAAGCGCATGCTGGCAAGCTCGTTCTCTACGCCATCCAAAATAAAGACAGTGTGTTCAGGATCCACACCGATGAGCGGCGGGAGAGATTTCGCCGTAAACACGGTTACGCTCGGCAAGTGGGCTGCGGGTTCTTCGCTGAGCACGACAGGCGGCACCACGATGATACATAGCAGGGCGACGGTTTTTACATAGAAGGAAGGCTTAGGCATCAGCGATGCCCCTTTCCACATCGATCTTGTGGGCCACCTTGATGGCCGCTTCGACCTCGGTGATGCCGTGCGCTTGCATCAACTCCATGCGCTTCGCTTTTTCGTGCTTCTCAGTTTGCGCCAGCGCCAGCATGAGCGACGGTGGAACGTTCCTGAACAGGTTGTCCGTGGCTTCGGACATCACCACGCCTTCGGTGTATTGACCCTGCGCCTTACTGGCTGAGAGCAACATATCCCGCTGCGCGGGATCGACCTTCCTAAAGCGGGCAATCTCCTCAACCTCTTCTTTAGGCATCACCAGGCACAGCCACCACTCCACCATGTTCAGCATTTTTTTCGCGGCAGCGGGGTAGTCCTCCATGTTTTGTGTGGCCGACCAGAGCCAGGCCCCCAGCTTGCGCCACATCTTCACGATCTTGATGAGGAACGGCGCCAATAGCGGATTGGTCGTGATGATGTGCGCCTCATCGATGGTCACCACGATTTCACGTGAGCCGTGCTGATCCCGCTCCGCAATGTTATTGATCATGTTCAGACACGACACGACCGAGATCGCCAAATGCGCCTCATAGCCCTCCCGGGCAAAGGTCGCCAAATCAATGATCGTCACATCGGCCTCTTCCCAGGCGGCACCGTTTCGATTGTTGAAGATCTCACCTGGAAACCCTGTGCAGAACATCGCAATGGAATCGCCCATATCCCGTAAGCGCTCCCGCGTCTTCGGATCGTATTTGTCGTCTTGGCACAGGGTGATAAACGCATCGCGAACATCTTCGGTCATACACGGCCGGTTGGCTTCCACCGCCACCTGCGCGGCCAGGGTAATCGCTTCCTGAATACGCCGTTGATCAGGACGGGTTAAGCGCGCCGCTTCTTTTTCTTCACCGCCTGTAATCATGAGCTTGGCGACGACTTCCATCTCTCCCATGACATCGCGTTCTTCCCATTCCTCGTCGTTATCAAAGGGCATGGGGTCCGGGAGTGCACTTTCCTCTAACACGAGCCTAGCATCGGCATAAGGCGACAACGACACGCCGCCACCGGGTTTGAGTTTGACGCTGTTCACCGAGAGGCCATGGGACTTGAACCAGTCCCCCATCAGGCCAAAACTGTTTCCCGCTTCAATAATGAACAGCCGAGGACGATGCACCGCCATCACGTGACTGAGCATGGACACCAGTGTCGCGGACTTACCCGCGCCAGAGGGACCGAGCACCAACATGTGCGCGTTCTTCTGCCGATCCAGGGTATTGAGGGGATCAAAGAACACAGGCTCACCGCCCCGGTTGAACATGGCGACACCGGGATGGCCCGTTCCCCTTGAGCGACCAAAGAAACAGCTAAGATTAGCGATGTGCTGCACGACGGTAATCTGTGCACCACGCCAGCCTTCTTTGGCATCCAGCGCTGCATCGTAGGCCATCGGTAAATTTCGGATCACCGCATCCAAGGCTGTAAAATCATCTTTTGGGGAGATCGCCCGAAAGCCGTAGTTCAACAGACGTGATCGGCAGACATTGGTGCGCTCATTGAGCTCAGGCAAGGTTTTGCCCTGGATATAGACGGCATACTGCGCCCGATACATCTTGTGCCGCTCTGCGATGACCTCGCGAGCGCGCGTGCAGTCTTTACGGACCTGACTGGATTCACTGTTATCCCCGATCGCGGACTCATCGATCGCATCGATATGAGCTTCGAGGGTGTCTTGGGGAATCACCACAATGGTGCTAACGAACATACTCCCAGGCGGCAGCAGATCCATTAATGCATTGGTGGCATCGCCTCGACTGGTCTCGCCGGTAATGTGTCCCAAGGAGGGACGTCGCCGGATGCCGTCAATAGACAGACAGCGGATCGGGCTTTCCCCGAACCACCAGCAGTTGTTGTCCTGATCGCTGACCGGGTAGTTGTAAAACAGGGTTTCGGCGAACTGATCGCTGTAAGGCAGGCTGTCTTCACTGTGCTTCGTCTCGTCCAGGAACTGTTCAATATCGCCGCCAAACAAATCGGTGCTGGGATTGAAGAAGGCCAGCATCCAGTCATGGAATTGGTGACCGGTGAGGCGGGTTAACTTCACACCCGTGGGCTTTAACGCATGGGTGAACTTCTCCACTACTTCATTGAGATCCAATAGCGCCATGTCCTGCGACACATAGGTGTCTTTTTTGCGCTTACGGCTGGCGTTCAGTTTGCGGTAGATCACCAGATAGTTCCGGCGCGTGGTCCCACCCCACGGGGTTTGGGTGACCGTCTGATCCATAAAGAGCCCGCCTTCCTTCGCGATCCCTCGGTAATGCTGCCCTAAGACCTCGAGGTACGCCCTGGTGTACTCGGACTCCTTGGCGTCGTCCTTGCAGTACGCGCGGATCTCATCGACCAGCCCATATATAGAAGGCTCATCGAAGGTATAAGACTGGATAATCCAAGGCGAATGATCGTACTCGTCGAAGGAGTCCTGCAGGGCTTCTTCCAAGGCATCGCGCACCTCAGCTAGATGCTCCTGCGTTCGCCCTGCCGTCCCTAGCGGTTCGACATCAAATACCGCGCCCACCGACCGGCCATCTTCGAGCAAAATCGCCTGCTCTGGCTCCAGGTATTCCACCCAGGGCAGGAAATCGATAAACGAGCGTTGCCGTTTATAGGCTTTGGCTTTCTCCCGCTGTGAGACAGGCTGTTTCTTGATTTGGTCTCGGGGTGCCGCGTTGTCCGTTATCGATTCAGGCGCTGTCACTGCGGTGTCCCCCCGGCGCTCGCCGTCGGCTCGCTTGGCACCGCAGGGGTTTTGAGCAGCGCTTCACCGGGTAGGCGGTACTCCACCTGGTTGTACAAGGGAATGACCGTGGTATAGCCCGGAATCGGGGCGCGGGTCCGGGTCGCTAAGTGCGGATAGACATAGATAACAATGTCCGGGTTATCCAGCCTTGGAAACAGATTGTCGATCTCGTTCTGTGCCGTGCGGGTATAGGCTGCGTAATCATTCGGCTGCACGATGGGCTCGGCATCGAGTTGACGATAGGCGGCGGTTTCTTCCGCTTCGATGACACGGACGCAATCATCGATGTCGCTCTCGTCTTCGAGGTCAAGCTTTGCGCAAGCTGCATGGGGATCGAGCATGCCTGAGCTCGCAGGCCCCACTTCATTCATCGCAGAGCGATAGATATCGATCATCTTGCGGTCGCTCTCAGGCAAGACCGTGTCGGGCGTGGCACAGCCCCCTAGCACTGCGAGGCTGGAAATGAGTGCGAGGGTCGATACAGATTTAAGGCAATTCACGATAGCCGCCTCCTAGTGAGGCCGCCTGATTGGTGCGACGGCCTTGTGGGTCATAGTCAATTTCGATTTGCTCTGTAATATGCATGCTGACGTTGGCACCGGGTGCCACGTAGATCGCATCGAACTGCTGGGATTGGCGCTCGTCCAACCACTCCGCGATTTCGTTTGCTGAATCGGCAATGGATTGGCCCAAAATGAATTCACCCGTGCTGCCATCAACCACGGTTGCAATCCCGGCACCGCCGCAACCGACACTGGTAATTTGGGTGGTTTGGCTCGCGGCCGCCGCCTCCGCTGCCGCCTGCACCGAGACGACGCCAATGCGTTGTGACAGGTACTGAACCGCGTTCGTAATGCGCTGACCCAACACACAGGGGTTACCAAATTGATCGGAGATCTCGCCCAGCTTGATATCTTGCTTGCTGGCCGTCCCCTCATACACATCCGAGGGCTTGGGGACCGTGCGGATCGTGCCATCCTCGAACACGAAGGTGAGTGAGAACAAATCTCCGCGAACACACCCCAGCGTCCAGTCGCCGACCGCCTTACCGCTGGCGATCGCATAGGACACTTCAGGCAATTCAATCCCATTGGCCATCAGGTTTTCTCGGCCGATGATGACCTTAAAGCTGTAGGGATCGGTCACCTGCCCCGCAAACGGCACACGGCCAATCAACGCTGTCATCGCAGTAGAGCTCACCAGCGTCGCGTTTTTGGGGATCGTATAGAACGGAATCATCGGCTCTTCCTCGCGCTGCCGATTCAGACCCGGCAGATTACGTAGTCCTATCCGGTCACTGGCATCACTTCTGACGTTCTCCAGTGAACTCAGGAAGCCGCCATCACTGTCACCCTCGCCTACTTCACCAGATCGGCCCAAGGGCTGGATCCACACAGTTTCTCCGGTTGAGGTCGGCGCTAGCTTGCGAGCCGCTTCTTGGCGCGAGGCCCGCTGCATCAGCCCTTGCAAGCGCTGTTCTGCTTCCTCCAGCCGAACCACCATGTCGTCATACTGCCGCTTGGCTTCCTGCTCCACACTGGAGCTGGCATCCTCGAGCTTGCCCTCGACCCGTCGGCCGATGCTTTCTTCCATGTCCAACAACTTCTCATTGTCGGATCGCAGCGCATCGTTCTCTTCCACCAGGGTAGCCAGGTCTTCGCGCAGGCCTTTCATCTCGGCGGTGACCGTGGCGACGGTGTCGCGCTCCGTGTCGCCTTCTATCCCGAGACCGGCCATCGCTTCATCACTCAATGGCTGACCACCACCGGGTGTCACCGCGCCGCCACTTTGCGGCGAGGAGTCGCTTTTGCAGGTTTTAATGCCCAGCAGGATCGCGACGAGCACCAGGACGATCGCCGCAATCTGGACATATTTATTTGATCCCATGCTAGACCCCCTTCACCACGCGCCCGATCGGCTGATCGGTCACAACAAACAACGTGGTCCGGCTCCCCTCCTCACCGCGCGGTGCGAGCACTTCATTAAAAAAGGCACTGGCGACAAAATGCGGTGCGACACCAGAGCGCTGGGCACTCGGCGCATGCCGTACCAGACGGTTGTCTAGGGTCATCGCATGGGTATGCTCATTGGTGACAATGAACGTGGTGACGTAGAGACCATCGACGGCCCAGGCGCGGTCTGCGGTGAGAATCAGTCCCTTGTGCTTACCCTGATCATAGAGCGCTGTCATGTTGCCTTTGAGGCCTACGGGTACCTGTCGGATCCCGTTCACCGGCGCAATCAAGCGTTTCGGAGAGTAGACTTCTTGTGCCGCGTAACGAATCACTTCAAATAGGGTCGCACGACCGGGCGTCGCTTCGCCCTGCATCGCCATGGGATTAGGCCCTGGCTGCTGCGGCAGCACCACTTGCAGCATATCGACCGACGCCGGCGGCGCCATCTCAACACGGGCGGAGACATCAAACAAGATGTACTCGCCATTCTCTAGCCGAACCTGGATGCGACGGTTGTCAAAGGCCTCAAGCGCCGTCCAGTACGCGGTACCACCTGTCACCAGCGTTTTGAAGACATTCGGGTTAGCCAACTCGGGCGGTAACCCCACGGCACCGTCACTGGGCAGCACCACCATTTGCTCGACCCCGACCACCAGATCCACCTCAATCGGTGTACGCTGCCACTCGATCGTCAAGGCCTTCGCGGCGCTGATCGCCGCTGACATTAAGAGCCCCACAATCACGCTTGTCATGTGGCGCCTCCATTGCCTGGTCACTACCATCGTCCTGTCCCCCGCTGTGTACCTAGTTCTCTGACTGTCCCGGCATAGCCATCCAGCGCCAGCCCGAACGGATTAATCTCTGGCGCAACACCGCAACGCACAACGCGAACCGGATAATGCATATACCGATAATCGCCCCAGGAGCTTCGCGTGCCCTCATCAACCAACATGTCTAGATCGACACGCCAGCTATCACTGTCGAGCTTGATGACTCGGTCTCGGTCATAATCACGCCCCGGTATTTCGCTCGCACACCGCACGGCACCCAACAGTTCGCCCACCCTAAAGCGAGCACTATGATCGTCAAGGTAGGTTTTCAGGCCGTTAGCCGTCAGACAGTGCGTGAGTTCTTGTATCCGCACGGCGTAATCTTGTGCACCATCGCAAGGCCACTCGTTCAGCCGCTGCATCACGGTAACGGCGAAGCCATAGATCGTGGCAGGCGCGAGCAACGCCCTTCTTTCAGTCCCATTTCTAGGCGCCTGCGGAAGGGCTCGCCCATTGACTGGTTTTGGTTCTGTGCTGTTTGCCACCATCACACGTCCTCCACTTCTAACTCGATGACCCGAGGTGTGGCGGCATAACAATCTATGGCCAGTCCCCAGGGGTTTTGTTCAGGATCGACCGCATAACGCACCACATTCAGTGGGTAGTGAATCAAGCGATCTTTAATCTTCTCGCCGCGATAGGTCTCTTGGACGTGTAAATCCAAGCCGACCACCCAGCTATCGCCGGAGACCTTGCGCACGCGGTGCACATCAAATCCGCGACCGGGGATCTCCCAGACCGCCCTGGAGCGGCCCGACAATTCGTTATTGCGGTTGCGCTCTTCGTAATCCGCCAAGCGCTCTTCAAAGCACGCTGGCGTCATATAGTTCTTTAGGACGTGAATGCGCTCGTAGTAATCATCGCGACCGTTATCCGGCCAACGGTTTAGCTGCTGAAAGATATAAAACGTGAATCCGTAGATGTTGGGTTTCGGGACTTCGCCTAGCTGCTGCACACCGCCCACTGAGAGATCGGGTGGGTAATGCAATGTGATCTGGCTAGGCGCGCGAGCCCACCCGACGATGGCGAGGCCCAACAGCAAGACCAGCGCGCCGACCACACCCAACAGCAGGTTGATCATCATTTGTTTTGAGTGAACTAAATTGTCGAACCGGCTCATCGGTTTCTCCATCGTTGAATGTCCCAGGCCTGGCTATCGCGAATGAACGTTTTGCTCTTCAGCCCGCGATCCTGCAGCCAGGCACTGAGCGCCAACATGTGGTACTGCTTAGGCTTGCCGCGCTTCACGACCCGCAAGCGCTTGCCTGCCAGCCACATGCTGACGAACACCAATCCCGTAGAGCACGCCAATGAAAACAAGACCATACCGATGGCGATCCCCACCACGAGTGCAATGGGTACCCAGATCGCAAAGAAGACCATCACACACAGCTTGAGCTCGGAGTTGGTCATGGACAGGAACACGATCGGCTCTTCGTTCAACCGATCTGGTATAAACTCGATTTCACGGCGCGCGTCCATGGACTACAGAATGTCCGCCGCTTCCGTGAGCAGAAAGACGACGAACACCAGCAGCATCACACCGACACCGCCGTGCATGCCGAACTGACCCCAGGTCGCCTTACCGTCCTGCACTTCGCTATAGATCCCGATGCAGTTTTTAGCGACGACAAAGAAGGTGACGGTCGCGACCGCCAAACCCAGGAATATAAAGATATCGAAGGCGTAGTTCTGCAGCAGCTGGATGAAGTTACCGTCATCCGCGCCCCGCGTTGGCGCCGCCGTGGTCGGCAGACCCTGCGCGACCGCTTCACCGGCGCCGACCGAGGCCAGTACGCCGAGTGCGACGCCCGATTCTTTCATCGCGATCACCTGTTGCTTGCAACGGGTCACGATGCCCTGCTTGGTTGTGTTGGATGTTT
>JBCCYE010000061.1:0-13895 GCA_039190425.1 Pseudomonadota bacterium | reverse complement strand
CTCTACCAATTGGCGCCTTCAGGAAAAATGACAAAACGATCAGCGATATCCATTGATCGACTCGCCTTTTGCCACGATAACGCGATGACCGATCGCTATTTGGTGTTTATGGTTATGCCTGTCAACTTCACCAACCCAATCAAGGTGCTTTTAGCACGCGATACCATTGACAAAAACATGGTGTTCCAACCTGAACACGGCATGAAAGTCTACGTGGTTTCACTCAATGATTTTGGCCTTGTGCGTACGTTTGATGTAGAACCCTTCATGTTCGCACACGCCTCCAACTGCTGGGAACGAGGCGACGAACTGTTCATCGATGTCGTCGCAATGTCAGAGCGTGATGGCGAGGAAGGTACTCTGTTCTCTCGCAATATCTTTTCCCAACCTCGCCCGGCCACGGGCACGCTGACCCGATTCCGTCTCAACATGAAAACCGGCGCCTGCCACAAGGAGGCCCTGCCCAGTGCGCTTCCCTGTGAGTTTCCTCAGTGGGACTGGCGGCATACCGGATCAGAAACACGCTTTACCTACACCGCTGGGATCTGCGAGAACGAAACGCCGGGATTCTACAACGCGATTCAAAAAGTAGATTATCTGTCGGGCGAGTCAACCGTCTACGATTGCGGACCGGGTCGCTATACGTCCGAGCCGATT
Source organism: Pseudomonadota bacterium (assembly GCA_039190425.1). GTDB lineage: Bacteria > Pseudomonadota > Gammaproteobacteria > Pseudomonadales > Halieaceae > Marimicrobium. The sequence continues at coordinate 13,238 of JBCCYE010000061.1, read as the reverse complement.
TTTGTCGCCCGAAACTCTCAAGCAGAGGAGGGAGACGGCTATCTTTTGTTCGTTGTCTACGACGCCGCCACGGAACGATCCGAATTGATGATCCTGGATGCTCACGGCATGGCAGATGAAATCGCTGCCGTACCTCTACGCAATCACATTCCTCACGGTTTCCACTGCAGCTATGTTTCATTATAAGCAGATGGAAACCAACCATTAAATCTGCGCAGGCTTGCGGGGCGTTAAAAGTTCACGTCCCTGTGAGATCACATCCCTGTGAGGTCCATGCGCATTTCTGCACCCTGCGGCACAGGTCAGTCAACTGTATCAGCAGTGCCCGGGGCCAACGCAATCGCAATACCGACAGATTTTCAGATTTGCGCGCAAAGAACAAAATTCGCGCCATACGGCAACAGAACGAGCGGGTTCACCCCGTGGCCGACTTGGCCTCACTGCTGGATACGCGGTATAAGAGCACGACAAAGCCACGCCCCGCTCAAGGGATTTAACAGGGAGGCAGACCATGGAGCTGAAACTCAAGGACGTCAAAGCCCGCATTCGCCGGCACCGTACCATGTCTAACACATCGATTTCTGAATTGGCTGAAATAGGGGGGGTATCGCCGTCCACCATACGACGCTACGACGACCCGTCGGACCCCAGAGAGCCCTCACTGTTCGTGATGGCGAAGATCTGCGCCCACTACGGATTGTCGCTGGACTGGCTGGTGTTCGGCTCAACGTCGAACATTGACGAAGAGGTTCGCTTTCGAATGATGCTGGAGAACCTGTCCACGCACCTGCCGGTGGAGACCCAGATCGCGTTCACCGACTTTATGCAGGGTATCTACGACTATGTGCTTCAGCTGGGCCGCGACGGCGCTCCGCTGGTGGAACTGCAGACGAAAGACTAACAACCTCCCGCTCATCCGCGGCCCCTGGCTCTCCAAGTCGAAAACATCGGGCAGAAGGCACGTTTTCCAGTCATGAGTGGCCAGCAAGGCCATATTTAACTCGTGCTGCCGCGTGACCCATCACTGAGCGCTTCGCCAGTGCGCGGTCCAGCGCGAACGACGTTCTAATCCTGGACGATTGCCGCTACATTCGCTTGTATCTAAAAAAATGCTAATGCTAGGATTCTGGACCCCGCTGTACAATTCATCTATCAAGCGGTCAATCGGCGTCACCCCGTGTGCGCTCTACAGCCCAGGTACTGAACTATGCCCATTTTTCTGCGCCTCGCTCTCATTTGCGCTGCCGTCGCGCTCAATCCGCCAGTCGCGGCGGCCGTCAGCACCGCTGGACCCGTCGACAACTTTGTCCTGCTGGATCACGAGGGCCAGGCGCAGGAGCTTTACTATGACAAAAGCGCTGCCGCCATTGTGCTGATATCACAGGGTAACGGATGTCAGATTATCCGCTCACTGTCACCCGATTTCGCACGCCTGGTCGATGACTATGAACGCCGGGGCGTGCGCTTCATGATGATCAATTCAAACCTGCAGGATGATCGAGCCGCCATGGCACGCGAGGCCGCCGAGTATGGTCTGAATATGCCTATACTCGACGACAGCGCTCAAATCGTCGGTCGTTCACTGGGGCTGGCACGCACCGGGGAAGTTCTCATCATTGATCCCGCAACGCGTCAACTGGTGTATCGCGGCGCGCTCAATGACCGAGTCGATTACGAGCGCCAGAAGAAAGCAGCCAAGGTCAGCTACGCGCGAGACGTTCTGGACGCCATGATCAAGGGCAAAACGGTCCAATACAGCGAGGTCAACGGTCCGGGTTGCCTGATCAACTTCCCTGACCTCGACGGCACCAACATCAGCTACGTGGAAGACATCGTTCCCATCCTCTCCAACAACTGCATGGCCTGCCACGTCGAGGGGGGCATCGCACCCTGGGCCATGAGCGAGTATCGCATGGTGCAGGGCTTTGCGCCGATGATCCGGGAGACATTGCGTGAAAAGCGAATGCCACCCTGGCATGCGGATCCGAACGTTGGCAGCTTCCAGGGCAATCACGGGCTATCCGATGAGGAACTGGCGACACTGATCGCCTGGATAGAGGCCGGCGCGCCAAGAGGCAAGGGAGCGGATCCGCTCACCACCATGACGCCACCCGAGGAGACCTGGAGTCTGGGAGAACCGGATCTCATCCTGACGATTCCCGCCTTCGAGATTCCCGCTTCCGGCGAAGTGGACTACCAATACCCAAGCGTAAAGAATCCGCTCGATCACGGTGTGTGGGTGGTCGCAGGTACGATAGTCCCTGGAGACCCCAAAGTGGTTCACCACGTTCTGATGGGCTCGGTCAATGAAAAACCGGGCGCCGGTAACGAAGAGCGCGTGTTCGACAACTACATCATGGGCTATGCCCCGGGCAACGGCAGCGGTCTAATGCCCGAGGGCACAGGCGTCTACGTGCCACCAGGTGGCTACTACTCTTTCCAGATGCACTACACACCCTATGGCCGTGATACCGTGGACGAAACCCGGGTAGGCCTGTACTTTGCCGACGTGCCGCCGCGCAACTTCCTGCGCCAGCACGTAGTGCTAAACCCAACGATCGAAATCACACCCCGTGAATCCGCACATGCGGAAACCGCCTACATGGAGTTTTGGAACGACGCCACGATTTATTGGTTAACACCGCACGCCCACTATCGCGGCAAAGCCGCTACCTTCGAGCTGATCTACCCCGACAACTCATCGGAGGTGATCCTGTCGGTCCCCAACTACGACTTTAATTGGCAGCGTACCTACGCCCTAGAGGAACCGGTTTCCGTACCCGCAGGCACTCGCTTGATTCATCGCATGGTGTACGACAATTCCGACAACAACCCGGGCAATCCGGATCCCGATCGGAAAGTCCCTTGGGGTCTGCAGTCGTGGGATGAAATGCTCTATGGCTCGGTATCGTTCGCCTGGACGAACGAACGCTCTGCAGCACCACTGCACAGCAATGCAACGGCGGAGGTCGTTCAGTGGATGGGCTTTATGGACGAAGACATGGACGGACTGGTCCAGCGCGGTGAATTGCCCTTCGGGGTCAGGCTTGCCACGCTGTTTTCTTTCGGCGAGCTGGACGAGGACGACAATGGCGGACTGAACCGACAGGAAATGGAGAATCTGGTCGCTAAGCTGCGTGGCAGCTAAGCGGGGAGTCCGCCCAGCTGTGAAGCACGAGGTTCCCATAGCGCTCGCGGATGTCACTGAGGAATGGATGGCCGCGGCGCTGAGCAGTCAGCGGCCCGAAACTCCAACCGTCATCTCAATAGAACACGCCCCCGTTGGCGACGACGTCGGCCTGCTCAGCACCGTGAGTCGTGCGACCTTGACGTACGCCACGTCGCATTCCAGCGCACCGGAATCCGTCATCGTCAAAATCGAACCCGCCAAGGGAGTCTTCCGCACCAGCGCGGAGGAGGCCCATGCATTCAGCCGGGAAATTCGCTTTTACACAGAGGTAGCCCCCGCATTGCCCATGCGGGTACCGCGCTACTACTACGGCAACGTCAGTGAGCGGGGCGGTGTGCTGGTCCTCGAGGACCTCACTCACCTACATCAACACGACCAGATCATTGGACTGCCGAACGATCGTGTGTTGCAAGCAGTTCAGGAAATTGCCAAGTTACACGCGCGATTCTGGGGCCGTGAGGAAGAGCCCGCCGTCAGCTGGATGCTCAGGGACGATGATCGGCTGTGGTTCAACGTGGAAAAGAACTGGCCTCTGTTCAAAGAGGTGTACAGCCTGCGCCTGGGTCCGGAGGCTATCGCGCTGGCGGAGTGGTTGGCACACAACATCGATACCATGAAGAGCATTATGGCTGAACGTACGCACACGCTATGCCACGGCGACTTTCGCGCCGACAATTTGCTCTACGGCGAACCCGGAAGCGATGAACAGACGGTAGTGATCGACTGGCAGCTGTCGACACTCGCCATGGGAGCGCTGGATATTGCCAGGCTGGTGGGCGGCAGTGAACCGGAAATGGAACGCAGGAATCACCACCTGGAAGCCGTGGGCTGCTGGCACGACGCACTGTTGGATCACGGAGTGCGCAACTACGCCTACGAGCAGGCACTGCAGGACTTCCGGCTGGCCGCCATCGCCAACCTTGCCGTACCCATCAGGCTGGTGTCCGCTGCACAAAGCGAACCTGGGAGAATCGGTCGCCTAGTCGACGCGATGGCCGAACGACTCTTCGCTTCCGCGCTGGAGATTGACGCATCCAGCGTACTGCCCTGAGAGAAAAATTTGATTGCATACCTCTGAGCAGTATCAACCTGAGCGATGCCAGCAAGACCCATCCCCTCTCGTGGTGAGAGCAAGTCTCGGCGCCGCTCACCGGGCCCGCCGACCAACTCCACATCGACCGCAGGCTTGAAATTGCCCCCCCGCCAATATTACGCTCTCTCGAGATCAGCCGACGGACTAGAGCCTATGAAGTCAAGCAAACTCGCTATCAGATCCTGCCTTTCCTTCGCGACTTACCTGGTCTTAGCGAGTCCAACCGCACATTCCGGCACCGGCGACAACTCGCCAGAAGTGTATACAGACAACCAGCTGTCTTCACTCTACTCGACCATGAACTTCGGCGATGGTCTGTTGAGTTGCGCCCAGCGCGATGGCACCTACCGCTTTGTAGCTCAGGGTGAATGCGGCTGGCTGGACGCCGAGGTGCGTAGACTCGATCGGGATGGCAATAGCTCCAATATTGGTTTCGAAGACGACAGCTGGCAGCTGTCCGGTGGTGCTCAGCGAGGCTTGAATGACCACTGGATGATCGGTGGCGCCCTCAGCTATGAGGATAAAGAACTCACTCAACAGGGCGATGCAGGCAAAAGCGATGGATATCAGCTGCAGCTGGGCGGCGTTATTAAGCGACAACACTTACCGGTGGTGCTCTCTCTATCACTGTCAGTGGGGTATGCCGACTTTGATACACAACGAACCGTTCAAGGCGGCTCCCGGATCGACGGCGATCAAGAACTGTGGATGGTTTCCAGCCAGTTTCGGATGGAGCATCTTCGCGAGTTTGACGGCTGGTATCTGAGTCCTCACCTGGACTGGGGGATCGATTTTCAGTCGGCTGCCGACCTCTCGGAGGCAAGTGCGGCCAGCTCCGGCCTAAATCTGGATGGAAAATCGAAGACCTTTATCTACGCTCAACCGGCCCTCGAGATCGGCGGGGACATCGCGCTTGGGAATGAAAGAATTCTCAGACCGCGCTTAAAAGTGGGTGCAACGCGTTTCTTTTCCGACGCGGACCCTCAGGTTGAGACTAGCGTCGACGCCAGCAGCATTGTCCTCACTACGCGTACTCAACTCGACAAGACCTACTTCGACGCCGAATTGGGCGTCGACATGTTCCTGGGCAGCAACATTGTCATATCGCTCAACGCCGCCGGACAGTTTTCCAGTGATACCGAGATCTACGGCGGCAACTTGAAAATAGCCGTACCCCTTTAAACTAAATGCCCTGGTGTACTGGTACGCGTAGGAGCAGGCAGGGTCTTTGAACAATCGACACCAAACAGGCTGCACCCATGAAACGGCACACCTTCAGTTCCGCGACGTCTGACAGCGATCATTCTGAGCATGTCGAGTGGATCGTGATCGACGGCAACGCCAAGGCAGACAAAGCATGGCTCACGTCTGAATTCGGCCTGCCCGAACCGGTAAACACACTGGTACTGACGGCTTCTCAACACAGTGACCGATTGCACCCGGAGTCGGGTGTCATTCTGCGCATGGTAAGGAGCGACACAGAACAGGGCGACACCCTGGTTGGCTTCAATATCCTGGTGGAGGCTGACCGCCTCATCACGGTTTGCTTCGGCGTCACCGATGTGGTTGAGGACGTCTTTGACAAGACCATCGGCAAGAATTTTCCTACTAGCGCCTTCCGCCTGCTTCCGCAGCTGGTGACCGCCCTGGTAAAACCGCTGGAGACTGAGTTGACTGCCCTATCCGATTACATTGATGATCTGGAGGATCGCGCGATGGAGGACAGAGATTTCGATGGAGACGACGATGTGGTGATGGCGGGCCGCAAGGCGCTTGCGTTCCGTCGGTACCTTTCACCGCTTGGTGCTGAGTTGACCTTTCTGTCACTCAATCCGCATGAACTACCTGGCGTAGCGGACATCAAATACCTGCGGCGGGAAGCAGAGTACATCGGGCGCCTGATCGCCAACATTGAGACCATTCACCACCGTGTCACCCTCCTGCTCAACTATTTGCGCAATCGAGACGAAGAGAAACTCGGCCGATCAATGCATAAGCTCGCACTGGTGGCCACTGTGTTTCTCCCACTGACGTTTGTGACCGGTTTGTTGGGCATCAACGTGGCCGGCGTTCCAGATGCTCACGACCCGCAGGCCTTTTGGCGGGTTTGCGTGTTTCTGTTGATTGTCGCGGCCGCATCTCTGTTTGCCATCCGCTGGAACAAGTGGATGTAAAAGCTTGTACGACTTTCGACACTTACTGCTATAACGTTGCCGACGTGGCCGGACATCAGCTCAACGGACAGACTCCATTGATGCTGTCATTGCATTGATGTCTGATAAGAACGGAATTGCCATCCCTCGCCGACTCATGGCCGCCGCCGATCCTACGGGCGAGACAAGGATAACAACTCGTGACTGACGCCAAACCTGGAGATAACAACACCAGCCCGGGCCTATGGGCGGGCATCTTCCTCTGTTCAATCTTTTTGATCACGCAGTTTAACTTCAGCGTGTTGAGCCCAGTCATACCGTCCATCGCGGACAGCTTCAGCCTGAGTGGCGAATCGGCGCGCCTCATGGTTTCCTATGGGTTCACAGGCTACATGATGGGCCAGTTGGTGTGGGGACCGCTATCTGATCGCATCAATCGATCCAGCGTTGTGATTGTGAATCTAGGCCTGTACAGCGCCCTTACTCTTTCAGCGATTGTGATGCCCGACGGCAAGGCGCTGATAGCCAACTACATCGCCATGGGCTTTCTGGCGGCCACCTTTACCAGTGTCGGTAACGCCATTCTCAAAGACCGCTATCAGGGCGAGGACTACGTGATCATGGTCGCAAACGTTGGCGTGGTGATGGCCGCGGGACCCGCCATCGGCCCTGGGCTAACAGCCGTGGTGGTGGCCCTGTCACAAGGTGCCTGGCAAGTGGCCTTTATGCTCATGGCACTGACCAGTCTCATCAGCCTGTCGGGTTTCGCGCTGTGCAGTCGCTATTCGCCAAAAGCGCGCTCCAGCGTCCGCGGAAAAACAAGCGTCCGCGGCGCGAGCCTGTTCCGCAATGGACGCTACTTCGCAGCCCTGCTCTCTTTCAGCCTGCCCTTCGGCATTCTTATCTCCTACCTCGCAGTGGGCCCCTACCTGCTTAAGCAGTATTTCGGAGTCTCTGACCAACTGTTTCCAATCGCGTTCTTTCTGACAACGGTAGTCTACCTCTTTGGCGCGATTGTCTTCCGCGGCCGCAGCGGCATAATGACACCGACTGCCGCACTAAGGTTGGGTACGTTCATCGCTTTGGTGGGCGCCGGATCGCTGCTGCTGCTCGCCGTCTTCGGACACCAGGACGCAGGGCCCGGCATCATCGCACTGTGTTTTCTGCTGGGAGGGACGGGAATGGTGATCCCTGCCGGTAAGGCTGCCACCATGGGCCAGGTCGCTACCGCGTTCGGCACTGCTGCATCAGTCATGAAGTTTGTGCAAAGCGGCTGCGCGGTGGCGGTTTCCGCCTGGGCGTCTCTGCTGTTCTCTGCGCAACACATTGCACCCCTTTTCGTTCTTTATACCGGGGTGACACTACTGGCTTGTTTGAGTGCCTTTGTCCTGCATCATTGGTCGAAGCCCTCAGCGTCCTCTGAATAAACACCCGCTCATTTACCGCGCAGCGGCGTTGAGACCGGCAAGGAGTCCGTGCAGAAGCTACACGGACAGGCTAAGCTGGACGGCCATACTAAGAGACCCGCCATCATGAATTACAATTTGGTCGTGCTGTTGTTCGTGGCCAGCGCTTTTGTATCGGCAGAACCGCCTCCACCGCTTTCCGATCTTGCGGAAATGCAATGGCGATACCGAATTATTGTAGTCCAGGGAGACGGCGTGGTCGAAGCTTACCAGCAAAGCCTGCTGGATTCATCGCCCGAGCTCGATGAGCGGGACGTAATCTGGCTACTCATCGATGAAGACGCGCTGGTCTCCAACTACCCGGGCCCACTGGCCGATGATTTGATCGTGAATATTCACCGCTTTTATCCCAGTCGATCAGATGGAGTGCTACTGATCGGCAAGGACGGCGGCGTGAAAGCACGCGCCAGTACCCTGGAGACCTTGGATCTCTTTAGTCTGATTGACGCGATGCCCATGCGTCGCCAGGAAATGCAGTAGCTAATTAAGTGAAGGTATTGCGCAGCGTACCCAGCTGTTCAATGTGCGAAGTCAACGTTTCTCCCGGCTGGATAAAGCGCTGCGGATTGCGAGAGAAGCCAATGCCTGCGGGTGTGCCGGTAAAGATAATGTCGCCTGGATAGAGCTCGCAGATAGATGATAGATAAGCAACCTGGGTCTTGAGATCAAACAGCATCATGGATGTCCGTGCCTCCTGAACCGTTTCCCCATCCAGGTGGCAGGCAATCGCCAGATCCTGCGGATCCCCAAGCTCATCAGCCGTTGTCAGCCACGGGCCTATTGGAGAAAAGTTTGCAAAGCTCTTTGCCATCCCGAACTGCGCAGGCGAGTTTTCAAACTGACAGTTGCGCTCCGTCACATCTTGGCCGACACAGTAAGCGCAAATACGCGACAGTGACTCATGCTCAGGTATGTCGCGGCCACCCTGCCCAATCACCGCCACCAGCTCGACCTCCCAATCCACGCTTTTGCCCGGTAGCCGAATGTTTGCCCCAGGGCCGGCCAGTGAAGACACGAACTTGGTGAAGATCATCGGCGATTTGGGTAGATCCATGGCCACTTCATTGGCATGCGACCGGTAGTTGAGCCCGAGCGCAAAGACTTGCCGGGGACGTGTCAGCGGGGCATCCAGCAGCGAGGGTTCAGCCAAGAAATCCGCCGCGATACGCGGATCAGTCGCAGCAGGTTTATCGGCCTCTAACCACGCTTGAAGCTCGTCGAGTGCCGGAATCAACGCATCCGTCTGCACCGGAAACTCACCGCCGGATGCAGATTCGATATCAATCAAACCGGTACCCGACACCAATGTCGACCGCCCCTGCAGGCTGGCTATCTTCACGTTGCTGTCTTCCGTTGGCACCAATCGGTAGGCAACAGTTAATAGAACTCTTGCATGAAAAGCAAAGTATGGTGTTGGATAATCTCAGAGCTTGGTCTAATCTCACTGGGTGTCGGTGTATCTCAGCCTTGAGAACATCGATAAGGAAGTAAGCGCATCACCATCAGGGAAGACATAAAGATAAGCACGAGGCGGCACAGTCCCCCACATCTCAATCACGAGGCATCCGAGATTTGAACAAACATCCAGGGGTTGCAATTAAACTGATCACAGTGATGCTGGCTGTCACGGCAGAGCAATCGGCTGCGTGTACGCAGATGGAAGCCATAACCCAGATGCGCGCACTCTCTCAGGCTGTTAGCGAGCGCCTACGAGGCAACCCAACTCAACAGCAACAGGCTGCGAGGATGGCGCAAGATGCCACCAGCGTTGGCAGGACTTTGGCGGAGGGCGACTACCCCAAGGCCTGCGCAAGTTATGCCGCCATCGCACAGCAATATGGCGTCGACCTGGACGCTTACGCCGCCAGCCTTGCGCCTTTGCAGGGCAACGCGGGCGGCGGATGTGATGTCACGCAGGCCAGCCGTCGTATCACGGACGCCTACCAACTGTTCAACGCCAGTGTCGATACATCTGGGTTATCGACACCGCAGATTCAAACATTGCACAAGGAGTTTTCAGCCAGCATCGGCAAGGCCACCTTGCAGGTCCAGACTGACCCTGAACGGGCATGCCAAATGGTCGATGATACATTGACGGAATTCGGCATCGAACCCTCCACCTGAATCAGAGATAACTGCAGGCTGCAAACCGCGCATCCATCAGGGCTTAACCTCGGTGGCACACTGATCTGATCAAAGTTGCTTCTGCGTCGGTCGCCATCGATGCGTACGCAGCCCTGTCAGCAGGTCACGCTTGCGCGTTCGAAACAAAAAACGCGGAGAAGATCTCCAAGGCAGCTGCTTCATTCCGCCGCACGACGAAGCCGTCATCGCCCGCAAGCCTGAGGGACATGGCAAAGAGCGGACACCATCCGAAGGCGCGTAACGTCGGTTCAATAGGGCGAAAGTGGAGACACCAGTTCGGGCAGGAAAAACTCCAGAATGCTCTCTCGCTCAGCCATCGCATCCCGGTACCCACAATCGATCAGCTCTTTGCAAAACGCAGATTCGAACAATAGGTAGCTCGCCAGGCTGGCGCCGCCACCTCCACGCGTAGCACCGATGAGGCGGAGCGCGCCACGCATGGCGCGGGGCATTTCGTCTATGTAGTTGGCAGCGATCTCATCAAACTCAATACTGGGTGAGATCACCAGCAGATCGATCTTGCGCATACCGTCCGGCGTCGCATGGGGGGTTTCATTCTCGACATAGCCAAGCAGGTCGTTAATTCGCAGCAGTGCGTTGACATCCTGCTCCAGGCTGTCGATGAAGGCGCTATTGAAGACGTGCCCGACGATACGCGCTAGCGAAGGAGGCTGGGAGGGTGTCTCTGGCTGCGAGCGCGATGCGTTACCGCTTACCCCAATCACCAGAACGCGATCCGCACCCAGTCTCAGCGCCGGGCTGATCGGAGCAAGCTGGCGCAATGCACCGTCCCCGAAGTATTCCTGCTCTATTTGCTCGGCTGGCATAATGAGTGGAATGGCTGAGGAACCGAGGATGTGGCTGGTGGTCAACACGGCCGGTCTACCCACGCGTCGCCCGGTTCGCCAGGATGCAACCCCATTGCGCGCCTGAAAGAAGGTGACATTCTCTCCAGAACTGTATCCAGAGGCGGACACACACACCGCATCGAGATAGCCACCCTCGATGCGCTTCTGAATATTCTTGAACTGGATGGACTGATCCAGCAGCTCACGCAGCGGCTGATTATCCAACAGCGAGAGTGCTTTGGACGTTCTCAGTTTGTGATTGAACAACGATCCCACAACACGCCCGTGGGACTTGATGAGATCCCAGGCACCCGCACGGTAGACTTTATGGACATGGAGATTGGCCCAGATCTTCTCCACTTTTTTGACCGCGAGTCGAAAATTGTTTGCAGATGCCGCCAGGGCGACTCCGTTGACGGCACCCGCTGAAGTCCCGCTGATAATGGAAAAGGGATTGTGCGCCGATTTAGCATGCAGATCGGCAATCGCCTTTAACACGCCAACCTGATAGGCACCCCGGGCACCGCCACCAGACAATACCAGTGCGGGTTTCATTGCGGTCTTATCCGATTGCATCTGCACGAGTATAAGCGACTCCGCCAGCTTCTACTCTATCTATCGCGTAAATTAGGCACATCACTAACACAGCGGCCAGAGCTTTCCTCAGTGCCAGGGTTGGGATTCAGGCGCGATTGATGCCTAATAAACGTAGTCGAATTTGGCGCCCAGCCAGTGCCAGAAGCGGCCCAGTCCGTTCATGATCGGATGATCCCCCGTGATGACCAACACCCTGGCCGTTGCGCCAACGCGCAGCGCCATCGATTCTTCGATCATCGGATCTATTCTTACCTCGAAGCGCTGCGACAAGGTCATCCAAGCGGTTGGGTTATCGACATCAGCCAGCAGCCCATCGGCAAGACCCTGCCCACGGTAAACGCCGTGGCCAATCGCTCCTACACGACCTTCGAAGATCTGACCCGGGTACATGAAAAAACTCAATTTGACCGGCTGACCCGGCTCGATGATGGACAAAGCGTTTTCAGGAAAGTTTGCCACTATCCACTGTCGGCTGGTATCGATCAGCGTCAGCACGAAATCACCTGCTTCAAGATACGTGCCCTCACGTAATTGCAGATTATCCACCACGCCATCAACGGCAGAGAACACCGTGGTCTGCTCCAGCTCGAAAATGGCGGCATTCAGCTCTGCTCGAGCCTGGGCAATAGCGCTGTGTTCATCACCGGTCATGGCTTCCAACTGGGTCTCGATGTTGACAACATCCGCCTGGGCTTGAGTGAGCAGAGCTTCATTGGTGCGCAGTGCATCGACGGACTCATCCAGAGCCTGTTCGGCTGCGAAACTGTCCTCCCTGAGCTTCAAGTTTCGTTCGTAGGTCTCCTGCGCGTATTGCACATCGGCCTCACGCTGAGTTACCACGGCATTGAAATACGCCCGCTGCGCTTCCAGGCTGCGCACCGTCGCCTCAGCGGTGGCCAGCGCCGCAGTGAGTCTTGCAACCGTATACTCATACGGCCTCGGATCCAGCACAAACAATGGATCACCTACTGCCACAGCACTCCCCTCCTCGACCAGGACTTCCACCACCTGGCCGTCGATTCTCGGGGCTACCTGGACCACAAAGGACTGGACATAGGCGTCGGTCGTGTAGGGGGTCAAACGATCCGCCACGATGTAGTAGACAATGGCGATCAAAAGCAGTCCCGTGAGGGCAAGCATCCAGGCCCTTGGTGTGATCAAGGAAAGACGTTTGAGGACCATACTCAATTATTCCCTCTCGCGAAAACCAATGGTTTTGCACTTTGCAGCGGACGCTGGCCCATGGCATCCGCCATACGTGTGATGTGAATCAGCATGACATAAACATTGTTCAGGACATACCCTGTCATCTTGGCGGACTCCAGCAATGGGTCATCAATGAGCTCGGCCTGAAGTTCAAGCACCTGTTGGCGCACAGCATAAATCTTCGGTTGGATAACGAATCGACCTGAAGTGTACCGACTGGACGACTCTGATCCGCTCTTGCAGCTCAAAGAGATCGGGTGCTTCTGAGACGCTCAATGGGATACCCTTGCTATCATGCGAGTTGCCGCACGAGTCATTTGACGATTTGCCACACGGTCGGTCCCACTATGGTACCGGTTCAACCACCAGTGTAGTGCACTCAACAACAGCTACACATTTTGCAAAGCAGCTAGTCGACCAGGACAATCTGTGGCGTTGGCCAACTGCCATCCAGCAACGGTTGTTCTGGCTCATAGAATCGGATCATCGTATACCAGGCGGCACAATCTGCCGGCAGAGGCAGGTAGTTGTCCGCATCGG
>JBCCYE010000060.1:0-14042 GCA_039190425.1 Pseudomonadota bacterium | reverse complement strand
GTGGACGTCAAGGATCTGGGCACCCGAGTCCTTTCTTACTTGCAAATGGCCGATCAGGAAGAAGTGGACTATCCCGACCAGACCATCCTGGTGGGTGAAGAACTGACTGCGTCTTCCCTGGGAGAGGTGCCGCGAGAGAAACTGGCCGGTTTGATTTCGGTGCTCGGGTCTGGCAATTCCCATGTTGCCATTCTCGCTCGCGCCATGGGTATACCGACGGTCATGGGCGCGGTGGATCTGCCCTATACCCTGCTGCGGGATCGTGAACTCATCGTTGACGGCTACAATGGCGCCGTGCACCTCAACCCGTTACCCGAGATCAAGCAGCGCTTTCAGCAGGTGGCTGATGAGGATAAGGCTCTAACCAAGGATCTCGAGGCGCTCAGAGACAAACCCTGCATTACCCCGGATGGCCAGAGGGTGCCACTGTGGGTTAATACCGGACTCGCAGCTGACATCGCGCGTTCCCTTGAGCAGGGGGCTGAAGGGGTGGGTTTGTATCGCACAGAAGTGCCCTTTTTACTGCGCGATCGGTTTCCCAGCGAGGAGGAACAGCGACAGATTTACCGCTCTCAGCTGGAAGCATTTGCACCCAAGCCGGTGACCATGCGCACCCTGGACGTGGGTGGTGATAAGTCACTGCCCTACTTCCCCATCGACGAAGACAATCCATTCCTGGGTTGGCGCGGCATTCGTGTGACACTGGATCATCCGGAGATCTTCCTGGCACAAATTCGCGCCATGCTGAAAGCGAACGAAGGCCTGTGGAACCTGCGGATCATGCTGCCGATGGTCTGTAATGTGGGTGAGCTGGGTGAGGCACTGGAGCTTATCGAACGCAGCCACCGGGAGTTGCTGCAGGAGGGTGTGCAAGGCAGGTTGCCACCCATTGGTGTGATGGTCGAAGTGCCCGCTGCTGTGTATCAGGCGCGGGAGCTGGCCAAGAGAGTGGACTTCCTGTCCGTAGGCAGCAATGATCTCACCCAGTACCTACTGGCGGTGGACCGCAACAACGCACGGGTTGCGGATCTTTATCACTCCCTCCACCCAGCAGTGCTCGCGGCGCTAAAACTGGTGGCCCAGGCCAGCAAGGAAGAGGGCGTGCCGGTGGGAATCTGCGGCGAGCTGGCTGGAGACCCGGGCGCGGCGATACTGCTGGTGGCAATGGGTTATGACATACTGTCGATGAATGCGACCAGTTTGCCCAGGGTCAAGCAGGCGTTGCGCAACGTGTCCCTCGAGGAAGCCGGAACCTTGCTGGAAGAAGTTCTGGTGATGGACCATGCCCAGTGGATCGTGTCACGTCTGGAGCATTTCCTGACAGATCACGGCATGGCGAACTTTATTCACGCGCCTGTGGATTGAACGGGCGTGCTTGGCTCAAGCTGGAATTGAAACTCCGACACTCCCTTTGCTGCGCCTGTAGGCTGAAAGGATTGTTCTCGCCAGTGAATCTGTCCGTCCGCTTGCAGCCACAGCGAAGTAGTGGCGCGGGTGCCGTATTCCGCACCCTGAATGAACTGGGCGGACAAAAACGCGTCCATCGGTCCGGTCAGGCCAAACTCCTGTAATTGGTGGGGGTTTGCTGGTTCGCGATTGCCGACCACCGTGGCCAGTGCAGCGTGATTCATGTCGCCCGATGCCAGCAAGTCGCACAGCCGCTGTTTGCCGAGTTCTATCTTCGGCCAGGCGTTGTCCAGAAACGTGTTACCCAGGCCGTAAAGCCCGGGCGCCAGGGACTGTGGCAGCTGACGGCCGACATTGCAGTGATACCAGAGTTCGGCGCCTGCGCCGAGCAGGAGATTGTAACCACCATAGTCCTCTCCGTAGGGCGCGATGGCGGTCATGTAGTCCTCCGGTGAATCCTTCCCGAGCAGAAAATCGGTCGTCAAATGTCCGCGAGATCGTGCTGCCTGCTCCGGATCTGTGCTGCGCCGAAAGTTGGTAATGGCGGCGAAGCGACCACTCCTGGTGATTCCCATCCAGGTGCCCCCGGCCTGCAGATCCTTGCCTGCCAGAAGCAGTGGGGCCTCTGGCCAGAATTGCGCGGCGGCCGTTGGTCGCGCATGAAATTCGTCTCGGTTCGCTGCCACCACCAGCGGCAGGCGGTCGGAAGTCCGGTGAGCAAAAATCAGTAGGCACATATCTTGGACGTGATTCCCAGTGAAAAAATTGTGCAACGCAGGTCAGTAGATGATAATACGAATGCTGAACTGCGATCACACCCACCGGTGAACAAGCCGGGGATTCCACTGATACGCCACTGAACAGGACCCATGCTGCCCTATCCTCAGATAGATCCGGTCGCCGTTGCCATCGGGCCGGTCAAGATACACTGGTATGGACTTTCCTACTTGCTGGCCCTGGCATTTGCCTGGTGGCTGGCGGTACGCCGAACACGCCAACCCTGGTCGCCGCTGAGTCGCGAACAGGTGGACGATATGATTTTCTACGGTGCTTTGGGCGTTGTGCTCGGTGGGCGCTTTGGGTACGTGCTGTTCTACGGTTTGGACAAGGTGTTCAGCGATCCAGCCTGGCTGTTGCGGGTGTGGGAGGGCGGCATGTCCTTTCACGGTGGATTCCTTGGCGTGCTGCTGGCCATGTACCTGTTTTCCCGGCGTCATAACATTCAGTACGGCGCGTTGATGGACTTCGTGGCACCGCTGGTTCCGGTGGGACTTGGTCTCGGTAGGCTCGCCAATTTCGTCGGTCAGGAGTTGTGGGGCCGACCGACCGATGTGCCCTGGGGGATGATATTTCCCGCCGATCCATTGCAGCTGGCCAGGCATCCCTCCCAGCTCTACCAGTTTGCGGGGGAGGGTGTGTTGCTGCTGCTGATTATGCTCTGGTACGCGCGTAAACCAAGGCCGCCCTGGGCGGTGTCCGGGGTGTTCTCGCTCAGCTATGGCTGCATCCGTTTCTTGCTGGAGTTTTTTCGCGAGCCGGATGCGCACATCGAATACCTGGCGCTGGGTTGGATGACACGCGGCCAGATGCTCTCGCTGCCGATGATGGCCCTTGGTATCTACCTACTGGTACGCTCCCACCGCGGAGCCTGGGGCGTGGCACCTCAGGTCGCTGTGCAAAAAGGAACAAAATGAAACAGTACCTCGATCTACTGCAAGACATTCTCGATCACGGTCATCGCAAAGACGACCGCACGGGGACTGGCACCGTGTCTGTATTCGGTCGCCAGTTCCGTCATGACCTGGCGCAGGGTTTCCCCTTGCTCACTACCAAGAAGCTGCATTTTAAGAGCATTGCGAATGAATTGATCTGGTTCCTGAGGGGCGATACCAATACGCGCTGGCTGCGAGAAAATGGCGTCACGATTTGGGACGAGTGGGCGACCGAAGAGGGCGACCTCGGTCCATTGTACGGTGCACAGTGGACAGCCTGGCCAACGAAAGACGGCGGCACTATCAACCAGATTGATTACGTCATCGACTGTCTGCGCAACAACCCGGATAGCCGGCGAATTCTCTTTCACGGCTGGAACGTGGAGTATCTGCCCGATGAAAAAGCCAGCCCCCAGGATAACGTTCGAGCTGGGCGTATGGCGCTGCCACCCTGCCATCTCCTGTACCAGTTCTACGTTGCAGGTGGTCGACTCTCGGCACAACTGCTGATTCGATCATCGGATTCTTTCCTTGGGCTACCGTACAACACGGCCAGCCTCGCCCTGCTGACGCACATGCTGGCGCAGCAGTGTGATCTGGAGCCTGGAGAGATCGTCATCTGCACGGGTGATTCACATATCTACAGCAACCATCTCGAACAGGTTCGCGAGCAGCTGAAGCGTAAACCCAGACCGCTACCGACGCTGCGTCTATTGCGCCGTCCGCCCTCTATTTACGACTATCGTTTTGGGGATTTTGAAGTGGTGGATTATCGACCGCACGCGCACATCGCCGCGCCTGTGGCGGTCTGACGTAGGCCGCTGAAATGCGTTTAGCCCTAATTGTGGCGTCCTCCGAGAACGGTGTGATCGGACGTGGTAATGCCCTGCCGTGGCGGATCCCAGAGGACCTTCAGTATTTCAAGCGGGTGACGATGGGCAAACCGGTCGTGATGGGGCGAAAGACCTTTGAGTCCATTGGCCGGCCTCTGCCCGGTCGCAGCAATATTGTGATCAGCCGCGGTGCCGACTGCAGCGCTCAGGGCGTGCGCGTGGTTGCCAGCCTCGAGGAAGCTGTCCGACTGGCAGAATCGATAGCCTTGGTGGATGGCACCGAAGAAGCGATCGTGATCGGCGGAGCACAAATCTACGCGTTGGCGCTCGATCGGGTTCAGCGTCTTTACATGACGGAGGTACACGCTGAATTTGACGGCGATACGTTTCTGCCAGACGTCAACTGGGGCGAATGGCGAGAATTGCATCGGGAACGTCGCACGACGCCGACGGATGGACCAGATTACAGCTTTGTCGTGTACGATCGAGCAAGCGGATAAAGGCGAGCACAGCTGTTACCTTGGCGCTGAAAAAGCGGCAAAAGTGTAACGGAAATACACAGTGGTCCGCGCCTTTGCAACAGCAACGCGTGGCGCGTTGAAAAGCGACCCACATATGGTTTAAATTTGCATGCTCGGTTTGCCCATCTCGAATTATCGCCTATATAAGTTATTACCGATTCTGCTTTTTTATCTCCCACATAGACTCCGTTAGATTAATTAGGAAGCCACACTCCCATGATTACGCATCGATTCAAAAAGGTATTGGTCACTGCACTGGTATCTGTCGGCGCCCTGTTGGGTACGGTGACAGTGCAGGCCGCCAGCCTGGACTCCGTACTCCAGGTCGGCAAAGCCAAAAATGACGCCGCACGCCAATCCCAGGCAAAGATCGACCGGCTCGCGGACGAGACCCGTGACCTGCTCACCGACTATCAAACCGTTGTTAAGCAGATCGATGGCCTGAAGGTTTACAACGCTCGTCTGCAGCGACAGATTGACAACCAACTGTTGCGAATTGAAGAAATCGATGCGTCCATCGACCAGGTAACGGTGATACAGCGCCAAATGACGCCATTGGTGATCCGCATGATCGATGGGTTGGAAAAGTTCATCGAGCTGGATGTGCCCTTTCACATGGAGGAACGTCAGCAGCGTATCGCTTTCCTGCGCTCCAACCTGGATCGCTCTGATGTCACCGTAGCCGAGAAGTTCCGGCAGGTACTGGAAGCGTACAAGATCGAAATTGAGTACGGTCGCAAGATTGACGCCTACAAGGGCGCCGTGGAGATCGACGGCGTCGAGCGTGATGTCAATTTTTTCCGCGTCGGCCGCGTAGCTTTGCTCTACCAGACGACCGATACCGAGTTGTCGGGAGCCTGGGATCAGGCCACGCGAAGCTGGGTTGCTCTGGATCGGGGTGAGTATCGTAACGCCATCATGAAGGGTCTGCGCATTGCGCGCAAAGAGGCCTCTATCGACCTGTTGAACATGCCGGTAGCGGCTCCGGAGGCCCAGTAATGAAAAACGTGTTTAGAAAAATTGCACCGGTTGCGCTGGGTGGTGCCTTGACGCTTGCTTCCAGCGGCCTGTTGGCTCAGGACCAGGAGGCGCGTTCGCTGGATGAATTACTGGAATTCGTCAAGCGCGGGCAAGTGACCGAGGCCGCTGAGAACCGCGAGCGCGAGGCTCGCTTCGCACGCGACAAAGCGAATCAGGCGGCGGAGCTGCAGCGCGCCGAGGATGAGCGCACCCGGCAGGAGGAGCTTAGTGCCCAGCTGGAGAATACCTTTGAGGAGAATGAACTGCTGGTGTCTCAGAAGCAGCAGCAGCTCAATGAGAAGCTGGGTACCCTGAGCGAACTGTTCGGACACCTGACGTCGTCCGCCGGTGACCTGGCGATTACGTTGGAGACATCACTCACCAGTGCGGAGTACCCGGGACGCGAGGTATTCCTGGAAGAGCTGATCGCGAAGATGAGCCAGTCGACGCAGCTGCCGAGCATCGAAGAGATCGAGCAGGTCTGGTATGAAATGAATCTGGAGATGGTCGAGTCCGGCAAGGTCGTCGCCTTCGACTCCGAGGTCTCCAAGCCCAATGGCGACAAAGTGACATCTCGTGTCGTGCGCGTGGGTACGTTCAACGTGGTCTCTGACGAGGGCAAATACCTAACGTACGAGCATGAAAAAGAGCAGCTGGCTGAGCTGGCGCGCCAACCGTCTGGCCCTTATCAGGGCTGGGCGCGTGAGTTGGCGGCCGCAGAAGGCCAGGGCGGTTTACACCGCTTTGGTATTGACCCCACCGGTCCAAGCGGGGGGTCTTTCCTGGCGGCTATTATCAACAGCCCAACTCTGATCGAGCGCTGGCACCAGGGCGGATACATCGGCTATGCCATTACCGCGGTCGGTGCGTTTGCCTTCCTGCTCGCGATCTGGCGTCTGATCGTCCTGACCGGAGTGGGTGCCAAGGTCAGTGCACAGCTTAAAACGGGCAAAGCCAGTGACAACAACCCGTTGGGTCGTGTGCTGAAAATACACGAAGACAATCCGAGTATGGACCCCGAGACGTTGGAGCTGAAACTGTCTGAAGGCATTCTCAAGGAAACCCCGCGGCTGGAAAGTGGTCTAACACTGTTGAAGATCATTGCCGCAGTGGCGCCACTGATGGGGCTGCTCGGAACGGTGACAGGTATGATCATTACCTTCCAGGCCATCACGATTTTTGGTGCCGGCGATCCAAAAGCCATGGCGGGCGGCATCTCCGGTGCTTTGGTCACCACGGTGCTTGGCCTGTTGGTGGCGATACCCACGGTTCTGCTGCATACGGTGGTGAACGGACGCGCACAGCGCATCATTCACGTACTGAACGAACAGACGACCGGTATCATCGCAGAGCACACCGAGTCCGGCCGGGGGCGTTAGCATGTATTGGTTTGATAGCGCTTACGAAGCTGTCAGCCGCTTCATGGACATGGGCGGCAACGTCCTTTGGTTGATCGCCGTCCTGTTGTTTTTTATGTGGATGCTGATCTTTGAGCGGGTGTGGTATTTCAAGCTGGGTTGGAAGAATGATGTCGCCAACACCATCGCCGCCTGGGAGGGTCGCGATGAGCGTGACTCCTGGAATGCGCGACAGATCCGCTTCAAGCTCATATCCGAGTCACGGTTACTGCTCAACCAGTACCTGCCGGTCATCAAGACGCTGGTCGCCTTGTGTCCGTTGCTGGGCTTATTGGGTACCGTCACGGGAATGATTGAGGTGTTTAACATCATGGCCGTTACCGGTGGCGGCGATGCGAAATCAATGGCGGGCGGTGTTTCCAGGGCCACAATCCCCACCATGGCGGGTATGGTGGCCGCACTCTCCGGCGTGTTTGCCAACACCTACGTTACACGGGTTGCCCAGCGCGAGAGCCAGTTCCTGGAAGACAACCTGACAATGGATCACTAAGAGAGCATAAGCAATGCGCAGAAACAATCAGGCAGCTGCCGCAGAAGATGAAGCTCAGATCGACCTGACGCCCATGTTGGACGTCGTTTTTATCATGCTGATCTTTTTCATCGTTACCGCATCCTTTATTAAGGAGGCGGGTATTGAAGTGAACCGCCCGGAGGCGTCGACTTCAGAGCCCAAGGAGAACGTCAACATCCTCATTGCGGTTAATGCCAACAACGAAATCTGGATGGACAAACGTCGCGTGGACGTGCGCGCGGTGCGCGCGAACATCGAACGTCTGCGGGCTGAAAACCCGAAGGGCGGTGTCGTGATCCAGGCGGACAATGAGTCCAACACCCGCACGGTTGCGGACGTGTTGGATGCGGCCCGGGAGGCGGGTGTCTACGACGTCTCCCTGTCGACAGAGGACGAGTGATCGATCATGAGCGGCAATTTGCCAAGACTTCTCCTCGGGGCACTGCTGGCGATTCCGGTGGCGGGCGGTCTGTTTTTTATTATGCAGTATTTGATTGCCAGCGCTGACCCGGAAATCAAGGACGAAGAGCGAACCAGGCTCGCCGATATCTTCATGCCCGAGACCGAGATCGAGACTCGGGTGGACGAAAAGCCGGAAAAAGTGGAAGACCCAGAACAACCGCCTCCGGATCTGGACACGCCCGATCTCGATATGGATATGGATGTGGAGGTGGTTAACATAGCGCCCCAGGCGCAGGTGGATGTCAATATCGGCACGGGGGGAAATCTGACCAACGACGGTGAATACCTGCCGATCGTCAAAGTAGCACCTATTTACCCGCGCCGAGCCCAGACCCGGGGAATCACCGGGTACTGTATCGTCGAGTACACGGTGACAACGTCGGGCGCCATTCGCGATCCGGTGGCCGTGGACTGTCAACCTGCAGGCGTTTTCGAAAGAGCCTCCGTGAAGGCGTCGACCAAGTTCAAATACAAGCCGCGGGTCGTCGACGGACAGGCGATTGAAGTGCCCGGCGTGCAGAACAAGTTCACCTACGAGCTGGAACAGTAATCAGAGAAGTGAAGTTGAAGTGAAGTGTTGAAGTGAAGTAGAGAGGTGATTGCGATGAAACTATCTCACTTAAGGATCTGGAGCCGTGTGCTGCTGCTGGCTGCCCCCGTGGTATTGACCCAGGTGGCCGTCGAGCGTTGGCAGAGCGATCGGGGCCTGCACGTTTCCTCGGCAGCCTACGCGCAGGATGACGAGAAAAAGCCCGATACTCGCGAGACGCGTCGAACGCCGGCGCTGCGCGCCAAAGTCTACGAAAAACTGGCGGAGGCCCAGGCTGCTGCCGAGGCTAAAGATCTAACGACCGCGGCAAAAATTCTCGATGAGATGTTGGCGCAGGAACGCGAGAGCAAAGCGCTGAACAGCTACGAAAAAGCCAACGTGTATAACTTGTACGCCTTTATCCACTATTCCCGGGAAGACTACGCCAAGGCGCTAGAGGCCTACCGCAATGTGGTAGCGCAGCCGGACATTCCGATTGCGATGGAGACGAACACCCGCTTCACCATTGCGCAGCTGTACTTTGTTCAGGAGCAGTGGCAGCAGGGTATCAATGCCTTGCTGGAGTGGTTTGAGATGACCGACACGCCCAATGCCAACGCCTACGTGTTGTTGGCACAGGGCTATTATCAGCTTAAAGACTACAACAAGGCCCTCTCCAACGTTGAGAAAGCCATCGATATGACGGTGGAGAAAGGGAACATACCCAAAGAGCAGTGGTACAACCTGGCGCGTTTCCTTTACTTTGAGAAAAACGATGTCAACAAAACGGTCGATACTCTGGAAAAGCTGCTGACCTACTATCCCAAGAAGCAATACTGGGTTCAGCTGTCGCACATGTATGGCGAGCAGGGGAAGGATTGGCAGCAGGCGGCGGCGATGGAGACCGCTTACGTGCAGGACATGCTGACCAAGGATCAGGAGCAGGTCACCATGGCCTACCTCTACCTGAACGCGGAAGTGCCCTATAAGGCCGCCAAAGTCATGCAGACGGGGCTTGACGGTGAAGTCATAGAGGGCAAATCCAAGAACTGGGAGATCGCCGGCAATTCCTGGCGCCAAGCACAGGAAATGAACAAAGCAGTCCCAGCCATGGAGCGCGCGGCCGCCAAGTCTGATCGTGGTGAGTTGTACGCGCGTCTGGGCAACATCTATCTGGACAGTTACGAGTTCGAAAAGGCGATTACTGCCCTGAACAAAGGTCTCAATCGAGGCGGCGTCAAGAGGCCGGACACGGCCCAGCTGGTATTGGGTATGGCGTATTTCAATACCAAGCAGTATGACAAGGCCAGAGACGCGTTCAAGAAGGCCGCCGAAGACGATCGCTCAACGGAGTATGCGGAGCAGTGGATAACCTACATGAATTCTGAAATCGCTCGACAGGAAGCGCTGGCCGAAGGCTGATGCGAGTGTAGGAGCCAGACCGCCGTTGGATGGGGTCTGAAAAGAAAAAAGGGAGCCAGCAGCTCCCTTTTTTTGTTGTTGAGTGTTTGAGCTAATCGGTGCCCTTAGAGGGGTACGACGTTCTCGGCTTGAGGGCCCTTCTGACCATCGGTGACGGTGAATTCCACCTTTTGGCCGTCTGCGAGGGTTTTGAAGCCATCGGCTTGAATCGAGCTGAAGTGGACGAACACGTCAGGACCATCCTCGCGTTCGATGAAACCAAAACCCTTGGTTTCGTTAAACCACTTAACTGTGCCGGTTGTTGTAGACATATTGCTTACCTGTAGTGCTTGCGACGCCTTGAGCCGGCGTCTCTTTGTTTAGTCGTTATTTATGGTTGACGTACCGATGACCTTTGCTGGAACTTCGACCGTGAGCATAAATACCTGCTGAGAATACTCAGCAAGACAAGTTTAGCATCATAACTACCGCTTTACAGACAGTATTGACCGGTTTTTTGGCAATTTTGCGCCAATGACTGCCTTCGATTGACCCATATGGGCAGCAGAGGCAGACCTTATCCTCATGTGGCTATGGTGAAAGTGGCGCATAACCCGCGCCAAGCAGGCCTGGCGCAGTGTTTGTGATTAAGTGAACAGGCACCTGGCTGAGGTGGGGGCGCATATCTCCCTTTTGGCTAAAGCGCCCCAGAAAGGGGCTCGACTCCAGAAAACCGCCCATGCCTGACAGGATATCGCCGGCCAGAAAGAGGCCGCCGTAGGCGCCGCTGGCCAGCACGAAATCTCCACAGGTAGAGCCCAGCAGGGCGCAGAAGGTTGTCACCGCCTGTACGCTCAGTTCATCCTCGCCACCTTGCGCCATAGCGGAGATCTCTATTGGACTCAGGTCGCCGGCCTCCTCTCCTCGAATGGCCGCCAGCGTTTGGTAGAGTCGGACTATGCCGGGTCCGGAGAGCAGTGTTTCCGCGTGCAGTTTGCCGCCCTGGGCGAGCAGCACTTTGAGAATCTCCAGCTCCAGATCTGTCCCCGCGCTCAAGCCAATGTGGCCGGGTTCACAAGGGCGAACCGCCCCCCCATCTGCCTGCAGGATGGCGCCACCCAGACCTGTACCGGGCCCGATGACCGCGAGGGTACTGCCGCTGGACTCTCCGGTTTGCAGCGAAAGTAGATCATCGGGGGCCAGGTGGGTCAGGGCGTAGGCGTTGGCAGCGAAATCGTTGATGCAGAGGAGGGGCTGGAAGGCAAACTTCGTCGACAGCTCGCTGCGGGAGAAGCGCCAGTCGAGATTTGTCATTCTGATGTTGTCGTCAAAGGGAGGCGCAGCAATCGCAAAACATGCAGCCGCGGGCGGAGCCCCAGCCAGTTGCTGTAGCCATTCGTCAACGATGTCCTCAAGGCAGCCGTAATCCGCGTTGAGATAACTAGACCGCTGGGAAAGCTCACCACGTTCCTGATCGAACAGCGCCAGGCGTGTGTTGGTGCCCCCGATATCAGCGACGATGCGCTTGCCTGTCTCGGTGGCCGACATAGGGCTCAGGTAACCGGGAGGATTTTCATGATGTTGGTAGCGCCCGCCGAACCCATAACGGCGCCCTTGGTGAGTAGAATGGAATCGTTCTTGCGCAGGTAACCCCCATCGACCAAAAACTCGATAGCGCTCGCCTCGACGTGGTCGTAGTCGAACGCGGATGCATCAAAGAACAGTGGCACCACGCCGCGACATAGACAGAGCTTTTGCAACGTCTCGCTGGAACGGCTTAGTGCGAAGATCGGCAGACCGGAACTCAGGCGAGACATCAGCAGCGGTGTAATACCCGACTCGGTAAGACAGGCTATACCCCTCACGTTAGGGTAGTGATTGGCAGCATAGATTGCGGACATTGCGATGGCCTCCTGAGCATTTGCAAACTCAGTGTGTAACCGATACCTGGAGGTGCGCGCCACCGGATGAGCTTCCGCTCCCATTGCTGCTTCAGCCATAGCAGCCACAACCTCCACAGGGTAACTACCCACGGCGGTTTCAGCGGACAGCATCACTGCGTCCGTTCCGTCCAGAACTGCGTTGGCGACATCGAAAACCTCGGCCCGTGTAGGCAGAGAGCTGTTGATCATGCTTTCCATCATCTGTGTGGCGGTAATCACTACCCGATCGTTGCGCCGTGCCAGGGAAATCAGATCTTTTTGGATACCGATCAGTTGTGCGTCGCCAACTTCAACTCCCAGATCACCCCGAGCGACCATAACGCCCTGGGCCGCGCGCAAGATGGCGAGCAATGTATCCTCGTCCGCGACGACTTCGGCGCGTTCGATCTTGGCGATGATTGAGGGTTCAAGGTCATGCTGTGCCAGGAGCTCCCGCGTCTGACGGATGTCCTCGGCGCTGGACACAAACGATACGGCCACAAAATCGGGTTTGACTTCGACCAGACTATCGATGTCCGTCATGTCTTTAGTCGTCAATGCCGGAGCGGCGAGGCCCCCTCCCAGTCTATTGATACCCTTCCGAGAAGACAGCTCACCGCCAATGAGTACAGTGCAGTCCACCGCGCTGGACTCAACGTCGTCTACGCGCAGGCGGATACGTCCGTCGTCCAGCAGCAGCGTGTCACCACGCCCTACGCTCGTGCACAGCTCCCGGTAGTTGAGGCCGACCCCGCGGATGTCGCCTTCCTCCTCTCCGAGATTTAAGTCGAGGCGAAATCGATCCCCTGCTGACAGCTCTACGCTGCCGTCACGGAAACTGGCAATGCGAATCTTGGGCCCCTGCAGGTCTACCAATATCCCGACGTAATGCCCCGCGATGGTTGCCTGCTTGCGGATGCGGCGCGATACAACCGCATGGTGTTCCGCTGTACCGTGGCTGAAATTCAGCCGAAAAACGTTCACGCCGGCCTTGATCAGCTTGGCAATCATGTCTTGGGATTCGCTGGCTGGCCCGATGGTCGCCACAACCTTTGTGCGTCGGATTACTTTCGGTGTCACTGCTAAGTCCGTTTCATCACGCGTCTGCAAAAGCGCAAGACGCTCCTGGCCATCGCGCGGCCGGTTGCAACGATGATGCCTTGATCAGGTTGCTGATACCAGTGCGCAGGGCGTGCAAAGTAGGCATTAAGCGGGCGACGCACACCATCGGCTAGCGCCCCTGCAGGTAGTCTCGGACCACATCCGTGAAGTCGGTGAACAGCCCATCGACTCCGAGTTCATTGAAAAGTATGTCCAGGAGTTCGATTGGAGAGTTGATGCCATCGGGCAATTCGTCACATCGGAATGTGTAGGGATGAACCAAGAGATCGTGGTGCCTTGCGTCCTCGACCAAACTGCTCAGTAGGTGCTGGCCAGTTTCGTTCCTGCCGAGATAGACGTGGGGTAGCCATGGTCCGATTCCCGCAGCGTAGGAGGCGATTGATGCGAGACCATCGGGGGATCGGAGGGCGTCGAAATCCGCCTCAGTGTCTTCTTGCCAGGTGTGGTGACCAATCAGTTGGATCAGAGGATACGGCGTATTGTGCTGATGGTGCAGCGACTGTAGCGTTTTGTCATCGAAGCATTGAAGAAAGACCTGATCCGGGCGATTCGCGAAAGGGCTATCAGCCAGCGCCTGCAGGACAGCGCTCTCAATATCCAGCCCTGCCTGGCGATGGCGATTGGGGGATTTCAGCTCGATGTAGACGCCCGTTTCTGTTCGGCGGCTGGTGTTCAGGCCTGCTACCAGAGACAGCTCTTCGGCCAGAGTGGGGATGGAAAACAGCGCGATGTCAGCCGGAAAGCGATGTGGATAAACAGGCGCGCTACCGCGTCGGCGCTCATGGACAGTAAGCGTCTTGACCTCTGCCAAATCAAAATCCATCGCGTAGAAGTGGCCGCCCGGTCGTGATCGTTTCGGATACTTGTCGGCAACGTCCGTGGTGGATTCAAGGTAGATATCATGCAGAACGATCGGAACTGCATCTCTCGTCAGCACGATATCTTGCTCCAGGTAGTCGGCGCCCATGCCGTGTGCCAGTGCCTTTGCCGCCAGCGTATGCTCCGGCAGGTAGGCGCAGGCGCCTCTGTGGGCAATGATTACAGGCAGACGGTCAGACACGGTCAGTCAGACACGGTCGGTCAGACACGGACGGTTAGACACGATCAGACTCCCATGGGTTGCGGTGCAAGCCGGTGCCGCGAGCCTCAGGGGAGTGCTGCAATCCAAGCGCTTTCTTCAAACC
>JBCCYE010000059.1:0-14723 GCA_039190425.1 Pseudomonadota bacterium | reverse complement strand
GCGGAGTCACCGCCGCCGTTGTAAAAGAAGTAGCCGATGTTGTGCGCGCGAAACACATCGATCAGGCGCTCGTACTCGGCGCGGTTGTCCTCCAGGCTTTTCAGCTTGTGCCGACAGGAGCCGAAGGCACCGGAGGGCGTGGTGAGCAGCCCGCGGATGGCCGTGGTGCTTTCCTTGCTGGTGTCGATCAGCTCTTCTCGCAGCGCGCCGATGATGCCGTTGCGCCCCGCGTACACCTTGCCGATGTGCTGACGATGCTTGCGAGCGGTTTCAATCACCCCGCAAGCGGAGGCATTGATAACGGCGGTGACGCCTCCCGACTGTGCGTAAAAAGCGTTTTTCTTCGGCATGGTGGGCAGTCCGTTCCTGTTGCGCCTGGGTGGGCTGCACATGATACGTCAGCATCTGCGGGCTGCACAGTCCTGCGCCTCCCTGTGGTGTCCGCGTCCTGCGTGGTACCATGCGGCCTACTAATAAGGAGTGCCGGTTGCAGGGACACATACATATACTGGGGATCTGCGGTACCTTTATGGGCGGCATCGCACTGCTGGCCAGAAGCCTCGGCTGGCGCGTCACCGGCTCCGACGCCAACGTGTATCCTCCGATGAGCACTCAGCTCGAAGCGGCGGGGATCGAACTCATGCAGGGATTCTCCGCCGATCACCTGGTCGAAGTGCCTGATTGCGTGGTGGTCGGTAATGCGCTGAGTCGCGGTAACGAGGCCATCGAGCACATGCTCAACGCGTCCCTGACCTATCGCTCGGGTCCCCAGTGGCTCGCCGAGCAGGTACTGGGGAACAAGTGGGTACTGGCGGTGTCTGGTACTCATGGGAAGACGACGACCAGTAGCCTGTTGGCCTGGCTGCTGGAACACGCGGGTATGGCGCCGGGTTTTCTCATTGGCGGTGTGCCAGCGGACTTCGGTATCTCTGCACGCCTGGGCGACAGCGATTTTTTTGTGGTGGAGGCGGACGAGTATGACACGGCGTTTTTTGATAAGCGCTCCAAGTTCGTTCACTACCGGCCACGGACGCTGACCATCAACAACCTCGAATACGACCACGCGGATATCTTTGCGGACCTGGCGGCCATTCAACGCCAGTTTCACCACCTGCTGCGCTGCGTGCCCGGAGAGGGCCTGGTGGTGCATCGTCAGGGTGACACGGCGATTGATGAGACGCTGGCGATGGGTTGCTGGACACCGACCGTCAGTGTCGGTCTGACCAACTCGGCGCACTGGCGCGCCCAATTGCTCGCCGAGGACGGCAGTCATTTTAAGGTGCACGCCGGCGAGCACGGCACAGTGGAGGTGCGGTGGCGCCACTGTGGTCGCCACAACGTGGAGAATGCATTGACGGCCATGGCCGCGGCGCACCATGTTGGCGTACCACCGGCGCTGGCTGCGGAGGGGCTGGCTGCGTTTCAGGGTGTAAAACGGCGCCTGGAGCTGCTGGGTAAGATCAACGGCGTGACGGTGTACGACGACTTCGCGCACCACCCCACAGCGATTGCCACAACCCTTGCAGGGCTGCGCGCCCGATCGGGTAGTGGCCGGCTGATCGCGCTGATTGAGCCGCGCTCCAATACCATGCGCCTGGGCCATCATCGGGATCAACTGGCGGCCTCCACCCACGAAGCGGACGCGGTGCACTGGTATCAACCCTCCGATATGGACTGGTCCCTGCAGGACGTGGTGGCGTCCAGCCCGGTGCCCGCCAGCGTGCATCAGAATCTCGAGGCGATGGCGGCCGAGGTGGCTGCCGCCGCCGCGCCGGATGATCAGGTTGTGATCATGAGTAACGGCAGCTTTGGCGGTATTCATCACATCCTGCTACGTGCACTGGAGGGCACTACCGCCGATGTTTGATGCGCTGATTGCCGGCTACGACCGACTGATTCTGCAACGGCCCTGGCTGAGTCTTGCGCTGGTGGCGCTGATCGTCGCGGCCTTCGCTACTCAGCTGCCCAAAATCACTTTGGATGCGTCCGCTGACAGTCTGTTGCTGCAGGGCGATCCCGCGTTGGAGATCTTTCGCGAAACCAGCCGCGAGTACAGCTCCGAAGAGTTTGTCCTGATCACCTGGAACCCCGAGGGTGATCTGCTGGCGCCGGAATCCCTCGATCCGCTGCGGGCGATGGCGCAGGAACTGCGCCAGCTGGACGGCGTGTCATCCGTGGTGACCGTGTGGGACGTGCCGCTGCTGGAAAGCCCGCCCGTCAGTCTGTCTGACATCACCTCGGTGCAGCCGCTGCCGACTCTGGACAGCCCCGACGTGGATCGGTCGCTGGTGCTGGAAGAATTTACCACCAGCCCCATCTACGCGGATCTGCTCGCCAGTCGCGACGGCCAGCTCACCGCGGTGCAGATTAACCTGCAGCGGGACGAACAGTACAACGATCTGCTGGAGCGCCGCGAGGCGCTGCGCAAGCTCGCCGCGGCGGGCGAGCTGGACGCACCGGGCGTGCGCGAGCTGGCCGGCGTAGAGGCGGAGTTCAAAGCGCATACCGCCGTCACGCTGGAGCGGCAGAGCGCGCTGGTGGAATCGGTGCGAGCGATTGCCGACCGCTACCGCAGCCACGCGCAGCTGTTCGTGGGTGGCGTTCCCATGATCGCCGCCGACATGGTCAGTTTTGTGCAGAGTGATCTGGTGCTGTTCGGATCTGCCATCCTCGGCATCATGCTGGTGGTGTTGGCGGTGATCTTCCGTCAGCTGCGCTGGGTGGTGATTCCCCTGCTGACCTGCAGCTCGTCGGTGGTGGTGATGCTCGGTCTGCTGGGCTGGCTGGACTGGCGCATGACGGTGATCTCGTCGAATTTTGTCGCCGTGCTGTTGATCATTTCGCTGGCGCTGTGCATTCACCTGATCGTGCGCTACCGGGAACTGCATGCACTGGACCCGAGTGGAGATCGTCGCGAGCGGGTGCTGAACGTAGTGCGGTTGATGATTACGCCGTGCTTCTACACGGCCATCACCACCGTGGTGGCGTTTGTGTCACTGGTGGTCTCGGGCATTCAGCCGGTCATCGACTTTGGCTGGATGATGACGGTTGGCATCGGTGTCGCCCTGACCCTGTCCTTTGTGCTGGTGCCTTGCCTGATGCTGGTCTGGCGCACGGACGAGGGCACCGTGGTGGACGAGGGCAGCACACCGCTGACCCTGTACTTTGCCCGCGTGGCGGATCGCTTCGGTGGCACCATTCTGGTCGCGAGTCTTGCGCTGCTCATCCTCACCGTCTATGGCATCTCGAAACTGGAGGTCGAAAATCGTTTCATCGACTACTTCCATGAGACCACGGAAATCTATCAGGGCATGGAACTGCTGGACGCGCGCTTGGGCGGCACCATACCGCTGGACATTGTCATTAATGCACCGGCGGACGACGCGCCGCTGCCCGGCTTGGAATCCTTGCTGGACGCCTCCCCCGTGGAGGAAGACGATCCCTTTCTCGAGGACGAGTTCGCCGATGAGGGTCTGGGTGACGACGAGTGGGGCGACGACGGCATTGACGATTTCGCCGGCCCCGAGGACGGTTTTGAACCGAGCTTCTGGTTCAGCCTGACCGGCATGCGTCAGCTGGACGCGGTACACACCTACATCGATTCGCTGCCCGAAACCGGCAAGGTACTGTCTCTGTCGACCGTGTTTGCGGTGGTGAAAGATCTGATGGGCGAGGACGTGGGCAGCGTCGAACTGGCGCTGGTGCAAAAAAGTCTGTCCGACGACATCAAGGACATGATGATCAACCCCTACTTCTCCGAAGATAAGGAGCAGGTGCGATTGTCAGTACGGGTGATGGAAACCAGTCGATCCCTGCGACGCAACGATTTTCTGGTGGAAGTGCAGCGCCATCTGACGGAGGACCTGGGCCTGGCGCCGGAGAATGTTCAGCTCACCGGTATGTTGGTGCTGTACAACAACGTATTGCAAAGCCTCTACCGCTCGCAGATTCTCACCCTGGGCGCGGTGTTCGCGGCCATTCTGGTGATGTTTCTGATTCTGTTTCGCTCTCTGCGTCTGGCGCTGATTGCGCTGGCACCGAACATGCTGGCGGCCGGCCTGGTGCTTGGCACCATGGGGTTGGTGGGTATTCCGCTGGATATTATGACCATCACCATTGCCGCCATCGTGCTCGGCATCGGGGTGGATAACTGTATACACTATGTACACCGCTTTCGGCGCGAGTTTCCCACCGACCACAACTACCTGGCGACCATGTACCGATGCCATGGCAGTATCGGTCGGGCGCTGTACTACACCACGGTCACGGTGGTGGTCGGGTTCTCCACTCTGACGCTGTCGAACTTTAATCCGAGCATCTACTTTGGACTGTTGACCGTGCTGGCGATGGCAGCGGCGGTCATCGGGGCGCTGCTGCTGTTGCCGCGTCTGATCATTCTGTTCCGTGCGCTGGGTCCGGAGGCCTCTGCGTGACCGAGCTGCCGCTGTTTCCCCTGTCGGGCGTGCTGCTGCCGCACGGGCGTATGCCATTGCGCATTTTCGAGCAGCGCTACCTGGACCTGGTGCGCGACTGCATGCGCAACGACAGTGGTTTCGGTGTGGTGTGGATTCGCCGTGGCGCGGAGGTGGCGGAAAAGGGCAGTGCGTCACCGGAGCTTGGCGACTACGGTACCCTGGCAAAAATAGTCGACTGGGATCAGCTGCCGGACGGGCTGCTCGGAATCACCATCGAAGGCGTGCAGCGCTTTCACCTGCATGCGGTCGACAGCCGGCCCAACGGTCTGGTGGTGGGTGACGTCACACTCAAGGAGGCGCCCGCGCAAGAGCGACTGCCGGAACAGTGGCTGTCGCTCGTGGATGTACTGCGCAGCCTGGAAGATCACCCGCACGTGCAGCGTATGAACCTGCCGGTGGATTACAACGAGGCCTGGCAGGTGGCCTATACGCTGGTGCAGCTGCTGCCGTTGGACGAACCCTTCAAGTACGATTTGCTGGGCTTCGAGAGCGCCGCTGAACTGCTGGGGCAGTTGGACGAAGTGCTGAGCCAAATCAGCGGCGACGACTAGTCGTCACACCGGTCGCAATGGCCATGGCCGAGCGACCGGTGGCCGTCGCACCCTCGGCTATTGATCGAAGCTGGGCATCCAGCCGCCCGACTCCTTCCAGCGATTGACGATTTCACAGAACAGCTCCGCCGTGCGCTCAGCATCGTAGGCCGCCGAGTGGGCTTCGCTGGTGTCGAACGCGATGCCCGCTTCGGCGCAGGCGCGTGCCAGCACGGTCTGTCCAAAGGCGAGCCCGGACAGTGAGGCGGTGTCGAAGAAGGTGAATGGGTGGAAGGGGTTGCGCTTAATGTTGCAGCGCTCTACGGCGGCGTTGATAAAGCCCGCGTCGAAGTGCGCGTTGTGCCCGACCAAAATCGCGCGGGTGCAATTTTGATCGCGTATCTCTTTGCGCACCACGCGAAACATCTCGGCCAGAGCCTCTTTCTCTGGCAACGCCTCGCGAAACGGGTGGTAGGGGTCGATGCCGGTGAAGTCCAGCGCCGACTGTTCGATGTTGGCGCCCTCGAATGGCAACACGTGATAATTGTGCGTGCGGTGAATGACCAATTGACCCTCTTCGTCCATGCGTACAATGCTTGCCGCCAGTTCTAGCACGGCGTCGGTGCTGGCGTTGAAGCCGCCGGTCTCAACATCTACCACCACCGGGAGAAAGCCCCGAAAGCGATCACGCATCACCTGTTCGGCAGCCCGCGTCACGGTGTCACTCATCGCGTTCAATCACCCGCCAGGTCATGGCCTCGCCGGCACGCAGTGGCGTCATGTGGTCGCCGGCCAGCGGCAGGGTGTCCGGTACCTGCCAGGCAATGCGCTGCAGGGTAACGCGGTCCGTGTTGCGCGGCAGATGGTAGAAGTCGGGGCCGTGATGGCTGGCAAAGGCCTCTAGCTTATCCAGCGCGTCCTCCTGCTCAAACACTTCGGCGTACAGCTCCAACGCCGCGTGTGCGGTGTAAACGCCGGCGCAGCCACAGTCGCTCTCCTTGGTGTGCGTGGCGTGGGGCGCGGAATCCGTGCCGAGAAAGAAACGCGGGTTACCGGATGTGGCGGCGGCGCGCAGGGCGAGCTGGTGGGTGTTGCGTTTTAAAATGGGCAAGCAGTAGTAGTGGGGTCGTATTCCCCCCACCAGCATGTCGTTGCGATTGAAGTGCAGATGATGGGCGGTGATGGTGGCGGCGACCCCGGGGCGTGCACTCTCGACGAACGCCACCGCATCGGCGGTAGTGATGTGTTCAAAGACGATGCGCAGACCGGGAAAACGATCCGCGATGGGCGCCAGATGGCGCTCGATGAACACCCGTTCTCGATCGAAGATGTCGATCTCGGCATCGGTCACCTCACCGTGCACCAGCAGTGGCAGGTCGGCTTTCTCCATGGCGGCCAGCGTGGGATTGAGTGCGTCCAAGGATTGCACGCCGGCATCGGAATTGGTGGTGGCGCCGGCAGGGTAGAGCTTCACCGCGTGCACGTGCTCGCTGGCCGCTGCTCTTTCAATGTCGTCGGCGCTGGTGCGGTCCGTCAAGTACAGCGTCAGCAGAGGTGTGAAGCTGCGCGGCAAGGTTTGCATGGCAGCCAGGATGCGCTGCTGATAGGCGAGGGCGTCATCTACGTTCGCCACAGGGGGGGTGAGATTGGGCATGACAATGGCGCGGCCAAAATAGCGCGCCATGTCCGCGCAGGTCGCGGGCAATGCGTCGCCGTCCCGCAGGTGGACGTGCCAATCGTCGGGACGCGTGATTGTGAGCTCCGTCACGGGGGGCCTTAACGCTCGGTGCTGAAGACGCGATGCTACCACAAAAGCCTTGAGGAATGCCGCCTGCGCGGCCGTCCAGGTGGGTAAGTACGCCCGCCAACTGTGGTCTGGCTGGGCGTTTATGAGTAGAATGTGCGCCCTTTTTAGCCTACGCCTGGAGCGTGCGATGTCTGCGGAAGTGAACAAGGTAGTGCTGGCTTACTCGGGTGGCCTGGACACCTCGGTGATTGCCCGTTGGTTGCAGGAGACCTATGACTGCGAGGTGGTCACCTTCACGGCCGACATCGGTCAGGGCGAAGAAGTTGAGCCGGCGCGGGCCAAAGCACAGGCCATGGGCGTTCGCGAAATCTACATCGACGATCTGCGCGAAGAGTTTGTGCGCGATTTCGTGTTCCCCATGTTTCGCGCCAACACCGTGTACGAAGGAGAGTATCTGCTCGGCACGTCGATCGCACGGCCGCTGATTGCCAAGCGTTTGATCGAGATCGCCAACGAGACCGGCGCGG
The DNA here is from genome assembly GCA_039190425.1 of Pseudomonadota bacterium. Lineage (GTDB taxonomy): Bacteria > Pseudomonadota > Gammaproteobacteria > Pseudomonadales > Halieaceae > Marimicrobium. The sequence continues at coordinate 7,444 of JBCCYE010000059.1, read as the reverse complement.
ACGCCATTTCCCACGGTGCGACAGGTAAGGGCAACGACCAGGTGCGGTTCGAACTCGGCGCCTACGCGCTCAAGCCTGGCATCCAGGTGATCGCGCCCTGGCGCGAATGGGATCTGGGCTCTCGCGAGTCGCTGATGCAGTACTGCCAGGATCACGACATTCCGGTGGACTTTGCCAGCGCGAAGAAAAAATCGCCGTACTCCATGGACGCCAACCTGCTGCACATCTCCTACGAGGGCGATCTGTTGGAAGACCCGTGGGCCGAGCCGGAAGAGGACATGTGGCGCTGGAGCGTCAGCCCCGAGGCGGCGCCGGACGTGCCGACTTACCTCGAACTGGATTTCGAGCGCGGGGACATCGTGGCCGTGGACGGCGTGGCGATGAGTCCCGCGACCGTACTGGAGACCCTGAACACGATAGGCGGCGTCAACGGCATCGGTCGCGACGACATCGTCGAGAACCGCTATGTTGGCATGAAGTCCCGTGGCTGTTACGAAACCCCCGGTGGCACCATCATGCTGAAGGCACATCGCGCGATCGAATCGCTGACGCTGGACAGAGAAGTCGCCCACCTCAAGGATGAACTCATGCCGCGTTATGCCAAACTGATATACAACGGCTATTGGTGGTCACCAGAGCGCAAGATGCTGCAGGTGGCCATCGACGATTCGCAGTCGGTAGTGAATGGCAAGGTGCGATTGAAGCTGTACAAGGGCAATGTGATCGTCGCCGGACGCCAGTCCGCGGACAGTTTGTTCGATGAACACATTGCGACCTTCGAGGAAGATGCCGGCGCGTACGATCAGTCTGACGCAGAGGGCTTCATCAAGCTCAACGCATTGCGCATGCGCATCGCCGCCAACCGGGGCCGTTCGCCGCTGTAGTGGATACACGGTGTCGCTCAGCTCGTATGGGGTGGCGGCAGCGCGATACTGAGTGCTTCACAGCGGCCGTGACCACGGCTATGATCGCCCTGCGTTTGGTCACCCATCCCTAGCGCCGCCGCAACCCGTTATTCCATCACGCGGCGCAGTAAATCCGTGTCCAGATAAGCGGTGATCTCCACGATGATCCCGTCCCGCATCACCATGGCCCAGCAGTAGGCCTGGTGGTAGGTGACACCCGTGGTGGCGTGCCCGAGGCTTTCGAAGCGCAGAAACACCTTGTCGTCCTCCGCCGCGATGTCAATGAAGGTGGTCTTCAGATCGTGTTCGAGTCGCTCCAGCAGTGGCCCAAAGGCCTCGTCGATCAGAGACTGCTTGGAGTGAAACACGCCGGACGCGCTGGTGGTGCCGATCACCGTCCACAGGACGTCGTCGGCAATCAGCGCAAACAGGGGTCCACTGTCGCCGGCTTCCCAGGGCCGAAAGGCCTCGCGCACGAGGTGTTTGTTGGTCGCTGTCTGATCCATACACTGCTCCCATCTGTTGCGGATCGGTGAGTCAAGGCGTGTGATCGCCGGTCAAAGGCACAAAGCGTACCGGCAGCACCGCCCGCTCGAGCACGTTGCCCTGATCGTCTACCCGCACCACCAGCAACTCCTGGCCCTCGTAGCGCGGCCCGACGGGAATCACCAGCCGACCGCCGGGTTTGAGCTGCTTGAGCAGCGGCGGGGGAATGTCGTCCGGCGCCGCGGTCACCACGATCGCGTCGAAGGGGGCGTGCTCTGGCCAACCGTCGTAGCCGTCGCCCGCGCGCACCGTGACATTGTCGTAGCCCAACGCGGCCAGACGCTGGCGGGCCGAGTCCGCAAGGCGGTCGACAATTTCGATGGTGTACACCGCTCTGACCAGCCCGGACAGCACCGCCGCCTGATAGCCGGAACCAGTGCCCACCTCCAGCACAACCGCATCTTTATCCACCTGCAGCAATTCCGTCATCAGCGCAACGATCAACGGTTGTGAAATGGTCTGGCCCGCCTCGATGGGCAGGGCCGTATTGTCGTAGGCCAGGTGTCGATAGTCGGGCAGCACAAACGCTTCCCGCGGTACGCTGCCCATGGCCCGCATGACCGGATCGCTGATTGTTTCCAGACCAGTGTAGGGGGCGGTATCGCGTACCGACTCACGAATGGCATCCAGCATCGCCTGGCGCTCCGGGTTCGCCTCTTGGGCCTGACCGGGCAAGCCGGCCAGAGACAGCCACAGGGTGATCAGGGTGGCTGCCGTTTTGCTCATCTACTTGGGGTTGTACCAGATCGGTGAGGTATAGGCCCGTTCTTGTGTGCTGGTGGGCGCACCCTCCGGGATGTCCACGCCGAATCGGAAGGCGTCGTAGGTCGACCAGCGCGGCGTGGGTATTTCCAGCACGCGGGCGTAGTAGAAGGCCGCGTTGTCGGGGTCGAATTCCGGGTCCGTCCACACGGTGGCCAGTTCCGCAGCGCCGATGGTGTTGGTCCAAGTGGCATTGCTCACGTTCACGGTGTTGCCCACCGGTGGTATCTTGCCTGACGCGTCGGGCTGGCGTTCATCGGACCAGACCACATCGTAGACGTTTTCCTGCAGCGCGGTGCCGTCGTGCCAGCCCTTGATGATCTGGATGCGATCGAGATTCGCGCCTTGTGGATCCTTGATGGCGTACACCATGAAGCTGGGTGCGGCACGCTTGCCGCTGTCTGGCAGCTCGCCGCCCATGGGTACGCCCTTGTCGTAGGCGGCGAAGGCGGGCTGGCGGTTGTTGAGATCTGCGGCGGTGTAGTTCCAGCCGCCGAAGAAACGCACCATCATGCGGCTGCCGGTGGTGGCGTAGGTTTCTCGGTTCTGCAGGGCCTCGAAAATGGCGTCGCGGGTGTTCTCTCTGGCCCATACCGCCGCGAGTCCCGAGGCGGCCTGCTGCCAGCCCATAATGGTGCCGTCGTCGGTGCTCATGAAAGGGTGTGTCATACGTTCCGGGTTGGGTTCGGCACCGGCGTGCTTGCCGTAAAAGTTATCTTCCTGCACTGCGGCCAGAGAGCCGTGATTGTCGGTGGAGCCGATCATGCCGAACGCGTAGGGGTTGGTGCCAAACTCTTGCTGCAGCTGCAGACCGCGCTTGAGAGCTTCGCGCGCGTACTCTCCAGCCAGCATAGCATCCTCCTTGGCGGCGGACACATCGAGATTGCCAATGTCCCAGGTCTCGTAGTTGGCAAACTCGTCCTCCGGCGACAGCAGCGGGTGGGTTTCTCCGTCGCCCTTGATCTGGGTGGCCTCGTACACCGGCTCCCAGCGCGCGCGCTGCTCGGCCCACGCGCGGTCCAGCGGTTCACCGTCGCTCTGCACGTCCATGGGAAACATAATGCCGTTGGACAGGTTGCCGTTGTGAGCAATGGCCAGCACTTCTCCACCGGTGGTTCGCTCATAGTTTTCCAGCCAGACCCAGAGGTCGCGCGGTGTGGTGCTGCCCGCGGGCGGCGTAGCCGTGAACGGCACAATGCGCCCACCCTTATCGGCGCCGTCGCGGTAGATGACGACGCGGTGCAGGTTGTTGCCGCGCACCAGCGAAGTCCACTCGTAGCCGATGAAGGCGGTGAAGCGGCCCGGCTCGTTAAACCGCTCTGCCGCTTCCACGGTTCGTGCCCAGGCATCTTTATAGGGTTGTGAGTCGGGCGAATAGAGCAGTTCTGGATCCAGTTCGCCCTGGGAAAACAGGCCGATCAGTTCAATTGCCACCTCGCCGCCCTCACCGCGCTGAATGCGGTCGTACCAGTCCTTGCCGCGGGGCACGCGCAGAATGTGCTCGGAACCCGCCAGCAGGTCCGGGAAGAAACCCATGTTGTCTGAATGATCCGCCACCACCAGAAAGTCCAGTGGCCTGGACAGGCGCACCGGTCCCGTGTGGTTGCTCTGCACCTGTTCGCCGCGAGCAAAACGATAGGCAATGTCGATGGGCAGGCGGTTGCCGAAGGCGCCCGCGTCCATGGACATATCCGTGTGCAAGTGCGTATCGCCCCAGTACACGTTGGTGGCGAAATCGCGCCCGGCGTAAGGCGAATAGACGGTACCGGTGTACTGAGGGGACAGAATACTGATGTCGTCGGGGGCGGGCAGTTGCGCTCGTGCGCAGATCGTAATGAGCAGAGCGGTGATACACAGTGTGCTTGTAATTCCTTGCATGCGGGCTAACTCCTTGTTGTTGTATGGGGGTAAGCCTAGCTGAGAATGTCGGCATCGCAATGCGCGGTATTGTTGCGCGAGTCGGTGAAGATTAGGGGCCACCTTGGTGGAGCAATAGTGTTGTCGCAGGGACAGGCGATGCAGGCCACGCGTCGCCGTCAGTGAAAATCGTGCGATTGAATGCGCAGCGTCTCCAGCGCCTGCGTGTGGTCGTACAGGGCGCCGGCGATGATGTGAATCACCGAGTCCTTGGTCTCCACGACCCCTTTGACCAGCAGCAGCTGCCCGCCCATCAGCGCCTGGCGAAACTGCTGCTGGGTGCGCTGCCAGACCACCACGTTGCTGCTGCCGGTTTCGTCTTCCAGGGTGAGGAACAGCACACCAGACGCACTGCCCGGGCGCTGGCGGCAGGTGACCAGTCCGGCGATACGTACAAAGCGCTTGTTGCCCAGGGCCGCCAGATCCGCATGGCGTTTGCAGCGATTGAAAGGGGCGCGGTCCCGGAGCAGGCTCATGGGGTGGGCGCGCAGCGTGAGGCCGGTAGCGCGGTAGTCCGACAGTACTTCTTCGGCAATACCGGGCGCCGGCAGCTGTACGCCGTCGTCGAAGTGGCGAGCGCTCTGATGCAGCTCGTCGTGCAGCAGAGGCCTGGATTGCTCCAGCGCCATGATCTGCCACTGGGACTGATGGCGGTGGCCACTCAGGGACTGCAGCGCGTCCGCATCCGCCAGTGCCTCCATATCGCGCTTGTCCAGCCGTGCCTGGCGGCGCAGCTGGCTGACCTGGCGAAACGGCCCGTGGCCGCGCGCCTCAATCAGCCGCTGGGCACCCTCGCGACTCAGGCCGCGCACCAGCCGCAGGCCCAGACGCATGGGCGGTTGCCCTGCGCCACCGGCGTCGAGCAACTGGTGATCCCAGGTCGAGTGGTTCACATCGATGGGCAGCAGCACCACATTGTGGCGGCGGGCGTCCTGTATCAGCTGCGAGGCACTGTAAAAGCCCATGGGCAGGCTGTTGAGAATGCCGGCGAAGAACGCCGCTGGATGATGACGCTTGAGCCAGGCGGAGATGTAGGCGAGCAGTGCGAAGCTGGCGGAATGGGATTCCGGAAAACCGTACCCGCCAAAGCCTTTGATCTGTTCGAACAGGCGCCGCGCGAAGGCGTCGTTGTAGCCGCGTTCGATCATGCCGCGGGTGAGTTTCTGCTCAAAGGTGAGCAGCTTGCTGTTCTTGCCCCAGTTGGTGATGGCCCGGCGCAGCTGGTCCGCTTCACCACCAGAAAACCCCGCCGCCACCATGGCCAGCTTGATCACCTGTTCCTGAAAGATCGGTACTCCCAGGGTGCGCTCCAGCACGTCTTTGATCTCGTCGCTGGGGTAGGTGATGGCCTCTTTGCCCTGCTTGCGCCTGAGGTAGGGGTGCACCATGTCGCCCTGGATGGGGCCGGGGCGAACGATGGCGATTTCGATCACCAGATCGTAGAAGCAACTGGGCTTCAGGCGCGGCAGCATGGACATCTGGGCGCGCGACTCGATCTGGAACACGCCGACGGTATCGGCCTGCTGCAGCATGCGGTAGGTGGCGGCGTCCTCTTTGGGAATGTCGCTGACCGTACGAATCGCCGGACAGTAGCGGTGCACCATCTGCAGGCTTTTACGAATAGCGGACAGCATGCCCAGGGCGAGAATGTCGACCTTGAGCAGGCCCAGCGCTTCGATATCCTCCTTGTCCCACTGAATGACCGTGCGATCCTGCATGCTGGCGTTTTCCACCGGTACCAGGGTGGAAATGGGGCTGCGGGTAATGACGAAGCCCCCCACATGCTGGGACAGGTGGCGGGGAAAACCGAGGATCTGCTGCACCAGATCGTAAAACTGCTGCGCCTTCTCGCTGTGGCCCGAGACACCCTGCTCGGCAAAGCGCTTGGCCAGATCTTTGCTGCGATCCCACCAGGCCAGTGATTTGGCGAGATCATCGATGAACACCGGGTCCAGCCCCAGAGCCTTGCCGACATCGCGCACCGCACTGCGCGAGCGGTAGGTGATGACCGTGGCCGCCAGCGCCGCACGGCGGCGGGTGTATTTGGCGTAGATGTATTGAATGACTTCCTCGCGGCGCTCGTGTTCGAAGTCGACGTCGATATCCGGCGGCTCGTCCCGCTCTTTGGAGATGAAGCGTTCGAACAGCAGTGAGATCTGCTGCGGCGACACTTCGGTGACAAACAGGCAGTAGCACACCACCGAGTTGGCCGCCGAGCCGCGGCCCTGACAGAGAATGCCGCGCTCGCGGGCAAAACGCACGATGTCGTACACGGTGAGGAAATAGTACTCGTAGGACAGTTCCTCGATCAGCGTCAGCTCTTTTTCAATGCGCGCCTGAACATCCGCGGATACGCCCTGCGGCCAGCGCGTCGCCGCGCCCTCGGTGACCAGCCGGCGCAGATAGCTGCTGGCGGTATCGCCCTTGGGCACGACTTCCTCCGGGTATTCATAGCGCAGCTCCTCGAGGCTGAACTCGCAGCGATCGGCGATGCGCAGCGTCTCTTCCAGCAGGGCGGCGGGATAGAGGCGGCGCAAGGTGCGTGTGGTGCGCAGATGCTGCTGGCTGTTGCCCAGGCGGCGCCGGCCGAGTTGATCGATGCTGGTGTTGTGATAGAGGGCGGTGAAGATGTCGTGCAGAGGCTTGCGTGAGGCGATGTGCATGCGCACGTCACCGCAGGCAACCGCGGGTAGCTGCAGGGTCTCAGCCAGTTCCTGCAGACCGCAGTAGCGCTGCACCTCGTCGTTGCCCAGCAGATGGCTGATGCCCAGCCACACGCGACCCTTGCACAAACGGGCCAGCTGTCGGCCGTAAGCCCGGTTGGCCTCGCTGTCTCGCTGCGGGAGCCAGATGAGCAGGCAGCGCTTGAGATGAAAGATCACATCCCGCAGCGTGACCCGATACTCCCCCTTGGGACTGCGCCGGCGCGCCATACTGATAAGCCCGGACAGTTCGCTGTAGGCGATGCGATTTGGCACCAGAGCGAGCAGTCGCACGCCTTCCTCCAGCAGCAGCTCGCTGCCGATGATCAGCTTGAGATCCGATTCCAGCGCCAGCTCTCGGACCGCAACGTGCGCCTTCACCACACCGGCCAGAGAACACTCGTCGGTGATGGCCAGTGCCCGATAGCCCAGCCCCGCCGCCCGCTCCACCAGCTCCTGGGGGTGGGAGGCGCTGCGCAGAAAGCTGTAGCAGCTGAGGCAGTGAAGTTCGGCGTAGGGCATGGCAGTGCAGGGGTCGTTATAGATACGCGGGCGGCGGCTCTATCGCCTCGATTGACGCCATGGGGCGCATTCAGGTCGGGCCTCGGTCGG